>NZ_JBHVDH010000024.1:0-26771 GCF_042802855.1 Streptomyces sp. NPDC057445 | reverse complement strand
CGTGCACGACCCTGGACGGCGCCCCGGTCGCGGTGACCGGCAGCCGTGATGGGACGGCGCGGGTGTGGGATCTGGTCTCCGGCACCCCACTCGGCCAGCCCCTCACCGGCCACACCGGCGGGGTGTCCGCGGTGGCGTGCACGACCCTGGACGGAACCCCGGTCGCGGTGACCGGCAGCCACGACAGGACAGTGCGGGTGTGGGATCTGGCTTCCGGCACCCCACTCGGCCAGCCCCTCACCGGCCACACCGGCGGGGTGTCCGCGGTCGCCTGCACGACCCTGGACGGCACCCCGGTCGCGGTGACCGGCAGCAGCGACAGCACAGTGCGGGTGTGGGATCTGGTCTCCGGCACCCCACTCGGCCAGCCCCTCACCGGCCACATCGGCGTGGTGTCCGCGGTGCCGTGCATGACCCTGGACGGCACCCCGGTCGCGGTGAGCGGCAGCGACGACGGGACGGTGCGGGTGTGGGATCTGGCTTCCGGCACCCAGCTCGGCCAGTCCCTCACCGGCTACGACCGGGCGGTATACGCGGTGGCCTGCACCACCCTGAACGGCACTCCAGTCGCCTTGACGGGCAGCGGCGACGGGACAGTGCGGGTATGGAACCTGCGGACCGGCGAGCCCGCTGTACTCCTGGCAGCACCCGAGCCTCGTGCCATCGCCCTCACGCTGGAGGGAGACCTTGTACTGGGTATGGGCCGCGACGTAGCGGTCTTCAGCCGCCGCCCCCCTCGAAAGCCATACTGATCAGCAGACAGCCACCGCCGCTACCCGCCGACCTCGAAGGACCGGGCGGGTGCCGTGACATGGCCCGATTCGGGGGGCCGGACAACCCGGTCGGCGCTGGCGACCATCCCGACGCATCAGGGCTGACCGAGGCCATGAGCTCGTGAGGTAACGAAGTGGCTGCCGAGATTCATCATCCGGGCCTCACCTCCACCAGCCCGTGTCAGTTCAACCGCCCAAGCCCGTGAGGTAGGTCCGCTTCGACCCCACAGTGCGCCGAGTCTGGAGCAGCTCGCCTGTTTTGCGCGCAGGTGGGTGTCTGGGGTTCTGGTCAGCCGGTCGCGCGATAGAAGACTGGGGGGCCCATGCGGTCCACCAGGCCGCCGTACTGGTCGATTTCGAATGGTGTTGCGCCAGGAGATGTCTCGCGATCCTGGCCGGTCTTGCCGTCCAGGACCACGGAGTCGTCCGTCATCTGGCCGTAGACGGCGCCATGCCAGAAGCCGTTGACCTTCGGCACGACTCGGCCAGAGTCATCGGGCAGGGCCCACAGTTTCTTGAGCGTGGCGGCATCGAACACGATGATCCCGGGCCCTGACACGCTCCGGTACCTGGAGCACAGGACCAGGGATTGCGCGTCGTGGCGGCACTGCCAGTCGGATCCGGTCAGGACGGCGCGCTGCGTGCCGGTGGCGGCGTCAACGATGAGCTGCTTGTCCCCGTGCTCTGCGGTCAGCAGTTTCGGTCCAGCGGAGGCCGGCTGCCAGGTATCGCGGATCGTCCAGCGCCGCTTGCCTGTGGCCGCCGCGAATCCCGCGAGCCTGCCGTCGATGGGCGTCAGCTCCTCGCCGCCCGCGACGATTCCGCCGGCCAGCACGACGGCACGGAAGTCGGCCTTCTTCCAGCGCACCGTGCCTGCGGCGCGGTCGACCGCATACGTGGTGTCGGCCGCTGCGACCACCACCGTCTCCGCGTCGACTCCGATGATCTGCGGCGCGAGAATTTCGTCGGCGCCGATAGGGTCCGCAGCCAGCCCGGTGGCGCTGGGAGCAGCCGGGATGTCGGCCGACCACGTGCTCTTGCCGGTAGCTGTGTCGACTGCGAGCACTTCGATCACCGGTCGGGACGGGGCTGTTCCCTTCCCTTTCACCACCCTGTCCCAGGCGGCGTACACGGTCGTCCCACCGCCAGTTTCGACCACGAGCGGAGCGGCACGAGGACTGCCGAAACCGCCTAACTCGGCAGCGTTCTTTGTCCCCGCTTCCCACCTGGGCTCACCGGTCTGCGTGTCGATCGCCTCGAGCCCGTCTTCGGCGGCGACGTAGGCAACTCCGTCGGCGAGCGTGACTGCCGGCCTCGTCGCTCCCCCACTGCTCGTACTGGGCTGATCGGCGCTCGACAGTTCGATCCGGGTCTCGGCGAACCGCACGGGTGGGTCGACGGCTCTCCGGCTGGGCTTCCCGCTAGTCGCCTGGGACGGTGTCGCAGATGTCTTGGGTGACTTTGCGTCTATCGAGCCGCCGTCCTCGCTGCAGGCGACCAGCGTCGTTGCTGCCAGCGTCACGCCCGCCGCGGCAGCGGCACATCGCAGCGTCCTGTTCGCCGAGCGCATTCGAGCTCCCCCGTCTCGTGGTCCTCAAGGATGGTGACCATGACTGTAGTTCGATTCTCACTCTGACCATTCAGATCTGGCCGCTGTGCGGGGCACTCTGTGCGTCGAGGGGACGGACGCTTTCGGCTGCCCTGGCACCTGGCCCCTGCCTCTACCGCTGCGTCCCGCCTTCCGCCGTGCGTAACGCCCTCACCTTGGGACCTGCGGTTTCGAGGTTCTCGAACGAGACTCACGGTTTGTTGACCGCTGGCTGCGGAAGGCGCCGGGGGCAAGCCAGGGTCACGGCACGCTCCACGCAGCAGCGCTGGACTACGGGTGTGACACGGCCTGTTTCATAGGTACACGCCTTCCGTCGGTCCTCACCAGGCCGACAGGCAAGGCGAAAAACACGCCGGGCCCGCCGCGGCCTCCACGACGGGCCCCGATGCGGGTGCGGGAAATCAGTAGGCCTCGGGCCGGGAGCGGGAGGACGGAACCACGGGAAGGGCCCGGGGCCCGTGCTGGTGGTCGCACGGGCCAGGGCCCCTGGTGTGTAGTGGCAGGGCTATCGGCAGCCCTGGGGCGGGCGGCGTACCGCTTGGCCATGCGTGTCAGGTGGCGCGGGTGCGCCCAGGCCGGTACTCGGTCCACGTCCGCCTTGCGCGCCAGATACGGCGCGAGCTGGAAGACTAATAGCCAGGGCGCCGGGCGGCCGCGGCCGTAGATTCCTGCCAGCGGCGCGGACGGATCCGACTCGTAGACCGTGCCTCTCATCCACGGGTAGCAGTGCCGGATTCCCGGCGGGTGAGTCCGGGTCAGGCGGCACGCGCGGCGCGCATCGTCATCAGCATCAGTGATCTCTCCTCATCATCACGGCGGACCAGAAGGCGTACCGGCACCTTGGCCCGGAGCCGGGCTGGGACCACAAGGAAGCAGACGCCGGGGATACCCGGCCTGGAGATGCGGCAGCTCCGCGGGCAGGCCCGGAACCGGGGCGGCGGTGCGGTCAGCGCCCGCGCGGTGCTGAGGTCGCGGCGCGGCTCGCGGCCCCGGTCCGCGAGTGGGGCCGGGGCCGGGGCGGCCCGGCTACGGGCCGGTGAGGCTGGGCATGCCGTTGGGGAAGTTGCGGCGGTACTCGAGCCGCTCTCGGTACTGCTGGGTGATCTCTTGGTCGGTCAGGTCGACGCCAACGGCACGTGCGGCCTCTTGGGCGAGGAGGAACCGTTCGTGCAGCCGGGCGAGTTCGGTGCTGGTCGGCCATGGCTCCGCATGACGGGGCCAGGCCTGGGTCCAGTCCTGGCCGTGCTGGGTGAGGGCCGTTGCATAGGCGTCGAACTCGCGGAACAGGATCTCTGCGAGCTGACCCCGTTCGGCTTGCGTGGACATGGTCAACGCTCCGTCGGAGCGTCGGCGCCAGTCGACACAGAGACGTCCGCCGACCTCAACTGGGCCAACGTGCGCTGAGCCATCCTGGCCTCGGAGCGCAGATGCCCGACAGCCTGGTGGCAGGCCGCCCGCACGTAGGCCGCCATCAGGTAAGCGGTCAGCTTTGGAGAACGCGGTAGGTCCGACTTGATGGGCAGAGACAGCAGACGCGCAGGGGGAAGGATGCCGAGGCGTACGTAGGCCTCGATGATCGACCAGTCGTCTTCTCGGCCCCAGTAGTCGTCCCTGGTGCGTGAGAGACCCTGTTCGCCCTCGTAGAGGCCGGTCAGAAACACCACCGGCAGATGGCTGATCGCGGCCACAGCCCTGCCCAGAGCTGTGTCGTCGTCCGGGTCGAGCAGGTCCTCGGGAAGCCCGAAGTATTCATTCCGGGCAGGGAGCTTGCCGCCATGGGCGATGTGCGCGGAGTGCCAGGCAGCAACCTGTGTACGGCCTGCCTGGACGTCGCAGGGGTCGACCTCCTCGCCCGAGATACGCGCCCGGCCCAACCAGCCCGGCTGGCGGAGGAACCGCACAGGAGGCAGGCCTTCATCCTGGCAGCCGTGGCTGGCCGCGGCGTACATCTGGCTCAGCGGGCGCGCCGTGGGCAGCAGTTCTCCCCACGTTCGGTCAGCGGAACTGGTCTTCTTCGGCACGACGCCTCAACTCCTGGACGCTTCGAACGGAGCGTCCGGGCTCCTGCTGGTTCCCGGACGGCCGGCAGCGGGGTCATCTGGATCGGCCCCACCGGCGGTCCCACCGTGAGTCGTCGGTATGCAACCTCCGCAACTCGGCGCTGTAGTTCAGATCCGCCTGTGAGATCGTCGGGTTCGTGATCGAGCCCTGGGTGATCGATGACGGCACTTCGCCGGTAGCGTCTGAGGGGGTGCTGGAGGGCGACGTCAGCCGCTCAGTCTCAGCAGGAGAATCAGGACGCCCGCAGTTCGCCCACGGCGGTCTGAAGGCGAGCCACGCATTGCTGGTAGTCCGTCCCTGATGCCTGGAGGTGTCCGCTCCTGCGCACGGGACCAACCGGCCTTGGAGCGGCATAGTGCTCGAGATGTGCGTACGGCGTGACGTTGCGACATGCCGGCACATGCACAGACCTCACATCGGACGACTGTGCGACCTGGAGGAAGCGCACTGCCGTGGCACCGAGGCGGTAGCCCTCGGTCTCAGTCGGGCAGCCACGTGCATAGTTTCCGCTGGCTGCGATGAGGTCGATGCCCGTGACCTGGTGTATGAGTGCGCCCAGCAGCGGATCCGTCAGGTGTGTCGTGACGGAGATGACGAGGGGACCAGTCGCCGTGATACGCAGCCGGATCTGCGCCAGGCCTGACTGGTGTCCGATCGCGGCGAGAGACAGGCAGGCGATGTCCTCGATCCCCGGCGCGCATAGGTCGTCGGCGTCGATGACCACCTCAAGCGGGAGCAGGGCAGGTTCCGCCACAGGATCGAACGTCGCGTGCGAGACCGCGACAAGGCGGGTTCGGGACGGAGTGCCGAGGGTGTAGGCAGTCGCTTCGATACCGGCGATCCATGGCTCGATGACAGTGCCTGTTCCTGGCCAGGTGGTCGCCGTGGCCGAGGAAAAGGCTGCGGCGAGGGCTGGGAGGCTGTCCACCAGCCGGGCCGCGTACCGCTTGCGTGGTGAAGCCGGCTTGCACACCACGGGAAAGCCGAACCGATGCGCGGCTTCCAGTGCCTCGTTGTAGCTGTCTGCATGCAGGGCTCCGCTGCTGGCGACTCCGGCCCTGGCGAGGATGTCAGCAGTACGGTGCCGCATTGTGGTTGTCTCGAGTGTTGCCGGAGACGGCCCGGGCAGGTTGAAGTCCTGTCGCACGAGCGCAGCGGCTCGGGCATGTGCGGGGTGGAAGGTGAGCACTCCTGCCAGGTGGTGTTCGATGGAGAGCTTCCGTGCAGCTTCGCGGACTTCGTGGAGGTTGGCCAGGTTGGCCGTGCGGCAGCCTGCGATGTACCTCCGCTGCCAGCTGGGGGGCTTCTCGTCGATCAGGAGCAGTGGCCCGCCTTCTGCTAGACGCCCCATGGCATGCTCCCACTCTTCCCGCGGCCCGCTGCCGATGACGACGAGATGCCCAGGAGGTCTGTGGTCGTCCCGTCGGGAGGTATGGGTCTTCACGTGGGTGCTCCACTGTGATCGGTTGATGGTTTGCTCGTTGGTGTAGGTAGATGCTGTGGTCACCTTCCCTGTGGAGTCGGGGTGGGGCAACGGCGTCGTGCTCCTGGTCCCTGGCGGCGGTCGGGTCGTGCTTGGGGTGTCACGTAGCGGGACGTGCTCTCAATTGCCGATTGCTTGTGGCGGGACGCCGTCCTCACCTTGGGAGCGCGAGATGTCTCTGCAGGCCGCAGGGTGGATGGGCTGGGTCTGGGTCCCAGGTCCGCTTCCTGTTCGGTAGCGGGGATGCGAACTCTCACGCTGTCGTCGTTTGGGATTGCCGGGGGTGCGAGAGGCGGCGCTGACCTTGACTTTTACCGTGTGGCTGAGGTCACTACGGCTAGTGGTCATAAACCTGATGGGCGGCCGGAAGAGGCCGTTCCTGGAAAGGGCAGTTCCTCCACAAGTTCCGTTTTGCAATGTAGAGATGTGCCTGGCGGGCCCCGTGAGGCGGGAGCAAGTCCCGCGCGAGCCTACGAGGAGGGACTGTCAGTGATCGACTCCGACCCCGTCGGGGCACTCGGCACAGTAGACGACGGCATGAACGCACACGCTCGTGTCTATCTCGTTCTCCAAACTTTGAACGGCATGGGGCCGGGACTGCACCCGCTGCGGCGCATCATTGACGAGTCAGGAGTCACCAAGTCGACCGTGCACCGCATCCTCCGTGCCGGCGTGGAGGCCAAGCACCTGATCTATAGGGCTCCGGGCCGCTATGGCATCGCGACTGATGTCGCCAACCACCGTCCGGACGCGAGCGTTCACCTGAATCTCCCCCATGACAGCGCGCTCGACCGCGAGACGACGGTGCTTCAGCGGCAGACGGCGCAGGTGGCTATGGCGTTTGGCGCGGTGATGATTGACGACACGCCTGGGCGTTTGATGCTCGATCACGCCTATGGGCGTCGTAGCGACTTCCAGGCGGCGTTCAATCACTCCGGCGCTGACACAAAGGTGGCGCTGCGCTACGCGCCGCTCACGGCGGATGCTGCTGGTCTGGCGATCCTGTCGCATCTTGATGGGGCTCCTCAGAGCCACCTGATGCGGGAGATCCGCTCGGAGGGGTATGTGATGACCCAGGCTCCTTTGGCCGACTGGAAGATGCTGGGCGTGCCCCTATGGCGGGGGTCTATCGTGTACGGCTCTTTGGTGGTCATGGGGCTGCGCCCGCAGATGGAGCGCAACCGTCGGGAGTATGCGGCGGCGGCGTTGTCGTGCGCTGCGCGTTTGAGCGCGCGCTGTGAGTTGGGTAGTGGGCAGATGAGGATGGCCAGCTGAGTGGGTGAGCGACGTGCCAGCTGGCTTGGTGCGACCGAGACGTCCCACCACAAACCGCTGGCACGGTCAGTCAGTCCTTCACGAGAGCGGTGCAGAACCGGTTCTCCTGGACGAAGCACTATGGGAGAAATCGTTCTTCGGTGCTCCGCCAGAACTCGCCGAGGCGGAAGGCGTCACCGGGCGTGATACCGAGGGTGTTGTAGAGGGCGCTTAGGTGGTTCTGGACTGTCTTTACGCTGACGCGCATGCGATCGGCTATTTGTGCTTGTGACTTGCCGGCGCTCATGTCGCGCAGGATTGTCCGCTGCACCTGTGTGGTCACGGACCCTTGGGTGGGTCTCATGTGGCCTCCCATCCAGGGTTCGGCGCGTGCCCACTGCTGTTCGTAGTAGGCCCTCAGGATTGCGAGCATGCCTGGATGCGTCACTTTCCATGCTGTGACGCGGCTGAAGTGTCCGGGTCGGTTGTCTGGGACGAGGGCGAATACATCGTCGACCATGACCATACGGAGGAAGCCGCCGGGTAGCGTGCGTACCTCGGCTCCTCGCTTTGTGACTGCTGCAGCCCAGTCCGCCTGCCACTTTCGCGATCGTGCGCTGTCGAGGTAGATGGTTCGCAGTGCGATGCCTCGCTCAAGGCGTTCCGAGTCCCCTTTCACCGTGGCCAGCATGACCTTCTTGTCGCGATCATGAGGATGAGCTGTCCAGACCTCCTTGCGGACTCTGGCGAGTGCTTTGGTGATCTCTGCGTTGGCCAGGTCCTTGTTGTCCAGGTACTGGATGCCCGTTTCGCCGGAGGCCTGCTGTTGAGGAAGGGTGGCGATGAGGTCCCTTGCGCTGCGTATCCGTGCGACAGCGTTGTTGATGTTCTCCACCTCGCGTTGCACGTGGGTCTGCAACACGTGATGTGGGTCCTCGAGAAGGTACGTGTCTTCTGCCCAGGCGTTGCGTACTGCGAACCCGGCCGCCAGCAGTTCGTGCAGTCCGGGCTGGTTCGGTGGAACGTGGAGGTTTCCCTGTTGAGCCAATCCATGGTCGTAGAGCTCGCGAGCGGCATCACTCAGCTCCGCCGAGCCCCGCGTATCTGACACTTCGCCACTTTCCGCCACTTCTGCCCCCTTGCGGCTTGCCGAACTTCGCCTGTACGCAACCGTTTTAGCTTGTCCGGAGGGAGGTTGACCATGGAGGCTACGCGTAGTGAGCCACCGCTCACGCGGTGATGGCGAGCGGTAGACGCTCTGGAGTGTCGCTGGACGGGGGAACGCTTTTCCGTATCTGAGTGATCGACAGGCTGGTCGAGCAACAACCCGTTTCGCACGTTCTTTCGCATCTTCGCGAGAAGAGGGAGCCATGAAGATTCTGAGACGCATCATCGCAGCCAGCGCTGGAGCTGCCGCGGCTGCGCTGCTTTACGGTGTAGCTGACGGCAGTGCAGCGTCCCTGGGAGACCCGAACTGGGGGCGCTCTGACGTAGCGATCGCAAAGGCGGAGCGAGACCCGAACTGGGGTACCGGCCCTGTTCTGGCTCCTGGTGATCCGAACTGGGGCTGATTTACAGCCGCCATGCGCACTGACGCTCGTTGCCCGGACTCGCCGTCGGCGTAGCCGTTCCTGCGCAGCCAGGCTTCGCCGGCGGACGAGGGACCGATGCGTCTGAGGTCGTCGGTCCGCATAGTCAGATGCGAGAGAGTCTGCATCCTGGGCTCGAGACTTGGGACACGTCGACCGTCGCACGACGGTTGTCCATGGCCAGGTGGGCATCGGCCTGACCGCGTTGAGCGCGTTCGCCGGGTGGTGCAGTTCCGCCCACACTACTGGGAAGCACGAGGCAGCTGGGCTTTCGACCGCGACCGAGGGACCCCTGAGGATCGTTTGGCCCAGGAAGCTCCGGAGATAGGCCACTACTCAATCATGTTCGAGAACCTTCGCCGATACCGTCGAGCCCAGGGCAGGTCAAGCCCTCCTCAAGGACCGCTCGACGGCGGTCATGAGCATCGGCCGCCCCGATCGCTGTGGGCCTCGATCAAGGAGCAAGTGGCGATTCTGCTAGCCACATGGTCGACCACACGGCTCATCCGTCGTGACCTGGGGCTGTCCGGAGTTCGAGACATGCAGGGCCTCATTGACGCGGTCGCGCGGAAGCGCAACAAGCCCATCACTGTCACTGCGGCGCCCCTGCCTCCCGAGGTGTCCGCGTTCTGTGCCCGCGGCGAGGACCGCGACTACATCGTGGTCGACTCGAGGGCGAATGAACTCACACGCCTCCACGCGGAGCTCCACGAGCTGTGGCATCTGTGGGAGGAGCACCCATCGGAGGAGGCACCGGACCAGCCGATGACTGAGACCGTCGTGCGCCAGCTTCTACCAGGGCTCAAGCCCGGGCCTGTGCTTCAGGTCCTGACCCGATCGCACTATGACAGCGCGCACGAGCGGCGAGCCGAGGCATTCGCCACCGTGATGCTCCAGCGGCACCTTGAGCTGCGACGGGATCAGAACAAGAACGGCTCCCTCACTTCGGCGCTGACGCACAGGAGGTCCGGTGTCTGAGGGCCTCTCCAATGTGGTCTACCTGATCATCGCAGTGATGTCTCTCTCGATCGCCATCTGGAAGGCACTTGCGTTTCGGCGTGACTCTACTCTCACGCTGGGCTTGACCACATCGCTGTTCCTGTGCTCTGCGGTGGTCTACGTGCTGGCATCCCCTTGGGGCTACCGTGTCGTTGGGGCTTTCGCAGGGGAGCCCAGCTTCGCGACACTGCCTGTCTACGTGGGTATCTTGTGGTGCTTCGCATACACTCACGCTCTAACAATCCTGTGGAACCCGCGGCTACGCAGAGGGCGACTTTCGTTGCGCGGGCGCCTCACAGTCTGGACCGTCGCGTACGGCTTCGCGGCCGTGCTCATGGTTGTCACCTTCTCCATGGCCGACCTGTCCACAGCTGCAGATCCTCTCAGGTTCAATACGAACAACGCGCAAGAACCCGTCGTGCTCGTGTTTCTGGCCGTCTTTCTGTCTACCCTCACTTGTGGGACCTTGAGCACATATCGCCAGTGTCAACGGATGCGTCTTCCGGACCAGCGCCTGCAGCATGCGGTCCGCGCGTTCGGCATCGCCATGCTGTTCGTCTTCGGCTACGTCGTCTGCAGCGTCCCGGCGATCACGCTCGCTGCTGCGGGCAACCACGCCCTCGACCAGGTCGGCGTTCTTGGATCGTCCTTCGGTTCCACCGGAGCTCTGATCGCCAGCTATGGATTGTCTGGAGGAGCGGCCAGTGCATGGATGCGTGAACGCCGTGACATCAGGGCGCTCCAACCGTTGTGGGACCTTGTTGTCGCAGGAGTCGATCCCGAGCTTGCCTTCAGCGCGACGAGTGCTCGAAGCCACCGTCTGGCTACGAACGTGACCTTCAACTTGCACCGGCGTGTGATTGAGATCCTCGATGGGATGCGTGCTCTTCGGCCCTGGGTGACTGCGCAGGCACCTCAAGCGGTGTACGCGCTGGCCGCGGCCCCGCAGCCCACTCGTTCTGCGTATGTGGAGGTGCGCTCGGAGCAAGAGCTTCAGGCCATCGCAACGGCTGCTGCCCTGCGGGATGCCGCCGAGCACCTGCAGGCCAGCCGGAGAGAAGGTGGGATGCAGAACGTCTCTGGCCGGCCTCAGACCCCACATGGTCAGGGCGGGGTCCTCCCGGGTGAGGACACTGCGGCCGCGGACGAGCGTGAGCGGCTTCTGCGGGTGGCGCGTGCGCTCACACATCCTCTGGTATCGGCAGCGCTGCAGGAGGTGCGGCGTACTCGCACACCCGCAGAGGCGTAGCCGCCCGTCGCGGCTCATGACCGCATGACTACGATGTGCCCGAACATGTCACAGCTCGAGATGGTGGCGGCAGGATGGCCCGCGCCACCACCATCTGCAGAGCAGTTGAGATCAGGGCTTCGGCACAACTCAGCGCCGAGTCGGAGACCGGCGTGGGGGGTTCGTGTGCGACGCGCAATCGTCATGGGCGGGAGTTTCGCTGGCCTGCTCGCTGCCCGGGTCGTCAGTGAATTCGTGGACGAGGTTGTCATCCTCGAACCGGACGAGCTGTTAGGCGCAGGCCTCGGCCGCGGTGCGCCGCACCGGCAGCAGCTCCATGCGTTGCTCTCCATGGGCCATGCGCAGCTGGAGCGTTGGTTCCCCGGCATCACCAGGAATCTCCTTACGGCCGGTGCGCAGGTGGGCACCGGCGACGCGGTCCAGTTCTACGTGGATGGCACCCTCAAGCCTCCGGTGCCCGACTCTCTCATGATCGGCGCGACGCGGCCTCTCATCGAAAACCATGTCCGACAACGCGTCGTTGGTCTGCCGAACGTTGTCTGGCGTGTCGGCCTTGCCACGGGGATCAGGTTCACCGGCAGTCGCGTCTCCGGTGTGCGTTTCACGACCAGAGATGGTCACTCCTCCGTTCGCGCGGCCGACTGCGAGCTGGGTGCCGATCTCGTCGTTGACGCGATGGGTCGTGCCAGCCGGTTGAGCTCCTGGCTGGACGACACCGGCTGGGACGCGCCGCCCGTGGACCGTATGAGGATTGACCTCGGATACGCCACCGCGACATTCCATCGTCCTGCGAGCCAGCCGCCTCCTGCGGTCATCGCTCACTCGACCCCAGGCCCGGCCAGCGCGTACCAGCCGACTATCTGTGAGCCGGGGGCACTGGCCGCGGTCGAAGGGAATCGCTGGAGCGTGGTGCTCGCCGGCTACGCGGACTACCGGCCGAGCGCCGATCCCGATGAGTTTCTGGCACGCATGCGGCGGTGTGTCGCCCCCATTCGATCAGTCGCGAACGAATGCGTCATGGACGGCGATGTCCACACCTTTCACTTCCGTGAGAGCCAGCGCCGGAACTTTATGGACTTGGCTCGCTTTCCGGGTGGCCTGGTAGCGGTCGGCGACTCAGTGGCCTCGGTAAACCCGATCTACGGTCAGGGCCTCACTCTGGCCGCCCTTCAGGCTTCGTCCCTGTTCGCTCATCTGCGAAGCGGGGTGTCCCCACACCAAGCGGCTTGGGGCTACTTCCGCCGGGCGGGGGTCGTGGTCGATGCCGCCTGGCAGGTTTCGGCGACCGCCGACCTCGCGCAGCCGCACGTGAAGGGCCCGTCCCCCCGTGGGTACCGTCTCCTCCGCTGGGCAGGCGACAAAATAACAGCGGCCTCTGTGATCGATCCGCTCGTCAACAAGGCCTTTATGGACGTAGTGCACATGCGCGAGCACCCAAGAGCACTGACTCGGCCTTCGCTTCTGCTTCGGGCCGCGCGCGCCACGGTCCGGCCGCCGAGAGTCCGGGCAACACCGCCCCTGACCTGAAGGAGATGAGCTGTCCTGCCAACGTGGTCTCGAACCCTCGACCAAGCCGGCATCACCGATCCCTCGCTGCGCAGGGACCACACCGAGCAGCGCCGCCTGGTCGCCCGCTTTGCCCGCGCCGAGTACATAGCTGTGCGGCTGCTACTGCCTGCCGCCATCGTTCCTGACGTCATCGCGGCTACCGCGTTCATGCACTACAGCGACAACCTCATCGATCAGGGATCTCTCGATGAGCGTCTCGAGTCACTCGGCACCTGGGACCGGCAGGTGAAGGGCGCCTTCGCCAGCGGCTCAGCAGACGAGCCGGTTCTGCGAACGCTGATCGATACCGCCAGTCGGCACCCTCAGCTGGCCGAGCACGTCCAGCGCTTCCTCGCCGGCGCGCCAGCGGAAGTGCAATGGGAGGGATTTGAAACGGACGACGCCTTCCGGCGCTACGTCGACGCGTACTCTCACCCCGCCTTCATGATCATCGCCTGTCTGCTTGAGACGCCCCCGCATGCGGATGAGTACCGTGCTGAATGTCGGACCTTCATCGAGTCGAGCCAGCGACTCGATTTCCTGGAGGATCTCGCCGATGACCTGCGTGCCGGGCGCCTTGGCATCCCGTATGAGGCTCTCGCCGAGTGCAGGGTGACTCGCGCGGACCTGGAGCGGTCGGATGCCTTGGGGCGCGTCGGTGACCTCATCAGGAACCAAGTGGCCCTCGCACGGCCGGGGCTGGTGGTTGCACAGCGCCTTGCGGACTTGGTGGAGTCGGAGAACAGGCACTTCATGACGGCGCTCGTACGCCTGCAGCTGCTGCGGTTGGACGCGGTCGAGAAGGCAGGTTCGTCCGTCGCTCGGAAGCCACCGGACAAGCCAGTTGCCGCGGCTCTTGGGTTGCTGGTCCGTGCGTACCGCTCTGCCCACAACGCACGTCAGCCGACAGGCTAGCCGGACAATGGGAGTGTATCGATCTTCACGATACCCAGCCGGAGCGCAGCAGTGGCCTACGCCAAGTGGAGATCGCTAGGACCTTTGAGGGCCGGCGGCAACTCCTCGGGCAGGTCCGTCAGGACCAGGGTGATTCGGGTCAGCCCAAGGGCCTGCAGGGGTCGTGGAGTCTCCTCGACGAGACGGCACGCCTGCAGGCCTACATGTGGATCGGGGTGGCGCAGGGACCGAACTGTGTCGCCGTTGTGCACGAGGTCAGTGCCGGCTTCCAGCACCCACTCCGGCATTTCTTCGTCGTAGGCCTCGGTCAGAGCTGGATCCAGGTAGACCTCGCGACGGATCGCCTGCAGCGTTGGATCTTGGTCGTACCGTTCCAGGCTGCCGGAGAGTTGTGCCAGCATCGACAGCTGCCACGACTTGTGGTCGGCCAGAAGCGTGGGTGCGTCGGGGTGGAAGAGACCGAACCTCAGGAAGTTGTCTGTGGGCATCGTGGCTTGATGGGTTCTGACCTGGCTGAAGAGAGCGACGTATGCCTCGTTCGCCGTCTTGACGTTCCACCGGTAGTCGATGAGGAATGTGGGGAGTGAGAGCGAGGCCATCATGCGGCGATAGTCTTTGAGGAATGCCGTAGTGGCCTCATCCGCAGGACGGCTCCCCGCGGGCGCCATGCGCAGCTCGGGTTGAGGTGTACGACCGACGGCGAGCCAGAAGAGCCGCGCAGTCTGGAACTCGGTCATCTCCAGCGCTGCCGCGAGCGCGAAAAGCTTCGTATCGGTCCATTCCCGGACCCTTCCCCTCTCCCAGTTTCCGTAGGCTCGGCCGCTCATCGCGAGTCGGTCTGCCACATCCTGCTGGCTCAGGTCGAGCTTTTCACGGCGTCCTTTGACCCAGTCCTGCAGCCTCCTGGCGTGGATCTCGGCGGCGAGTTCTTCTGGGTCCCGCGACAGCTCTGTCGCTGGTCGTGAGACGGCTCTCGTAGGCAACGCGGTGGGCAACTCCGTCAGCCGAGTTCCCGGGATACGCCCCTCGACGTGCTCGCGGAGCAGGCCCTGTGAGTAGGAGCGGCGATCCAGCAGCTGATTCACCATCGGCAGGTCCCCCGTAGCGTGACGCATCGGTCCGTCCACTTCAGACATCGACCGCGAGTATCGCAACGGGCAGGACGTTCCGACGTGAGCGCAGTATGAGCGCTCATGTGCCACCGGTCGGGAATGACACCAGGCGATCAACGATGCGTCCGATACTGATGCAGGCACCTCAGGATGTCAACAGCTGTATAAATTCCTGCGGTGCAGGTCGCCGCGAGCTGTGCGGCTTCTACAGGTGTGACTGGGGGGCCGTGACACGGCACGCTCCTGCCGCTAATGTCGGATCCGGCTCGCTTGGAAGCGGCCAGCCCCACCGCCGATCAGTCTGGAGATAGCCCGGCTATGGTTGCCGCCCCCGACGAAGCACAGGCGGATGATCTTGCAGCGGTCATTCAGGCGATCGATGAGCTGCTCCCCCTGGTGGGCCTCGACCGCAGCGTGATTGAAATTGCCCACATCTCACACCAGACAGGCATCACGGCTGACCGTGTTCTCGCGCTGTTGAACGGGGCGGCGCCAGGCACCGAAAGCCTGGACCAGGTGTTCAGAACCCGGCTGGCCTTCCTCCGGGATACCCGACGCAAACCTAACGGGAAGGAGTACACCCTGAATGAGCTCGGCACCGCCGCCGGTGTCTCCGGCGGGCAGGTTCACTTTCTCCTGAAGGGTGAACGCAGTCCGACCTTGAAGGTCAGCGACCAGCTGGAGAAGTTCTTCCAGGTGCCAGCCGGCTTCTTCACGGCCTCCGAGTCACAGGCACTTGCGCGGGCGCTACACCCCATCCATGCGCAGTTGAACCTGTTTGCCCTGCTCCAGGGCAAGGGCATCTCGCAGTTGGCCATGCGGAGCAGCGGTTCCGGTGGAGAGGCCACAGAACTCGGGCAGGAGCTGCGCGCCGCGCTTACGGTCGCGCTGACCCAGTCAGAGGAACGCGACAGCGAAGATGACGCCGAAGTTCGCGAGCTCGCCAACAGTGTGAAATCCCTGCCGTCGAAAAGCAGGCGACGGGTCATCCCCTTGATCAAGGACCTGCTCGGCCTAGTGCGGGACGACACCGATCCGCCTGCCAGTCCGTCGCGGGCCGGTCTCTGAGCAGAAGTTTCCGAGACAAGGGCGAGCCTCGCATTGAGGCGGAAACAGGCGAAGCACCGTAGCAACGGTAGGCCGAATCCGTTCGCGGACGAGTTGGGTTTCGCCGCGTCTCGCAAGAGGCTCTCTCACTCTCTGCGCGGACCGGCGCTAGGGACAACCGTTCCGTCCCTCGAAGCAGAGCGCCATGCGCCCGCTTCGCCATCTGCCGCCCCACCTCGATGGGCGAGCGCTAGATTCAGCCGCTGCCGGTACCGAGAGCACGCGCCCCGTACACGAGGCCGCGGCCGTGGGAATAGGGCTCCAGCCCGTGGCACTCGCTCAAGTGCTCCTCCTTGCGCACCCGCTTGTAGGTCAACGCGAGGCGGAGCACTATGGATAGCCCCCACTCGCGCTGCCCACAGAGGGGGATTCATGTTCAGCTCTGCACCCGCTCCTCCCCCACGCGGCCGACAGGACCGGCCACCGATTCCGGAGCAGATCTTCGTTGCTCCTCCAGCCCCGCCCAAGCAGGCGAAACCCAAGCAGGGGAAGGGGAGAAAGTCCAGACAGAAAGATTCGGAAGCGCCCCCGCCTCGACCCAAGTCGGCTTGGGATCTACCTGAGTCGATGAAACCGAAGCTTGCCACGCAGAGGCGCGCTCTCCCGGGGAGCGGCGTACACGTCGTGCCCGGCGGCCTGCCCGGACTGGGCAGACGCCGATAGCTCCTGCCCTGATGCGAATGAGCCACCCAGACCTGCGCCCTCCCGGAACGAGATGAGGCGTTCGTGTTGGCACTGCCCCGGCCGAGAATGTCGCGAGTTCAACATCTGGACCACCCCGGGCGGCGTCTGCGCGGGGGTCACGTGAGCGGCTGGAACCCCGGCATCGGGGGGCTGGGGTTCCCGGGGTCAGCGGCCGAGCCGGCAACAAGGGTGGGCGGTCCGTAGCGGCTGGTCAGCCCGTTGAACTGCTCGGCGAAGTCATCTGCGCGCAGTCATCGTTGTCACAAGCCAGCCCTCGACGCCGAGCCGCACATCGGACAGACGAATGCCGCGCGCGGCGCGTACCGGAGCCGGCACGGCGGGGGAAGGACCCTTGGATGGGGTCCTGTAGGTCAACTGCAGCGCGATCCCCTGGAACGTCCTAGCGCGCATGCCTCCCCGCTTCCAAGGCCGCGCACGACTTCCGGTGCCAGTGGGAAGCCCCCACGTAGCGGGTCCGCTACCGATCAGGCCGCAATTGCGAGACTTACCGAATGTCGCGAATGCCTGTAGCTCCAGGCGTCATCCTCTGGGAAGTGCAGCACAGCTGACGACTTGTCGATAATTCGCAGAGTGCAAGTCGTGAAGATTTAGCCCGCCTGTCAGCACTCACAGCTACATCAAATACGCAGTTACCACCGTGCACTATGTCAAACCCATAACACAGCATTACGAGGTGTCACCGGAAGCCCCCTTTCCAGGAAGCCCCTTTTCCTGGCCAAGCTGCCCATCCCCCGGGTAGAGATCTTGTTCGGACCCCAGCACCGCGCGCCGCGGCCGAGGTGCTGATTCGAACCTGCCCGGGAGGAACCGTGGACGAGCCGTCGCAGACCCCTCAACAGCACAAGCGTGGCATGACATTCGCTGTGCTCCACGCACTGCTGCAGCTGGGCCCCGGTGCCCATCGGTTCCAGATGATCGCGGCACGCAGCACGGTGAGCAGGTCTGAAGTTCAGCGCCGGCTCAATCAGTTGATGGCGGCCGACCTCGTTCACCGTCCCCGCCGGGGGTACTACGAACTGCGTGCCACGACGGCAGAGATGACCGGGACTCCGGGTCTCGTGTCCCCCACCGAGACTCCGTTGTTCGACGCGCCTGTTCTTCTTCAGGAAGTCCACCGGCGCACCAAGCAAGTGGTGCTGCTGCACACCTATACGCCCGTGGGGGGCGAGCGACTGTGCATCGGCGCCGCTGGCGCCTACGACACGCTCTTCCGCCAGGAGCTGGCGATAACCCCGGAGGCCGTCGACGGACTGCGGCAGGCTCCGCTGGATTCCGACGCTGCTGGCCTGGTTATCCTGGCCAACCTCGCGGGCGAGGACAGTGACCTGCGAGATGACCTACGCCGGATCCGATCGGCTCAGCTCGCTCGGTCTGAGTCTCCCCTTCCAGGTTGGGACTTGGTGTCAGTCCCTCTCCGGCGGCTGCCCGGCGCTCCGGCGTATCCGGGCGCGGAGCCTCGAGTCGTTGGTGCGGTGAGCATTCTGTCACCGCGGGATTCCCAGGGCGCTCCTCTCGTGGCATATGGCCGGCTTCTGCTGAACGCCGTCCATGTTGCGGTTGAAAGGTCCGTTGTCGTCACGCGCACGGGGGTTTCTGCGCCCCATGCGGCATGAACGACACCTCGGCGTCAAACCGGTGAGGCTGGGTTGAGGTAGCCCTTCTGGCGCCCGATCCGCACGCTGCCGACGCGCTAGCGCACGTTGACCTTTGTTGCAGGCCACACCCACCCGAGGAGGTCGACGTGGCTGCTGACGTGGATCAGATCGTCCCTGGGAGCGCCCTATGAGCTGACCTCCCTGGAAGGCCTCAGGCGCTGCCGACGCCTTTTGGCCTGGCCGTCCACCGGATGGGGTGAGCTACCACCTCTTCGGTTGGCCACTTGCTATCGCCCGACGTGCCGGTCGAGCGAGTCCCCGATGCCCGTTAGAGGCCGGGGCGAAATCACTCCCACTCCGGAACTCGAAACCCCTGCCAGGGGGCTTCGAGGTTCCACAACAACGGGAATGGATCGCGTTCATGATGCAGCAATGTGCTGCTGCTTGTCACCCAGTCCTGCCTAGTTCGCCAGGAGGTGGTCGTCTCCGCGCTTGCTGCCGCACGTCCATGGCCCGCGCTCCGCGTACGCCTTGGACTACGCCAGCATGGATGAGGTCGGTGTAAACGTGAACTATCACGCCACACTGCCTCACGTTCCGCCGTTCGCTCAACGAAGCTTCCCGGCGCAACGGCGCACCGGCCTCCTGGCCTCCCTTCCACCCCTGTCCAGGCGTATGCACCAGCTTCTCTTGTACGGTGACCGGGACGCCGCCTACACGGCCGGGAATCGGCAACGGGGCGGAAAGAACACGCCCTCTTCAGACCATGCCTGGGCAATCACCCGCGCGCTGGCAGCGGACGCGGTTCGCGTCGGATGGGACCGCGCATCGTTCGTCCAAGTCCTCCTCGACGGGCCATACAAGGCCGGCCAGCACCCTCGCAGGCTCCAGCAGCGCCGCGGGTACGACCGAGCAGCTGCATGGCTTCAGCGGGCCTGGGAAGGTGCACAGAGGCACGTGCAGGCCAGTGACCCCATTGCCTCACGCCAGGACTTTCAGGTAGCCCTCGCCGCCTTCCGCGCGCGACTCGAGCGCACGGCTTGGAAGGGAATTGCAGGAAAGACCGACCTGCGCAACCTCATCGCCCGCACGGACATCTGCGGCCAGTCAGGCCGTTGGGACCACACTGTGTCGGAGCGCGAGCTTGCCGAGCGCATGGGATGCAGCCGAACCACTGCGCACAACTCGAACCAGCGCCTCCTGGAGGCCAAGCTGCTGCGACAGCTCGACCACGGATCCCCTACCGAGGGCGCGCGCTGGATGCTCATATCCCGCACATCCCAGCCGCTGTCTCAGCTCTGGGCCACCCACGAAGGGCCAGAGGCTGGGGGGGTCATGAGTGGCCCAACGAAGAGACGGCGCGCGGCAGAAGCCGACATCAGTTCCCGAGCCGCATCAGAGGTCATGCATCGCGACGCTTTCGCCCACCGCGGCCTGGGCGGCAGCGGCCTGACAATCCTCGCCGCGCTGGCAGAGCGCGATGGCCAAGCGATCGAGGAGCTCCAGGGCACCGCGTCGGTGTCCCGCGCGACTGTCTACCGCCAGGCGGTGAAGCTCCAGAGCCTTGGGCTGGTCACGCGGCAAGGCGAGCTGTACCACCTCTCCCCCGCTGCGCTCGAGGGCATCGGCGTGCAAACTGCTGCGTGTGCTGATCCCGTTTCAGGGTGGGACGACGCCGCGCGGCGACTGGGCACATGGGGGGTGGGGCAGCGTCGGAGGACCCGCCACGAGGCGGAACGAGCGTACTGGCGTCTTGAACAGGTCCGTCTCGCCGAGCGTCGGCGTCCCGCGATGCAGAGCGCGCACCCAGCCGTGGCTCAGACCGAACATGTCCGGGCTGACGGCTGTGTCGTTGATCCTCGCACGGGCGAGGTCGTGGACGGCCTGTACGTGGCCTCCGACGGCCGTTGGATCTGGCACGACATATGTGCGGTAGGGGATAGAAAAAGGGTGCCTGAGCCAGTGGAAAGAGTGTCTGGGACCTGTGCCGCCTGATACTAGGTCAGCCTGAAGTACCGGGGATTCCTGGCACGTCATCCCCCCGATACGCACAGAAGGCGGGTTCTCCGCCACAGCGAAGAACCCACCCCCCTCTAGCTCGGTTTCCCTCAGGAGGTGCCGGAAGGCTTGTCGCTGCGGCCAGGCAGATGCCAGTTGAGGCACATGGCCACGAGCTTGTTCCGATCCGGCACCTTGGCCTCTTCGACCGCCCTGTCGAGCTCCTCGACCAGCTCGGGGGTCATCCGGGTGTACAGGCTCTGCGAGCCGGTTCCGGCATAGTCGCGGTCCTTCAGGGGTCGGCTACTGCCGAATCGTGTTTTCGGTCGCTCCGGGACCGAGGCTTTGATGACCACGTCCCAGCCCGCCTGCGCGGCCGCGTCGAGCGACTCCAGGATGATGTCCAGGTGCCCTTTGCGCTTGCGCTCGTTCGTCAGCACTTGGGCCTGAGTCCTGTCCAGACGGCGCCGTACCCCTTCTGAGACCTGAAAGGTTACTGGAAGGGTGTCCGCCTCCGTGGGCTGAGCCGGCTGGCGGGTGGTGGCCTTAGGCCGTCGCCTCCTAGCCCGGGGAATGGGAGCCTCATCAACTTCGTGGCGGATCTCATCGTCCAGTGGCTGCCCGGCGGGCCTGGTGCCCTCCCCCGCATCTGCCTTGACCGCTTCGATTTCAGCTTCGCGGTCCTGTGCTGGCTTACGCTGCTTCCGGCCACTCAACCCACTCAGTGCAGACAGCGACGGCACCGGGAAGAGCTCTTCCTTCTTCTCTCCGCCCGCGGAAGTATCTGTTTCGGTCGCCATCGTCAGGACTCCTCAATTTGCTGCTTGATCGCAGCCGAACGTTCGACTACCTCATCGGTCAGGGCGAGGTAGTCCTCATGAACCGCTCGAACTGTGTCGGGAAGGCTGTTGTCGCCGCCTTCAGCCCTGTCGAACAGCGCGACCAGCGGCTCTCCCTCTATGTCCCTGGACTCCTGTGCGACGGCCTCGCTGTGTCCGATGTTCGTCCTGAACTTGTAGTAGGACGGACCAAGGATCTCTCGAAGGCGGGCCTCAGCCTTCTGATGGATCTGGGTGGACTTGCGTCCTGTCGCAAAAAGAACGACACCGAGGAGAGTGAGGAGAGGGTTAACCTTCGTAACCTTCCTGAACTGCTCACTCATGCCCTTCACGCCATCGAGCGAGCCCCTGTCAGTCTTCGACGGCGTGATGATCCAGCGGCCGGCACCCATGGCAAGTCGCTGGAGAGGGGGGTTCTCAGGCGGTGTGTCAATGAAGATGTAGTCGTAGTCGCCTGCAATAGGCAGCAGGCACTGGAGCAGCCGAAGGTCCGCGTTTGAGTCGTACCTGTCCCTGAGTCGGCGGTACAGGGAAGCGACGTCGTCCTTCAGCCACTCTCCCCCACCAGGAACGAGGTCGAGCCCCGGGCGGACTGTCACTGGCTTGAGCGGAGAGCCGTCCCTGAGCGCGTGGTAGAGCGCCTTACCTTGGTCGTTCTGCTCAGGCGTGGCCCCGAACTCGTGGACCGTGAGATTGCCCTGGGCGTTGAGGTCGATGACAAGCACCCGCGCATCGGGGTCAGCGGGAACGCCTCGCTCAGGGTCTCCCCTCTGGAGCTTCTTGAGCATCATGAGGGCAAGGTTGGCCACGGTCGAGGTCTTACCAGCACCGCCCTTGTCATTGGCGATGACAAAGATGTGCCAGAGGTCCAGCCAGGGCACCTCGACTGGATAGTCACTGTCGTACTCCGTCAACTCAACGGCTGGGGCCACGCTCAACTCGTCATCCTCCGCTCGGGTCTGGAGCGGTTCCGCTCCACGCACCGATCCGACGTGCCTCCTGGAGCTAGGGGCATCACGACCATGCGCAAGAGGCATTGAATCATGACGATCACTCCAGCAGAACAGCAACACGCGAAGGCTCTCGTTGACCCCCTCAGTGAACCTAGACGTACCACCCTGGCGGTCACACGATGACAGCAGCCTTGACAGCTGGTCATCTCTCAGGACTGTGCTCACACTTGGATGCCATCCCTGCAGACGCGGTGACTCCATCGGGTGTCACCCTGCGCTTCCCTTCGCGTGCATCCTTTCATGAGCACTTTGATGCAGCTCCATAGGTCATGACCTGCGCAAACATCCTGCGTTGCTTCTTGCATGACTTCCTTCAGACCTTCTTGCACTACCCCTTGCTCCCTGCCCCGTGGAGCGTGTGTTTCCATGCCTCGCTTACGGTCGTGCAAGACACATCACTAGCCCACTTGGTTGCCCCCGGTGTCTCCGGGGCTCGATCAGTTGAGCCAGTCATACGCCAGTGCTCTAGTTGACACCTGGTGCCTGACGTACTTGACGTCTCCGTGCTCAATCCATGGCTAGGCGAGGTGTTAACACAGTGGCTCACTAGCTTGTTGGACGTTGTTGCAGCCAGCAACTCACACGTGAGTCTCGAATCATGTGCTACCAGACATCTAGTCCTGGTGTGAGTCAGCCTTGCATCCTTATGCTGAGCTTGCTGGCTGCACGCCCATCATCAAGGAACGCACAACCATAGACTCAATGGCTTGAGTGCTAACGTTTTAAACGTTAGACATCAACGATGACTTCCCCGACTTACTCAGTACCAGCACAGTTACTTTGGACAAGCACGTATGACTGGTTATCACCACTGTTGCCTTAAACGAAGGTTCGTCAACGTGGGCACACAACATCGAGAAAGTCGTTGAAACATGTTGTCAACAGCGCTGTTGACTATGTTGCTTACAAGCATGTTCATCATGATGTTAACGAAGCGGGTTCATTCCAGCATCGCCAGGATGGATCACCACTTGCTCCACTACTGTTACCAAGCACGTTAGCCACTGGTACGCTACATACGTCTTCCATACAGCCGTAGCTGGCGCTGCACCAAATGCTAAAGGCCAGTGTGCACCTCATCTTTGCCCCAGGTGCTAGACACAGTTCTCCACGTGACGTAGCACATGGTTCTCAACTTGCTTTGCTAAGCATGGAGATACAAAGAAGACCTCATCTCCACGGAACCAGCCGCCAGGCCAAAATCGCCCCGTTTGCCACTTATGCGCATCGCACAGAAAGGCCTCTGACCTGCGGAAACGCGACGAGCGGCTCTGCAATGAGTGAGTGGGGGTGATTCCCTTCCGGGGCACGAGAAAGGCCCCCAGACGGCCGTAC
The DNA here is from genome assembly GCF_042802855.1 of Streptomyces sp. NPDC057445. NCBI lineage: Bacteria > Bacillati > Actinomycetota > Actinomycetes > Kitasatosporales > Streptomycetaceae > Streptomyces > Streptomyces sp. NPDC057445. The sequence continues at coordinate 3,587 of NZ_JBHVDH010000024.1, read as the reverse complement.
AGGGCGTTCGCGCAGCGGCCGGCGCACCCTGATCGTGCTCGGGGACCTTTGGAACGCAGGGACGCTCGGCAGGTGATGTCCAGGGAAGACCTTGTGGCCCACGTAACGAGACGGAGCCCCCGATAGGTCCTTCGACAGCGTGAACCGTGGGCTGTCCAGCTCGTACCCTTGACGGGACCGATGAGGTGAGTCGATCGGTACTGTCGTGAAGCGAAGAGGCGCTCTCGTGCTTCCAGATTTGGCTCAGTACCACCACGGCTCCTGACCGCCAGGTAGTGGTATCTCACCCCCCTCTGCACCGGAGTCTGCCTTGCTTTGAGTACGCCCCGCAGGCAGTCGGAAAGGCAGTGGTATCCGTGGAGCCGTACTGCGCAAGCGAAGGGGCCAGAATCGGGCGAAGGATCATCGGCGTCGTTCGGCTCAGTGAGAGAGGACTGAGAGCGCGAAGGCTCTTCGTACCAGTCGTTGCCGCACCTGGGCGCCCGGTCAGCCCAGATTCGGCATCGAACGGTGCATGTCCAACTGAGCGCGAGGTTGCCAATCCACCAGACCAGCCCAAGCGGCTCCGGGGCAACGGCAAGTCGGCGTCGAACGTGGGTCTGCAGGCCCCGGCGGCCCGCCTGCCCCGTGTATCGGGTCACTTGGAACTCAATACCGAATGATCTCTCGGGTGACCCTTGCTCTCCCATGCCCGCCCATTCCAACGTTTGTCGCCGCCCCCCTTCTCGTGGAGCTGCCGCGGACTCCCCACCACCCGCCTCCCTGCAGCGGGCGAGCCACGGCTCGCCGGCTCATGACTCGGTGGCGAAGCGCCTGCCGGGCGTCAGACGCTGTCGCGTGATCCGCCAGCTCGTTGGAGGGAGCCGTACAACGCACCAGCGCTGGGGGAGTGGTGACCGCGCTTGCTGCGTGATGCCATCCAGCGAGCCGCCTGAGCATTGGCACCATCGACGGGTCAGGGTCTTCGTATCTCGAGTCACACACGGAGACGGCTGGTCGGGCCCTTGGCCGAATCTGCATATGGGCTTCATGCGCCCAGGGGAGTCCGTCGGAAGCGCGTCGCCGGCCATGCCAGCCACGGGCGTCCCGCGACGCCTGCTGGTACTCAACTCCGTCCTGGGACGGCAGGAATCGATTCGCCATAGCCGCACAGCACGACGGCCACAAGTAGGGCAGGAACCCTCGTGCTGCACGGCCACCCGTTGGCAGTTGACGGGCGCGAAACTGAGTGACACTTACTCGCGGCCCCCTTCCAGAAGGACGCGGCAGGGCGACCGTTATGTCCGTCATGCGGCCTCAGAATGCGCGCTCCACAGGCAGCCTGACCTGCGCATTTCCCGCGAGAGCGCCCAGGAGCAGTGAGGTGGTGTGAATCCCTGCACCTTCGCCTGTTAGGCCGTCAGGCGGCATTCTGCTGGCTTCAAGGGCGGTTCCCAGGCCGGGGAGTGGCCTGTCGGGCGTCCCGGTCGACTGTGATTGAGTACCTCACCTGATAGTTGGACGTCAGGTGAGCGGAGCCGTAGCCCAGCCACTGGTCTGTCCGCCTCTGTAGCGCCCGAGCAGGGCGGCCTTCAGCCGGAGTTTGTGTCGGCGCCGGAAGCGCCGTCGCTCCTCGCGCTTGGGATCACTTTCGGCTCCTGTCCGGTTTGTTCGTCGCGGCCGCCCCCTTTGACTTGGCCTTCTCCGCCGCAGCGGCGGCCGTCTCCAAAGCGGTGAGGACATTTTCGTCCAGATGCATCCCGGCGGCGCCGTGATGGGTCCTCGCAGTGGTGGAGTCGATGCTGACCAGGGCCAGGTCCGCCTCGCCCCGCTTCGCGGCTTCCGCGATCAGGCCCTCAAGCAGGGCTTCGAAGACGTCGGCGTCGCGCCACGGCCGGAAGCGGTTGTGGACGACTGGCCAGGTGCCGAACTCCGCTGGTATCTCCCGCCACTGCCCGCCGGTTCTGAACCGCCAGATCACGCCCTCGAACTGCTGCCGCAGCCGAGCGGGGTATGGTCCGCATGGGCCGATCGGCAGATACGGACCTATGAATTCCCACTCTGCCTCCGTCAGTTGCGCTCGCGTCACGAGGTCCGGCATACCGGATCGAGCTCCAGCGGAGGGAGTCCGCAGATTGATCACCGTTCGATGCATGCATGCCTAGCCGGCTTGCAGAGCGGCGAGGAGCCTGGTTCGCAGGAGCTGTGCGGCTGGGGAGTGCTGACCTCGGCGAGTGATAAGTCCGAGCCGGGCGTGCGTGACAGCGTTGGCGAGCGGGACAGTCTGCAGGCCGGTGCCTTGTGTGGAGGACGCGCTGAGGACAGCGACGCCCGCACCGCGCTCAGCGAGGCGGAGCAGGGCGGCTGGAGAACTGGCGTCGATATCCACGCGTGGGTCGAGGCCGATCCTGCGGCAGGAGTCCTCGTAGGCGGCGCGGATGCCGGTGCCTGGGGAGAGGCAGAGAATCCTCTCGCCCCGTAGGTCGCTAAAGTCCAAATCGGCCCGGTCGAGGGGATGCCCGGCGGGGACGGCAGCGGTGATCGGCTCGTCGACGACGATGCTCGCCTCCAGACCTGGGGCGACGCTGCCCGCGTAGCCGATCAGGGCGAGGTCGAGAGAGCTGGCAAGAACCTGGGCCTGAAGGTCGTCGGAGTAGCCCTCGTGAAGGCTGACCTCGATGCCGGGGTGGGTGTGGCCAAGGTCGGCGATGGTGTCGAGGAAGGCCGGGATCGAGCAGCCCATGATCATGCCGAGACGGACCCGGCCACGGACGGCATCGGCGAACTCGGCGGCGGTGTGCTTGATGGCTTCAAAAGTGGCAAGGGCGTTTTTCGCAAGGGGGAGAACGGCTTCACCGGCCGGGGTGAGGCGGATTTGACGGCCGGAGCGGTCGAGCAGTTGCTGGCCCAGTTCCGACTCCAGCTTTGCCACTTGAGTGCTGATGCCGGACTGGCTGACGTGCAGACGATGCGCGGCAGCGGTGAAGGTGCCCTCGTCCATGATCGCAGCGAAGTAGCGCAGCTGATGCATCTCCATATCCAGTAATGATAGGAACCATCTGATTCATCTGTTCGACGGATGGATCGCATGGCTGGAGGATGGAGGCATGACGACGACAAGGACTGCGCGAGAGCTTGCCGAGGCCTACTTCACCGCCTGGGAGGCAGGAGGCTTCGATACCTTGCGGGGGTTGCTGGCCGAGAATGTCGACTTCGTCGGACCGCTGGGAACGGCGTCGGGGGCAGAGGCGGCGCTCGCCGGGCTGCAGGGGCTCGGCCAAGTGCTGGAGAAGATCGACGTGAAGGTGCGGGTAGCGGAAGGTGATGAAGTGATCACCTGGTTCGACCTGCACACAAGCGTTGCGCCACCCACCCCGACGGCGAACTGGATGCACGTGGACGACGGGAAGGTCACCCGAATACGGGTGACCTTCGACCCCCGCGCACTGCTGGCGGGATTCGAGAGGCAGAGCTGAGCGGGGCAAACCCTAGTAATCAAGACTCGATACGCGCCCTAGTGCTGGATTCCGCTTTCAGTGGGTATAGATGCTGGTGGCGGGGTGGTTCGGGTGCTCGGGGGGCGGGTGCTGGGCGGATGGTGTTACGAG
>NZ_JBHVDH010000023.1:0-126671 GCF_042802855.1 Streptomyces sp. NPDC057445 | reverse complement strand
CTCCAACGTCGACACCGCGATCATCGCGGTGTCGCTCGCCGTCGAACTGGACCTCGGGCGGATCGAGCGGTTCCTGGCACTGGCCTGGGAGAGCGGCGCGCAGCCGCTCGTCGTGCTGACCAAGGCCGATCTGGTCCCGGATGCCACGGGAAGGTCGTATCTCGTACAGGACGTCGAGACGGTGGCACCAGGAGTGCAGGTGCTGCCGGTGAGTTCACTGACCGGCGAAGGGATGGACGTGCTGGCGGCGGTCGTCTCCAGCGGTACGAGTGTCCTGCTCGGTGTGTCCGGCACGGGCAAGTCCACGCTGGCGAACGCGCTGCTCGGTGAGGACGTCATGGAGGTGCAGGCGGCCCGTGACGTCGACGGCAAGGGCCGCCACACCACCACCACCCGCAATCTGCTCGCCCTCCCCGGCGGCGGGGTCCTCATCGACACGCCCGGACTGCGCGGCGTCGGGCTGTGGGACGCGGCCACCGGCGTCGGCCAGGTCTTCTCGGAGATCGAGGAACTGGCAGAGGAGTGCCGATTCCACGACTGCGCCCATGAAGGGGAGCCGGGCTGCGCCGTTCTCGCCGCGATCGAGGACGGCGTCCTGCCGGAACGCCGGCTGGAGAGCTACCGCAAGCTGCTCCGTGAGAACCAGCGCATCGTCGCCAAGACCGACGCCCGTCTGAGGGCCGAGATCCGCCGCGACTGGAAGCTGAAGCACGCGGAGGGGCGCGCGGCCATGCAGGCGAAGCGTGGCCGGGTGCGCTGAGGACGCCCCGGGGCGTCGGCGGTTGCCCGGGCGTCGTCGCCCCGCCGCTCACGACCCCGGGGCCGCGGCGCCGGGGTCGTACCCCGGCCTCACGTACCCCGGCCTCACGTACCCCGGTGTCCCGGGCCGCGGTGTCCCGGGCCCCAGGCTTCGGGCCCGCCAACGGACACCGCCACCCGTACCCAGGCCGCGGCCCGTCCTGCGGGCCGCGGCCACCGTCATGTCCGAAAACCGCTGGAGTCCGTGCCCCGCCACGACGGACACTGGACGGTGTGATGGACGAGGACACCAGGTACGAGGCCGTGAGCAGCCGGGACGCCCGGTTCGACGGGGAGTTCTTCTTCGCGGTCGAGACGACGGGGATCTACTGCCGGCCGAGCTGCCCGGCGGTGACGCCGAAGCGGAAGAACGTACGGTTCTTCCCGACCGCCGCGGCCGCCCAGGGCCATGGCTTCCGCGCCTGCAGGCGCTGCAGGCCGGACGCCGTGCCGGGGTCGGCCGAGTGGAACGTGCGCGCCGATGTCGTCGGCCGGGCCATGCGGATGATCGGGGACGGGATCGTCGACCGGGAAGGCGTGCCCGGGCTCGCGGGTCGGCTCGGGTACAGCGCCCGGCAGGTGCAGCGGCAGCTCAATGCCGAGCTGGGCGCGGGGCCCGTGGCGCTCGCGCGGGCCCAGCGCTCGCACACCGCGCGCGTGCTGCTTCAGACGACCGGACTGCCGGTCACCGAGATCGCGTTCGCGTCCGGGTTCGCGAGCGTGCGGCAGTTCAACGACACGATCCGGCAGATCTACGCCCGCACACCCACCGAACTCCGCGCCGAGAGGGGAACGAAGCAGGCCGCGAACGCCTCGGGCATCCCGCTGCGCCTGGCCCACCGGGGCCCGTACGCCGCCCGTGAGGTCCTCGACCTGCTCGCCCACGAAGCCACGCCCCGTATCGAGGAGGTCGTCGGCACACCGGGTGACCGTACCTACCGGCGCACCCTCCGTCTGCCCTACGGATCCGGCATCGTGGCCGTCGACGAGCGCTCCGCCGGGCCATGGCTGGAGGCCCGGATCCATCTGACCGATCTGCGCGATCTCACCACCGCAGTCCAGCGGCTGCGCCGGCTCTTCGACCTGGACGCCGATCCGTACGCCGTGGAGGAGCGCCTCTCGGCCGATCCGCGGCTCGCGCCCCTGGTTTCCGCCCGTCCCGGACTGCGCTCACCCGGCGCCGCCGAGCCCGAGGAGTTCGCGATACGGGCCGTCGTCGGCGGCGCAGAAGCGGCGCGGCTCGTGGAGATGTACGGAAAGGTCCTGGACCGGCCCTGCGGCGGGCTCACCCACCTCTTCCCCGAACCGGCCGTGCTCACCGGCCACCCGGTCGCCGGGCCGCTCGCGACCGCCCTGGCCGACGGTAGGGTGCGCCTCGATCCGGGCGCAGACCGCGACGAGGCCGAGCGCGCCCTGCTCGCGCTGCCCGGTGTACCGCCCGTGACGGCGGCTCTCATCCGGATGCGGGCACTCGGCGACCCGGATGTCGCCCCCGAGGGCGTCCCCGACGACGAGGCGTGGCGTCCGTGGCGGTCGTACGCCGTGCACCACCTCGAAGCCGCGGACCGGTCCTGGGGCGAGTCCGCGAGGTAGCGCCGTCCGCCCGAAGGACAGGGCCTGCCGCGGGCGGTGCCGCGGCCCCGCACTGTGCCCGAAGGGCTACGGGGGAGTGCCCGGGGGTACCTCGCAGCGGAAGCTCCGGGGGAGTGGCGGACCGGGCGGGACTCTGCGTTGCCCCACCTCCGACCCAGGATGCGTCCTCCTCCAGGCCCCAGCCGAGGATCTTCCCGGGGTGGATCCGGATGACCTCCTCGCTGAAGTGCGGCCCCGGTTCGTGCGGCCCCGTCAGCAGCTCCGCCTCGCCCCGGATGTCGACGCCGCGCGCACCCGCCATGACCGGCCCGCCGATGAGGATCGTGCCGTCCTCCTGCGGGGGCAGGAACGGGCCCCCACCGGGAAGTCATGGACCGTCAGCCCGCGATCACCGCACCCGCCCACGCTCCCACCACCAGCAGGCACGCGAACAGTTCCACCAGGATGCTGGTTCCCGCCGCGCGCATCACCGTTCGCGTCGATGCCACCGCCTCGCCGTGCCCGCCGAGCCGCAGCCGCTCGCACCAGTACACCCCGCCGACGAAGCCCACCACCGCGCCGACGACGGGCAGCAGCACGAATCCGGCCAGGGCCCCGAGACCGGCGAACAGCGCCATCCTGCGCGTGATGCCCACTCCTCGGATCCGGCGCGGCCCCAGCTGCCAGACGACCATCTGGGTGACCATCAGCAGCATGGTCGACCCGATCAGCACCCACCACGCGAGGGTCGTCTGCACCTGCACCGACCACCACAGCACCCCGGCCCAGACGAGCCAGGTACCCGGAACCCCCGGGATCAGCACCCCGAACAGGCCGAACAGCATCACCATGCCGACCAGTACGAGCTGCCATGCCTCCATCTGCCAAGGGTGCAGGACCGTAATCCGCTCCGCAGGTCGCACCGCACGGGGCGGTGCAGGTCGCGCTACCCGCGATGCTCCGCGCGTGGCCCCGGCACCCGGGCGACCCAGCCCTTCTCGTACGCGTGCCACCCCAGCTGCAGTCGGGTCGTCACCCCGGTCAGCTCCATCAGCCCCTTCACACGCCGCTGCACCGTCCGCAGCCCGAGCTCCAGCTGCTTCGCGACGCTCGCGTCCGTCATCCCGGCCAGCAGCAGCGACAGGATCTCCAGATCGGTGGCGTCCGGGCCGGGCGCCTCGTCCTGCGTCACCTGCGCGCCCGCGCCGAGACGCAGCGGCAACGCCTCCCGCCACACCGACTCGAACAAGCCCATCAGCGACTCCAGCAGTCCGCTCGCGTGCACCACCAGTGCCGCCGGCTCCGAACCCCGTCCGGTCAACGGCACCATCGCCAGCGTCCGGTCGGCGACGACCAGTTTGGTCGGCACCCTGTCGACGACCCGTACCTGCTCGTCGCGGCCGAGCGCCGCGGACAGTTCGATGAGCCCGGAGGGCCCGGTCAGCACCTCGCGCTCGACGACCACCCGGTAGCCGACGCCGCGCTGCGACGCCCTCTCCTCCGCCTCGTTCTCGCTCCCTGACACCGCGATCGGTTCTCCCGTCACCAGCGCGCAGACCTCGTCCGTCGCGCCCAGCTGAAGCTGCAGAAAGCGGTGTGCCACCGCGCTCGTACCCGTCACCACCTCGACCAGATCGTGCACGGCCTCCTGCGCCGCCTCCGCCCGGTACTCCCGCACGAGCAGCGCCGCGGCCAGCTCGGCCTGCTCCAGTTCGTGGCGCTGCTGGGTGAGCAGCGCGCCGAGCGCGACGCCGGGCGGCGCCGCCACCCAGCGGCCCGCACCGGCGGAGGACTGAGCGGCCAGCCCGTGCCGTTCGAGGCGCCGCAGTGCGCTCTCGGTGTCCGGCTCCGGAAGCGCGAGCCGGTGTGCCAGATCGGCGACCTCCGCGGCGCCGAGCGCCACCAGTGCGCGGTACGCCGACTCCTGTCTCGCGTCGAGACCTATCGCTCCCAGCACCTCAAGACCCTCCCCGGACCTGTCTGTTCCGCTTGCCGCGGGCGCGCCGGAATGGCGGAAACCGGCCACGGCGCAAACCCGCCGCTCACATCATCCCCGTACCGCCCTCACCTCTGCCAATCTGACGCCACCACAGCACCGACGGTCGCCGGACATGACCTCTTCAGGGTTCTTGTCCGCCGGTTCGTCAGAGGAGCGGTGTGTCCGCCACGGCGCCTGGGGCGCGCCGTGGACCACACGGCAGAAGTGGTGAAGCGGTGGACCTGAGGAGCGAGTTGACCGACGGGAGCGAGAACCCGTCACACGGACAGTGGAGCGCGCATCCGGAGTGATGCGCTGACGCCACCGGTACGTCCGCCGGGCGGCCCTCCCGTGGGGGGTGGGGCCGCCCGGCGGACTCATTCGTACACCCATTCGCGGACACAATCTCCCGTTGCCCCGTTTTCCACCGGCCTCCGCGGTGGACAATAGGGGCATGAGCCAGCAGGGGGAGAGGCCCGCCAGCGCCGACGACTGGTGGCAGCGGCTGTACGACGACTCCGTACCGGACACCGGCCCGGCCCCGTCGACGGGGGACACCGTCGACGACCGTTTCGACTCCGCGGTCGACACGGTGGGCACGGCATCGGCGCATCCGCACGCGCCTCCTGTGCCCCCGCCCGCGCCGGCGGCCCCGCCCGCGCCCCCGGCGACGCCGCGGGTTCCCGAGGACCGCCCGCGCGCCTGGTGGGATCCTCTCGTGCCCGGGGCCCGCGCCCCCTGGGAACGCACCGCCCCACCCGCACCGACCACCCCGCCCGAGAGGCCGGGTGCCGGTGCGACAGGGGCCGCCGGTGGACCCTCCGTACCTGCCGTACCCCCTCGGCCGCAGGCGGCGCCGGACGGTCCCGCCCAGGACGCCCCCGTCCCCCCGCCCCGGCACGGCCCACCCCCACGGCCCCGCCCCGGCCACGTCGGGGACCGGCCGCCGACGTACGACGCGGAGCCCACCGCGCTGCCCGCCGCGGACCCGCACGAGTTGGGTGAGCTGGTCGCGGACACCGTGCTCGACGGGGCCCGGTACGGGACCTACACCCTCCGCGCCGCGTCCGTGCGGGGGGACTCCGCGCGCTACCGCGGCGAACCCCGTCGCGACGCCCTCCTCACCGCACGCTTCGGAGCGGGCGAGGGCGCGCTCCTGCTGGTGGCCGTGGCCACCGGGGCGCGGGCCACGGAAGGGGCGCATCGCGCCGCGGCGGACGCGACACGCTGGATCGGCGGGGACGTCGGCCGCAGTCACGCCCGGCTCGCCGAGGACATAAGGGCGGGCCGCCGGGGGGACCTCAAGTCGGGGCTGCACCGGCTCACCGACCGTACGCTGGGCAAGCTCCGCGCCCGCGCGGTCGAACTCGGCTCGGCGCCCGAGGAGTACGGCGCGAGCCTGCGCTGCCTGCTGCTGTCCGCCGACCCCGCCTGCCGCACCCGTGTGTTCTTCGGTGTCGGCGACGGCGGGCTCTTCCGGCTCCGTGACGGCGTCTGGCAGGACATCGAGCCGCCCGCGCCCCTCGGGACCACGGGGGAGCCCGTCGTCGGCTACGGTTCACCCCCGTCAGAGACCCCCGGTGGCGACAGGCTCACCATGGACCTCGGTGTCCCGACACCCCCCTCTCCGCATGTCGACGCCCCCGTCCCGCCGCCCGCCGAGCCCTTCCGCTTCCGTGCCTCCGTGGCCCGCCCGGGCGACACCCTCCTCCTGTGCAGCGCGGGCCTCGCAGAACCGCTCCGGGGTGAACCGGCTCTCGCCGCCGAACTCGCCGGGCGCTGGGCGGCCCAGGAGCCTCCGGGCCTCGCCGCCTATCTCGCGGACACCCAGCTCAGGGTGAAGGGTTACGCCGACGACCGTACGGCCTGCGCGGTCTGGGAGGCGTAACCGACCGGGCCGTGGATAGATGGATTCATGGCCAAGCAGAACGTCGCTGAACAGTTTGTCGACATCCTCGTCCGCGCCGGCGTGCAACGGATGTACGGAGTGGTGGGCGACAGCCTCAACCCTGTCGTCGACGCCATCCGGCGCAACGCCGCCATCGACTGGATCGCGGTCCGCCACGAAGAGGTCGCCGCTTTCGCCGCCGGAGCCGAGGCACAGGTCACCGGCAAGCTCGCCGCCTGCGCAGGCTCCTGCGGACCCGGCAATCTCCACCTCATCAACGGCCTCTACGACGCGCACCGTTCCAGTGCGCCCGTACTCGCCCTCGCCTCCCACATCCCCTCGTCCGAGATCGGCCTCGCCTACTTCCAGGAGACGCACCCCGACCACCTCTTCCGCGAGTGCAGCCACTACTGCGAGCTGATCTCCAACCCGCAGCAGATGCCGCGCCTCCTCCAGACGGCGATCCAGCACGCCGTCGGCCGCCGAGGCGTCAGTGTGGTGGCACTCCCCGGTGACCTCGCCTCCCAGCAGGCCCCCGAGAAGTCCATCGAGCACGCCCTGGTCAACACGCGGCCGACCGTCCGTCCGGGCGACGTGGAGCTCGATGCGCTCGCACGCATGATCGACGACGCGGAGCGTGTCACGCTCTTCTGCGGCGCCGGCACCGCCGACGCCCACGCCGAGGTCATGCAGTTCGCGGAGCGCATCAAGTCACCCGTCGGACACGCGCTTCGCGGCAAGGAGTGGATTCAGTACGACAATCCGTACGACGTCGGTATGAGCGGGCTCCTCGGCTACGGCGCCGCGTACGAAGCCACACACGAGTGCGATCTGCTGATCCTGCTCGGCACGGACTTCCCCTACAACGCGTTCCTCCCCGACGACGTCAGGATCGTCCAGGTCGACATCCGGCCAGAGCACCTCGGTCGCCGCACCAAGCTCGACCTCGCCGTCTGGGGTGACGTACGCGAGACGCTGCGCTGTCTGATCCCGCGCGTGCGCCCGAAGACCGACCGGCGCTTCCTCGACAAGATGCTGAAGAAACACGCCGACGCGCTGGAAGGCGTCATCAAGGCGTACACCCGCAAGGTCGACAGGCACGTCCCGGTCCATCCCGAGTACGTCGCCTCCGTCCTGGACGAACTCGCCGACGAGGACGCCGTGTTCACCGTCGACACCGGTATGTGCAACGTGTGGGCCGCCCGGTACATCACGCCCAACGGCAGGCGCCGGATCATCGGCTCCTTCAGTCACGGCTCGATGGCCAACGCCCTGCCCCAGGCCATCGGCGCGCAGTTCATCGACCGTGACCGGCAGATCGTGTCGATGTCGGGCGACGGTGGATTCTCCATGCTGATGGGTGACTTCCTCACCCTCGTCCAGTACGACCTGCCGGTGAAGGTCGTCCTCTTCAACAACAACTCGCTGAGCATGGTCGAGCTGGAGATGCTGGTCGCGGGCCTGCCCTCGTACGGGACCGAGAACCGCAACCCGGACTTCTCGGCGATCGCGCGGGCGGCAGGGGCCTACGGCGTACGTGTGGAGAAGCCGAAGCAGCTCGCGGGGGCGCTGAAGGAGGCTTTCAAGCACAAGGGTCCGGCCCTCGTCGACGTCGTCACCGACCCCAACGCGCTCTCCATCCCGCCGAAGATCAGGGCCGAGATGGTCACCGGATTCGCGCTCTCGGCCAGCAAGATCGTTCTGGACGGCGGCGTCGGCCGGATGGTTCAGATGGCCCGCTCGAACCTTCGCCATGTACCCCGGCCATGACGAGCGGAGCGTGCCGCGTCGATAACACGGTGTGAAATCCGCATGCGTGGCCGCACGGCGGCGGGGCATGCATTCGGAGTGCCTGTTCGAGCAGGACGAGACGGAAGGGACCGTTCCGACGTGCGGTGGGGGATGATGACGAGACGTCAGGGAAGGTCCGGGCCTGCGCAGCTGCGCCGCAGAGTGGGGCGCTCGGATCTGAGGGCCGTACCGGAAGTGAGGCGCGCGCTGCGTGACTTACTGGGGCACGGCGACTGGGGCGGACCGGGCTCGGCCGAGGTGGCGGAGCTGCTGATCAGTGAGCTGGTGACCAACGCGCTGATACACACCGACGAGGGCGCGCTCGTGACGGCGACCGTGGCACCGGCCCGGCTCCGGGTCGAGGTACGGGACTTCACGTCCGGGCCGCAGGAGCCGCAGCTGCCGGTCCCGGCCGCTGCCGACGACAGTACGCACGGCAGGGGCCTCGTGCTCGTGCAGAACCTCGCGGACGCGTGGGGTGTGCGGGCGCACGCCCTGGGCAAGGTGGTGTGGTTCGAACTCGACGGCGGGCAGAAGTGACCGTCGTGGACGGCGTCCGCGTCCGGAGGTGACCGCCATGGACGGCGGGCCGACGATCGTTCCGAATCGGTCGGCCCGCCGCCCGTTCAGCCGAACTGCTGCTCCAGATCCTTGAGCTTGCGCTCCAGCGAGTCGAGACGGGGCAGCGCCTGTGTGTCGTCCTCGGCGGTGAGATCGACCGTGACGGGCGTGACGGGCTCAGCGCCCCTCACGGCCTGAAGGGAGGGCCGGGGGCGTGGCAGCTGTCCCGGCGCCGATATGGCAGGCTCCGCGAGAGGTTCGACCGCGGGCGGCGCGGAGCCGGAACCGCTCAGGGTGGTCACCTCCACCTGCCGCCCGCCGCGGGAGCGGCCCCAGGCGCGGTGCTGCCGGTTGAGCGCACGCAGCCGTGCCCGCTCCAGCTTCTCCTGTTCGCGCCTGCGCAGCCGGTTCTGCTCCTTCTCCCGGCGGTCCTCGCGGACCTCGTCGACCGCCTCGTCCAGGGTCCGTACGCCCTCGAGGAGCATCAGCGACCAGGCGCCGAAGGTCTCGCGGGGCGCCCTCAGCCACCGTACGACCCGGATCTGCGGCAACGGGCGGGGCACCAGACCCTGTTCGCGCAGCGCGGCCCTGCGGGTCTGCTTCAGCGCGCGGTCGAAGAGCACCGCGGCGGACAGCGACATGCCCGCGAAGAAGTGCGGGGCGCCGTCGTGGCCAAGACCACGCGGGGCGTGCACCCAGTTGAACCAGGCGGCCGCACCGGCGAACATCCAGACGAGCAGCCGGGAGCCGAGGGCCGCATCGCCATGGCTGGCCTCGCGCACCGCGAGCACCGAACAGAACATGGCGGCGCCGTCGAGACCGAACGGGACCAGATACTCCCAGCCGCCGGAGAGATTCAGGTTCTGCCGGCCGAAGCCGACCAGGCCGTGGAAGGAGAGCGCCGCGGCGACCGCGGCACAGCAGAAGAGAAGTACGTAGGAGGCGGTGCCGTAGACGGCTTCCTTGCGCCTGCGGCGCTCCTCGGTGCGCTCCCAGGAGTCGTCGGCCGCGGAACCGTCACCGGCACGCTTGCTGCGCGCGAGCACCGCCACCGCCGCCACGACACCCGCGAGCAGCACACCGCCCGGAAGCAGCCAGTCCAGCGATATGTCGGTCAGTCTCATTGAGGTCCCTTGCATCATTGCACCTGCGTCGCGGTAGGGCGTTTCGGGCGCCATATTGGCCGAAGTCCCGGGGCGGTCACGGGGTTTCGGGGCAAGAGAGCGCCAAGGGGATGCCAGGGCAGACAAATAGGGGCGTTACGCTCGAACGCCTGTCGAGTGGATGGGCCATGTGTTCGATCGATGTCGCTCGGGCATCGGGCGGGGCAAGGTGTTTCGTCAGCCCCGTGGGGTGGCGCCGAGCCTGCGCACGCGGTCGGCGTCGCACGTGCGAGGACAGGTGACACAGCTGGCGTCGGGCCGCACCGTGTAGAACAGGCAGCAGCCCGCCCGGTCGCGGGTGGACAGCGGCTCGCCGCCCGGCCCGGTGAGTTCACGGAAGCCGGCCGTGCCGACGTACGGCGCGCTCGCGCCGGGGAGCAGCGTCTCGAGTTCCGCCATCGCCCGGTGCTCCTCGCCCAGCAGCTGCGCGACGTACCAGAGGCCCTCGACGATCTCGTCGGTGACCATGCCCCACAGGGCGCGCCTGCCGCGCCGCATGCGCGGTCCGAAGCCCTCCAGGACCGGTCCCATGTGTGCGGCCACGGCGTCCCGCAGCTCCCCGCGCAGCGCCTCCTCGTCGGGCACGACCCGCGCACCGGGGAGCGTGGCGGCCGGGTCGCCGGGAAGGCAGGCGAAGTCGCGCACCCGGACGGTCAGCAGGCCGAGGGCCCGCTGGAAGGAGACGTCCCCGGCCGCTGCCCGGGGCACGCGCCGGTCCAGGAACCACGGAACCGTGAACAGCAGACAGACCGGCCACGCGTAGCGGTGCAACCCCAGGCCGGCGACGACATCGGGGCGGGCCTGCCGGCCGTGGTCGCGGAGCACCTGCACGTTGTCCCAGGCCAGAAAGGCGTCCAGCGCGGCGCCGCCGGCCGCGAGGTCCGCCGCCACGACCCAGCCGCCTTCGCTCGGGGCCTCCTCGCCGTCCGCCGGCTCCCGGATCCTCAGCCCCGGAAACGCTTCGGTCAGGCGCGCATAGGCGTCCGTGAAGGGGGTGGCGGCGGATGCGGGAGCGGCAGGCCGCGAACCGAGGGCAACGGCGGGGACGGTCATACGGGAGACCACCGAATCGCGATCGTTAGCAGGTTAGCCTTACCTTACCCGATGTGATCGATGTTTGAACTGCCGCCACCTCCGCCTATGGTGCACAGGGGGCCCGTGCCGCGAGCCGGGCCCGGTACGAAGCCTGAGGAGGACCCGAGTGGAGCAGGGCAGAGCGCGCGGGACCGCCGCGGCACAGCCGTATGCGTCCTCCCACACGGCGGACGCACAGGTGCGCGTCCCGGAACAGGTCCGCGGTGAGCACACGCACAGTGAGCCCCCCGCACCGGGCGCCGTCGTCCGCCACTCGGTGCGCGGCCAGATCCTCCACGCTCTGCGCACCGCGCTCGTCGGCGGCGAACTGGTCCCCGGCGAGGTCTACTCCGCGCCCGCCCTCGGTGAACGCTTCGGAGTCTCCGCGACCCCCGTGCGCGAGGCGATGCAGCAGCTCGCCGTCGAAGGCGCGGTCGAGGTCGTCCCCAACCGCGGCTTCCGGGTCGTCCGGCGCGGCGCGCGCGAGCTCGCAGAGCTCGCCGAAGTACGGGCCCTCATCGAGGTCCCGGTCATGCTTCGCCTCGCCCGCACCGTGCCCGCCGCCGGCTGGGCCGAGTTGCGCCCGCTCGCCGCGGCGACCGCCAAGGCCGCCTCCACCGGCGACCGCGCGGGCTACGCCGAATCCGACCGGGCCTTCCACCGCGCGGTCCTCTCCCTCGCCGGCAACGAGCAGCTCGTCGCCGTCGCCGACGATCTTCACCGCCGCTCCCAGTGGCCCCTGACGGACGCCGCGGCAGGCGGTCACCCGAATACGGCCGACATCGCCCACCGTGCGCTTCTGATCGCCGATGCCGCAGAGCACTCCGCGCTGCTGGACGCCCTGATCGCGCAGGATCTGCCCGTGGTGCAGTCGTTGGTGCGCGAGCACTTCACGGGCGCGGACCGCTGAGGCCCGCTCATCGCCCGGCGCCGCCGTCCCCGGACGCGGTCGTTCCGCTCGCGGGACAGAGCCTACGGGGCACGGTATGGGCCCTGGCCGACCAGCTCGGCGTGATGGCACGGACACCCGGTGAGCTGATCGGTGCCCTGACGGCCGACGCGCGCCGCAGACTGGTCGTCCTGCCGGACCCGCAGGCCGCCCACGATCCGCAGGCGATCGCCGAACTGGTCGGCGCCCTCCGGGACCTGGGCCACCTCCGGATCGTCACCGGGACGTGGTCGGACGAGGCGGAGACGGCGGAGACTGCGGACGCGGACGGCGCCCCGCCGGACCTGGAGGACCCGGCCGCGGTCTGTGCCGGGGACCCGTTCCGGGTGACGGCCGCGTACGACCTCCAGGGCGACGCGCACGGCGGCCTGCGGGACCTGGAGGACCCGGCCGCGGTCTGTGCCGGGGACCCGTTCCGGGTGACGGCCGCGTACGACCTCCACGGCGAAGCGCACGGCGGCCTGCGGGCCGCCTGGTTCCGGGCCGGACCCTCACTGATCCGGGACCAGCCGGTGTCCGGACGCGCCCTCGTCCTGCTCACCGCGCTCGGCGACGACGCGGACCCGCGACTGCGACCGGCGCTCACCGCGCTCGCCGCCGACGCCCCGTGGCGGGTCGACTGGACGCGGGTGCGAGGAGATCTCACCCCGCCCTGGCCCGGGCCCGTGGCCGCGCTGGCCCACGGCACGGGCCGCTGGGCGGACCATCTGCTCGTGTGCGACCAGCGCGGCACGATCCGATCGCTGCACCCCGACGACGCCACGCCCATGGCGGGCTCCGTCCCCATGCCCGTACGGATCACCGCGCTCGCCCCGCTCCCCGACGGCACGCTGCTGATGCTGGACGAGCGGGGACGCCCGCACACCCACGGCCGTACGCCGCTGACGGAGGCCGTCGCCGCCACCCTCGCGAAACACCCCGGCACGGCACTGGCGGCCACCGACGGTCTCGTCCTGGCCGGCGACCGGCACGGCTCCCTGCACGCGTTCGGCCTGCGGGGCCTCCACCAGGCCGCTCCGCACCGAGGCCGGGTGACATCCGTGACCGTGCTCCACGACCCCGCACCGCTGGTCTGCAGCGGAGGTGCCGACGGCACGGTCCACACCTGGTCCCCGGGCGGGTCGGCGGGCGGCGCGCCGCTCACGGAGCGCCCCTGCCCGGTTGTAGCGCTCTCCGGCCTCGGTCCCGCTCTCGCTGTCGCCTGGGCCGACGGCCTGGTGGAACTGCGCCGTCTCGACACGGGTGAGGTCCTCGGCTTCCGCCCCGGACAGCCGGTGCGCGGGCTTGCGGTCTGCGGTGACCGGTCGGTCGTCATCGGGACGGACGAGTCGCTGTTCCGCCTCACGGCACGACCCGCGCCCGCTCCCTGAGGCCGGACCCGGGCTGCTTTCCCACCTCCGGTGGCAGCCGGGTCCGCCCGGCGACGCCCGCCGGGCGCAGTCGGCTCCCGTGCGGCGCGGGCCCGCGTGGTTCAGCGCGGCTCTTCTGACGCCGGTGGCACGGCCGGCGGCTTGCGGCGACCGCGCAGCCATACGGTGAGGGCCCCGAGCCCTCCGGCGCCGACGAAGAAGGCCACCTTCGCGCCGACCTTGACAGAGACCCAGCCGAGCAGGACGGGGACGCGCCAGCCCTGCCACCACGCGACGCCCACCATCGCCAGCGCGGTGACCGTTCCGGCCGCGACCGCCACGGCGGTCCTCGCCCTCGTCCACATGTGCCCGTCCGCGCCGTCCCCCGTGTACGTGTTCATACGCGTCAGGCTAGATGCGGAACTTCCTGTACCCGTCCACCTGAAGGACGATCGCGAATCCGACTGCGGGACCGGTCGTGACGCTCAAGTCCGTGGACCGGAAGGTGCTTGTTTCCAGCGCCGCCGA
Source organism: Streptomyces sp. NPDC057445 (assembly GCF_042802855.1). NCBI lineage: Bacteria > Bacillati > Actinomycetota > Actinomycetes > Kitasatosporales > Streptomycetaceae > Streptomyces > Streptomyces sp. NPDC057445. Next base: position 113,020 of record NZ_JBHVDH010000023.1, on the reverse strand, counting down.
ACCGGACGTGCGGCGGCCGGAACGGCGCTCACCTGCGGCTCGGTCCACGGTGCCCGCCGGCCGGCCGCGCCGGGGCGTCACACCGCCGTGGCGGACGCCGGTGCCGTCTGCGCCGGCGGGGTCAACTGGTCGGCGAGCCACGTCGGTACGCCGCCCAGGAGACGGAAGAGGCGCCCGGCCTCGGCGCGCAGACGCTCCGCCTCCGGCTCCGGCTCGGTGTCGGCGAGGGCGGCGAGGGCCGGGGCCGTACCGACGAGATAGCCCAGCTCCTCGCGGATCCGCAGCGACTCCGTGAATCCGTGCCGCGCTTCGGCCAGTTCGCCGTCACGGAGGGCGAGCGCGGCCAGATGGCGCCAGGTGAAGGAGAGCAGGAGCGTGTCGCCCTGGGCGACGGCGCCCGCGTGGGCCCGGTGGTAGGCCGCGCGGGCGGCCTGGGGGGATTCGGCGAGGTGTTCGGCGACGAGGCCCCGGCGGAAGTCGAGGAGAGGGCGGCCGGGGGCCGCCGGTGCGAGCAGCGCCGCCGCCCGGCCGAGTGCGGCCCTGGCCTCGTCCGTCCGGTCACGGACACTCAGCACGGTCGAGGCGTACGCGAGTTGTCCGCGCTCGCAGGCCGCCGCGCCACGCTCGTCGTCGTCGCCGGCCGCGGCCTCCGCACTGCGCAGGGCGTCCTCGGCGTCCTCCCAGCCCTTCCCGGTGAACAGGCAGCGTTCCACCAGCAGCGCCGCGCGCTGCAGCGTGAGCGCGGGGGACGACGAGTGCGGGGCGAGCAGGGCCGCCGCGTCGGTCCAACAGCCGCGCGAGCGCAACCGCCATACCGCGGTCTGGAGGGCATCGTCACCTGCGGTGGTTCCGGAACCAGACATGGCGGTATCCGCCACATTGCCCTCCCCGAGCGCGCCATTGTGCTGTTGAGTCAGACCGAATCTCAGCATGGATAGGCATGCCTGGCCAAGAGGTCTGGTGAATCAGTTCACAATCACGGGGTGTTGCGCCGTTGCGGGCAGGTGACAGCGGCGCGACCCAGGGGCGCTCAGATACGCCTGCACGCCCCCGTTCGGGTGGAACGGCCCAATGGCTTGACCGTGGACCGCCTTGACGGCCGCTCGGGGCCGAGAGCGGGAGCAGCAGGGCCGTGGTCAGCTGATCCTCAGCGCCAGGAAGAAGTCCAGCTTGTCCTCGAGCCGCGACAGATCGCGGCCCGTCAGCTGCTCGATCCGGCCCACCCGGTACCGCAGCGTGTTCACATGCAGATGCAGCCGTGTCGCGCACCGCGTCCAGGACCCGTCGCAGTCCAGGAACGCCTCCAGCGTCGGAATGAGCTCCGCCCGGTGGCGCCGGTCGTAGTCGCGCAGCGGGTCCAGGAGCCGGGCCGTGAAGGCGCGGCGGACGTCGTCGGGCACGAAGGGGAGCAGCAGTACGTGCGAGGCGAGCTCATGGTGCCCCGCCGCGCACACCAGTCCTGGGCGGGCGGCGGCGACGCGGCGGGCGTGGCGGGCCTCTTCCAGGGCGCCGCGCAGGCCCTCCGCGGAGTGGACCGCGGCGCTGACACCGAGGGTGAGGCGGCCGTCGCCGTCGAGCCCGGCCGAGAGGGGGTCGCGGACGACGGCGAGCAGGGCGTCCGCGTGGAGTCCGGCGCTGCTGGTGCCGATGTCGGCCGCGGGGCCCTGGACCAGATCACCGGATGCGCCGAACGCCTCTGAGGCGGCCGTCGCGGCCACGGCGGGCAGCGGCACCAGCGCGATCGCCTCCTCCCCGGTGTGCGCGACGGCGATCCGGTCGGCCGACTCCGCCCCTGTCGTCGCGGGGTCGACCAGGATCTCCTCGAGGAGCGACTGGCTCACGGGCCCCGCCTCGATCGGGGCACCCGACTGCTGCTCCCACTCCACCCGCGCGACGACGACCTGCCAGTGCGGGGCGGTGCCGAGGCCGGGCAGCAGCACGGGCGCCGCGACCCGGAGCCGCGCGGCGATCTCGGCGGGCGCGGCGCCGGTCTGGACGAGCTCGAGGACCTCCTGGGCGAGTCTGCGCCGTACCGTGCGCGCCGCCTCGCGCCGGTCGCGTTCGACGGCGATCAGCTGGGTGACGCCCTGCAGCAGGTCGAGGCGGGCGGCGGGCCAGTCCGACGCGTCGGCCTCGACGGCGAGCAGCCAGTCGGACAGCACGGTCTGACGGACGTCCCGCGACGCGGGCGCGGCGCCCCGTCCGGTGTTGTGGATCGGGAAGAGCGAATACGTCGTTCCTCCGGTGACGACGCGGTGCGGGCCACGCCGGCCGGTACGGGTCGCGGCCAGATGCTCGCCGGCGAGCGCGGCGCTCACCCCGGCGGGCAGCGGATCGCCGGCGCCCGCGATCTGCCGGCCGGTGGGGGACAGGACCCAGGCGCGCAGGTCCAGGTCCGAGCCGAGGAGGTCGAGGACGACCTCGGGGCCGCCGCCGGCCGGGCCCGAGGTCATCATCCGGCGGTGCCGGTCCACGACGGCGGCCAGATCCCCGGCCCGCTCGCCCGACACCTGTCGAACGACATGCTCGGTGATCGTTGCGAAAGCGACGGACTCGTTCACGGCGAACAGTGGCAGCCGGTGATGCAGACAGGCCCGGACGAGGTCCTCCGGGATGTCCCCGAGCTCCGCCTCGCCGGCCGCGAGCCCCACGACCCCTGAGCTTGCGAGAATACGTACAAAAGGCTCGGAATCCTCGGCGGAGCGACGCCAGGCCAGGCCGGTGAGGACCAGCTCACCGCCCGAGAGATAGCGGCTCGGATCCCGCAGGTCGGTGGTCATCACGCCACGGACGGTGCGGTCCAGCTCGTCGTCGCCGCCGAGCAGCCGCAGTCCCAGCGCGTCGGTCTCCAGCAGTGCGCGCAGCCGCATCTCGTCGCCGCCGATCTGTCTCGTTGTAGCCGTTGGACTGGTCAGGAGGTTGTGCCGTTGTTTCCGGAGGAAAGCGGAGAGGTTACCGGGTTCCGCCTTTCGTTCGAATCTACAAGACGAGGGTGGCGACCAGCCAACTCCTTCATGGTTTCGGTGACTGCACCGCGCGGGACGGTGCTTGTGTACTTGGGCCACACCGCGTTAACAGGACATGAATATCCAGTCGAGGCCCGGCCGTCCCCAGGTCCTTGTGAACGACCGAATCACGTAGAAGAGAGCCACTCATGGACTTCCTTCGCCCTGCCAGCTGGGAGGAGGCGCTCGCGGCCAAGGCCGAGCACCCGTCGGCTGTGCCCATTGCGGGTGGCACCGACATCATGGTCGAGATCAACTTCGACCACCGGCGGCCCGAGTACCTCCTGGACCTGAATCGCATCGTCGAGCTGCAAGAGTGGGAAGTCGGCGAGGAGAACGTCCGTCTGGGCGCCTCCGTCCCGTACACCCGGATCATGGAGAACCTCCGGGCGGAGCTGCCCGGCCTCGCCCTCGCCTCGCACACCGTGGCCTCCCCGCAGATCCGCAACCGTGGCGGCGTCGGCGGCAACCTCGGCACCGCGTCCCCCGCCGGTGACGCCCACCCGGCCCTGCTGGCCGCGGGCGCCGAGGTCGAGGTCCAGTCGGTGCGGGGTGCACGGTTCATTCCGATCGACGAGTTCTACACCGGCGTCAAGCGCAACGCGCTCGCCCCCGACGAGCTCATCAGGGCCGTTCACATCAAGAAGGCCGACGGCCCGCAGCAGTTCTCGAAGGTCGGCACCCGCAACGCGATGGTCATCGCCGTGTGCGCCTTCGGTATCGCGCTGCACCCCGGGACCCGCACCGTGAAGACCGGCATCGGCTCCGCCGCGCCCACTCCGGTGCGCGCCAAGGCCGCCGAGGAGTTCCTGAACGCCGCGCTCGAAGAGGGCGGCTTCTGGGAGAGCGGCAAGATCGTCACTCCCTCGATCGCCAAGCAGTTCGCGGAGCTCGCCTCCGCCGCCTGCAACCCGATCGACGACGTCCGCGGCACCGCCAGGTACCGCCGTCACGCCGTCGGCATCATGGCCCGCCGCACGCTCGGCTGGACCTGGGAGCAGTACCGCGGAACCGGCCGCACGCTTGAAGGAGCTGCCTGATCATGCGCGTGAACTTCACGGTCAACGGCCGTAAGCAGGAGGCCGACGACGTATGGGAGGGCGAGAGCCTTCTCTACGTGCTGCGGGAGCGCCTCGGCCTGCCCGGTTCCAAGAACGCCTGTGAGCAGGGCGAGTGCGGTTCCTGCACGGTCCGCCTCGACGGTGTGCCGGTGTGTTCGTGCCTGGTCGCCGCCGGCCAGGTCGAGGGACGCGAGGTCGTCACCGTCGAGGGCCTGGCGGACTTCGCCAGGCAGCGCGCCGAGCGCGGTGGTCAGGGGCACCTCCCACGCCCGGAGGCCTGTGGGGGAGAGGCCGGCGCCTGCGGCACCTCCGACCGGGCCGGTACGTCCCTCCAGGACGCGCAGCACCGGACCGCCGGAGGCACCGACTCGCAGACCGGCGAAGGCACGGAACTCGCCCCGATCCAGCAGGCGTTCATCGACGCCGGCGCCGTCCAGTGCGGGTTCTGCACCCCGGGTCTGCTGGTCGCTGCCGACGAGCTGCTGGAGCACAACTCCTCCCCGTCCGACGCGGACATCCGTGAGGCGCTCTCCGGCAACCTCTGCCGCTGCACCGGTTACGAGAAGATCCTCGACGCGGTCCGTCTGGCTGCCGCACGTCAGGAAGAGGCGGTCTGAGCACCATGGCGCTGAATTCCCGAGTCGCCGCCACTCCGGCGGGCACTCCCACCAAGGTCACCCAGGGGTCGCAGACCAAGGGCGGTATCGGCGAGTCCACGCTCCGCCCCGACGGCACCCTCAAGGTCACCGGTGAGTTCGCGTACTCCTCGGACATGTGGCACGAGGACATGCTGTGGGGGCAGATCCTGCGCTCCACGGTCGCGCACGCCGAAATCGTGTCCATCGACATCTCCGAGGCCCTCGCCCAGGCCGGTGTCTACGCCGTGCTCACCTACGAGGACCTGCCGACCGAGGTGAAGAACTACGGCCTGGAGATCCAGGACACCCCGGTGCTCGCCAACGGCGTCGTACGCCACCACGGCGAGCCGGTGGCCCTGGTCGCCGCCGATCATCCGGAGACCGCGCGCCGCGCCGCCGCCAAGATCAAGGTTGAGTACAGGGAACTGCCCGTCGTCACGGACGAGGCCTCCGCGACCGCGCCCGACGCGCCGCTGCTGCACCCCGGCCGCGACGACCACCACGCGGCCCACGTCGCGCACCCGAACATCGTCCACCGCCAGCCGATCGTCCGCGGCAACGCCGACGAGGCCGCCCGGCGCGCGGACGTGATCGTCAAGGGCGAGTACACCTTCGGCATGCAGGACCAGGCCTTCCTCGGCCCCGAGTCCGGTCTCGCCGTGCCGGCAGAGGACGGCGGTGTCGACCTGTACGTCGCCACCCAGTGGCTGCACTCCGACCTCCGCCAGATCGCACCGGTCCTCGGCCTGCCCGAGAAGAAGGTCCGTATGACGCTCTCCGGCGTCGGCGGCGCCTTCGGCGGCCGCGAGGACCTGTCGATGCAGATCCACGCCTGTCTGCTGGCGCTGCGCACCGGCAAGCCGGTCAAGATCGTCTACAACCGCTTCGAGTCCTTCTTCGGCCATGTCCACCGGCACCCGGCGAAGCTCTACTACGAGCACGGCGCCACCAAGGACGGCAAGCTCACACACATGAAGTGCCGGATCGTCCTGGACGGCGGCGCCTACGCGTCGGCCTCCCCGGCGGTCGTCGGCAACGCCTCCTCCCTCTCCGTCGGTCCGTACGTCGTGGACGACGTCGACATCGAGGCGATCGCGCTCTACACCAACAACCCGCCCTGCGGCGCCATGCGCGGCTTCGGCGCGGTCCAGGCGTGCTTCGCGTACGAGGCCCAGATGGACAAGCTGGCGGCCAAACTGGGCATGGACCCGGTGGAGTTCCGCCGGCTCAACGCCATGGAGCAGGGCACGCTCCTGCCGACCGGACAGCCGGTCGACTCCCCGGCCCCGGTCGCCGAGCTCCTCCGCCGCGTCAAGGCCATGCCTCTGCCGCCCGAGCAGCAGTGGGTGACCACCGAGGGCGCCGACGTCCGCGCGCTGCCGGGCGGTCTGTCCAACACCACCCACGGCGAGGGCGTCGTCCGCGGCATCGGCTACGCCGTCGGTATCAAGAACGTCGGCTTCTCGGAGGGCTTCGACGACTACTCCACCGCCAAGGTACGCATGGAGGTCGTGGGCGGTGTGCCGGTCGCCACCGTGCACACGGCGATGGCGGAGGTCGGCCAGGGCGGTGTCACCGTCCACGCCCAGATCGCCCGCACGGAGCTGGGCGTCACCCAGGTGACCATCCAGCCGGCCGACACCCAGGTCGGCTCCGCCGGCTCCACCTCCGCCTCCCGCCAGACCTACGTCACGGGCGGCGCGGTGAAGAACTCCTGCGAGGCCGTCCGCGAGAAGGTGCTGGAGATCGGACGCCGCAAGTTCGGCTCGTACCACCCGGCCTGGGCCACCGCCGAGCTGCTGCTCGAGGACGGCAAGGTCGTCACCGACGGCGGCGAGGTCCTCGCCGACCTCGTGGACGTGCTGGAGGACGAGGCCGTCGAGGTGGAGCTCGAGTGGCGCCACCGGCCGACCGAGGCCTTCGACCTGCGCACCGGTCAGGGCAACGGTCATGTCCAGTACTCGTTCGCCGCGCACCGCGCGGTCGTCGAGGTGGACACCGAACTCGGCCTGGTCAAGGTCGTCGAACTGGCCTGCGCCCAGGACGTCGGCAAGGCGCTCAACCCGCTGTCCGTCGTCGGCCAGATCCAGGGCGGTACCACCCAGGGCCTGGGCGTGGCGGTCATGGAGGAGATCATCGTCGACCCGAAGACCGCGAAGGTGCGCAATCCCTCCTTCACGGACTATCTGATCCCCACGATCCTCGACACGCCGACCATCCCCGTCGATGTGCTCGAACTCGCCGATGAGCACGCCCCTTACGGACTCCGCGGCATCGGAGAGGCCCCGACCCTTTCGTCCACGCCGGCCGTTCTCGCGGCGATCCGCGACGCGACGGGTCTGGAGCTCAACAGGACGCCGGTACGCCCCGAGCACCTCACCGGCACCTGATCCCCCACACCTCTCCGGACGGTGCGTGCCTCCCAGGAACCGCGCTGGTCCGTCCAGGAACGGCGCGGCTCCGTATGCCCGCACCGCCCGGAGAGCACGTACCGCACCGCTCGCGGTAGCGCACCACCCGGCAGCAGCCGGTAGCAGCAATCGTTCGTCTCGGGCCGTCCCCCGGGTCGTGCAGCCAACGCAAGATCCCAAATCCCGCAGCTCTTCCGGCGTTCGCGCCGTATGCGGGTGCCCCTTTGAACCTTGGGAGTAGGCATCATGACCCAGTCGTCAGTGGAGCCGAGGACCACGGCGGAGGACGCGGGCCCCGGCTCGCGCGTCCCCGCCGGACGGTCCTGGCTCGACCGGTACTTTCACATCTCCGAACGAGGATCGACGGTCTCGCGCGAGGTGCGCGGCGGCATCACCACCTTCATGGCGATGGCATACATCCTCCTGCTCAACCCACTGATCCTCAACGGCAAGGACGTTGCGGGCAACGTCCTCGGCCAACCGGGACTCATCACTGCGACTGCTTTCGCAGCCGCCGCGACCACCCTGCTGATGGGCTTCTTCGGCAAGGTCCCGCTCGCCCTCGCGGCCGGGCTGAGTGTCTCCGGCGTCCTCGCCTCGCAGGTCGTGCCCCAGATGACCTGGCCGCAGGCCATGGCCATGTGTGTGACGTACGGCGTGGTGATCTGCCTCCTGGTCGTCACCGGCCTGCGTGAGCTGATCATGAACGCGATCCCGCTCCCGCTGAAGCACGGCATCACGATGGGCATCGGCCTGTTCATCGCCCTGATCGGCCTGGTCAAGTCCGGCTTCGTCGGCAAGGGTTCGGAGTTCGGGCCGCCCGTCACCCTCGGCGCCGGCGGCGAGCTCGCGGGCTGGCCCGTCCTCATCTTCTGCTTCACCCTGCTCCTGATCTTCATGCTGCAGGCCCGGGCCGTGCCCGGCGCGATCCTGATAGGCATCGTCGTCGGAACCGTGGTGGCGGTCGTCGTCCACAACGTGGCCGGTCTCGATGCCAAGGCCTGGAACATGGCCCCGCCCGAGCTGAACGGCGGCGCGGTCTCCATGCCCGACTTCTCCCTCTTCGGGCATGTCGAGTTCGGCGGCTGGGGCCAGGTCGGCGCGATGACCGTAGGCTTCATCGTCTTCACGCTGGTGCTCGCCGGCTTCTTCGACGCGATGGCCACGATCATCGGTGTCGGAACCGAGGCCGGGCTCGCCGACGAGCGCGGCCGGATGCCCGGTCTCTCGAAGGCGCTGTTCATCGACGGTGCCGGCGGAGCGATCGGCGGAGTCGCGGGCGGTTCGGGACAGACCGTGTTCGTCGAGTCGGCCACCGGCGTCGGGGAGGGGGCGAGGACGGGTCTCGCCTCGGTCGTCACCGGGCTCTTCTTCGCCGCCTGTCTGTTCTTCACCCCGCTCACCGCCATCGTGCCGCCGCAGGTGGCCTCCGCCGCCCTGGTCGTCATCGGCGCGATGATGATGCAGAACGCCAAGCACGTGGACTGGAGCGACCGTTCGGTCGCCGTCCCGGTCTTCCTGACCGTCGTGCTGATGCCCTTCACCTACAGCATCACCCCGGGTGTGGCCGCCGGAGTCATCTCCTATGTCGCCATCAAGGCAGCCCAGGGCAGGGCCCGTGAGGTGGGCGCCTTCATGTGGGGCCTGAGCGCGATCTTCGTGGTGTTCTTCGCCCTTCACCCGATCGAAGGCTGGCTGGGCGTCCACTGACCCCGCCGCGTCCTTCACGTATTCCCCGACCGTTGAGGAGACCGACATGCTGGACATCGCCGACGAGCTGCACCGGTGGGTCGAGCAGGGACGCGACTTCGCCGTCGCCACCGTGGTGGCGGTCGGCGGCAGCGCGCCCCGCCAACCGGGTGCCGCACTCGCCGTGGACGGCGAGGGCACGGCGATCGGGTCGGTCTCCGGGGGATGCGTGGAGGGCGCCGTCTACGAGCTGTGCCGGCAGGCGCTCGAGGACGGTGTGAGCGTGTCCGAGCGCTTCGGGTACAGCGAAGAGGACGCCTTCGCCGTCGGACTGACCTGCGGCGGGATCATCGACATTCTCGTCACCCCGGTGCGTGCGGACGCTCCCGCCAGGGCCGTCTTCGCGGCCGCACTGTCCGCCGCCGCCGACGGCCGGACGGCGGCGCTCGTACGGATCACCGAAGGGCCCGCCGAACTGATGGGCCGCGCCCTGCTCGTCCGGGCGGACGGTTCGTACCAAGGCGGGCTGGGCGGTCATCCGGAGCTCGACCGCAGCGCGGCGGGCGAGGCCCGCGCCATGCTGGACGCGGGACGCACCGGCACCGTCGGGCTGGGTGAGGACGGGTCCCGCTGCGGGCAGCCGCTGACCCTGCTCGTCGAGTCCAGTGTGCCGCCGCCCCGCATGATCGTCTTCGGGGCCGTCGACTTCGCGTCGGCGCTGGTCAGGGTGGGGAAGTTCCTCGGCCACCATGTCACCGTGTGCGACGCGCGGCCCGTCTTCGCGACGAGGCGGCGCTTCCCCGACGCGGACGAGATCGTCGTCGAATGGCCGCACCGGTACCTGGAGTCGACGGAGGTCGACGGCCGTACGGTGCTGTGCGTCCTGACCCATGACGCCAAGTTCGATGTGCCCTTGCTGGAGCTGGCGTTGAGGCTTCCTGTCGCGTACGTCGGTGCGATGGGCTCCCGCCGTACCCATGAGGACCGCAACAGGCGGCTGCGCGAGGTCGGCGTCACCGAGCTCGAGCTCGCCCGGCTGCGCTCGCCGATCGGTCTCGACCTCGGTGCCCGGACGCCGGAGGAGACCGCGTTGTCGATCGCGGCCGAGATCGTCGCCGACCGCCGGGGCGGCAGCGGCGTGTCCCTGACGGGCGCGCACACCCCGATCCACCACGACGGTCCGCGTGCCCCGGCGGGAGTCATCGGGTCGGTCGCCTGAGGTCCGTCGCCTGACGCTGCCATGACGCTGCCATTTACGCCCATCGAGCGATAAAAAGGGCAAAAAGTTAGAATCGAGTCATGGGAGAGCGTCCCGTCGTGCCGAACGCGCCCGAGCTCGTCATCGAGACCGACGGGGGCTCGACGGTGATGAGTCCCGGCAGGGAGTATCACGTCGGGCGTGACCCTCTGAGTGAGATCGTGCTGGACGACGCCCGGGTGTCGTGGCATCACGCCGTGCTGCGCAGCGAGGCCGGACACTGGCTGCTCCTGGACGAGAACAGCACGAACGGCACCTACGCCGACGGTCACCGCGTCCGTGAGCGGGATGTGGGGCCGGGCAGCGTCATACGGTTCGGCAATCCCGCCGACGGGCCGAGGGCCGAACTCGTCGGACCGGCGGGGCCCTCCGCGTACAGCCGCCCTGCCCACGGCACCGGCCCACCCCCGGCTCCCGAGGCCCGTTCCGGTGCCGCCGGACATGCGTCCGCCGCGCCCCCCGGTGCGCACCCCGCAGACATGCAGGCGCCCTCCGCCGACGGGTACCCCGCAGCCGACGGACACCCTCCAGCCGACGCCCACCCCTCCGCCGTCTCCCTGCCTGCGGCGACCGGCACATTCAGGCAGCCGACAACGGTGCGCCCGCTGCCCACCCGGACCATCCGCATAGGCCGTGCCCCCGAGAACGACCTCGTCGTCGACGACCTCACCGTCTCCCGCAGACACGCCGAACTGCAGGCCCGCCCCGAGGGCACGTACGAGATCGTCGACCTCGGCAGCCACAACGGCACCTACCTCAACGGTGTGCGCATCACCCGCGCCCGGATCTCCCCGGACGACATCGTCGGCATCGGGCACTCGGCGTTCTGCCTCGTCGGCGACCAACTGCAGGAGTTCGTGGACTCCGGCGAGGTGTCGCTCGACGTCCAGGACCTCGCCGTGGCCGTGGACGGCGGCCGCAAGGTCCTCCTGGACCATGTGTCCTTTCCTGTGGGAGAGAAGTGCCTGCTCGCGGTCGTCGGACCGAGCGGCGCCGGGAAGTCCACCCTCCTCAACGCGCTCACCGGGCTGCGCCCCGCCGACCAGGGCACGGTCCTCTACGACGGCCGCGATCTCTACCACGACTACGCCGAGCTGCGGCAGCGCATCGGACTCGTACCGCAGGACGACATCCTGCACCTCCAGCTCACCGTGCGCCGGGCCCTCCAGTACGCCGCCGAACTGCGCTTCCCCGGTGACACCGCGGAGACCGAACGCGAGGCCCGGGTCGAGGAGGTCATCCACGAACTGGGCCTGGAGCAGCGCGCGGACCAGCCCATCCACACCCTCTCCGGCGGCCAGCGCAAACGCGTCAGCGTGGCCCTGGAGCTGCTGACGAAACCGTCGCTGCTGTTCCTCGACGAGCCGACATCGGGACTGGACCCCGGCATGGACCGCTCGGTCATGCACATGCTGCGAGGCCTGGCCGACGACGGCCGCACCGTCATCGTGGTCACCCACAGCGTGCTCAGCCTGGATGTGTGCGACCGGCTGCTGGTGCTCGCGCCCGGCGGCAGGGTCGCCTACTACGGCCCCCCCGACGACGCCCTCTCGTTCTTCGGTTTCGATCACTGGCCCGAGGCCTTCGAGGCGTTCGAGAACGACCGGGACCGCGACTGGGCGGGCAAGTACCGGACATCGCCCTTCCACCACCAGTACATCGCCTCGACCATGCAGCCCCGGCTGGCCGGAGGCCGGAAACCTCCAGGCCCGCCCGCGCCGCCCCCGCCGACGGCGCAGAGCTGGAGTGCCCAACTGAGCACCCTCGTGCGGCGCTACGCATCCGTGCTCAGTGCCGACCGCACCTTCATCATCATCATGATCGGGCTGCCGTTCGGGATGGGTTTCATGGCCCGGGGCCTGGCCGAGGGCAGATTCACCCAGGAGACCGCGATAGACGCCCTCCTCGTGCTGTGCGTGGGCGGAGTCCTGACCGGTATGGCGAACGCGGTGCGCGAGCTCGTCAAGGAACGCGTCATCTACCGGCGGGAGCGGGCCGTAGGGCTCTCGCGGTCCGCCTATCTGATGTCGAAGGTGGTGGTCCTGGGCGTCATCACGGTCGTCCAGGCCGTCGTCCTCACCCTTGTCGGACTCTTCGGGGTCAACCTCAGCGCGCCGGGCGGCGACGGTGTCCTGATGCCGCCGCTCATCGAAATCATCCTGGCCGTCGCGCTGCTGTCGTTCACCGCGATGATGTTCGGCCTCCTCGTCTCCGCCCTGGTGCCGAAGGAGGAGGTCACCATGCCGCTGCTGGTGCTCCTCACCATGGTCCAGGTCGTCTTCTGCGGTGCCCTGATGAAGCTGGACGGAGTCCTGGGGCTGGAGCAGTTCGCGTGGCTGGTGCCGGCCCGGTGGGCGTTCGGTGCCATGGCGGGCACGGTCGACATCCACCGCATCGTGCCGGGCCCGGACACCGCCGATCCGAGGTTCGACCACTCCGCCGGGGTGTGGCTGGTGAACATGGGCATGATGGTGGTGCTCTGCATCGTCCTGTGGTTCGCGGTCTCTGTGCTGCTCCGGCGCCACGAGCCCGCGATCATGAGGAAGTAGAGGGAGTGGAGGAAAGGGCGACGTGACCGATTCCGCTGCCGTGCCCGGGTTCCGGCCCACCCATGTCGTCCCCGGCGACGGGCTCCTCACCTGGGAGGCGCCCGACATCAGCCGCCCCAGCACGCCGCTCGACCCCTTCCTGCCGGTGGAACTCGTGGACCGGATGGGCGAATGGGGGCGCGTCCTGTGCGCCAACGGCTGGTCGGCCTGGGTCGACGGCCGCCTTCTCGTCGCCGTACCGCAGTCCCCGCAGATCACCGGACAGCCGCCCGCCCGCACGGCGGATCCCCGGCCGCTGCTCGCCCGCGCGGAGGAGGCGCTGGCCGAGTACCGGCGTGCGGCGGAGTCCCTGGCCTCGGGACATTCGGACGGCGAGACCTTCCGCCGGCTCACCCACGGGATGCGGGTGGGGATGGTCGTGGACGGCGAGGCCCTCTGGCTGTACGACGCCGAGCACGAGCGCTGGCTGTACTGCGACGGCACCCGGCTGGCCACCTTCGCGACCGGGTCACCCCCGCACAGCGCTCCCGCCGACGGCTCGGCCGCCGTCGGCGCGGCAGGCAGGACCGAGGCCGGGGCGGCCGGGGCGTCCCACGCGCCGCCGGGCGGGCCCCCCACGGCGGCGGGGCATCCGTCCACCCGCATCGTCACTCCACCCAAGTCCGCCCCGGGCGGGAGCGGTGGTGGGACAGGCGGGCGGTGAAGGACGGGGTCGCCGGGCGGTCGGGACGCCTCTTCGCGGACTGCTCGACCCTATCCGGGGGGACCTCCGGAAGCGCCGCCGCTGCCGTCGTCCCGCCGAACCCGGCGGGTGCTCCCGGGGCCGTCCGGCGGAGCGGCCGGCGTTGTCCCGGGGCCGTCCGGCGGGGCGGCGGCCGGCACCTCGCCCCTTCGCCGCACCGGAGCGGCGAGCAGCGACCCGACCAGTCCGGCCACCAGTCCCCAGGCCAGCCCGAGACCGATCGCCCCCCACAGCCGCGGCTCCAGCGACACCTCACCGCCGAGGCCCTCGACGTCGCCGATCCCGATGAGCGACAGCCCGTAGCGGGCGGTGACCCGTACGAGGAGACAGACGACCAGCATGGTCAGGGCCAGAGCGACGCCCATGTGCAGGGCGTGCCGCCACGGCCGGATCCGCGCCGGTGACCGTACGGCCATCAGGAACGCCGCAGCGACCAGCAGCACGGCGGCGATCACCAGCAGCCACCACGCCCGGCCGTCGCGCTCGGAGAGCGTGGAGAGGTTGAGCGTCGTACCGCCCGGGGTACGCAGCACCTCGTCCAGCAGCCGGGGAACGGGCAGTCCGAACAGCCCCTCCACCTTGCCGTCCCACGACGCGCCGAGGCCCAGAGTGAGCGACAGCCAGACCAGATTGGGCAGCCCGAGCAGGATCACGGCGAACGTCCGGTCGGCGTGGCCACGCGTCGCGGCGACGACCAGCCCGACGCACAGCCCGACGACGACGTACGCGAGCAGCAGCGCCACCATCGCGAACGCGGCCGGGCGTACCGACTCCTGGAAGCGCACCAGCCGCGCGGGCAGCGGGGCCCGCCGTGACACCAGCAGCGCCAGGGCGATCACACCGATCAGCCAGAGCAGGCCGAAGAACAGCGTGGACCCCACGTCCGCCGCGAAGCCGACTTTCGGCGTGGCGTCGAGGAGGTCGCCGACGTCGCCGAGCAAGGAGTCCTCACCGAGCGAGATCTCGAAGGTGTGGCGGGCCGCTCCGGCCAGTCCGGCGAGCGCCAGGAGCCACAGCAGCGCCAGCCGGACGAACCGGCCGAGCAACTCGCCGGTCCCCGCGACGGCACGGTGCCGCAGGGGGCGCAGGAACAGTTCCGCCGTCACCAGCGCACCCACCAGGCTCACGGACAGCGGCAGCACGGTGAGCTCCGCCTGCGATTCGGCAATGACTCCGGCGTCGCCTGCGAGGTTCACGGTGCCCCCCGCCGCCATGACCACGACGGCGGCGACGACGTGCGGGAACGCGTTGTCAGGGAGACCGGTCCCGCCTGCCGCCCACAGACCCAGAGCGGCCACGACGATCATGGCGGCGAAGCCCCCCACGACCGCCACCAGGGCGTCGACCCAGTCGCGGACGTCCGGCGCGGCGCCGCCCCGGGCGTTCGATCCCCGCTGGTTCACGCTGCCGAGGTGCTGGCTCACGCTGCCACGGTATGCAGCAGTGGCGGCCCCCGCGCGCCGGGAGGGCCGACCGTAGACGGCCGGGGCCGGTCCCGGCCCGCAGGCGGGTGCGGCCTCCTCACCCGACCCCACACACGAGCCGCTCGGCCCCGGCGGACGACCGCGCCCGTCCGCCGGGCCCTGCGGACGTCGGCTTGCGGGCCTTGCCGAGCCGGAGCACACAATTGTGGGCAAGAGGCATATAGGTGAGGAATGAGCTCCCCCGTCCGGAGGAAGAGCCCGTGAGCGACCAGCCGCCGCCTGGCCGGCCCGAGGGACCTCCCTCCGGCCCGCTCTGGGGCAGGGAACCGCCGCCGCCGCCGCAGCCGGCCGGGCCGCCCAGTGGTCCGCCGACCGGAGGCGGCTCCGGCCGTACGGGCGGGGGAGCGGGAGGCCATCAGGGATCCGGTGGCGCCGAAGGGGGCGGCGGACCGTGGTACCGGTCCGTGCCCAAGATCGCCGCGATCACCGCGCTGACCGTCGTCGTGATCGCTCTCGCGGTCGTCCTCACCCGCCCCGGCGGCGGCCCGGCCGGAGCCGAGGTCTTTCTTCAGGCCGCCGACACGACCGGCCCCGACCCCTTCACCGAGTCCTCGGCCACCGGCACCGCCGACGCACCGCCCGCCGCCCTGCCGACGTCGGCCGCGACCCCGGCGCCGACGGGGAATGCCGTGCGCGGCGTGGACGGTGCGACCCCCGGCCTCTACGGCGGTACGCAGAAGTCCGCCAGTTGCGACATCGAGAAACAGATCGGGTTCCTCACCTCCGCGCCCGAGAAGAACCGTGCCTTCGCCTCGGTCCTCGGCATCGAGCCGTCCGCCGTCCCCGGCCATCTCCGGTCGCTGACCGCCCTGCGGCTACGGCTGGACACCCGTGTGACCAACCACGGCTTCAAGGACGGCGCCGCGACGTCGTACCAGGCGATCCTGCAGGCCGGGACGGCCGTCCTCGTCGACGACCGCGGAGTCCCGCGGGTGCGGTGCGCCTGCGGCAATCCGCTGACGCCCCCCGTCCGGGTCCAGCGCGCCGTCGAGCGCAAGGGCGAGCCCTGGGCCGGTTTCGAACAGTCCCGCGTCGTGGTCGTCGTGCCCGCGCCCCGGCCGGTGGACGTCTTCGTGGTGTACGACCCCGGGAACGACGAGTACTTCGCCCGCGACCGCGGTGACACGGGCGTGCACGACAAACCCGTTCCGCCGCCCCGGGATCCCTTGACCCCGACCCAGGTCCCGGCGGAGCCGACGACCGACAAGCCCGCCGGCCTTGAGGAGTCGCAGCGGACGGAGACCTGCGCATCCGGCGACGCAGCCGCCACCTGCCCGCCGTCGTCTCCCTCGTCCGGAGGAACCTCTCCCGGCGAGCAGTCCCCCGAGAGCCCGGCGACACCACCGGCGCCGTCGCACACACCGCCGGAAGGGTCGACCACCGCCGGGACCACGGTCGAGCCGCCGCCCGACGGTTCGGTGTCCCCGGACGGGACCCCACCGCAGGAACAGCAGCCACCGCCGCAGTCGCCGGCACCGGAGTCCCGGTCCCTGCCCGGGACCGCCGCCGCCTCCCGTACGCAGTCGCTCGAATCGCCCCCGGCCACCCGGGAAATGCCTCCCGTGGCGGCTTGGAGGCCGCGCGAACAGGAGTGATGAGGAGCTTCGGTTGCGGGACAGAACACAGGGCGAGCGATCACGGGGCTCACACGAAGCGCAGCAGTTGCAGCAGCTTGTCGAAGACGATCCGGTCGCTGATGCCGACGGTGACGGCCAAGCGGACGACCCGGGTGATACTCCGGCCGTGGCGCTCCAGAACACCGATCTGCGCGACCTCAGAGGCCCTAACTGGGCAGGCCCTGCACCTGCTGTTCCTCCCCGCCCTGGGCAGCGCGGCGGGGGCGGATGCGCGCCGCCAGAAGTGCCACGTCGTCCTCGGCGTCGTCCGCGCCCAGTTCCCTGACCACCGCGTCGACCATTTCGTCCACCGGCGTGCCGGGCGCCAGCCGCACCCGGGTGAGCCGTGCCAGCGACTCGTCGATGTCCTCGCGGCGCCGCTCGACCAGACCGTCCGTGTACAGCAGGAGGGTGTCGTCCGGTGTGAGCTCGCGGGTGATGAGTTCGTACCCCCCGAGGCCGGTGCCGAGCGGCGGCCCCGCCGGTACGTCGATCAGCTCCGCCGTCCAGTCACTGGTGAACACGACGGGCGGCAGATGCCCGGCGCTGGCGAACGAACCGAGGCCCCGCGCCGGGTCCACCCGGACCAGCAGACACGTCGCCGGACGGGCACTGGTGTCGGAGATGGCGATGTCGAGCTGCCGCAGCACCCGGTGCGGCGGCAGATCCGCCGCGGCGACGTCGCGCAGCATCGAGCGGTACATGTTCATGTCGACGGCCGCCTCGACGCCATGGCCCATCACATCCCCCATGACCAGCAGAGTCCGCCCGTAGTGCAGGCGGACGGTCTCGAACCAGTCCCCCCCGACCAGATTGCCGCTGCCGACCGGAAGATAGCGGGTCGCGATCTCGAGATTGGGATGCGGCTTGCCGGGATCGGTCAGCAGCGCGCGCTGCAGTTCGGCCGTGGTCCGCTGCTCCGCGGCGAACTCCCGGGCGTGCGTGATCGCGACCGAGGCGCGGCGGGCGGCGTGCCGGGCGATGAGGATGTCGTTCCCGCCGAACCCGGAGTTACGGGCCAGCAGGACGACTCCCATGACCTTGCCCGAAGTCTCCGTGAGCGGCACCGCCAGCACCTCTGTGCCCGTGACTGCGTGCCCGGTGGCGGGCAGACCGGACGCGACGGCCCGCGCGGCGGCCGACTCGCCGGCGTGGCCGCCCCGGCCCTCCCGTTCCGTCGCGCCGAACAGCTCCGTCGCCCCGGCCGAGGCGGCCCTCCGCATCCTGGCCGGACCCGGGCTCCTCCTCAGCGTGCCCTTCGGTGGCGGAGCGGGGAACAGGTCGACCGCCACGGTGTCCGCGAGCCAGGACCCCAGGAAATCCGTCAGCTCCCTGCACGTGGTGTCCTCGTCGAGGGTCGTCCCGATCCGCTCGGCGGCGTCGTCGCCCGCGGCGAGGCGCACCTGGACCGGCTCCAGCCCTTCGTACGGTTCGGCGACGGGGTTCTCGACCACGACGCACAGGACGCCGGTCACCGCTCCGTGTTGCTCCAGCCGCACGCAGGTCGTGTGGAAGCGGGCGCCGGGGCCGGTGACCCGGGTCCGGGCGACGCCGTCGTCCCGCACCCCGGCCAGCACGTCCGCGGGACCGAGGTACTGCTCCGCGAGCACGCCGGGGTGCCGGCCGACGAGATTTTCCGGCGACTCCCCGGCCATACGGCAGTAGGCGGCGTTGGCGAAGAGGTAGCGGAGGTCCGTGCCCAGAACCGCGAAGCCGGCCGTCGTGCCCCGCAGCACCTCGTCCAGGGCCCAGGTGCCGAGACCGTCGGCCTCGGACGTGCGGAGCCCGTGGCGGCTCTGGAGCCACTCCGGACGATCGGCTGCCACACGATCACCTCCTCCCCTCCCGGGGCGGTGACCCCAGCTTGCTCCACAGCCCCACCGCTCGCATCACCTGAAGATAACTCCCGTGCTCATTCGGGCAGCGTCCGGCTCCGAGGGGACGGGCCGAGGCGAGACTCCAGTGTCAGCGCGAGAACCGCCTGGTCGTCCTTGTCGTTGTCCGACGAACCGGCCGACCAGCGCTCCGTGTCGGACCGCAGGAACTCCACGACCGCCTCCGGGTCCGGCGTGCGTGCCCCGTCGAAGCGGTCCGCAAGCCTTTCCAGGACCGGGTAGAAGGTGCCGTTCGCGTCACGCGCCTCGCTCACCCCGTCCGTGTGCACCACGATCACCTCGCCGGGCCCCAGCGAGTGCACGGTGGTCTCCACCTCCCCGCCGGGCAGCATGGCGCCCAGCCCGAGCGGCAGCGCGGGAGCGGTCACCAGGCGTCGAGCGCCGTGCGGGCCGACGACAATGGGAGGGGGATGGCCGCGGTCGACGACACGCACCTCGCCGTCCGACGGCGGGAACTCCAGCAACAGCGCCGTCACGAACAGCTCGGGGTCGCCCTCGTCGCCCGCCGGGCCGTTGCGGGCGATGCTGAGCTCGAGGCGCTCCGCGAGACTGCCGAGGCTCGGCCACTCGTGGGCGGAGACCCGGAAGCTGCCGAGCACGGCGGCGACGGTCTGGACCGCGTCCAGTCCCTTCCCTCGGACATCGCCGATGAGAGCCCGCACGCCGTACGGAGTCACGCACACCTCGTACAGATCGCCGCCGACGAGCGTGCCGCCCTCACCGGCCGAGTAGAACCCGGCGGCCGTCACCCGACCGAGCCGTTGCGGCACCGGGCGCAGCAGGGTCCGCTGCATCGCCTCGGCCACCGAGTTCACCTGGATCAGATGCCGCATCGTGCGCTCGCGCTGCCAGGCGAGGGCGGTGCTGGCGGCCCCGATCAACAGGGTGGCGGCGTACACGGCCACGTGGTGCTCCTCCCCGAAGTGCCCGGGGCGGAGGGCCGCCATCAGCATCTGCAGCCCGAGGCAGACGAAGGTCGACAGAAGGGTGCCCCGCGGGCCTCGTGTCGCCGCGGCCAGCGCGGGCACACCGATGAGCAGGAAGCTCACGGGTTCCTGGCCGCGAACGGCTGCCTCAGCGGCCAGATCGAGCAGTACCGCGATGAACGGCAGCCACCACACCCATCCCCGGCGCGGGAACAGGCGCCCCTCGGGTGGCGTACTCCTGTGGGGCATGGACGCACCTCTCAGGAACCGTGGCCGTCCGGACCGGGCACGGGGCGGGCGATCTCGCGGACGGAGGCCTCGATGTGGGCGAACTGGCGGTCGAGGCCGCGCAGCCACACCTCGAGGTCGATCAGTACGGGCAGGGGCGGGGCATCCGCCGGTACCGGGGGAGGCGGGTCCGGGGCGCGCGGCTGCCGTGAGTCCTCGGTGGCCAGGGCCGCGATCCGGTCGGCGGTCGCGGCGAGGCCGGCGGCGGTGGTCCGGGCCCAGTCGGCGGCCCCGGCAGGGACGGTGGCCACGGGCAGGTCGATGCGGGGGAGCCACAGGGCGCCGAGGAGGATCTGGTTCGTGGCGATGAGCAGGGCGTGCCAGTCGACGAGTCCGCGGGACCCGATACCGGTCGGCTCGCTCCGGTACTGCGCGTACGCGGACTCCGCGAGCTGCAGCCGGCTCAGCGTCGGCAGCGTGGACGGCGGAGGTCTGGCGCCGGGCGGGGTGGCCAGCAGCGTGGCGACGGTCCCCGTGATCAGCGGGCCGCAGGAGCGGATCAGGCCGGCCATGGTTCTTCGCACCTCGTGCCGGGCGCCCGCGGGCCATGCGAGCAGCCCGCACAGCAGGCCCACGGCGCTGCCCGTCACGACATCGACGAGGCGTTGCTCGGCCAGGTGCCAGGACGCGGGGGCTATCTGGGCGAACGCGGTGGCCACGACGAGCGTGAACAGCGCCTGGGCCCAGGCGATCCCGAGCAACGGCCCCAGGGCGAACGCGGCCAGCATGCCGGGTACGAGGACCGCCGCGTACGCGTCGGTGTGCTCTCCGAAGGCGACGAGCAGTGCGCCGGCCGCCACCGCCCCGACGAGGTTCCCGGCGAGTGCCTGGCGGACCGCGGCCCAGGTCTCCCCGGCCGTGGTCCGGCCCAGCGTCAGCACGACGAGCAGTACCCAGAATCCGTGGGCCAGATCGAGGGAGCCCGCCACCAGTCGTGCGGCGCCCAGGCCCAGCGCGGTGCGTACGGCGTTCTGGAACTGCACCGAGTGCAGCGTCATGTTCCCGGTGAGGCGTTTCAGCCACAGCCGCGGGGTGCTCGTCTCCGCGTACCAGAACAGTTCCCGTGGCGGGATCGGGGCCGTCCTGATTCCGTCCGAGGCCACCCGCAGGGCGGTCTCCACGATCCGGGCGGACTCCGCGACAGCCACCACCGCGGCCTGGCGCCGCAGCACCGGCACGGGCGGTACGGCATCCGGCGGTCCCTTGGCCTGTCCGATCCGCAGCTGCTGGAAGTCATGGATCGCCTCCTGCAGCTCACCGGGCCGCGGGGGCGGCCGGTCGTCGCGCAGCGCGACTGCGGTCGCGCGGCACAGGACGGCGACGCGACGCAGGAGCGCATCGCAGGCCGAGAACGCGAGCTCTGCGCCGCCCTCGCCGGTGCCACTCTCGCCGGTGCCACTCTCGCCGGGGACGGCGACCGGCTCCGGGTGCGCGGCCGAGGTGGTGGCGGGATTCCCGGTCGAAGTGGCGGACGTGGCCGATGTTGCTGGTGCGGCGGTACCGGGCCGGCCGGTGGGAGTGGCGGCGGACGCGGTGCCCGGCTGCCCGGTGCGACCGGCCGACGTGGCGGTGCCCGGCCGCGGAGCCAGGGCGCTCGTTTCTTCGAGATGGGCCAGCTGGTCGAGGAGGCGGCGGGTCGCGGAGCCCGCCTGGGCCAGCGCACGGTCCCGTCGGCCGGGACCGGCGGGCCGCTCCGCCGGGGGGAGCCTGGAGAAGCGCAGCCCGTCGCCGGTGGCACGCAGTTGATCCGGGGAGGCGCCGGCCGGACGGTCGGCGGCGCCGGCGGCGAGAACGAGAGCCTCTGCCAGACGGATCCGGTAGGAGACGGGGGCGGGTGCGGGGAGGAGGAACACTTCGCATGCCGCGAGCAGCAGGACGCCGACGGTGAGTCCCGTCAGCCGCATGCCCAGTGTGTCCGGGGCGTACGGAGGGAAGCAGGCCAGGATGTAGAAGAGCTGCAGTCCAGGGGCCGCGCCGGCCGGGCGGGGGCCCGCGACGGCGGCGAAGACGAGAAGGAAGGCGACGACGAGCATCCCGAGCACCGCGGCCCAGGTGCTTATCGCCAGCGCCGTCCCCAGGGTGACCAGCAGCAGAGCGACCGGGAGCGCCTTGAGCATCACCACGGCCCGCTGCCTGCCGGATCCGGGGATCGACGACAGGACCCCCATGGCGACGGGCGCGAAGAGGGCGTACAGCGCCAGCGTGGGTTCATGGAACCCGTACAGAAAGATGTAGAAGCCCGTGCTCGTGGCGACGGTCACGCGCACAGCCCGGCGCAGGATCGCCGTCCGCTCCGGCCCGGTCTTCACGATCGGGCCTCCCCGGCCGCAGCGCCACCGTCCGCCGCGTGCACGGACGGTGGCGGGAGTCCGGTTGCCCGCCGCCGGACGGTCGGGGCCGTGACACCGGACCGGTGCGGGTGGCCGGGGTCGCCGGGGACGACGCGAAGGACCGGGGTGGTGGCGGGGACGGCGGGATCGAGGGCGAAGAAGCCGGCCCGGATACGGAAAGGCGCGACCGTGACCGCGATGAGGGCCCCCGTTCGCGCGGCCGACGACGACTCAGCGCGCATGGGCACGTTCCTCTCAGACGGCGCCGTCTCGGCGTCGTGAGTGGGTCGGGCGTGCGACCTGTTCCCATTGTGGGGCGACGCCGTTCGGTCCGCAGCCCGGCCGTCCCGGATCGCGGGGGAGGGCGGGCCGGGGCCACCATGGCAGGAAGCGCGAGGCAGAGGCGGGAGGTCGTACGGTGCACATGCTCCTGCCCGTCCTCTTCGCACTCGCCGCGGCGCTCAGCAACGCCGTCGCCACCGTGCTGCAACGCCAGGCGGCCCTGAGCGTGCCGAGCTCCGCCGGCTTCCGCGCGGGCCTGATGCTGGATCTGCTGCGCCGCCCCGTGTGGCTCGCGGGGATCCTCGCCGTGATCGCCGCGGGACTGTGCCAGGCCCTGGCCCTGAACTCCGGGCCGCTGACGATCGTTCAGCCGCTCTTCGTCCTCGAGCTGCCGCTCACGCTCATCGTCGCCTCGGTCCTGATGCGCCGGCACCTCGCGCGTGCCGGCTGGGTGGCCGTGGCCTGTGTGGTGGTGGGGCTCGGCGTCGCCCTCGCGGCCCTGGCCCCCACGGGCAATCGCACGCATGTGTCCATGGATCGCTGGCTGCCGGTACTCGCCGTCTGCGTGGGGGCGGTCGTCGTACTGGCCGCCGTGGCCCTGCGAAGACCCCAGGGCCGGGCCCGGGCGGCCTGTCTGGGCACGGCCACCGCCATCTGCTTCGCGCTCACCGCGGCCCTGATGAAGGAGGCGACCCACATCCTGGACGACTACGGGGCCGAGGCGTTCTTCACCGCGTGGCAGACCTACGCGTTCGCCGCCGCAGGCGCCGGTGCGCTCTTCCTGCTGCAGAACGCGATGCAGGCGGGCCCTCTGGTCGCCTCCCAGCCCGCGATCACCCTGGGCGACGCGATGGTGAGCCTTGCGCTGGGCGTGGCCGTGTACGAGGAGCATGTCCGTGCCGGTTGGTGGGTCCTGCCGCAACTGCTCGGCTTCACCCTGATCGCGGCGGGTGCCGTGGCCCTCTCCCGTATCCCGCTCACCCAGTCCCTGGTCGCGCCCGACGCGACGGCCGACGCACCTCCTGCGGCCACGCAGCCACCGTGATCGGCATGCCGAACGCCCTCCGCCCCGCGCGGGCGTGACTCCCGACGTCCCGGGGCACGTCGGCGTGAGCCCGGGGCCGTACCCTCGGCCACGTGTCGCCAGGGGCGGCTCGGGCGACCGTGACCCGTACGCGGGCGACGGAGGCCATCGCGCAGACGCGTGCTCACCTACGTACGCCGGGGGTGAGCAGGTCCACCGAGAACTGAGGCAGGCGGCCCACCCCGCACCGATGCCGTCGGTACCGGCTGGGACACTCCCACCATGGACACCACACCCGAGCAAATAGGCTCACGGGCAGCGGCCGGATGGACCGTCGCGCTCGCGGGCCTCGGAGCAGTCACCGGCTTCGTCTGGGACGGGCCGTTCCTCGCCGTCACCTGCGCCCTCTCCCTGGGAGGCGGCGCCGCCCTGGGCACGGTCCTGTCCCGCCGTCGAATGATCGAAACCATTCGGGAAGGCCAGGGGAAGGCCGCCGCGCTCGGGTACGCCGACGGAATCGGGGACATGGTGGTGCTGGGGATATCCGCGTACGGAGCCTCCGTCTTTCCGTTGTCAGGCCCCGACGCGGTGGACCCGGCCGAGCGCAAGGCGCGCCGTAGGGCCGCCTACCACCTCACGGCCGCCGACGGGCTCCCCCACCACATTCGTGAGGCCGCGGCCGCCGCTCTCGAAGCGATCGATGACGCGCGTGACGACGACACCCGGTCCGCCATCGCGGACCTCATGAAGGCCGTCCACGAGCAGCGCCGCCGCACGTGACCACAACAGGCCCGGGACGGTAGCCCCCTGCGCCTTCCACGTTCCCGTCCTCCCTCCTGCCGCTCCCCGGCGGCCGAGCGTGCGAGAGCAGGACGGAGTCCCGCCGGCCTGTCGCGGCGAGCAGCTGGACGACGCGCCGCCACTCCGCGAGCTCCACTGCACCGCGGCCGGCGTCGTCGGCCGCCTCTTCCTGCCGGGGGTTGAGGTGGCAGGCGA
This sequence comes from Streptomyces sp. NPDC057445, assembly GCF_042802855.1. Taxonomy (NCBI): domain Bacteria; kingdom Bacillati; phylum Actinomycetota; class Actinomycetes; order Kitasatosporales; family Streptomycetaceae; genus Streptomyces; species Streptomyces sp. NPDC057445. Next base: position 88,826 of record NZ_JBHVDH010000023.1, on the reverse strand, counting down.
GCAGCCCGCTGAGCACCGCGGTCGGCCCGGCCTCCGGCGCGGCACTCGGCGGGAGGTACGGCACCGGGCCGCACCGAACTCGGCGGGAGACCGGTCCCCCCTTTCGAACCGCGACTGCGCGCTCAGCTGACGGCAGCGCCGAACCACTTGGGCAGCTGGCTGAGCAGATCCTGCTGGTCTTCACCGACCCACGCCACATGGCCGTCCGGCCGCAGCAGCGCCGCGGGCGCGTCCAGTTCCTCGCTGACGTCGACGACGTGGTCGACCCGATCTGCCCAACCTGCCACCGTAAGCCGCCCGGTCTGGTCGAGCAGCAGCCCGCGGCCGCCGTGCATCAGCTCGTAGAGGCGCCCCTGCTTCAGCTTCACGTCCCGCAGCCGCCGGCCGAGCAGTTCGTGGCCTTCGCCGAAGTCGTAGCGGACCCCGACCGCGGTGATGATCCCGGTCACGTACCGGTTCACCTCCTCGAAGTCCATCAGCTTCGAGAACAGTTCCCGCAGCGCGGTCGCACCCGGATCGGTCCCCAGCAGCGTGATCTGCGCGCGGGTGTTGTCCAGCACGCGGGCGCCCACCGGGTGCCGTTCGGCGTGGTAGCTGTCCAACAGCCGCTCCGGTGCCCAGCCGTTGACCGCGGCGGCCAGCTTCCAGCCGAGGTTGAACGCGTCCTGCACGCCGAGGTTGAGGCCCTGCCCGCCGGTCGGCGGGTGGATGTGCGCCGCGTCGCCGGCCAGCAGCACCCGGCCGACCCGGTAGCGCTCGGCCTGCCGGGTGGCGTCGCCGAACCGGGACAGCCAGCGGGGCGAGTGCACACCGAAGTCGGTGCCGGCAACCGCCCGCAGCTGTTGCTTGAACTCCTCGAGGGTCGGCGCGGTCGTGCGGTCCTCGGCCACGCCGTCGGCGGGCACGACGACGCGGTGCGTCCCGTCCCCGTTGGGGATGGTGCCGAACCGCAGTTGGGTCTTGCGGACTTCCTCGACGACGGCGGCGACCGTCGCCGGATCCTCGGTCATCTCCATATCGCCCAGCAGCGTCTCGACCTTGGCGGGCTCGCCGGGGAAACCGACGCCGATCCCCTTGCGCACCGTACTGCGGCCGCCGTCGCACCCGACGAGGTAGCGCGAGCGCAGGTGCGTGCCGTCCGTCAGCTCGACGGTCACCCCGTCCTCGTCCTGACTCAGCCCGACCACTTCGCAGCCGCGCCGGATCTCGGCACCGAGTTCGAGGGCACGCTCGTTGAGCAGTCGCTCGGTGACCGGCTGCAGAGTGGAGAGACCGTACGGATGCGCCGTGTCCAACCGGTCAGGCCACGGCTTGTGGATGCCGCCGAACAAACCGCCGACCTGGAACTTCTCACTGACCGCGAGGAACCGGTCCAGCAGGCCGCGCTGGTCCATCAGCTCGACGCTGCGCGCGTGCAGGCCCCGCCCGCGGGACTCCCCGGTCGGCTCGGTCAGCTTCTCCAGCACGACCACCTGCACGTCGTGCAGCCGCAACTCGCCGGCCAGCATCAAGCCGGTCGGTCCGCCGCCGACCACGATCACGTCAATCATGAAAACCCCCCATTTCAACAACGTTGCATTCGGCCAGCTGCTCCGCGCAGTCCGGCAGCGCGTACACCCGCACCTTCGTGCCGAGTTCCCGCAACCGCACCGCGAGTCCCACCGGAGGTTCGACGCCCGCGAGACCCACACGTCAACAAAAGAGCACGTACTTCGCGAATCCCTGATTTCCACAGGTTCTGGCTTCAGCCGGAGATTCTGCAGGACGACCCGGGCCTTGCCGCAAGCCCCCCGGTGCGCTATACCTTGAGAGTGGCAAGGAGTGGGTAACCTCCTTGCCTTCGCCTTTTGTCGTCCGCTGCGGACGGACAAACTCCTCCCGAAGCGGTGGAGGGTCCGGTACCGGAACCATCGACGGTGCCGCGGCGGCGCAGCCCTCTCAACGTGAGATCTGGCGCGGTGTGTGCCTCCGATCAGGGGCGGCGGTCCGCAAGGACGCAGAACTCGTTCCCTTCCGGGTCGGCAAGTACGACCCAGCTCTCACCGCCTTGGCCGACGTCGGCGTGTCGAGCACCTAGGTCGAGCAGGCGACGGACCTCTTCGTCCTGCTCCCTGTCGGTTGGGCTGACGTCGAGGTGGAGCCTGTTCTTGACGGTCTTGCCCTCGGGCACGTGCGCGAATGTCAACGTCGGTGGCACCGGGCCGAGGTGCTTCTTGTCTTCAGGCGCCATTGGGGGGCCAATGGTGACAATTCCGTCGTCTTCGTCTTGCACGTCGTAGTCAAGGACCGAGCACCAGAACCGGGCGAGACCGTTGGGATCGGCACAGTCGATCGCAAGCTCGGTGAACTTACTGGCCATGTCAGGACCTCCCAGTCAAGTAGCGGTCCGCCAAAGGCCACACGTCAGTCGCAGTGCTCGACGGCGAGGACACCCAATTTCGCCACCCGGCCCGTCATCGTCAAGGCCCCCAGCCTGGGGCCACATCGTGCTGCCGGTCGTCCTGATCGGCGTCGGCCTGCTCATCCTTATCGAGGGTGGCGCCTGACGAGTTCCCCCGCGATTGAGACGGGGGTGAAGCGGGCGATGGTGTGGTGCGGGCCCGCGCCCGATCGCCGTCCTGGCAAGATGGCGGCATGGAACGTGTGCTTGGAATCGGTGGGTACTTCATGCGGGCCGCCGACCCGTCGGCGCTGAGTGCGTGGTATCGCGATTGCCTGGGCCTGGACGCCGATGAGCACGGCCTGTGGCGCCAGGGAGCCGGGCTGACGGTGTTCGCGACGTTCGAGTCCGAGACCGACTACTTCGGGTCCCGCGCCCAGCAAACCATGCTCAACTTCCGCGTCCGCGACCTGGATGCGATGCTCGCGCAACTGCGCGCCAAGGGAGCGGACGTGGCCGAAGAAACGCAGGACATGGAGGGTGTCGGTCGATTCGGCTGGGCCACCGATCCTGAGGGCAATCGGGTCGAGCTGTGGCAGCCCGCCTGACCGCGTCGTCACGCAGGCGGTGACGTGCGGGTGGCCCACCAGGTTGTCGAGGGGTGAACCTTGGTCAGGCCCGCGCGGCCATGTCCCACTGCGCCGGTTGCGGGCACCCGTTCATACAGACGTGGTCGACTCACGAGTCCGGTCTCGTCCGCGGTCTGCTGTGCAACCTGTGCACCAACGTTGAGGGGACTGCGCCGCCGCGCCATCTTCGGGGGTTCCCCGTACGGGTCCCTCCCGTCTGCGGTGATCCGCGGCTTGCGCCTTCAGTACGGGAAACCGGTGACTCAGGCGCGGAGAGCGGCGTCGAGATCGCGAATGAACTCTCCCACGCGCCCGCCACCGGGAGGTGCGGCGGGCAGACGGCCGAGCACCGCGGTGAGCGCTGTCGGTGCGTGATGACGCGCCCATTCAAGAGTCCCCGCAGTGACACGCTGGTCTTCTCCGGATGCCAACTCTTCTGCTCGTGCCGCATGCGCTGCCGCACCGAGAATGTGTTTCACCTGATGAGCGCTTGCCTTGGGATGAAGGTACGCAGCGGCGGCCGCATGGCTCGCCGCTCGTGCCGCGTCGACCGCAGCGGGTGAAGCGGCTTCTTGTGCCGCTCTGTACGCCGCCCACGCGCTCTGCCGCAGAGCGCCCGTGCGCCGGCCGCCCCCAGCGAAAGCGTGTGCTGCATCGATGGCGTCGCGAGGGCGCGTGTCAGCAGGAAGGTTCTGTTCGAAGATGGACAGCGTCCTGCGCGCACAATCAGCCGCGTAGCCCGCGATCTCGCGAAGTTCGTGTTCGCTCAGCTCGATCTTGTCCGACTCAGTAGGCACGGCTCAATCTTGCCGCAGGTCGCCGATCGGGACCCGCCGATCCGGTCGGACGACTGCTGTTCAACATGCTCGGCACCGTGGCCGAGTTCGAAGCCGACCTCATCCGGATGCGCACCCGCGAAGGCATGGCCGTCGCCCGGCCGAGGGCCGACTCCGCGGCAAGCACCCCCAAGCGCCGACGTTCCGACAGGACTCCGGGCTGTACTGGTCTTTGAACGGCGTCATCGACCTCGGAAGTACCCCTGTGCACTCAACAGCATGTCAGATTCTGGGAGTTCACCGGCTCGGGAGCGCCGTGGCCACAGAACGCCAGTCGTCGATGGCGTCGACGGGCACACTTTTATGAGACCGCGGCACAGGTACGGCAGAAGGACCTGGAGGAACACCGGCTCCGTCTGATCCAGCACCCGCCGGCCGCCCACCCGCTTCCGGCCCGGCATGGGCGCGGGCAAGAGCGACCGGACGAACTCCAACTCGGCATCCGACAACAGACACCTGGCGGCCCGGCAGGTCCGGCGGTGCCGAGTGCCGGGCGGTGCGGGGTGTCTCACACGACGCAGAACTCATTGCCCTCGGGGTCCTGGAGCACCACCGCGTAGTACTCCATGGCCGGCTCGTCCATGATCCGCAGCACGGTGGCGCCGGCCTTCGTCAGCCGCTCCACCGTGCTCGTGACCCGCTGCGTGCGGATCGCGACCGGTACGTCCCGGCCGCCGCCGACCTTGAGATCCAGATGCACCCGGTTCTTGGCCGTCTTCGGCTCGGGGACCTGCTGGAACCACAACCGTGGTCCCCGGCCTTCCGGATCGACGACGGACTCCGGTGTCTCACCCGCGCCGTCGGTCAGCTCCTCCTCGGGCACACCCATGTCCGCCCAGTAGTCCCGCCAGCTGGCATGCCCGCCCGGCGGCGGCTCCGGCACATAGCCGAGGGCCTCGCACCAGAAAGCCACGAGCCTTTGCGGGTCGGCACAATCGATGGTCACCTGCAGCGTCATCTCCATGCCGGGAGCATCCCAGACGGGTCCGACAGTCCCCGCGAATCCGTTGACCAAAACGGCACAAAAAGCGTTTCATTGCAGGTGACGGGCCAATGCAGGCTCCCGGAGGAGGCGGCCCCCATGACCACACATCCCAGCATCGAGCAGCACCCCGACCTGGCCGAGATGCGCGCCCGCTTCGAACGGGCCACGACCACGCCCCGTGCCCAGGCGATAGAGACACTGGCCCTGCTCACGGGCCTCTATCTGGCGGCCTCGCCGTGGATAACCGGGTTCAACGGCCTCACCACGCTGGCCGTGTGCAACCTCATCACCGGTGTCGCCTACGTCCTGTGCATGAGCGGGCTCGGCTCGGCGTACGAGCGGACCCACGCCATGGCCTGGTGCGCCATCGTCATCGGTGCATGGACGGTCATCAGCCCGTTCGTCGTCGCCGGTGATGTGACCACGACGCGGACCGTCGTCAACAACGTCATCGTCGGCCTCCTCGCTCTCTGCCTCGGCCTGGCCATGGCCGCGATGACCGGAGGACGCCCGGCCGCACGTCCTCGTGCCTTCCGGGCGGCCGCACGCGGCGGCCGGTCGAACATCGACCCCATGCGCTGACGCGCGCCCCGCTCCACTGGGCCCCGGCCCGGGAAGGGCCGGGGCCCTTCCCGTCACCGAGCCGTGTTCAGTCGCGTACGCGGGCGATCAGCAGCGCCACATCGTCCTGGCCGGTCCCTCGGCGCAGGGAGTCGAGGAGTCGGTCACAGGTCTCCTCCAGACCTGGCTGCGGGTCGTCGAGCAGCCTCAGCAGCACCTCCAGGCGGACATCGATGTCCTGGTCGCGCGTTTCCACCAGCCCGTCCGTGTAGAGCACGAGCCGGTCGCCCGGTTCGAGGTCGACGGTGACGGCCCGGAACGGGACGCCGCCGACGCCGAGCGGGGCGCCGGTGGGCAGTTCGAGCAGACGCGGCGGGCTGCCGGGCCGCACCAGCACCGGGGGCAGATGGCCGGCGGTGGCGATGGTGCACTGCCCCCGGTGGGGGTCGTAGAGGGCGTAGAGACAAGTGGCGATGTACGACTCGAGACCGATGGTGATCGCATCGAGGTGGCGGAGCACCTGCGCGGGATCGAGGTCGAGCACGGAAAGGGTCCTGGTGGCCGTGCGCAGCTGGCCCATGGCCGTGGCGGCGTTGATGCCGCTGCCCATGACGTCGCCCACCACCAGCGCGGTCCGGTCCCCACTGAGCGGCAGGATGTCGAACCAGTCACCGCCGACCTCGCCGGCGGCACCGGCCGGCTGGTAGCGGGAGGCGACGTCCAGGCCGACCACGGGCGGCGGCTGCTGGGGCAGCAGGCTGCGCTGAAGCGTCAGCGCGGTGTTGCGCTGCTGCTGGTACCAGCGGGCGTTGTCGATGCACACAGCTGCCCGGGCGGCCAGTTCAGAGGCCAGGAGCACATCGTCGGAGTCGAACGGCAGCGGATTGCGGAAGCGCTTCAGGTCCAGCGCGCCGAGCACCTCGCCCCGGGCGATGAGCGGCACGGCGAGATACGAATGGACGCCTGCCTGCGCCAGCAGTTCGGCGGACTCGTCGTCGCGCGCGATGCTCCGCAGGTCATCCTCGCCCACATGCGTGACCACGACCGGTTGCCCGGTCTGGACACACTTGGTGACCAGGCGGTCGGAGTCGTACCGGGCGAGCTCGCCCGGAGGATCGGCCGCCCGGACCGCCGGGGTGGGGTCGACCGCGGAGACGGCGAGAGCCCGGATGAGAGCCTGTCCGCCCGCGGGGATCTCTTCGCGACGGCCCTGGACGGCGGAGTCCAGGACGTCCACGGCGGCTATGTCGGCGAGCTCGGGCACGGCGACGTCGGCAAGCTCCCGGGCGGTCTCCCGCAGATCCAGGGTGGTGCCGATGCGCACCGACGCATCGGCGACCAGGGAGAGCCGGTGCCGGGCCCTTTCCGCCGTCCGGGCCGCCTGGTGGCGGTCCGTGACGTCCACGACCGACGCCGCCACCCCCAGAATCCGCCCGCCGGGGTCCTCGAGCCGGTACAGCGACACCGACCACGCCTGCTCGGTGCCAGGGTCGGAGGGGATACGTCCGACCACCTGCCGGTCCAGCAGCGGTGTCCCCGTCTCCAGGACCTTGCGCATCGCCGCCTCGATGGTGCCGTCGTCGCGGAACGGCAGGGTCCCGCCCGCGGGCCGGCCGATCTGCTCCGCCGCCGGGATGCCGTTGATCCGTTCCAGTGCCGCGTTCACCGCCACGTAGCGCAGATCGCCGTCCACGACGGCGAGTCCGATGGGGGACTGGTCCACCAGGCGTACGGACAGGGCCAGGTCCCGCTCCACGCGGCGCAGTGTCGCCTGTTCCGCGGCCAGGCCGAGCGCGTAGTAGCTGCCGTGCTCGTCCTGCAGCCGCATGTTGCGCATCTCGAGCAGGCGGGTGCCGCCGTCCTTGTGTTTGACGGGGAAGACTCCGGCCCAGCTCTCGCCGCTGCTCATGACCTGCGCGAACAGCTGCAGTACGAGATCGAGGTGCTCGTCCGCGATCAGCAGCTGGGCGGCGAACTCGCCCAGCGCCTCCTGGGACGTGTAGCCCAGCAGTTGCTCCGCCTGCGGGCTCCACAGGGCGATCCGGCCTTCGGAGTCCAGCACGATCGCGGCCATGCGCAGGACGTCCAGCAGCCCACCCGGCGGGGCAGGCCCGAACTCCACCTGACCGGCCGGGGCCGGACCGGCGGAGAACGCGTCCGTGCCACTCATTCGCAAGCAGCTCCTCCCGCCGCCGTCACGGCGTACTCATGCCGGCGGTGCCCACCCCACCGGACCGCGCGCGTTCCATACTCCCTCCGCGACCATGGACACGCACCCCCCGCGTGCGGCTTTATCCGCCGGGGACGACCGATGAACTCCTCGGAGCGGCGTGGTCTGTACCGGCATGGGAGACCTTGTCATCACCGAGAACACCACGCTCGACGGCGTCATCGACGCTCGCGAGTCGTGCTGCTCCGCCACCCGGACGGTGCAGATGCGTCGCGTTCCGTGCCGGTGGGGCCGGCCCGGTGCACGACGGCCACGGCGGCGAGGCCGAGGGCGAGGCCGATGGCGGTTCGGACGCCGAAGGGCTCGTCGAGCATGAGGGCTCCCCAGAGGGCCGTGACCGGCGCCATGAGGAACATGAGTGTGTTGACCCTGGTCACGCCCGAGCGGCGCAGGATGAACCAGTACAGGCCGTATCCGCCGAAGGTGGCGAGGACCACGAGCCAGCCGACCGCTGCCCAGAAGGCGGCTTCGGCGGGTGGCGTCACGGCGCCGGTTGCGGTGGCGATGACGGTGAAGATGACGGCGCTGGTGGCGCAGTGGACGGTCAGGGCGACCTGAGGCGCGATATGGCTGCTCGTCGTAGGGCCGGCACGCCGTGTGCGGGTGTCCAGGAAGGTCGCCGCGACCAGGGAGAGCATGCCGAGGAACGGTACGGCGTACGCCCATGGAGGTACCCCCGTGGCCGCGCCGGCGTCGGCGTCGGCGAGCGTGACGACGGCGACGCCCGCGACGCCGAGCAGCAGCCCGGTCCACTGTCGGCGGTTGACGGGCTGACCCAGCAGGGGGCCGGCGAGGGCACCCGCGACGAGGGGCTGGGTGCCGTCGACGAGGGCGGTGGTGCCGCTGGACACGCCCAGCTGGATCGCGGCGTACACGGTGAGCAGATAGCCGCTCTGCGACAGGGCACCGATCACGGCCTGGCGCAGCACGTCCCGCGCGGTCAGTCCGCCCCATGCTGCCCGGCTGACTGTGGCGGCGACGGCGACGAGTACGACGGCCAGTGGCAGGAAGCGCCACATCAGGACCGTGACCGCGTCGGCGCTGCCGGCGCCGAGTGCGGCTCCGATGAAACCGGAGCTCCAGCAGATGACGAAGGCGGCTGAGAAAAGCACGTTCATGGCGGTCACCACGCGCGGGGCGAGGGATCGGGGACGGAAACGGGGCAGGACTTCAGGTATACAGATCGGTCTACCCCGCCCACTATACAGATCGGTATACTTCTCGTCATGGACAGTCCGGCACAGACCCCCGCTCCTGTGCGCCGCGTCGCCATCACCCCCGGCGCGCGCCGCGTTCTGGACGCCGCCGCGCGGCTCTTCTACGAACGCGGGATCCATGCCGTCGGCGTCGATCTGATCGCCGCGGAGGCCGGGGTGACGAAGAAGACCCTCTACGACCGGTTCGGTTCCAAGGAGCAGCTGGTCGTGGAATACCTCGCCGCGCGCGACGAGCACTGGCGGGAGTTCCTCGACGAGCGCCTCGGGGCGGCGGGAAAGTCGGCAGAGGACCGTGTCCTCGCCGTCTTCGAAGCCTCCCGCGCGTGGTCGGAGCGGTTCAGCACCCGGGGATGCAGCATGGTCAACGCCCATGCGGAGATCGATGACCCGCGGCATCCCGCCCATGCGGTCATCACCGGCCAGAAGGCGTGGATGCTCGCCCTCTTCACCTCCCTGGTCGGTGACCTCGCCCCGGACAGGGCCCGGGCGCTGGCCCGGACGCTCATGCTGCTGCACGAGGGGGCGCTGGTCGCGTACGGCCTGGACGTCTTCCCGGACCCGCTCGGCGCCGCACGGGAGCAGGCCCGTGCGCTGCTCGAAGCGGGCTGACGACGTGCCAGGTTTCCGTCCCCGCGCCATCGCCTGCGCCGGTGGCCGGTCGTGACGGTGCAGCTCGCGCTATGTTGAGCACGAAGCGGGACAAGAAGGAGGCACACGGTGCCATCAGGGCAGCAGGCGCGCGCGCAGGCGTCTGCGATCACGCCGGGACGGCAGTCCCCGGACGCGGAACCGTCCCCCGCGGACAAGGTCCGCGCTCTGTTCGGCGGCCACCGGCTGTCTCCCGGGCAGCGGCGTATCGCGCAGTACATCACCGACAACCTCACCGAGGCCGCTTTCCTGTCGATCACGGATCTCGCGGACCGCGTCGGCGTCAGCCAGCCCTCCGTGACGCGGTTCGCGTCGTCCCTGGGCTTCAGCGGTTACCCCGCGCTCAGGGAGGCCCTCCAGCCGATCGCGCTGAGCGCGGTCGCGGGCGCCCCGGACACGGGGGAGGAGCGCCGCAACGAACTGCAGGCGGCCGTCGACGCCGAGATCGCCAACCTGGAGAGCCTGCGGAGGGTGCTCGCCGACACCGACCAGGTGCTCGACATCGGCCGCGAGCTGGCCAGGTCGGTCCCCCTGACGGTGCTGGGGCTGCGGATCTCCGCGTCGCTCGCGGAGTACTTCGCCTACGCGGCGCGGCGGATCCACCCGGACGTACGTCTGGTGTCCCGCGGCGGCAGTGTGGCGTACGACGCCCTGCTCCAGTCCCGGGAGGCGGGCGGGACATGGGTGCTGGCCTTCGCGATGCCGCGGCACGCCAAGGAGACCTTGTCGGCGGTGCGGGCCGCGCGCCGAACGGGCCTGCGTATCGCGCTGATCACCGATCCGACGCTCGGCACCCTCGTGGAGGAGGCCGATGTGGTCCTGAGCGCGGGAACCGGGTCCCGCCTGGTGTTCGACTCCTACGCGGCCCCGGGTGTGCTGTCCGCGGCCATCCTTCAAGCCATGGCCGATGCCGACCCCGAGCGGACGCAGATGCGGCTGGAGCAGTACGAGCAGGCCGCCGAGCAGCACGACTTCTTCCTCGAGTACTGACTCGCAGGCGCTGTGCATGCGATGACTTTCAGCCCCGGCGGGAATGAAATTTTTCATACCCTTGCTTACTTGGCAGTATATATATTTACTTCTCCTGGCACCCCAGGACGACACTCCTCCTCGTCGGCCCACACGGTGTTAAGTGCGGGCGCTCCGCTCCCCTCGGAGTGCCCGCTCCGGCGAGCCCCGGCCGACCCCTGGGCCGGGGCCGCCGCCGGTGATCAGCTCTGATTGCCCTGACGGGCTCTGCTGCGACGCAGGCTCAGTTCACGGCTCCGGACGCCCGGTTCGCGCCCCCGGGCGAGAAGGTGACCGGCAGCTGCCCCGGGCCGCGCAGGCCGCCGGGCCGCCACCGCAGCTCCCCGGGCGGCACGGCGAGTGCGAGACCGGGAAGGCGCCGCAGTACGGTCCCGATGGCCACCTGACCCTCCAGCCGCGCCAGCGGCGCCCCCAGGCAGTAGTGGATACCGTGCCCGAACGCGAGATGGGCGTTGTCCTGCCGGGTGATGTCCAGGCGGTCCGGGTCGGCGAACCGCTCGGGGTCGCGGTCGGCGATGGCGGAGGCGATCAGCACGGTCGCTCCGCGCGGGACGGTCACCCCGGCGATGGAGACCTCCTCGCGCGCGAACCGCGCGATGCCGGGGCTGACCGGGCCGTCGTAACGGAGGAACTCCTCGATCGCGCCGGGCAGCAGTTCCGGGTCCTCCCGCAGCATCTGCAGCTGGGCGGGATTGGCGAGCAGTGCGGCGATGCCGCCGCCGATCAGATTGACCGTGGTGATGTATCCGGCCGCCAGCAGCAGGAACGACATGGCGATCAGCTCGTCCTCGTCCAGCCGCTGCTCCTCGTCCCGGGCGATGAGGAGCGCGCTGAGCAGGTCCTCGCCCGGCCGGGCCCGCTTGGCCTCCAGGAGGCCGGTCAGATAGGCGCGCATCTTCCGCCATGCCGCGTCCACCACGGCCGGGTCCGGCTGTTCCGCCCTTCGCAGGATCATGTCGTCGGTCCACTGCTGGAAGTCGTGCCGGTCCCCCACGGGCACTCCGAGCAGTTCGCTGATCACGGTGACCGGGAGGGGCAGCGCGAAGTCCGCGACGAGGTCGGCGCGGCCGGCGGGCGCGATGTCGTCGAGCAGCCGGTCGGTGATCTCCTGGACACGGGGGCGGAGCTCCGCCACCCTGCGCGCGGTGAACGCCTTCGAGACCAGCCGGCGCAGCCGGGTGTGGTCGGGCGGGTCGCTGCGGAGCATGCTGCTCAGCAGGGACTCGCGTTCCGTCACGGGCAGCTGCTCCATCAGCCGGGGGTCCGCCGCATCGCGTACGTCGCTGCTGAGCCGCGGATCCGACAGGGCCGCGAGGCCGTCCTCGTAGCGGGTGACCAGCCAGGCCTCCACGCCGCCCGCGAGGACGGCGCGGCGCACCGGCCCGTCCTCGCGCAGCTGATGGTAGAGCGGGAACGGATCCGCGACGAACGCCGGATCGGCGTAAGGAAGTAGGACCGGCTGCTGGCTCATCGTGCCTCCCGAAGCGTTGCGACCGACTACGACGGAATGGTGCAGACAGGTATGGACTTGAGGGTATATGTCCGAGTGTGACTGGCCTGGAGACTTCGCCGAAGGGAGCCGTTGCCATGGAGCGGACCACGTGCTGCGTGGTGGGAGGCGGCCCGGCCGGAATGGTCCTCGGCCTGCTGCTGGCCCGTGCGGGCGTCGAGGTCACGGTCCTGGAGAAACACGGCGACTTCCTGCGCGACTTCCGGGGCGACACCGTGCATCCGTCCACCTTGGCGCTGCTCGAGGACCTGGGGCTGGCCGAGAAGTTCGCCGCGCTGCCGCAGCGGCGGGTGACAACGGTCCAGCTGCCGCTCGGCCCGGACCGTTCGCTGGTCACGGTCGGGGACATCGGCGCGCTGCGGGGCAAGTACAACTACATCGCGATGGTTCCGCAGTGGGATCTGCTCGACCTCCTGGTGGACGAGGCCCGGCGGGAGCCGTCCTTCTCCGTCCGCATGAGCACCGCGGCGACCTCCTTCCTCATGGAGCGCGGGCGGGTCGCGGGGGTGCGGTACCGCACGTCCGACGGCCGCACCGGTGAACTGCGGGCCACCCTCACCGTGGCCTGCGACGGCCGGGGCTCGCTGGCCCGGTCGCTGCCCGAACTCGGACTTCGCAGCTTCGCCTGTCCGATGGACGCATGGTGGTTCCGGCTGCCGCGACGGGCGAGCGATCCGCACGGTCTCGTCGGAGGCGTCGGCGACCGGTTCTTCACCGCGCTGATCGATCGCGGGGACTACTGGCAGTGCGCCGCGCTGATCCCCAAGGGAACCGACGCCTCGCGCCGCGCCGCCGGACTCGAGCGGTTCATGGCCGAGTTCACCGAGGCCGCTCCCTGGCTCGCGGACCGGGTGCACGCGCTGCGGTCGTGGGACGAGGTGAAGCTGCTCGACGTACGGCTCGACCGCCTCCGGCGCTGGTACCGCCCGGGGCTGTTGTGCATCGGCGACGCGGCGCACGCGATGTCGCCCGTGTTCGGCATCGGCATCAATCTCGCCGTCGAGGACGCCGTGGCCGCCGCCCGCCATCTCGTCGGACCCCTGCGCGCGGGCTCGGTCGGTCCGCGGGACGTACGCGCCGTCCAGCGTCGCCGCCGGCCCACCACGGCCGGGACGCAGGCGTTGCAGCGCGTCGCGCACCGGCAGGTCATCGAGCCGCTCCTGTCGGGACGCCCGGCCTTCGGCGACCCTCGTCGGGCGAAGCGGATGACGGAGCTGATCACCACCTCGCGATGGCTCAACCGGGTGCCGGCGTACTTCCTCGCCTACGGCGCCCTGCGTGAACGTCCCCCGGCCGCTTCGGTCCGGTGAGGGGGAGGGGCCCTGCCCGGCACCGCGCGCCGCCCCGCACCGTGGCGCCGATGGCCGGCCTCCTTGGGCGCTTTCCGCGCAAGCGGTCGGTGGGCAAGCGACGTACGCGGTCAACTGCTCCACACCTGGGAAGAGTTCACTCGCGGCGCTGTCGTTGCGCGAGTGACCGGCCTGTCCGGCGCACTCCGGCTGCGAAGCATCACGGACCGGCAGTGACCTGGTGAAGGCGGCGCGCCCCGGTAGGTGATGCTCGTTCCTCACAGCTCCCGATCGCGGCCGTACGGACGAGCCCGGCACCTCCCGGGCGGACAGCCGTCCGCCGCGACACCCACCGCGAAGAACCCGAACACGCGGGCATGGGCGTGCGGTGGTGCTCCAAGATGGGGCAGCCATGTCGTGGAAGGTCAGCAGCCGCATCGCGAGCCGCACCGGCGGAGAGCCGGTGATCGGCACGCCGGTCGCTGCCGCCGTGCGTGCGGGTGTCTTCGGCGCGACCGGCGCGGTGCTCGCCGTCAGCGGCCACCGTCTGGCCTCCGGCCATCCGGTCTCCTGGCGGGCGGCGGCTCTCGCCGGCCTGGTCCTCTTCGTTCTGGCCCTGCCCTTCGTACGCTCCCCGCGGTCGCTGCCCGAGGTCGTGTCGGCCACGGCGGCTGCTCAGGGCGCCCTCCACATGTGGTTCGCACACACCCGGAGCCGCGGTGTGCACGGCTCGCACAGCGCGGCCGGTGGCGGCGGCCCGCAGGAATCGTGGCCGGCCGACCGTCACGGCGTGGTGATGACCGCCGCGCACATCGCGGCGGCGCTCCTGGTGGCCTGGTGCCTGCAGCGGGCGGACGCCGCCGCCCGGTTCGCCGGACGGTGCCTCGACGACGTGGTCGCGGAGTTCCTCGGACGTCCGGTCCCCCCGGGGCCGCTCGCTCTTACGGCACCGGGATCGCGGACGGTCCGGGAGCGGGGTCCGGTGCTCCCGCGCGGTTCCCGGGCGCTGGCGCATTCGGTGGTGCGCCGGGGTCCACCGGCGATGCCCGCTCTCGCCGTCCGATCCCGGGCGCGTCCCGACGTGCCCGCACAGCGCACCACATCCTGGGAGCCACCCATGTCCCGTATCGCCCGCGCGCGTACCGCGCGCCGTCTTTCGGTCCTCACCGGCGCCGTTCTCACCGCCTCCGTCGCCTTCGCCGTCCCGGCGTCGGCGCATGTGGAGGTGGAGGCGGAGGGCGCCGCCGCCCTCGCCGAGAACGTGACCCTGAACTTCGACGCCGAGTCGGAGTCCGACAGTGCCGGCATCACCGGGCTGGAGGTGATCCTCCCCGAGGGCATCGCCCCGGCCGACATCACCTACAAGGAAGGTCCGGACGGCTGGAAGTTCGCAGCCACGGACCGCGGTTACACCGTCTCCGGCCCGGCGGTCCCCGCCGGGGACGACGTCGGGTACTCCGTGACCGTACGACAACTGCCCGATGCCAGGTCGCTGACGTTCAAGACCCTGCAGACCTACGGCGACGGCCGCGTGGACCGGTGGATCGAGCTGGAGAAGTCCAGCGGCCACGGCCACGGGCACGGCAATCCGGCGCCGGTTCTCGCACTGCTGCCCGCGGCGCCGGGCGCCAAGCCCGTTCCCCCCGCCCCCGGTGACGGCAGCGCGACCGGCGCACCCACCGCCGCGGCCCCGGACAAGGGGGCCCCGGACAAGCCCGCCACGCAGGGCGGCGAGTCCGCGGGGAACGCGGACAAGGCGGCCGCGAAGAAGGACGACAGCTCCTCTCCCGCCCTTGCGGTCGTCATCGTTGCGGTCGTGCTCGTCGCTCTCACCGGCGCTGCCCTGTGGTGGAAGCGCCGGGGCGCGGCCGGCCACGGCTGACACCCGTCCGCACCGTCGTCGTGGAGGGGCCCGGTCTCCCGGGCCCCTCCACGCGTCCCACGGGTCAGTTCGCGGCCGTCGCGCCCAGCCGCAGATTCCAGCGTCCGGAGCGCCCCGTCAGCGCGATCGAGGACAGCGGCGGTACGTCGATCCGCCAGAACGCCGACAGCGGCGCGTCCAGGGCGTGGACGACGGCGGCCCGTACCGCGGAAGGCTCGACGACGGCGAGTACCCCGCCCGCTTCAGAGGACACCGCTTCCGAGGACAACTGCCGCAGCCAGCCGCCGACCCGCGCATGCAGTTCGCGCACGGACTCCCCGCCGTGCGGAACGGCGTCCGCGTCGGACATCCACGCGCGAAACCCCTGCGGATCGGCGGAGATCACTTCCTGCGGGGTGCGCCCGGTCCAGGACCCGAAGTCGCAGTCGCGCAGGGCGGTTTCGACAACAGCGTCGACGCCCCACACCTCCGCGGTCTCCCGGCACCGCACCGAGGGCGCCCGACAGCACCGCACCTGAGCGGCCGGTGCCGCGGGCGCAGAGGCCAGGGCCTCGCGCCGGGCGCGTTCGTCGAGGGGCCCGTCGCCGAAACGTGCTTCCCGCACGGCGGACCCGGCGGCCGCGCACACGAGAGTGAGGCGGACGGTCATGGCTGAAATCCTCCCGCGCGTGCTGTTCGGCGTGCGCCGTGCGTCCACCGGGATGCTACGGCCTGCCGCCGGTGTCGCCGGTCCTGGTCACGGGCACTGTCGACGCCTGTCACGATCGTCGGTACCCTCTCCTGCGACAGGACGACAACATTACGGAAGCCCGGTGAAAACCCGGCACGGTCGCGCCACTGTGTGCCGTGCGGATGCCCCCGTGAGGGAGCGACCGCCCGGTGAGTCAGACCCGTACTCCGTCGTCGCGAGCTCCACATGAATGCGGGACGCGTGTTCCCGAGGAGGTACCGTCATGGCGCAGTCCGCCATCACCCCCCTTTCCAGCCCTGCGGCCGTACCGGCCGTGGTGAAGTTCCCCCTCAAGGCGGTCGCGCCCTGGGCGGTCTTCTTCGGCCTTCTGATGCTCGTGCTGCTGTACTTCGTGGGCACCGAGCAGGGTGCCCTCTCGGTCTTCTCCGGTGAGAACGTCCATGAGTGGGTGCACGACGGACGTCATCTGCTCGGCTTCCCCTGCCACTGAGACGGGATACCGACATGAATTCCGTCACTGTGCGCACCCTGTTGGTGCGCGGAATGATCGCGGGTGTGTTCGCCGGTCTGCTCGCCTTCGGCCTCGCCTACCTGATCGGCGAGCCGCAGGTGGACGCCGCCATCGCCGTGGAGGAGGCGCACGCCCACGCCCATGCCCACGGCGCTGAGGAGGTGGAGCTGGTCAGCCGCGCCGTGCAGTCGACGGCCGGTCTCGCCACCGCCGTTCTCGTGTACGGCACGGCGTTCGGCGGCATCGCCGCCCTTGCGTTCTGCTTCGCCCTGGGACGCATCGGGGGATTCGGGGCCCGCGCCACAGCGGGACTGGTCGCTCTGACCGGCTTCGTCACCGTCGCCCTGGTGCCGTTCCTGAAGTACCCCGCGAACCCGCCCGCGGTCGGCGACCCGGACACGCTGAACAAGCGCACCGCGCTGTTCTTCCTGATGATCGTCCTGGGTGTGCTGCTGGCCCTCGGCGCGGTCGTTCTCGGCAGGAAGCTCGCCTCCCGCTGGGGCAACTGGAACGCCACGGTCGCCGCAGGTGCCGCCTTCGCGGTGGCCGTGGGGATCGCCCTGGCCTTCCTTCCGGCCGGTGACCCGGTTCCGAAGGAGTTCCCGGCCGACGTGCTCTGGGAGTTCAGGCTCGCCTCATTGGGTGTCCAGGCACTGCTCTGGGCCGCCCTGGGCCTGATCCTGGCCCATCTGGCCCACCGGGTACTCGAGGCGGGGAGTCCGGCAGCGGGCACGGCGGAAGCGGCGGAGCCTGCCCCGGCCGCATCCGTACCGGCCCACTGACACCACCGAAGGCACCACCGACAGACACCATCCTGAACCCGCCGGGGGCGCGCCCGGCGGGTTCAGTCGTGCGGGGGACCGGCGCCCCGGGAACGGCCGCCGGCGAAGCACCCCGGCGGACACCCACCATCGGGCCGGTACTCCCGCGGCGGCAGGCACCTCACAGGGGCACGACCGTCGTCTCGGTCGCCTTGACGCTGGTCCACACGGAAGTTCCGTCGGCGAGGCCGAGTTCCGCGGCGGCCTGCGGGGTGATCTCGGCGACGAGGTCCGGCGCCTGCTCCGAGGTGATGAGGACCCGCAGCCGGCTCCCGCTCGCGGTGATCTCCCGTGCCGTCCCGGACCAGATGTTGCGAGGGCTGCCGCCGGGCTTGTCGCGGTGAACGGCGACGGCCTCCGGGGCGATGATCGCGAGGGCTTCGGTGCCCGGGGGCAGCGGATCGGCGACGACCAGCGTCCCGCCCCCGGACAGCGCGAGACCCTCGGCGGTGGCCGTGCCCGGCCAGGCGTTGCGTCCGAGCATCCTGGCCACCCACGGGGAGCGGGGATGCCGGGTGACCTCGCTGGGCGGGGCGTCCTGCAGGGCGCGGCCGTCGTCGAGTACGAGTACGCGGTCGGCGAGCGAGACCGCCTCGACCGGATCGTGGGTGACGATCAGACAGACACCGCCGAAACCGCCCAGGTGGGTGCGCAGCGTGTGCCGGACATGGGCGCGCGTGGTCTGGTCGAGCGCCGCGAGCGGCTCGTCGAGCAGCAGCAGTCGTGGCCGGGCGGCCAGCGCCCGGGCGAGGGCGACCCGTTGGGCCTGGCCGCCGGAGAGCTGAGCGGGCCTGCGGTGCGCGAGGTGCCCGACACCCAGCCGGTCGAGCCACCCCTGTGCGCGGCGGCGGGCCTCGGCGCGAGGTGTGCCGTGGGCACGCAGCCCGTACGCGGTGTTGGCGAGGGCGCTCATGTGCGGGAAGAGCGCACCGTCCTGGGGGACCCAGGCCACTTTGCGCCGGTGCGGCGGCAGGCCGCTGACGTCGGTGGCGCCGAGCCTGAGGTCGGCGTGGGACCGCACGGTCAGTCCGAGGAGTGCGCGCAGCAGGGTGGTCTTCCCCGCGCCGTTGGGGCCGACGACGGCGATGGTGGTGCCCGGTTCGGCGTCCAGGGTCAGCCGGTTGAAGCCGGTGACCTCGGCGTGCAGGGACCAGCGATCCTCCGGCTCGTGGGGTGGTGCGGCAGCGGGCGCGACAGCGGCGACAGGGCCCGGCGCAGGCGCGGGCCCGGGCTCCGTCACGGGCCCGGGCCCGCGCGACCGGTCGGCGGGGGCGCCCGCCCATCGGCCGCGCAGCGCGACGAGCACCAGCATGGCGATGGCGAGCAGCAGCAGCGAGACCGAGGTCGCGGCCTCCGGCTGGTCCTGGAGCAGCAGATACACCTGCAGCGGCAGCGTCTGGGTGGTGCCGGGCAGATTGCCCGCGAAGGTGATGGTCGCCCCGAACTCTCCCAGGGCCCGGGCCCAGGTGAGTGCCGCTCCCGCGATGAGTCCGGGGGCCACCATGGGCATGGTGACGGTGAGGAACACCCGTACCGGAGAGGCCCCGAGGGACGCTGCGGTCTCCTCGTAGCGGGGACGCAGTCCGCCGAGTGCCCCTTCGAGGCTGATGACGAGGAACGGCATGGCGACGAAGGTCGCGGCGAGGACCGCGCCGGAGGTGTGGAACGGCAGGGTGATGCCGAACGTGTCCTCGAGCCAGGGGCCGAGCAGTCCGCGGCGGCCGAAGGCGAGCAGCAGTGCCACACCGCCGACGGTCGGCGGAAGCACCATCGGGAGCAGGACGAGCGAGCGTACGAACGCCTTGCCGGGGAACGGCACCCGGGCCAGCAGCCACGCGAGCGGCACACCGAGCAGCAACGAGATGCCGAGTGCCCAGAAGGAGACGAGCAGCGAGAGCCGCAGCGCCTCGATGGTCCCCGGAGTGGTGAGGTGGCCGGCGAGTTCGCCCCAGGAGGTGCGGGCGAGGATCCCGGTCAGCGGCAGCATCAGGAACACGACCGCGAGCAGCGCGGGAGCCGCGAGGGCGATCGGCGTGCGCGGGCCGGGTGCACGGCCGCTGAGTCGTTTCATCGGTGATCCCTGGGTCCGGGACGGAGGTCGGGACGGAGGTCGGGACGGAGGTCGGGACGGACGGGGAGAGGCTGCCCGTCCCCCGGAACGGACAGCCCCCGCGCGGCCGTCGGCGCGGCTACGGCTGCTGGAAGCCCGCGTCCTTGAGGATCTTCTGCGCCTCGGGCGTGCTCAGCCATGCGACGAACGCGGCTGCGGCCTCGGCGTTCTTCGAGGTCTTCAGCGTCGCGGCCGGATACTCGGCGATGGCGTTCTGGGCGTCCGGGATCTCGACGGCGTCGACCTTGTCGGTGGCCGTGGCCGCGTCCGTCTTGTAGACGAGGCCCGCGTCGGCCTCGCCGAGTTCGACCTTGCTGAGCACGGCGCGGACGTTCGGCTCCTGGGAGACCGGCTTCACCGTGATCTTCTGGGCGTCGAGGATCTTCTTGCTGTAGCGGCCGACCGGCACCTCGGGAGCGGCGAGCACGACCTTCAGCCCGGGATCGGCCAGATCCTTGAGGCCCTTGACCTTCTCGGGGTTGCCCTCGGTGGTGGCGATGACCAGACGGTTCTTCGCGATGACCGTGGGAGTGCCGGTGTCGTTCTTGAGGGCGTCCATCGTCTTGGTGTCGGCAGTGACCAGGGCATCGGCGGGGGCGCCCTGCTCGACCTGGGCGGCCAGTTCCTGGGAGCCGGCGAACGAGAACGTGACCTTCGTGCCCGGGTGGGACTTCTCGTACGCAGCGCCGGCGGTCTTGAACACATCGGTGAGTGAAGCGGCAGCCAGCACCGTGAGGTCGGCCTCGGGAGTGCCGGCGGCGGACCTGGTGGCCTGCGCGCCACTGTTCTTCTTCGTGTCGTCGTTGCCACCACAGGCAGTGAGGGGGACGAGCAGGGCGGCGGTCAGCACGGCAGCGGCGGTTCGCCGTCCGGTGAACGTGAGGGACATCGGGATGGGACTCCTTGGGACGCGGTCGGCACATGCCGCCCGAGCGGATGGTGATGAGCCGCGCCGGTGACGGGCGACGCCGCTTTGCTGCGCGAAGGGTCAGGTGCGGTCGATGTGAACGCTGGTCGACTTCACGCGGGCGGTGGCCTGCATGCCGACCTCCAGACCCAGCTCCTCCACGGCCTCCCGGGTCAGAAGCGATACGAGCCGGTGCGGACCCGCCTGGATCTCGACCTGGGCCGCGACGTCGCCGAGCTTGACCGCGGTGACGATGCCGGGGAAGGCGTTGCGGGCCGAGGTGTACGAGGCGTCCTCCTCGCCGATGCCGCCCTGGGCGACCTCGACGGAGAAGGCGGCCAGATCGCGGCCGTCGATGAGGCGGCGACCGGCGTCGTCGCGATGGGTCGCGACCCTGCCGGCGTCCGCCCAGCGGCGTGCGGTGTCGGGGCTGACGCCCAGCAGACGTGCCGCCTGTCCGATCGTGTAGGACTGCATGTGCCATACGATAGGACGATTTCCCTGGCATCTGCAATTGTCGGTGCGATTCTCCATCGCAGATGCGAGGTACTTCGGAGAAAGGGCCGAGGGTCTGGGTGGGTGTGGCTAGAGTGCTACGAGGACAGCGAGACAAATCCGGCATTCCACTTCGCAATCGAGGCCTTCCCATGAGCCTGAGCATCCGCAACCAGTTCCCTGGAACCGTCACCGGCGTCACCCCGGGCGAGGTCATGGCGACCGTGAAGGTGCACCTCGACGGAGGACACGACATCACGGCCGCCATCACCCTCGAAGCCGTCAGGGAGTTGGGCATCGCGGAGGGCTCCGCCGTTCGCGCTCTGGTCAAGTCCACCGAGGTGGCGCTGGCCACCGGCCCGGTCGACGGACTGAGTATCCGCAACCGGATCCCGGGCACGGTCACCGGTGTGTCCGCCGGCGGCGCCATGGCCGGCGTGAAGGTCCGGACCACGGGAGGGGAGCTCACCGCCGCGATCACCAGGGACGCGGTCGACGACCTCGGCCTTGCGCCCGGGTCGTCGGTCGTCGCGCTGATCAAGTCCACGGAGATCTCGCTGGCCAACGCTTGAGGCACCGTCAGCGCATCCCGGTCCGTCGTCGGGTGCGGTGGTAGGGGAGTTTAGGGGTGACACCGGGCCGACGGCGCATGACAGGCTACCGGCGGTAGCAAGCCGCATCGTCCGCCTGGGTCACCCCCCGTTCCAGGCGGACGGTGCCTACCGGTGCGCCCGCGCCCTCATCGGCCGGTCACCGTGACTGCCGGTCACCGCCCCGGCGTGTTCCGCCGGTCGCCCCGCCGCAACGGAGGAAGTCCGAATGCTGAGCAGGCTGTTGCCGGGCGGCGTGGTCGTCGAGTGCTTCGGGGACCCGCCGGAGGCGGAGCTGTACCCGGAGGAAGCGGCTCTCGTCCGTAACGCGGTGGAGAAACGGCGCAAGGAGTTCACGACCGTCCGGTACTGCGCCCGCCAGGCGCTGCGCAGGCTCGGGCTGCCGGCGGGACCGGTCCTGCCCGACCTGCACGGCGCCCCTCGCTGGCCCGCTCAGGTGGTCGGCAGCCTCACCCACTGCGAGGGATACCGGGCCGCGGCGCTCGCGTACGGGACGGATCTGACGATGCTCGGTATCGACGCCGAGCCGCACGAGCCGCTCCCCGTCGGCGTTCTGGAGGTCATCGCCCGTCCCGCCGAGCGGATCTGGATACGGTCCGCGCCGCCCGGCCTGCACTGGGACCGGCTGCTGTTCAGCGCGAAGGAGTCGGTCTACAAGGCGTGGTATCCGTACACGGGGCAGCGGCTGGGGTTCGAGGACGCGGAACTGCGGTTCGACCCGGCCGGCACCTTCACGGCCAGACTGCCGGCGTGGCCACCGGCCCGGGGCCACGGCCGGCGACCGGTCCCGGACCGGCTCACGGGCCGCTGGCTGGTCGGGGGAGGGCTGGCACTCACCGCCGTCGCGGTACCCGTCGTGGAACACCCCTGACCGCGCGAGCGGACGGCGCGGAACCACAACGGGCTTCCCGCCGCATCGCCGGGTCCCCCGCGCCGCACCGCCGACCCGTCGTCCCGGTGGGCCCGCGTAGGGGATACGGGCCCCCCACTAGGGGTCGGTGCCGGTTTTCGGCGCCATAGCGGCTCGTTTGACTTGGGACCGCTCGTTCTTTCGCTTCGCGGAGGAACGGCTTCTCTCGATGCCCGGCCCGATGGCCTTCCCTCGCCGAGCAACTTGCACAAAATGAATCACGAGCTACTAGGAGACTCGATCTCATGACGCTCACCCTCGAAGCCAATCAGTGGGTTCGCCTGGAGCAATTGGATGCGGCTGTGGCCGGGTCGACCCCGGTCGCCCTCGACCCCGAGGCCTGGCAGAACGTCCGCACGTCGCGGGAGACTCTGGAGAAGTTCGTCGAGAACGACCGGGTCATCTACGGCGTGAACACCAGCATGGGAGGATTCGTCGACTGGCTCGTGCCGATTTCGATGGCCCAGGAGTTGCAGGAGAACCTGATCAACGCGGTGGCCACGAACGTCGGACAGCATCTCGACGAGCCGACGGTGCGCGCCATCATGCTGTCCCGGATAGTGTCGCTGGCCAGAGGCAACTCGGCGATATCCCCGGTGAATCTGGAGAAACTGATCCAGATCTTCAATGCCGGGATCAGCCCGTGCGTGCCGGAGAAGGGCTCGCTGGGCACCAGCGGCGACCTCGGCCCGCTCGCCGCCATCGCACTCGTCTGTGTCGGACAGTGGAAGGCCCGGCTGGACGGGGAGGTACTCCCCGGAGCACAGGCGCTGGCCAAGGCGGGCATCACCCCGATGACACTGAGCTTCAAAGAGGGCCTGGCACTGATCAACGGCACCTCCGGCATGGTCGGCCTCGGCAGCCTGGTGTTCGCCCGGGCCCGCAGACTGCTGGACACCTACCTGACCGTGTCGGCGCTGTCCGTCGAAGGTCTGCGCGGCATGACCAAGCCGTTCGACCCCAGGGTGCATGAGCTCAAGCCCCACCGCGGGCAGCGTGAGGTCGCGAAGCGGCTCTGGCAGTTGCTGCAGGACTCGACTCTGGCGGTCAACGAGCTCGACACCGAGACCACGCTCGCCGGTGAGATGGACGACTCGGCGAAGCACGCGTCGCAGCCCATCGAGGACGCGTACTCGATCCGCTGCACCCCGCAGATACTCGGCCCGGTGCTGGACAACATGGGCCACGTCGGAGAGACCCTGGAAGCCGAGCTGAACTCCTCGAACGACAACCCGCTGGTGGTGCCGGAGGAGAACGACGTATTCCACAACGGTCACTTCCACGGCCAGTACGTGGCCATGGCCATGGACCATCTGGTCATCTCGCTGGCCACTCTCACCAACCTGGCCAACCGCCGGATCGACCGTTTCCTGGACCAGAGCAACAGCAACGGGCTGCCCGCGTTCCTGTGCCGGGAGAATCCCGGTCTGCGCCTGGGGCTGATGGGCGGTCAGTTCATGACGGCGTCGTTGACCGCGGAGACCAGGGCGATGGCGATGCCGATGTCGATCCAGTCGCTGACCAGTACCGGCGACTTCCAGGACATCGTGTCCTTCGGGTTCGTGGCGGCCCGCAAGGCCCGCGAGGCGCTCGTCAACGCGACCTACGTGGTCGCCTTCGAGCTGCTGTGTGCGTGCCAGGCGGTCGACATCCGCGGCACCGAGGGTCTGTCGAGCGGCACCCGGCGGCTCTACGAGCGAACCCGTGAGCTGGTGCCGTACTTCGACCGGGACGTCACCCTCACCGACTACGTGGAGGCGATCGCCCGAGAGATCCTGACCGAACCCTGCGCCGAGGACTCGCGGGTGCAGCGGTGAGCGCGCGGGCCGGCGACCGCACCGCGATCGTCTTTCCGGGGATCAAGCCGAGCCCGTTCGAGGACTTCGGCAAGTTCATGCTCATCAACCCGATGGCCCGCAAGCTGACCGCTGTCGCGGACGAGACGCTGGGGTATTCGCTGGTGGACCGTTACCGGGCGGCCGACAGCGAGTACTCCGAGTACGAGAGGGTGTCCTTCCTGGTCGTCTGCCTCGCGCTGGCGTACTGGGCAGAGGAAACCCAGGACCTCAAGCCCGACATGTGCGTCGGGGCGAGCTTCGGAGGGACGCCCGCGGCCGTCTACGCGGGCGCGCTCGACTTCGCAGAGGCGGTCTGGCTGACCGCCCGGTGGAACGACTGCGTGGCAGAGTTCTTCGCCGGGGAATACGGCGACGTGGTAACCCAGTCGTTCGCCCGCACACCCGAATCCGGGTTCGCGGAGATCCTGCGGGAACTGGACGATGCAGGCGAGTGGTACGAAATCGCCTGCCATGTGGACAACGACTTCTGGATGCTGTCGGTGCGGGAGAGAAGCCTGGACCGGCTGCAGAGCAGCGTGCGGGCCATGGGTGGCCTGCCGCTGAACACCATGCGCCCTCCCATGCATGCCCGGGCGTTCGCCCCGCTGCGGGACATGATCGAGGCGGAACTCGTCGACAAGCTCGAGTTCAACGATCCGCTGCTGCCCATCGTCTGCGATCACGACGGAAGCGTGCTCAGCACGGGTGAGGCGGTCCGGCGGCTTCTTCTCGACGGAGTCGTGCGGACCGTTCGCTGGCCCGAGGCGATGGCCACGCTCGGGAACCACGGCGTGCACCATGTGGTCGTCTCGGGCCCGGACGGCCTGTGGGGCCGAGTGGACTGCGTCCGCAGCAACTTCGACGTACTGACGCTGACCCCGGCCATGGCCCTGCGGCCCCGGCCCCGGCGAGCAGCGGTGGCATGACCGGAAGGCTGTGGCCGGCCGGGGAGCCGGCCACAGCCGCATGGTGGTCCAGGGCCGTGAAAGCGTCCCGCTGCGTCCTGTACGTGTGTCCTTGCGTGTGCGCGTGTGCGCGTGTGGCCCGTGTCCCGCGGCCCGTACCTGCCTCGCGGAGGGGAGTGGGGGCGGACCTGGCGGTCCGTCCCCGATGTCAGCTGGCGATACCGCCGCCGCCTGCAGGCAGCAGGTCCTCCGCGCCGGCGAGGCTGCTTCGGGGGTGGTCGGGATTCTGCCCGCGTAGCTCGTACACCGCCAGCAGATCGGTTCGCCGCGTGATGCCCAGCTTGCGGTAGACGCGCGTGAGGTGCTGCTCGACGGTGCTCACGGTGATGTAGAGCAACTGGCTTATCTCGCGGTTGGTGTGGCCGAGCGCCGCCAGCTCGGCCACCCGGCGCTCGGCCTCGCTGAGGACCTGGCGCGTCCGCTGCCCGTCCGGGCGCCAGCCCGGCTGGGCGGGAGGCCGCTGTTCGGTGATCCGTTGTTCGGCGCCGGACCCCTCGTCGGCGGTGGTGGGAGCGGTGGCGAGACAGGCCCTGGTGACCTGGGCGGCGCGGCGGGCCAGCAGGCGCGCGCGGTCGAACTCGCCCAACTGCTGGTGCACGACGCTGAAGTCGCCGAGCGTCCTGGCCAGCTCCAGCCGGTCCTGAGCCGCGGTCAGGTGTTCGACGCTCTGGCGCAGCAGGGCGGGACGCTGGGGCAGTTCGCTGGCGGCGGCGAGCACCCGCAGGGAGATGCCCCGCACGCGCACGTCCGTGGCCCTCGCCCGGTCCAGTTGCTGCTTGATCAGGTCACGCGCTTCCGTGGTGTGGCCGAGTTCCAGGTTCACCTGGGCCAGGTTGCTGCGCCAAGGGTTGAGCGCCGGGAAGTCGACCTTCCACTCGCGCATCAGCCTGCCGCACAACTGGAAGTCCCCGCCCGCCGCGAGCGCCTGGTTGGTGGCGAGGAAGCAGCAGCCCCGGGCCTCGAGGTACTGCAGGCCCACAAAGGTGTCGAACATGGCGTCCGGCACCGGCTGCCGCAGAATCTCAGCGGCTGCCTCGAAGTCGCCGAGGCAGGTTCGCGCGGCCACCAGGGTGGCGCGCGGCTGGCCTATCAGGACGCCCCACGCCTTGGGAGGCATCAGTTCGAGCGCGTGTTCCGCATGGTGCACGGATGTGGACAGGTCGCCGAGGCGCAGGGCGATGCCGGCGTTGATCCCGCTGAGCACGGCCTCCCAGGTGATCTCGCCGAACCGGGCGGCCTCCTGGATCAGCCGCTCGCACCAGGAGCGCGCCAGATCAGGCTTGTTGCCGCACAGCAGCGCGAGGACCGCGCAGGCGACGACCTCGAGCGCGGTCTCCCCGACATGGCAGCTTCGCAGGATGTGCTGGGCGGACGTGGTGGCCGCGTCGCTGCCACCACGGACCCAGAGAGTGGTCATCCGGTTGACGGCGTCGGCCCATGTGCCCTTGCGCGGCGAGGGGTTCGCGACCTCGGTGTTCAGCGTACGGTCCGAGCCGAAGTACCAGTGGAACGCGGCGGAGAGTTCGGCGGTGCCGGCCTCGTCGAGCAGGCCGGGCGTGCCGGTCAGCGCGGCCCCGGCCTTGGTCGCGGCCTCGGCCTCCCCGTGCCAGAGCGAGTAGCGCACGACCGCGCCCGCGGCATGCATCGGTAGCTCACCCGCTTCCACCGCGGCCTGGAGGCAGGGCAGATACAGGGTGGCCGCGGCGGGGTTCTCCCGCCACAGTGCGCGGGTCAGGGCGTACATCGTGGCCTTGCGCTCACGGTTGTCCGCACACGCGCCGACGGCGAACTCGAGACAGCGCACCGCGGTGTCCGCGTCGCCGGAGGCCAGTGCGTGCTCGGCGGCGTCGCGCAGCACGGGAGCCGCCCAGTGATCGGGCGCCTCCTCGGCGGACAGCAGATGCCGGGCCACGTCCATCGCGGCCGCGCCGCGTTGATGAAGCAGCTTCGCCACCTGTGTATGGAGGACCGACCGCTCGCAGTGCGGCATGCTGTCCAGAATCGCGGCCTCGCCGCGGGGATGACGGATGCGTTCACCCAGCAGCAGGGCGGCGTCGGCCAGAATCCTGACGAGTTCCTCTGTGTCCTCGAGCCGGGTGCCGAGCAGTTGGGCGATCAAGGCCGTTGTCGAGTGGTCGCCGAGCAGGGCCGCGACGCGCGCCACGCCCAGGAGTTCGGAATCCCACCGGTAGAGGCCGGCCAGTACCGCGTGGGCATAGGCATCACCGGCGATGGGAGCATCCTGTAATTCACCGGTGGCGGCCGGCACGGTGCTCAGGTTGTCTTCGACCAACGCGTGCAGCAGCATCGGATTTCCGCCGCTGAGCTTGTGGTAGCCCTGCGCCGACTGGGTGGCTTCCGGTATCCCGGCTTCTCCCGCGAGCAGGACGGCGATGTCCTGCACGGACAGCGGGGACAGTCGGATCTGGCTGTACGGGTGGCGAGTCAGCTCCGCCCGGAATTCAGGGAGGGTGGGTTTGCCGCGATGCCATTTGCTCAATACTATGAGCAGCCGTGTGCTCACCATCCTGCGTTGCAAGGAGAGCAGGAGTCGCAGCGACGCGGTGTCGGCGAAGTGTATGTCATCGATCGCGAGGACGACGGGTTGCCGGGCACACAGATCCAATAAGAGGCCGCACAGTTCCCGGGCCTTGGTGTCCAGGGTGTGGCGCGGAGTCAGTTGACTCTTTCCGCTTTCTCCGCCCGGTTCGTCGGGGATCCCTATGACCTGAGCGGCGCAGTCGGGCAGGCCGGCCGTCGGGCCCGCACTGCGGAACAGCTGGTCGACGACGCCCATCTGAAGTGTTTGCTCGGACCTGGCGCAGATGGCGGTGAGAACCAGCGCCCCGGATTTCACCGCCTGAAGCGAGAACTCATGGAGCAGATAGGTCTTTCCGCTGGCCAGGCCGCCCTCGACGAGGGCGAGCCTGCCGTTGCCTTTCGTGCTTTGCGAAAGGAGCTCTCGCAGCAGGGACCGTGCGGCTTCGTACCCCATTCTCGCCATATATGCAAACCCCCCGTGCTTGACAGTAGCGAGACTGTATTCTGTTCTGTCCTGCCTGTGCCGCTCCGGTGAAGCTACAAACGGTGCTTCGCGATGGCTCCCCCGTCGATCCTGATCTGAGTCCCGGTCACATAACGCGACTCGTCCGAGGCGAGGTAGACCACCGCGTGCGAGACGTCGGCCGTCGACACATGGGTGATGGGCATTGCCTGGATCGTGGCCAGAATCGGATCGATATCCTCTTTGGTCGGGGTGTCCAGATCTGGGCGGTATGTCTTGAACATGGCTTCGTTGTTGGTCATGTCTGTGTCCACGCTGGTCGGGTGAACCGAGTTCACACGAATTCCCTGCGGAGCGAGCTGGAGTACGAGTTCCTTCGCGTATTCAACGAGAACCTGCTTGCTGAAACGGTATCCGACGTAGCCGGAGCCTGCCATGACATCCTCGCCCATGGGCGGCAGGAAGCTGGCGATCGAGCCGGACAGAATGATCGAGGCCGAGTCGCGCAGGTGTGGCAGCGCGGCGTGCACGGTGTTGAGCATGCCGATCAGGTTGACGTCGATGCTCGCGGCGAAACCGCCGACCGGCACGTCCGGGCCCATCGGCAGGATGCCGGCGTTCGGAATCAGCACGTCAAGACCGCCGTCGAACTCCGCGACGCCCTCGGCGACGGCCGCGCGCACCGCGGAATAGTCCCGTACGTCCGCGTACTTGACGACCGCGCGGCGCCCTGTCTCCCGTACCAGCCGGGCGGTTTCCTCGAGGTCCTCGTTGCTGGCCATCGCGTAGCCGGCCGATTCGATTTCCTTGCACAGGTCGACGGCGATGATGTCGGCGCCCTCCCGGGCAAGGTGCACGGCATGGCTGCGACCCTGCCCTCTGGCCGCACCGGTAATTGCCACGACTTTGTTCTCCACGCGACCCATGTATGGTGAACCTCTTCTTCTTGAGAATTGATCCCGGCTCGCTATGTTGTAAGGTGAAATGGCCTTTGGTGGTGCTGGAGTTCCGCATGAGCAGCCGGCGGGCCGACCGCTTCCGTGGATCCGAGCGGTCGCTGCGCCCGACGTTATATCCGGCCATGGCGCATCCCCAACCCCTAAGTCGACCCCTATACCGAATATGCCGAGCGGGTGGAACGCCGTTATGGAATGCTCCGCTCCGCGAAGGCGATAGCGTGCACCGCTGGTGTCGTGCTCGTGACGCGCAAATGACATGTGGCTGGTGTGCGTTAAGCGTGACAGGCGGGGTTGACCGCAACTCTGAGGCTGCGTACGCTGCCCGACATTTAATGGCGGTCCCGCCAAGTGCTGATGACGTCGGCATAAACGATCAGTCGCGGGAGGCCTGTTTCGCACTGCCCGGCCGCGATGCCGCGGAGCGGATCGCGACGGTGCGCGTCCTGGCCGTGCTCACCGGCCATGAGGGCGGCGAGCTTTCCGGCACGGTCGGCAGTGAGGCGATGCCGCCTGCCGCTACGGCGGGCAGGCCGCCCGGCCTGTCCGCGACGGGGGCCCCTCGCGCCGGGAGCCGCCGACGCGTCGGCCCCGGTCTCCTTCCCTTCGAAGGACCGGGGCCGAGGGATCTCTCGGGTCGGGCTGTGGTTCCGTTGCCGCCAAGTGGCCGGCTCTCAGGGGTCGGTAGGGGTTCTCGACAGCGCTCGTACGCGAACACGATGGCCGCCGACCCGGGGAGGCCGGCCGTGAGCGTGAACGAGACGACATGCGGTCAGCTCGCGCTCGGGGCCAGTTGTGAAATGCTCGCCCAGATCCGTCCGGGTGTGGCGAACGTTTCCAGGCTGAGCAGGTCGTCGAGGAACCGTATGTCGTACTCCGACTCCAGGTCGCAGATCAGCTCCACAGTCGCCAGGGAATCCAGACCGTAATCGCGAAGCGGAGTGTCCTCGGTAATCGTGTCGGCCGGGGAGACAAACGGAAGGTATTTGCGCAGAATTGCGTCGAACTTCGCGTCGAGCATGGCGACTCCGATTCTGTGGCGGGGCTGCTCTTCGCGATGCAAGACCATTGCCTGACATCTCTGCAACCCCTAGTCGCCCCTTACCCGATGGAGATCGCAATGGTCGACGTGGTCGACTCCGCGCTGACGTCACGCTTCCTGCGGGGGCTGGCCACCGCCCCCACGAACACGGCGCTCCGGGTCGGTGCCCGGTCCGTGAGCTACGCCGAGCTGCACGAGCTGGCCCTGAACTGGGCGGGGGCCCTGCACGCCGGTCCGGCCGGGCCCCCGCGCGCGGTCGGTGTGCTGACCGGAAAGAGCGTCGAGGGCTACGCCGGCATCCTTGCCGCGTTGTACGCCGGGGCCACGGTCGTCCCGCTGCACGCGGGGTTCCCGTTGGCGCGTACCCGGCGGATGCTCGAGATGGCCCGGGTCGACGCCGTGATCGCCGACGAGCAGGGGCTCGTTGTGCTCGCCGAACCGGCCCTCGCGGGAACGGAGTTGCCGACGCTCGCCCCAGAGGTGGCCGATGACGGTGCGCCGACCAGGATCCCGACGGCCGGGCACCGGCTCGACGCCCCGGTCCGGGTGCGCGACCGCGACACGGCGTACGTGCTGTTCACCTCGGGGTCGACCGGGCGGCCCAAAGGAGTGCCGATCACCCACGGCATGGCACGGCACTACTTCATGCTCGCCGACCGCCGCTACGACTTCACCTCCGACGACGTGTTCTCCCAGACCTTCGACCTGAACTTCGACTGTGCGATGTTCGACATGTTCTGCGCCTGGGGCGCCGGAGCGAGTGTCCACCCCGTTCCGGCACAGGCGTACCGCGACCTGGCGGGGTTCTTCGCCGAGCGGAACATGACGGTGTGGTTCTCGGCCCCGAGCGCGATCACACTCGCCCGGCGCATGGGGGGACTGGCCCCTGGCGGGATGCCGACGCTGCGCTGGAGCCTGTTCGCCGGCGAGGCGTTGCGGGCCTCCGACGTCGTCGACTGGCACGCCGCCGCGGGTTCGTCGACCGTGGAGAACATCTACGGCCCGACCGAGCTCACCCTGACCATCACCGGCCATCGCTGGTCACCGGAGGACTCGCCGGGGCTGTGCGTGAACGGGCTGGTGCCGGTCGGCACCGTGCACGAGGGACACCGGCACCTGCTGCTCACCCCGGACGGAGACCTGTCGGACCACGAGGGCGAACTGTGCGTCACCGGGCCGCAGATGACCCCCGGCTATCTCGATCCGGCGGACGACGCCGGACGGTTCCTCGAGCACGAAGGGCGGACCTGGTACCGGACCGGCGACCGGGTGCGCAGGCTGGGCAACGACGAGCTGATCTACCTCGGCCGGTGGGATTCCCAGGTCCAGGTCAACGGCTGGCGGGTGGAACTCGCCGAGATCGAGTTCGCGCTGGCCGGATGTCCCGAGGTGCGGGACGCGGTGGCGGTCGCCAGAACCGTGGACGACGGCACCGAGCTCGCGGTCTTCTACACCGGCGAACCCGTTCCCGCGGCCCGGCTGGCGAAACAGCTCGCAGAGATCCTGCCCAAAGGGATGATGCCGCGGCAGTACACGCACCTGACGGAATTCCCGCTGAATTCCAACCGGAAAATCGACCGGATCCGTCTGGCCGGCGAGGCGGCCGACCGGCCCGGCGGCATGCGGTCGAACTGAGGTCACATAGGGGTCGTTAGGGGCTCTTGCCCGTCACATCGCCGCGCATTGTGGGCCGGGAAAAGCAGGCGGAAACAGATCGCGGAGGACCTCGTGACGTCGGCACACACGCTCGGAGCGCTGCCCGGATCCGAGCAGATGCGAGTCCTGGTCGAGATGGTGCGCGAGCACCTGATGTCCGCGCTTCGCGAGGCCGGTACGGAGCCGCCCGCGACGGTCGACCCCGACCGCCCGTTCCGTGAGCTCGGCGTGGACTCGCTGGCACTGGTCAGGCTGCAGCAGCT
Source organism: Streptomyces sp. NPDC057445 (assembly GCF_042802855.1). NCBI lineage: Bacteria > Bacillati > Actinomycetota > Actinomycetes > Kitasatosporales > Streptomycetaceae > Streptomyces > Streptomyces sp. NPDC057445. The sequence goes on along the minus strand of NZ_JBHVDH010000023.1, from coordinate 56,850 downwards.
GCTGAACGCCGCGACCGGCCTGGCACTGCCGCCCACGGTCGGTTTCGACTTCCCGACCGCGGCGGAGCTGGCCGCCCACCTGCGCGCCGAACTGCTCGGTTCCGCCGACGCGGCGCAGGAGCCGCCCGCCCCGGTGCCAGCCGCCGACGACGAGCCGATCGCGGTGGTGGGCATCGGATGCCGTTTCCCCGGCGGGGTGGCCTCGCCCGAGCAGCTGTGGCAGCTGGTCGCCGGGGGCAGTCATGTCGTCGACGAGTTCCCGGCGGACCGGGGCTGGGAGCTCGACACGCTGTACGACCCGGAACCCGGAAAGCCCGGTTCCACGTACGTGCGCCACGGTGGCTTCCTCGAGGGCGCCGGGGACTTCGACGCCGGCTTCTTCGGGATCAGCCCGCGCGAAGCCCTGGCCATGGAACCCCAGCAGCGCCAGATCCTGGAGACCACCTGGGAGGCACTCGAGCATGCCGGGATCAAGCCGGACTCCCTGCGCGGGAGCCGGTCCGGTGTGTTCATCGGCGCCGACCCGCAGGACTACGGCATGCCGCTGCACGAGGCGCCGGACGGGATCGACGGCTACTTGATGACCGGCAACGCGCCGAGCGTGCTGTCCGGCCGGGTCGCCTATGTACTGGGCACCGAAGGGCCGTCGCTGAGCGTGGACACGGCCTGCTCCAGCGCGCTGGTGGCGCTGCACCTCGCGGTGCAGTCGCTGCGGCGCGGCGAGTGCTCACTGGCCCTGACCGGCGCCGCGTCCGTGGTGGTCAATCCCGGGGTGTTCACCTCGTTCAGCCGCCAGCGCGGACTGGCACCGGACGGGATATGCCGTCCCTTCGCCGCGTCTGCCGCCGGCACGGCATGGGCCGAGGGCGTCGCGGTGTTCGTGCTCACCAGGCTCTCAGAGGCGCAGCGGCTGGGGCACCCGGTCCTGGCGGTCATCCGGAGTACGGCCGTCAACTCCGACGGTGCGAGCAACGGCCTCACCGCTCCCAACGGCCTCGCGCAGCAACGGGTCATCAGGCAGGCACTGGCCGAGGCAGGACTGACCGCCGCCGATGTGGACGCGGTCGAGGCGCACGGCACCGCTACCGTCCTCGGCGACCCGATCGAGGCCCACGCGCTGATCGCCACGTACGGCAAGGGGCATTCCGCCGACTCGCCGCTGTGGCTCGGCTCGATCAAGTCGAACATCGGGCACAGCCAGGCCGCGGCGGGCGGCGCGGGCCTGATCAAGATGATCATGGCCATGCGTCACGGCGTGCTGCCGCGGACCCTGCACGTCGACGAGCCCACGCCCCATGTGGACTGGTCCGCCGGAACCGTACGGCTGCTCACCGAACCCATGGCCTGGGAGGCGGGCGGACGAGCGCGCCGAGCCGGTGTCTCGGCCTTCGGCGTCAGCGGTACCAACGCCCATGTGATCGTGGAGGAGGCCCCGCCGGCGCGGCCGGCTCCCGAGCCGAAGCCCCGACCGGAAGTGCCGCTGCCGGTCGTTGTGTCGGCACGGTCCGGACAGGCCCTGCGGGCACAGGCACAGCGCCTGCTGGAGTTCGTCCGCACGGAGCCGCGGCCACAACTGGCCGATGTCGGCTACTCGCTGGCCACCGGCCGGACCTCCATGGCACACCGTGCCGTGCTGCTGGCGTCGGACCACGAGGATCTCGACGCGGGCCTTCGGGCGCTCGCGGCCGGTGAGCCGCACCGGAACCTGACGACCGGTCAAGTCTCTTACGGGGGCCTGGCGTTCCTGTTCACCGGGCAGGGCTCCCAGCGGCTGGGGATGGGCAGACAGCTGTACCAGGAGTACCCGGTGTTCGCCGAAGCGCTGGACGACGCCATCGGCTACCTCGATCTTCAGCTCGACCACTCGCTCTGGGACGTGCTGTTCGCCGATGAGGGCTCCGCGGCCGCGGAGCTGCTCGATCTGACGGTGTACGCCCAGCCCGCGTTGTTCGCGGTGGAGACCGCGCTGTTCCGCCTGGTGGAGTCCTGGGGCCTGCGTCCGGACTTCGTCGCAGGGCACTCGCTCGGCGAGCTCACGGCGGCACACGTCGCCGGGGTGCTCAGCCTGGCGGACGCTGCCGTGCTGGTGGGCGCCCGTGGCCGATTGATGCAGGAACTGCCGCGTACGGGCGCGATGGTGGCGGTGGAGGCGCCGGAGGAGGAGATCGCCGCACTGCTGCCGGGTGCGCCCGGGGTGGCCATCGCCGCCGTCAACGGCCCCACCGCCGTGGTGATCTCGGGCGACGAGGCCCAGACGCTGCGGGTCGCGGCCGCGCTGGCGGCACGGGGCCACCGGACCAAGCGGCTGCGGGTCAGCCATGCCTTCCACTCGGCGCTGATGGAGCCGATGCTGACCGAGTTCCGCCGGATCGCGCAGGTCATGTCGTACGAGGCGCCGAGCATTCCGCTCGTGTCGAACGTCACCGGTGCTCTGGTGGGCAGTGATCGGTTGTGTTCTCCGGAGTACTGGGTCGAGCACGTCCGGCGCCCGGTGCGGTTCGCCGACGGTGTCGCCTTTCTCGAGGCGGCGGGCGTGAGCACGTTCGTCGAGCTCGGCCCCGACCCTGTGCTCTCGGCCACGGGCCGGGAGTGCGTGGGCGAGGAGAGCGACTGCGCGTTCGTGCCGGCGATGCGCCGTGACCACGACGAGAGCACCGAAGTGCTCTCAGCCATGGCCTCGGCGCACGCACGGGGTGCGCGGGTGGCCCTGGGCGCCTGTTTCACGGACGCGCGGCGGATCGAGCTGCCGACCTACGCCTTCCAGCGGCAGCGGTACTGGCTGACCGCGCCGAGGTCGTCGGGCGACGCCTCCCGCATCGGACAGCTGCCCGCCGGTCACCCGCTGATCGGTGCGGTGCTGCCCCTGGCGGCCGGAGACGGCGTGGTCCTGACGGGGCGGCTCTCTCCGCGCTCGCAGTCGTGGCTCGCGGACCACCGGATCGCGGGCGCGACCCTGCTCCCGGGCACGGCATTCGTGGAACTGGCCGTGTTCGCCGCCGACCAGGTGGGCTGCGGCGCGGTCGACGTACTCGACCTCGAAGCACCGCTGGTACTGCCGGACGACTGCCCGATGGCGCTGCAGGTGGTGGTCGGCGAGGCCGATGCGGACGGGCGGCGGCCCGTGGAGTTCTACGCGCGCCGGGAGGACGGCCCCGCGGACGGCGACTGGACCCGCCATGCCGGCGGTGTGCTCGCGCAGGCCCGGACAGCGCCAGGGGCGGGGACGGCGCAGTGGCCGCCGACGGACGCGGAACCGGTCGACATCACCGGGTTCTACGAGAGCCTCACGGCTGAGGGATACGGCTACGGGCCGGCGTTCCAGGGCCTGAGGGCGCTGTGGCGCCGGGACGGGGAGGCGTTCGCCGAGGTGGCGCTGCCGGCGACAGAGGACGCAGCCGGGTACGGTCTGCATCCCGCACTGCTGGACGCGTCGCTGCACGCACTGAACCACGCGCTGCCAGGGTCAGACGGCGAGGTGACCCTGCCGTTCAGCTGGGGCGGGGTGTCGCTGCACTCCACCGGTGCGGCCTTGGTCAGGGTTCACATCGCGGCGACCGGGCCGGACACGGTACGCGTGGAGCTGGCCGACGCCGCGGGTGCGCCGGTGGCGTCCGTGGACTCGCTCGTGGTGCGCTCGGTCGGAACCGATCAGCTTGCCGGGACCGGCACGAAGGGCGCGTTGCTGCGGATCGACTGGACCGAACTGCCGCCCGACGCACATGCGGAGAGCGGCCCCTGGGCGATTCTCGGGCCTGATCCGTTCGACCTGGGCGGGGCACTGGGTGGAGCATCGGGCGGCGCACGGTATGTGGCAGGGCCGGACGAGGCCCCGGACGCAAGACTGTTCCTGGCATCCTTCGGGGCCACCGCGGGCGAACCCCTCGGCGCGGTTCGCGAAACGGTGGCACGGACGCTGCGGCTGGTACAGGACTTCCTGGCCGAAGAGACCTCGGCCGACGCCCGGCTGGTCGTGGTGACCAGGAACGCCGTACCCGCCTTGTGGGAGGAGGCTCCGGACGACTCAGCACTGGCGGTCGCCCCGGTGTGGGGGCTGCTGCGCGCCGCGCAGGCCGAGAACCCGGGACGGCTGGTGCTGCTGGACGTGGACGCGGCGGCGGGAGCGGAACCGGCATCGGCGCTGCCCGCCGCGGTTGCCGCCGGAGAGCCGGAACTGGCCCTCCGGGACGGGCGGCTGCTGGCCCCCCGTCTGGTCCGGACGTCGCACGGCAACGACGAGGAGGGCGCCTCCTGGTCCGCCGACGGCACGGTGCTGATCACCGGTGGCACGGGCGGACTCGGGGCACTGGTGGCACGCCACCTGGTCGTGGAGCACGGTGCCCGGCGCCTGGTGCTGGTCAGCCGGCGCGGGATCGAGACGCCCGGCGCGGCGGCACTACGCGAGGAGCTGACCGAACTCGGCGCCGAGGTCACGGTGGCTGCCTGCGATGTGGCGGATCGTGACGCGGTGGCCGCCGTGCTGGCCGGGATCCCGCGGGAGCATCCGCTGACCGCTGTGGTGCACGCGGCAGGTGTGGTCGACGACGGCACCTTCGGTGACCTGACGCCGGAGCGCATCGACACGGTGCTTGCGCCCAAGGCCGACGGGGCATGGCATCTGCACGAGCTGACCCGCCACATCCCGCTGCGCGTCTTTGTGCTGTTCTCGTCGGCGGCAGGATTCCTGGACGGGTCGGGCCAAGGCAACTACGCAGCGGCCAACACCTTCCTCGACGCGCTGGCGTGGCAGCGGCGGCTGGCCGGGCTGCCCGGCACCTCGATCGGATGGGGTCTGTGGCCGCGCGAGCACGGCATGGGCGCAGGCCTGTCCGACATGGCAGCGCACCGGGTGACGCGTCTTGGCCTGCGAGAACTCTCCGTTGCAGAGAATCTGGCCATGCTGGACGCCTCGCTGCGCAGTGGCGAGGCTTTCACCGCGCCGCTGTGGTTCGACACACAGGGCCTGCGCAGCCGCCCGGGCGGAGTGCCGCCACTGCTGCGCACTCTGGTCCGGGTGCCGACCCGGCGGGTGGCGGGCGCAAGCAGCGCCGCGACCGAGGACTCCTCCCTGGTGCACCGCCTCCGTGAGTTGCCGGATGCGGAGCGACCGGCCTTCCTGCTCGACCTGGTCCGTGGGCAGGTCGCCTCGGTGCTCGGGCATTCCGGCGCGGACGCGATCGAGGCGAAGCGGGCGTTCAACGAGATCGGGTTCGACTCGCTGGCGGCCGTGGAACTGCGCAACGCGCTGAACGCCGTCTCGGGCCTGCGCCTGTCCGCGACCCTCGTATTCGACTATCCGACGCCGCTGGCGCTGGCGAAACACCTCGGCGACAAGCTCCTTGACGTGCGGGACAAGCAGGCCACCGGCGGACCGGCGGCGACGGCCGTGACCGCGGCCTCCGGCGAACCGATCGCGATCATCGGCATGGCCTGCCGCTACCCCGGTGATGTGTCGTCGCCCGAGGACCTGTGGCGGCTGGTCTCGCGGGGGCAGGACGCGATCGCCGAGTTCCCCGGTGACCGTGGCTGGGACATCGCCGCACTGTACGACCCCGAGCCGGGCAAGCGGGGCAGGACCTCCACCAAGGAGGGCGGATTCCTTTACGACGCAGCCCAGTTCGACCCGGACTTCTTCGGTATCAGCCCGCGCGAGGCCGTGGCCATGGACCCGCAGCAGCGGCTGATGCTGGAAACCTCCTGGGAGGTGTTCGAGCGGGCCGGGATCGATCCCCGGTCCGTGCACGGTTCGCGGACCGGCGTGTTCACCGGCGTGATGTATCACGACTGGGCGACCAGGCCGGGCGAGGTGCCGGAGGAGTACGAGGGATATCTGGGCAACGGCGGGCACACGGCCGTGGTCTCCGGCCGAGTGGCCTACACCCTCGGCCTGGAGGGCCCGGCGGTCACGGTGGACACCGCGTGCTCGTCATCCCTGGTGGCACTGCATTTCGCGGTGCAGGCACTGCGCAACGGGGAATGCTCGCTGGCGCTGGCGGGCGGTGTCACGGTGATGTCCACGGCGGACACCTTCGTGGACATGAACCGGCAGGGCGGCCTGTCCAAGGACGGCCGGTGCAAGTCCTTCGCCGCCACGGCCGATGGAACCGGCTGGGGCGAGGGCGCCGGTGTGTTGTTGGTGGAGCGGTTGTCGGATGCGCGGCGTCTTGGGCATCCGGTGCTGGCGGTGGTGGCGGGTTCTGCGGTGAATCAGGACGGTGCCTCGAACGGGTTGACGGCGCCGAACGGTCCTGCGCAGGTGCGGGTGATCGAGCAGGCGTTGGTGTCTGCGGGGTTGTCTGCGGTTGATGTGGATGCGGTCGAGGGTCATGGGACGGGCACGGTTCTGGGTGATCCGATTGAGGCGCAGGCGTTGTTGGCGGCGTATGGGCAGGGGAGGGCTGAGGGTCGTCCGTTGTGGTTGGGTTCGGTGAAGTCGAATCTGGGGCATACGCAGGCGGCTGCGGGTGTGGCCGGGGTCATCAAGATGGTGCAGGGGATGCGGCATGGGGTGTTGCCGAGGACGCTGCATGTGGATGAGCCGTCGGGTCAGGTGGATTGGTCGGCTGGTGCGGTTGAGCTTCTGACGGAGGCGCGGGAGTGGCCGCGGGACGGGGATCGTCCGCGGCGGGCGGGTGTGTCGTCGTTCGGGATCAGTGGGACGAATGCGCATGTGATTCTCGAGGAGCCTGGGGCGGTCGAGGCGGCGGAGGATGTCCCGTTCGTTGCTGAGGGTGGGCCGGTGGCGTGGGTGTTGTCGGGGAGGTCGCCGGGGGCGTTGGTGGGGCAGGCGGAGCGGCTCGGGTCGTGTGTGGCTGAGTGTCCGGCGTTGCGGCCGGTGGATGTGGCGTGGTCTTTGGCGGGGCGGTCCGGGTTTGAGCATCGGGCTGTGGTGGTGGGTGCGGATCGTGCGCAGCTTCTGGACGGTCTGGCATCGGTGGTGCGCGGCGAGACGGCGACTGCGGCGGCCGGTGTGGGTGGGAAGTTGGCGTTGTTGTTTACGGGGCAGGGGTCTCAGCGGTTGGGGATGGGCCGGGGTATGTATGAATCATTCCCGGTGTTTGCTGAGGCGTTCGATGCTGTGGTGGGGGAGTTGGAGGGGTCTCTGCCGGGGTCGTTGCGTGGGGTGTTGTGGGGCGAGGATGCCGGGTTGGTGGAGGGGACGGGGTGGGCTCAGCCAGGGTTGTTCGCGGTTGAGGTGGCCTTGTTCCGGCTGCTGGAGTCTGCTGGTGTGCGGCCGGACTTTGTGGCGGGGCATTCGGTGGGGGAGCTGGCGGCTGCTCATGTGGCGGGGGTACTGAGTCTGGCGGATGCGGCCAGGCTGGTGGCCGCGCGCGGACTGTTGATGCAGGGCCTTCCTTCGGGTGGGGTGATGGTTGCGGTCCAGGCGTCCGAGGCGGAGGTTGCCCCCCTGTTGGGTGAGGGTGTGCAGATCGCGGCGGTGAACGGTCCGTCGTCGGTGGTGCTCTCGGGCATCGAGGATGCGGTGCTTGCGGTGGTGGCGGGGTTCGAGGCGTTGGGGCGCCGGACCCGCCGGCTCGCGGTGTCGCATGCGTTCCATTCGGGGTTGATGGATCCGATGCTCGAGGAGTTCGCGACGGTGGCGGGCGAGGTCTCGTTCCATCGTGCGGGGATTCCGTTGGTGTCGGCGCTGACCGGGCGGCTTGCGGGTGAGGAGGTACTCGCCCCGCAGTACTGGGTGCGTCACGCTCGGGAATCGGTGCGGTTCGCCGATGCGGTGAGCACTCTGGCGGGTTTGGGCGTTTCGCGGTTTGTGGAGGTGGGTCCGGATGCGGTGCTGACGGCCATGGCCCAGGACTGCCTGGCCGACACCGACGAGGCGCTGCTGGTTCCTACCTTGCGCCGGGACCGGGACGAGCCCCACGCACTGCTCACCGCTCTGGGTGACCTGCACACCCACGGTACCGACATCGACTGGAAAGCCACACTCACCGGCCGCGGCGCCCGCCGTGTCGACCTGCCCACCTACCCCTTCCAACGCCAACGCTACTGGCTGTCGCCGACCCGGACTGCCGGTGATGTCGGCTCGGCCGGGCTGGACGCCGTCGAACACCCCATGCTCAGCGCCGCCGTGACAACAGCCGACGCGGACCGTGTCATCCTGACCGGCCGACTGTCGCCCGGCCGGCAGGAATGGCTCGCCGACCACGAGATCCTCGGCAGCCTGCTGCTGCCGGGCACCGGTTTCGTGGAGCTGGCCGTCCGGGCCGGCGACCAGGTCGGCTGCGGACGTGTGGACGAGTTGACCCATCAGGCGCCGCTGATCCTGCCCGCCACCGGCACGGTGAGCGTCCAGGTCGTGGTGGGCGCGCCGGACGAGACCGGCGTACGTCCCCTGACCGTCCACTCGCGGCCGGACGACGCCGATGCCGTATGGACTCTGCACGCCACCGGCGCGGTGGCCCCCACCGTGACGGAACCTTCCTTCGATCTCACCGAGTGGCCGCCGCCCGGCGCGACTCCGCTGCCGGTCGACGGTTTCTACGAGGGTCTGCGCGAGCGCGGCTACGGCTACGGACCGGTCTTCCGGGCGCTGCGCAAGGCATGGCGGAACGGCGATCACGTGTACGCCGAGGTCGCCCTGCCCGAAGGCGGCGACGGGGCGGCGTACGGACTCCACCCCGCGCTGCTGGACGCCGCCATGCACGCGGACCAACTCGGTGAACACGGAGCGGTGGACGGGGACACGCTGCTGCCGTTCGCCTGGTCCGGCGTGACCCTGCACGCCACAGGCGCCACCACCTTGCGGGTGCACCTGGAGCGTTTGCGTGGCGACGAGGTGTGCGCCATGCGGCTGGCCGACCCGGAGGGCAAGCCGGTGGCCACTGTGGAGCGGATGTCCGTGCGTCCGGTGTCCGCCGCCCAGCTCGACCGGGGCCACAGGCCCGACGACCTGCTCCGGCTGCAGTGGACACCGGTTCCGGTGCCGCAGGACGCGACCACCACCGCCGCCGTGGTGATCGGCGATCTGCCGGGAACCCGGCTCGCGCAGTACCCGGACCTGGCCACGGTGGACGCCGTACCGCCCGTGGTCCTCTGGTCCGTCGGGCCCGTCGAGGGCGACCCGGTCACGGGAGGCCGCGAGGTCACCCGGGAGGTGCTGTCCGCGGTGCAGTCCTGGCTGGCGGACGAACGGTTCGCCGACAGCAGGCTGGTGTTCGTGACACGCGGCGCCGTCGCCACGGCCGTCGGTGAGGCGGTCGAGCCGGCCCAGGCGCCGGTGTGGGGCCTGGTGCGGGCGGCGCAGGCCGAGAACGTGGGTCGGTTCGCGCTGATCGACATCGACGGCGCGGCGGAATCCTGCGCTGTGCTCGGGCAGTTGGCCGGGCTCGTGGAACCGGAACTGGCGGTGCGGTCCGGCGCGGTGACGGTGCCACGCCTGGCAGCCATGCCCGTACCCGTGAGGCGCGAGTCGCCGTGGAATCCCCTCGGCACCGTGCTGATCACCGGCGGCACGGGCGGACTTGGTGCGCTGGTCGCCCGGCACCTGGTCACCGAGCACGGTGTCGGTCACCTGCTGCTGCTCAGCCGCCGTGGTCCGCAGGCGCCCGGTGCGACCGCCTTGCGTGACGAGCTTGTCGAGCTCGGCGCGGAGGTGACCGTCGTGGCCTGCGACGCCGCCGACCGGTCGCAACTGGCGGCCGTGCTGGACGGCATGCCGGACGAGCACCCCCTGACCGCCGTCGTGCACGCGGCGGGCATCGCCGACAGCGGCCTGGTCGCCGATCTGACGCCCGAGCGGGTCGACGCGGTACTCGCGCCGAAGGCGGACGCGGGCTGGCATTTGCACGAACTCACCCTCGGCAGGGAACTCGAAGCGTTCGTGATGTTCTCCTCGGCCGGTGGTCTGGTACTCGCCGCCGGGCAGGGCAACTACGCCGCGGCCAACGTCTTCCTCGACAGCCTTGCCGCACACCGCGCTGCGGCGGGACTGCCCGCCACATCGGTGGCTTTCGGCCTCTGGGACACCAGTGACCCCGCGGCGCCGGATCCCGCCCTGGAGGCCGACGCGGCGCATGTGCGGCGGCTGGGCCTTCCCGCACTGCGGCCTGCCGACGCTCTGGCGATGCTCGACGCGGCCGTCCGATCCGGTGAGCCGTTCGCGGCAGCGTTGAAGATCGACCGTACGGTGGTACGGGCCAGGGGCGATGTCCCGGCGCTGCTGCGCGGACTGGTCCGCGGCGCCCGGCGCAGCGCACAGTCCGCCGCCGGCACCGGCCGCTCCGCGTTTGCCCGGCAGGTGGCCGGGCTGCCCGAGGCCGAGCGGCTGCGCGTCGTCTCGGACCTGGTACGTGCCCGGGCCGCCACCGTGCTCGGCCACGCCGACGGCGACGACGTGCGTGCCGACCGGCCGTTCTCCGACCTCGGGTTCGACTCGCTGGCGGCGGTGGAGCTGCGCAACTCGCTGAACACGGCCACGGGTCTGCGGCTGCCCGCGACGCTGGTCTTCGACCACCCGAACGCCCAGGCGGTCGCCGAGTTCATCGTGTCCAAGCTGTCCGGCGCCGCACCCGCGACCACCCGGACCACGGTCTCGCCCAGGGACGGCGCCGCGGCCGACGAGCCGATCGCCGTCGTGGGTGTCCACTGCCGGTTCCCCGGCGGCGTGAACTCGGCCGAGGACCTCTGGCGGCTGCTCGCGGACGGCCGCGACGCGATCACCGACTTCCCGGTCGACCGAGGCTGGGACACCGACGGCGTTTTCGACCCGACGCCGGGCGCACCAGGAAAGACCTATGTGCGCCGCGGTGGATTCCTGCACGACGCGGGCGAGTTCGATCCCGAGTTCTTCGGGATCATGCCGCGCGAGGCACTGGCGATGGACCCGCAGCAGCGGCTGCTTCTCCAGGGCGCCTGGGAGACCTTCGAGCGGGCGGGGATCGACCCCACCTCGATGCGCGGCAGCCGGACCGGCGTCTACGTCGGCGTGATGTACACCGAGTACGGGGTACGGGTGCAGCAGTACGTGCCCGAGGAGATCGCCGCGTACCTCTCCGGCGGCAGCGGCGCCAGCATCGCCTCCGGTCGCGTCGCCTACACCCTGGGGCTCGAGGGCCCGGCGGTCACGATCGACACGGCGTGCTCGTCGTCGTTGGTGACGCTGCACATCGCCTGCCAGGCGCTGCGGCAGGGTGAGGTCGGTATGGCCCTGGCGGGCGGAGTGACCGTGCTGCCGACGCCGGACGTGTTCGTGGACTTCAGCCGCCAACGCGGTCTGGCGGCCGACGGCCGGTGCAAGGCCTACGCCAAGGGCGCGGACGGCACGGGCTGGTCGGAGGGCATCGGCCTGTTGCTGGTGGAGCGCCTCTCCGACGCCCGCCGCAACGGACATCCGGTGCTTGCCGTGATCCGCGGCTCCGCGGTCAACCAGGACGGTGCATCCAACGGCCTCACCGCCCCCAACGGCCCGTCCCAGCAGCGGGTGATCGAGGCCGCGCTGCTCGCCGCCGGGCTGTCGCCCCAGGACATCGACCTGGTCGAGGGCCATGGCACGGGGACCGCGCTCGGCGACCCGATCGAGGCGCAGGCGCTGCTCGCCACCTACGGCCAGGGCAGGCCGGAGGGCGATCCGGTATGGCTGGGCTCGGTCAAGTCCAACCTCGGACACACCCAGGCCGCGGCCGGGGTCGCCGGGGTGATCAAGCTGGTGCAGGCCATGCGCCACGGTGTGATGCCGAAGACCCTGCACGTGGATGAACCGTCGGACCAGGTCGCCTGGTCGGCGGGGGCGGTGGAGCTGTTGACGGAGGCCCGGGAGTGGCGTGCGGACGGCCGCCCGCGGCGGGCCGCGGTGTCCTCCTTCGGACTCAGCGGCACCAACGCCCACCTGATCGTGGAGGAAGCGCCTGCGGAGGGCAGTGAAGGGCAGGGCGGTGGGCGTCCCGAAGGCGCCGTACCGGGCACCGACGCCGACGACGTGGTTCCCTGGGTGTTCTCCGCGCAGACCGGGGCGGCGCTGCGGGCCATGGCCGGGCGGCTGTCCGCGCGGGTGGCGGACACCGACGCCGCGCCGGCCGACATCGGCTGGTCGCTGGCGTCCGGGCGGGCCGCCATGGAACACCGGGCCGTGGTGCTCGGCGGTGACAGGGCTCAACTGCTCTCGGGGCTGGATGCCGTCGCCACCGGGACACAGTCGCCCTCGGTGGTGACCGGTACGGTCGGCCGGGGCGGCCGGCTGGCGGTGCTGTTCACCGGCCAGGGCGCGCAGCGGCTCGGCATGGGCCGTGAACTGCACGCCGCGTACCCGGCGTTCGCCGCGGCGTTCGACGCTGTGGTGGACCATCTCGACGAACACCTGGACCGGCCGCTGCGGGACGTGCTGTGGGGCGAGGACGAGGACCTGGTCAACCGGACCGGGTACGCGCAGCCCGGCCTGTTCGCCGTCGAGGTGGCCCTGTTCCGGCTGGTCGAATCGTGGGGCGTGCGCCCGGAGTTCGTCGCCGGTCACTCGATCGGCGAACTGGCGGCCGCGCACGTGGCCGGGGTACTCACCCTGGCCGATGCCGCGAGACTGGCCGCCGCCCGTGGCGCACTGATGCAGGCCCTGCCCGTCGGTGGCGCCATGGCGGCGGTGCGGGCAGAAGCGGCCGAGGTACGCGAGGCACTGGTGGACGGACTGAGCATCGCCGCGGTCAACGGCCCACGCTCGGTGGTGGTTTCCGGTCCCGAGGACGCCGTGGCACGGCTGGTCGACCAGTTCGCGGCACGGGGTCGCAAAGCCACTCGCCTGAGGGTCAGTCACGCCTTCCACTCCGCGCTGATGGAGCCGATGCTCGACAGGTTCAGGGAAGTGGCGTCGGAACTGACGTTCAACGCCCCGCGGTTGTCGGTGGTGTCCAACGTGACGGGGCACCTGGCCGACGCCGAACTGCTCTGCTCGCCCGACTACTGGGTCGAGCACGTGCGGCGGACGGTGGCCTTTGCCGACGGCATCGGCGACCTCCTCGCCCGTGGCGTGACCGCGTTCCTCGAACTGGGTCCCGATGCCGCACTCACCCCCATGGTCGACGAGATGGCCGACGCGGGTCATGTCGTGGTGCCCGCGCTGCGCCGAGACCGCTCCGAGAGCGGACAACTGCTGACCGCGCTTGCCCAGCTCCATGTCACGGGCTTCCCGGTGAGCTGGGCGGAGAGCTTCGCCGGCACCGGCGCGCAGCGGGTCGACCTGCCCACGTACCCCTTCGAGAAGCGGCACTTCTGGCTCTCGCCCCCGGCGGGGTCGGCGGGGCAGCGGCCCGCCGACGCGAGCGGGCACGGCCAGCGCAACGCCGCCCACCCGCTGCTGTCCGCGGTGATGCCCTCACCCGAGGGCGGTGGCGTGGTGCTCACCGGCCGCATTTCGATGCAGACCGCTGCCCAGGCGTGGCTGGCCGATCACAACGTCATGGGCATGGGTCTGCTGCCCGGCACCGGATTCGTCGAACTGGCCCTGCGGGCGGCCGAGGAGGTCGGCTGCGACACCGTCGAGGAGCTGGTGATCCAGCAGCTGATGCCGCTGCCCGACCAGGGCGGCGCCGCCGTCCAGGTGGTCGTCGGTGAGGCGGACGAGTCCGGCCGGCGCCCGTTCGCGATCTACTCGCGGTTCGACGAGGCGCCCGACACGGTGCCCTGGACCCGTCATGTCACCGGCTCGCTGACGGCCGGGAACCGGCCCGCCGAGAGCCGGGAGGTCTTCGCCCCCGGTGTCGGGCAGTGGCCGCCCGCCGACGCGCGGCCGGTGGACATCGAGGGTGTCTACGACTACCTGACCGCCAAGGGCTACCACTTCGGCCCGATGTTCCGGGGCCTGCGCGCGGTGTGGCTGCGGGACAGGGACCTGTTCGTCGAGGTCGCGCTCCCGGACCACGCCGAGCCGGCCGCACGGGACTACCGGCTGCACCCTTCGCTCCTGGACGCCGCCATGTCGGCCACCGACTTCCTGGGCGGCCGCAAGCCGCAGGACATCGGCGCGGGTCAGCTGCCGTTCTTGTGGACCGGTGTGAGACTGCACTCGGCGGGCGGCCGGAGCAGGCTGCGGGTGCGGATCAACTGGATCGGCTCCGACGAGAAGGACGGTTCGGAAGCGGTCCGCATCGACCTCGCCGACACCGACGGCAACCCGGTCGCCTCCGTGGAGTCGCTGGTGGTGCGGCCGGTCACCGCGGACAGGCTGGTCGCCGCCGGCGCGGCACAGACCGGCGCCCGGCACCTGGAGTCGATGTTCCGGGTCGTCTGGAGCCAGCTGCCCCTCGGCGACGCGGCCGATGCCGCGACGGGCCGGTGGGCCGTGCTCGGCCACGACGGCTTCGGCATCGGCGGCGCGGACGTCCCGGTGTACGCGGGTCTCGGCGCGCTCAAGGCCGAGATCGACGCGGGCACGGCCGCCCCTGAGGTGATCTTCCTGCCGGTGGAACCGGGCGACGACGACGTGCCGGACGCGGTCCGCGCCGGACTGCGGACCGTGCTCGACACGGTGCAGTCCTTCCTGGCCGACGAACGGTTCGCGGCGAGCAGGCTCGCCGTCCTCACATGGTTCGCAGCGGACGGAGACGGCACGCACGTGGACGTCACCGTCGCACCGGTCTGGGGCCTGGTCCGTGCCGCGCAGGCGGAGAACCCCGGCCGGATCATGCTCGTCGACCTGGACAGCCAGGACTCCTCGATCCGCACACTGACCGCGGCCGCCGCCCTGACCGTCCCCGAGGTGTCGGTGGCCGGCAACCAGGTGCGGGTGCCACGGCTGGCGCACGTTCCCGCACCGCCGGAACCCGCTGGGCGGCCCTGGCGACCGGACGGCACCGTGCTGATCACGGGTGGCACGGGTGGTCTGGGCGCGCTGCTCGCCCGGCATCTGGTCGTCGAGCACGAGGTCCGCCACCTGTTGCTGGTCAGCAGGAGCGGTCCGGCCGCCCCGGGTGCCGTCGAACTCAGGGCGGAGCTCACCGGCCTGGGCGCGGAGGTCACCGTGGCCGCCTGTGACGTCGCCGACCGGGAGGCGCTGGCCGGGCTGCTGGGGTTCGTACCCGCGGAACACCCCCTCACCGGGGTGATCCACGCGGCCGGGGTCCTGGACGACGCGCCGGTCGCGTCGATGACGCCCCGGCAACTGGAGAAGGTGCTCGGGCCGAAGGTGGACGCGGCCTGGGCGCTGCACGAGCTGACCGAGGACCTCGGGCTCGACGCGTTCGTCCTGTTCTCCTCGGTCGCCGGGCTGTTCGACCCGCTCGGCCAGGGCAACTACGCCGCGGCCAACGCCTTCCTCGACGCCCTGGCCAGGCACCGGCGCCACCAGGGCCTGCCCGCCACCTCACTGGTGTGGAACCTGTGGGCGGGCGAGAGCGGCATGGCGGAGGTCACCGATCCCGCCGTGGTGCGCCGTCTGGCAGCCCGCGGAACGCCGGTGCTCACCACCGCAGAAGGGCTCGCCCTGTTCGACCGGGCCTTGGGCCTCGACGAGCCCGTGCTGGTGCCGCTGCGGACGGACCCCGGCGGTACGGAGATCCCGGACATGCTGCGCGACGTGGTGCGTACCCCCGCGCGCGGGTCCGACTTCGCCACCTCTGCCACCACGCCCGGTGGCACACCGACGAGAGCCCCCGACCCCGGGGACGAAGCAGGCCTGGTGCGGCAGTTGACGGCTCTGTCCGCAGAAGGACGGGAGCGGCTGCTGGCCGACCTGGTCCGCACGCATGTGGCCGGGGTCCGCCACGACGACGCGGGCACGGTCGACATGGAAAGGGGCTTCACCGAGCTGGGTCTCGACTCGCTCGCCGCCATCGAGCTGCGCAACCGGCTCGGCGCGGCCACAGGCCTGCGGCTGCCCGCCACCATGATGTTCGACCACCCGACCCCCGCGGAAGTGGTCACGCTGCTGCTCGAAGAGATGGGCGCCGTACTTCCCGAAGCAGGGGTGGTCGCGGAGTCCGCTCCGGCGCCGGACACCGGGGAACCCGACGACGCCGAGGTCCGGCGCAGGCTGGCCGCGATCCCGGTCGCCGCCCTGCGCTCGGCCGGACTGCTGGACGCGCTGCTGCGACTGGAGACGCCGGACGCCGGCACGCCCTCGGCCGGCACCGGGGACCGCAGCGAGGAGATCAGGAACATGGATGTCGACGACCTGGTCGCCGCCGCCCTCGCCGGTGCCGAAGCGAACGAGGAGCAGCGCTGATGGCGACGACCGGCACCGAGAAGATCGTCGCCGCGCTGCGGGCTTCCGTGCTGGAGAACGACCGGCTCAAGCAGGAGAACGCCCGGCTGCTGCGCGCGGAGACCGAGCCGGTTGCCGTCATCGGCATGGCCTGCCGCTACCCCGGCGGCGCCGACTCTCCCGAGGCGTTCTGGGGGCTGCTCGCAGAAGGGCGTGACGCGGTCACGTCCTTCCCCACCGACCGGGGCTGGGACGTTGAGGGGCTGTACGACCCGGAACCCGGCAAGCCGGGCAGGACCGTCACACTCGAGGGCGCGTTCCTGCACGAGGCAGCCGATTTCGACGCGGACCTGTTCGGCATGTCCCCGCGCGAGGCCCGCGACATCGACCCCCAGCAGCGGGTGGTGCTGGAGACGGCATGGGAAGCACTGGAGAACGCCCGGATCGACCCGCTGTCCCTCAGGGCCACCCCGACCGGCGTGTACTGCGGCGTCATGTACCACGACTACGACGGAGCCGACGGCGGGGGCAGTCTGACCAGCGGCCGGATCTCCTACACCCTGGGCCTGCAGGGGCCGGCCGTCTCCGTCGACACCGCGTGCTCCTCCTCGTTGGTCGCCCTGCACATGGCCATGCAGGCGCTGCGCTCCGGTGAGTGCACGCTCGCGCTGGCCGGTGGCGTGACCGTGATGTCCACGCCGGAGACCTTCGTGTACTTCAGCTCCCAGCGCGGACTGGCCCCGGACGGCCGGTGCAAGTCGTTCGCCGCCGCCGCGGACGGCACCGGATGGGGCGAGGGCTCGGGACTCCTCGTTCTGGAGCGGCTCTCGGACGCCGAACGCAACGGCCGGCGGATCCTGGCCGTCGTACGCGGCGCCGCCGTCAACTCCGACGGGGCATCGAGCGGCATCACCGTCCCCAACGGGCCGGCGCAGCGGCGGGTGATCCAGCAGGCCCTGCGGCAGGCGGGGCTGCGCCCCGACGAAGTCGACGCGGTGGACGCGCACGGCACAGGCACCCGGCTCGGTGATCCGATCGAGGCGCAGGCACTCCTGTCGGCCTACGGCCGTGCCATGCCCGCGGACCGGCCCCTGTGGCTGGGGTCGGTGAAGTCCAACATCGGGCACACGCAGGCCGCCGCGGGCGTGGCGTCGATCATGAAGATGGTGCTGGCCATGCGGCACGGCGTACTGCCCCGGACGCTCCATGTGGATGCGCCGACCCCACAGGTGGACTGGTCGGCCGGGGGCGTGGAGCTGCTGACCGGGCCCAGGCCGTGGCCGGACACCGGACGGCCGCGGCGTGCGGCGGTGTCCTCGTTCGGGATCAGCGGCACCAACGCGCATGTGATCCTGGAGCAGGCGCCCGTGGAACCCGATTCCGGCAATCCGGCCACCGACTGACAGCAGGTCAGTGATGCAGGCACATACGAAGCAGGCGCTGGAAGACAAGCCGCTCGAAGACAAGCACCCCGAAGAGGAGCCGCTCGCGGAGAAGTTGCCCGGAGACACGTCGCCGGAGGACGAGCGACCGGACGAGCGACCTGACAAGAGGCGACGGGACGACATGCCGCTCGGCGGCAAGCCGCTGGAGCCCGCACACCTGCGGCACGTCCTCGGTCACTTCTGCACCGGGATCACCGTCATCACCGCGATGGAGAACGGGCAGCCGCCGGTCGGTTTCGCCTGCCAGTCGTTCGTGTCACTGTCCCTCGAACCGCCCCTGGTGTCCTTCTCCGTCTCCCGCCTGTCCCGGTCCTGGCGGGGCATCCGGCGCGCGGGCCGCTTCTGCGTCAACATCCTCCATGCCGAGCAGGAGCCGCTGTGCCGCAGGTTCGCGGCCACCGGTGCCGACAGGTTCGCCGGCGTGGAGTGGTGGCCCAGCCCGGTCACCGGATCACCCCGGCTCGCGGGCGCGCTCGCATGGGTCGACTGCACGATCGAGACGGTGTATCCCGGCGGCGACCACAGGATCGCCGTCGGCCGGGTCCGGGACCTGGACATCGCCGACGGCGAGGCCGAACCCCTGCTGTTCTTTCTGGCCGGTTTCCGCCGAACGGCCCCACCCACCCCTAGCGCGTCAGCGCCCACCCCCTGAAGCCGTCGGCCGACCCCCTCAGTGCGCTGTCGGCCCCGGCTGATACCCGGTATCGCGTCCTAGTGTCGGTGACTGCAGCCCCCTTGCGGTTCTCGTCCTGCGGAGGAAGTCATGCGATTCGGCCTGATCTATCATCACCAGCTGCCGCGACCCTGGGAGGCGGACAGCGAGGAAAGACTGTTCACCGAGGCGCTGGAGCAGATAGAGCTCGCCGACCGGCTCGGGCTCGACTACGCCTGGGCGACCGAGCACCACTTCTTCGAGGAGTACTCCCACTCGTCGGCGCCGGAGGTCTTCCTGGCCGCCGCCGCGGCGCGTACGGAGAACATCCGGCTCGCCCACGGGATCGTCCACCTGCCGCCCGCGGTCAACCATCCGGTGCGGGTCGCCGAGCGGCTGGCCGTGCTCGACCTCATCTCCGGGGGCAGACTGGACTTCGGTTCCGGCCAGGGCAGTTCGCAGTTGGAGGTCGGCGCCTTCGGTATCGAGCTGCAGGACAAGTACACCCAGTGGCACGAGGCGCTGGAGGTCATCGTCCGGATGATGACCGAGACCCCGTTCACGGGTCACCGGGGCACATGGGTGGATCTGCCGCCGCGCAACATCGTGCCGAAGCCCAAGCAGAAGCCGCACCCGCCGCTGTGGCGGGCGTGCACGCGTCGCGAGAGCATCCAGGACGCCGCCCGTGAGGGCATGGGGGCGCTGGCCTTCTCCTTCGTCAACCCCGAAGAGGCCCGTGAGTGGGTGGAGGCCTACTACGACACCCTGGCGTCGGAGGAGTGCAGGCCGGTGGGGCGGGCCGTGAACGCCAACGTGGCGATGGTGCTGCCGTTCATGTGCCACGAGGACGAGGAGGTCGCCCTGGACCGCGGCCTGGAAGCGGCGCACTTCTTCTCGTACTCGCTGATGCACTACTACGTCACCGGTGAGCACCGACCTGGCGTCACGGACATCTGGGCGGACTTCCAGGCGGCCAAGGAGTCCCTGGGCTTCACCCGCGAACCCGTCGCCCCGAACGACGAGGACGTGCAGTCGCAGGTCGCGCAGGCGATGATGGACCAGGTCGGCATGCTGCGCCGGGGCATCGGCACGCCGGAGCAGATCCGCGACGTCATCCGGCGCTACGAGGCTGTCGGCGTCGACCAGATCATCTTCTCGGTGCAGATCGGCAAGAACAAGCACGAGCACATCTGTGAGTCGCTCGAGCTGTTCGCCCGCGAGGTCATGCCGGAGTTCGTCGAAGGCCGTGAGCAGAAGGAGGCCGAGAAGGCCGAGCGCCTGGTCGTGCCCGTCAAGGAGGCCCTCGGCCGGGTGGAGCGGAAGGCCGAGGACGTGTCGGACTTCTTCATCGCGCCCGAACTCTCCGCGGCCGGCTACGCCGACGAGGACGACGACTGACCGCTCGTCCGGTCGCACTGCCCTCGTTCCCCCGCGCCTCCGGGACCGGCCGCCCCTGCCGCGTCCCGGAAGCGTTGTGACACTCGTTCGACTCTTGACGAAAGGACAGTCGGTGGCCGTTGACAACGGTGCCTGGATCCGGCGCTTCCACCCGGCACCGGATGCGCCCGCCCGGCTGGTGTGTCTGGCTCACGCAGGTGGCTCGGCGTCCTATTTCTTCCCCGTCTCCCGGGCGCTGTCGCCGGTGGTGGACGTGCTGGCGGTGCAGTACCCCGGCAGGCAGGAACGGCGCTCCGAGCCCGCCTTTGAGGACGTGGGCCTGCTGGCGGACGCCATCGCCGAGCAGCTCGCGGCATGGACGGACCGGCCGCTCGCCCTGTTCGGCCACAGCCTCGGTGCCACCGTCGCGTTCGAGGTCGCGCTGCGACTCGAGGCGGGCGGCGTGACACCGCTGGCGCTGTTCGCGTCGGGGCGCCGGGCACCTTCCAGGCAGCGGGCCGAGCATGTGCACCTGGGCGATGACGAGCAGCTGCTCGCCGAGATCGTCAAACTCGAGGGCACCGACCCGTCGATGCTGCAGGACCCGGAGCTGGTCGGGATGATCCTGCCCGCCTTCCGCAGCGACTACAAGGCCGCCGAGACCTACCGGTGGCGGCCGGGAGCCACGTTGCGCTGTCCCGTGCACACCCTGACCGGGGACGCGGATCCGCAGGTCACCGTGGCAGAAGCCGAGGCATGGCACGAGCACACCACCGGCGCCTTCGAGCTGAAGGTGTTCCGGGGCGGCCACTTCTATCTCAACGCGCACGCGGCTGAGGTCATCGCGCTGATCCGGCAGCGGATGACGGCGCTGACGGGGAGTGTGACACCCCGTTAGCCCACGGTCCGGGCCGGGGGCGTGGACCGGTCCGCCCCCGATCCCGCCGAGAGCGTTCCCGGAAAGCCCGGAAAGCCCGGAAACGCCCGGACACCCGGCGCCGGCCTCGCAGGCGTCCGGTCAGCGGCCCTCGTGGATCAGCCCGGCAACGCGGAGCTCCTGCAGCCACCTCTCGATGACGACGAGAATCTCGGCCTGGTCCTCCCGCCAACTGGACGCGATCTCGTCCGCGGCGAGGTGGATGTCGCCGTCGTGGCGCTGCAGTGAGATCCAGGCGACCGTGTAAGGCGGCGGGTATTGAAACACCCTTGCGGTTCTCCCGCAGTGCAGAATCAGCCAGCCGTCCGCACTCACCGTCGCGTCGACTCCGTAAGTCCAGCGCACAATCATCCATGCCCTCCCCGACGAGAAATTCGGCAGTAGCGGTGTTCGAAATGCGTGAGGACGAGTACTGCTTCGGCGAACTCTTCGGTCACGGTTCCGGTCGACCGGGGCTCGGCCTGCCGAACGGCCTTTGTACAACCCTCTGTTGAGACGCAGAAGGTGGCTGGACGCCTGACTGTGTATGCTGTACGCTCTATAGCGTATGGTACACGCAGATCCTGTTCGACGAGCTGGTGGCGGCAAGGAGTGCGACGGAGTATGACCCACGATTTGGCGATCGAAGCCGAAGGACTGGTGAAGTCCTACGGCAAAGTACAGGTGCTCCAAGGTGTCGACATCGGCGTTCGGAAGGGCAGCGTGTTCGCGCTGCTGGGTCCGAATGGATCGGGAAAGACAACCACGGTCCGCATCCTGTCGACACTCACTTCCCTGGACGGAGGTCTGGCGAAAGTCGCCGGCTTCGACGTCACCCGGGAGGCCCGCAAGGTACGGCAGAGGATTTCGCTGACCGGTCAGCAGGCAGCGATCGACAAGAATCAGACGGGCGAGGAAAACCTCTTCATGATGGCCCGTCTGTGCGGCCTTTCTCGCACCCAGGCCCATGAGCGCGCGACCTATCTGCTCGAGCGGTTCGACCTCACCGAAGCGGGCGGCCGCCGACTGGGCACCTACTCGGGCGGTATGGCCCGTCGGCTGGACCTCGCGGCGAGCCTTGTCGGCGCGCCGTCGATCGTGTTCCTCGACGAGCCGACCACCGGCCTCGACCCGCGCAGCCGGCAGGCGCTCTGGGGTGTCATCGCGGACCTGGCCGCCAAGGGCCTGACCGTCTTCCTCACCACGCAGTACCTCGAGGAGGCCGACCGGCTCGCGGACCGTGTCGCGCTGCTCGACGGGGGCAGGGTCGTCGCCGAGGGCACTCCCGACGAGCTCAAGCAGCGGGTCGCCGGCCAGCGCCTGGACATCGAACTTGCCGACCGGCAGGCCTTCGAAGACGTGCTGGCCCTGCTCGGGAGCCGCGTGGTCGAGAAGGACCCCAACCTCCTGACCGTCGGGGTGCCCACGGACGGGTCGGCCGGTGAGGTCCGCGCCCTGCTCGACGAGGTGGACCTCGACCGCAGCCGGGTGGCGAAGTTCAACGTTCACAGCGCCACGCTGGACGATGTGTTCCTGGCGCTTACCGGTCGCACTGCCCCGAGCGCGGAGGCGGAACGAGTGAAGGAGACCGTCGGTGAGTGAGAGCCTCGTCCTGGAAACCGGGCCCCAGCCCCGGGGGACCGGGTCCAACCTGATGACCATGATCGGTCGCTGTACCCGGCTGACCAGCCGTGACGTCGACGCTCTCATCATGTCCCTGATGCTGCCGATCATGATGATGGTGCTGTTCGTCTACCTCTTCGGCGGGGCGATCCAGACCGGCGGCGACTACGTCACCTATGTCGCTCCGGGTGTGCTCCTGCTGTGTACGGCATGGGGAGCCGCCCAGACCGGTGTCGGTGTCGCCAACGACATGAGCACCGGCATCGTCGACCGTTTCCGGTCGATGGACGTCAGTGGCGCGGCTCTGCTCGGCGGACACGTGACGGCCAGCATCATCAAGAACATCGCCTCGACGGTCGTCGTGATCGGCGTCGCGCTGCTCATCGGGTTCCGTCCGAAGGCCGATCTGCTCCAGTGGCTCGCGGCGGCCGGCATCCTGGTGACGTTCATCCTTGCCATGTCCTGGCTCTCGGCAGTCGTCGGTCTGCTCACCAAGTCCACCGACGCCGCGGCCAGTTTCGCCTTCATCATGATGTTCCTGCCCTACGTCAGCAGCGCTTTCGTGCCGATCAACACGCTGCCCAGCTGGCTTCAGGGCGTGGCGAGGAACCAGCCGTCGACCGCCATCATCGAGAGCGTTCGCGGCTATCTGCTCGACCAACCGGTCGGCAACCACCCCTGGGTCGGGCTGCTCTGGTCCGGCGGCATCCTCGTGGTCTCGGTGGTGCTCGCCGCCGTCTTCTTCCAGCGGCGCGCGGACTGACGTGCCGCACCGCGTGAACCGGTCAAGGGGCGGCCCGTTGCGGGCCGCCCCTTGCCATGTCCGTCGTGGTCACGTCATCGACGTGACCACCGGGTGTGTCAGAGCTCCTTGCGCCAGTAGACCCCGACGCTGTCGGCGGGCTTGATCTCTTCCTTGATGCCGTGGGCATCGCGGTACTCGTGGACCGCGGTGCGGCACGGGGCCATGTTGTAGTCGTCGATGATGACGAAGCCGCCCGGGGAGAGCTTGGGGTAGAGCGCCGTCAGGGAGTCCATCGTCGACTCGTACAGATCGCCGTCCAGCCGGAACACGGCCAGCGAATCGATGGGCGCGGCCGGAAGGGTCTCGCTGAACCAGCCCTCGAGGAACTCGACCTGCTCGTCCAGCAGATCGTACGACTTGAAGATGGCGCGAACGGTGTCCGCGGACACGCTGAGTACGGTGTTGAGGTTGTGCAGTGCCATCTCCTGGTCGAGCGGGTGGCTGTCCTCGCCCGCCTCTGGCACGCCCTCGAAGGAATCGGCGACCCAGACGCGGCGGTCCTCGACCCCGTGCGCCTTGAGGACCGCCCGCATGAGGACGCACATGCCACCGCGCCAGACGCCGGTCTCGATGAGATCCCCTGGCACCCCGTCCGCCAGGGCCTGTTCGACGCAGTGCTGCACCGTGTCCAGCCCCTCGGGGCTGACCATGGTGTGGGCGGCGAACGCGGTCGGCTGCGTCTCGTTCGCGGCGGGTTCGTCTTCCGGGCCGGCCAGCCACGCCGTGGGGTTGTCCATCTGAATCCGGTTGGTGAGCACCTTCTTCAGCAGTTCCAGGTAGAGCATGGCATTCGTGTCGGTCATGTCGTCTCCTGCGAGCGGATGTCGTTGGCGCTGAGATGCCGTGCGCGTCGGCCGGCGCGGGATGGCACCGGACAGGGCGGGGCTGTGGGGAGACGCCCCGCCGGGAGCGCCGTGAACGCGGGCGCACTCGGGGCGGACCGTATCCGGATGAGACCTCGATGAGGCCCCCTGCTGTCCCCTAACCTCGGCGCCGGTGGCAGGAACGCGCATAGGCGTTGCGAACGACGCCGACGGCCACCGGGCGCGGGATGTCCGCGCCCGATGGCCGAGGAGGGGCAGAGGATGTGCCGGCCGGGGCCGGCTGGGGTCAGCGGCTCACCGTCACATCGGGCGGAGTCGTCTCGGACCGCACAACCGGTGCGGGCTGCCTGCCGAGTCGGCGGAACAGCGCGCCCGGCCACCAGCTTGCCCGCCCGATGTCGAAGGAGAGCGCGGGCACGAGCAGGGTGCGGACCAGGAACGCGTCCAGCAGCACGCCGACCGCGACGACGAGGCCGAACTGGACCATGTCGACGACCGGCATCGAGGCGAACACCGCGAAGGTCGCCGCCAGCACGATGGCGGCCGATGTGATCACACTGCCGGTCACGGAGAGACCTCGCCGAACGCCTTCCGCATGGCCGAGCAGCTCGGCCTCCTCCCGTACGCGGGTCATGAGGAAGATGTTGTAGTCGACGCCCAGCGCCGCGAGGAAGACAAAGCTGACCAGCGGAAGTTGCCAGGCGATGCCCGCATGTCCGAACACGTGCTCGAACAGCAGGCTGGACGCGCCCAACGCGGCGAAGTAGGACACGACGACGGTCGACAGCAGGACGAGCGGAGCGACCACCGCCCGGAGCAGAATGAGCAGGAAGAGCAGGATCACGCCCAGCACCACGGGGATGACGACCCGGACGTCGCGGCTCTGGGCCCGGTCGATGTCCAATGTCTCGGCCGTGGACCCGCCGACGATCGCGTGGGCCCCCGGCACGGCGTGCACGGCCGTTCGCAGATCCTCGATCGTGTCCCTGGCCGCATCGCTCTCGGGCGGATCCTCGAGGACGACATCGATCAGAGCACGGCGGCCGTCCGGACCGGGTGAGTCCTGGCCGACCTGAGCCCGGTCGACCTTCGCGAGCGCCGCCCTGACGGAATCCTTGGCCCCCGCGTCCGCGATGACGACGGCAGGATCGGACGCCCCGGACGGGAAGTGACGGGCAAGCTTCTCCTGGCTGGAGACGGACTCGGGCTTGCTCTGGAAGACATCGGACTGCCGCAGCCCCAGGTTCATGTCCAGAGCACTGAAGGCCAGGGCGCCGATCACCACAAGACAGCCGAGCCAGACCAACCGGGGTCGGCGCCCGACGGCGTTCCCGATCCGGGACCACATACCGGACGTGCTCCGGTCCTCCTGGCCCACCTTCGGCACGAACGGCCAGAAGACCCAGCGGCCGACGATGACCAGAAGCGCGGGCAGGATCGTCACCATGGCGATGTAGGCGCACAGAACGCCGGTGGCACCGACCAGTCCCAGACTGCGTGAACTCTGCATGTCCGCCAGGGCCAGGCAGGCGAGACCGACCACCACGGTCGCCGCGGACGCCAGGATCGCCGGGCCCGAGCGCCGCAGCGCGACCCCCATGGCCACGTGCCGGTCCTCGTGCCGGCGCAGCTCCTCGCGATAGCGGGCGATGAGCAGCAGGGCGTAGTCGGTGCCGACGCCGAACAGCAGGACCATCAGGAGGCTGGAACTGGCCGGATTCACGGGAAGACCGGCGTGCTTGGCGAGCAGGTAGGCCACACCCTGGGTCAGTACGCCGGCGAAACCGACCGAGAGCAACGGCAGGAGCCACAGGAACGGGCTCCGGTAGATCAGCAGAAGCAGGACGATGACGATCGAACTGGTCGCGATCATCAGGTTCACGTCAAGATTTTCGAACGCCTGGGTGTAGTCGTTCAGAAGGCCGCCCGGCCCGCCGACGGCGATGTCGAGACCGGCGGGTGCACCTTTCCCGGCCGTCGTGCGCATCTCCTTGACCGCGAAGTCGATCTCGACGTCGTCGCGGTTCAGCGGGACGACCATCATCAGCGCTTTCCCGTCCTTCGACGGGGTGGCCGGGGCGATGCTCTCGCCGCCCGCGACCAGCTTGGCGAACGCGGCGCGGTCGGACTCCGCCTTCTTGCGGTCCGCGTCCTGAATGCCGCTCTCGCGGGTGTAGACGGTGACCGCGGGCATCTGGTCCAGCGCCGAACTGTACCTGTCCAACTCGGCCATGACCGCGGTGGATTCCGCGCCGCGCGGCAGCGAGCCCGACGGGCTTCTGTCCTCGTAGTCCTCCAGGCCGCCGAAGACCGGAACGAGCAGGCCCGCCAGGATTAACCATCCGAGGAGGAGAAGCCACTTGGAGCGTCGGCCGCTCGGGACCTTCGCAAGAAGGCCCGTTGAATCACTCATGGTGAAGTACCTTTCCGTGCCCGGCGATTCGTCGTTGTCAGGGCACAGCTGCCCGGGAGGTCAACCACTCGCGACCGGAACCATCAACATGACGAGCGGGCTCAAGGCCCGCTTCTGCCTGTGCCGTGCCTTCTTGGGCTCACGCTTCTGCGTACGGCGCACGCGTATATGCTACGCAGTGCCGTCGAGGGCCGTCAAGCGTGTTGCGGGGCGTGTGGGAGTGAATGCTTCCGCACCGGAGGAATGGCATGCGACCTGCGGAAACGTGTAACCGGGGCGAGCGCGGCAAGGGCGGTGGGCGGCGGCGAGCAACGCCCCGCACCGGCCGGCCGGACCGGTCGGGGATGGTGCCGGTCGTGCGGGCACCCGGCGGCCGTAGAAGTCACTACCGTGAACGTGCCCCGAAGGTGGGGGAGTTGCGGCTGAGGGGGCACGGAAGGTGCCGGGCCGTCGAAGAGCCCGTCGGGCGTGATGCCGACGGGCTCTGCCCTCTCTGAAGCCCTCTCTGAAAGTCGTCGCGACGACCGGTCCATGGTCGCCGGCGGGGGAGATCAGTCCCGCGGCTGGTCGATGAGCACACCGACGCCGTCGAGAATGCGTTCAAGGCCGAACACGAACTCGTCGTCAGGACCGGCCGGCTCGTCCAGCACCCCGGCGTCGATCACCTTGTTGAGTGCGGGGAAGCGGTCGGGGCCGGTCAGTCTGCGGATGAGCTGGCCGTACGAGACCATGGCCGCGCGCTCGTCCGGGGCCTTCGCCATGAACGTCGCCTCGACATCGGCCGAGATGGTGGCCTCGCTCCTGGTGTAACCGCTCAGCAGCATGATCACCGAGAGCTTGTCGCCCTCAGCCAGCGGGGTGTCGCTCAGGCACTGCAGTCCTCGCTCGAGCCAGATGATCTGATTCGGTGTGACGGGCGGCCCCGTGATCGGAATGCGCAGTGCCCATGTGTGCTTGCGCAGGATGGTGTGCTGCTCCCAGGCCCAGCGCGACAGACCCTCGCGCCACCCCTCGTCGGCGGCCGCAGGCGGCGAGGGAGGAGTCTGGTAGATCGCGTCCATCATCAGAAGAAGCAGTTCGTCCTTCGATGTCAGATAGCGGTAGAGAGCCATGGTCGAGGCGCCGAGGTCGGCCGCCACGCGGCTCATCGAGACGGCCGACAGCCCCTCCGAGGCAGCGATCGCCACGGCGGCGTCGACGATCCGCGGGAGGCTCAGGCCGCGCTTCGGTCCCTTGCTCGGTCTCTCACGCAACCCCCACGCCTCGCCGAGGTAGCTCGGTAGGGCGGGCTCCCTGCTTGCGTCCATCGACTCCACTTCCTTTGAGCCCAGCCAGGGTCAGAGCTGGTCATTTCGTTCAGTGTAGGTGGTCGCCCGAACGTTGTCTGCGAAGGGTTGTCCCGTAACCGGAGGTCACGGCGCCGGCGTGACATGCCAACCATGCACGAGGTCTTTGGCCGAGAACGGCTCGACCGCCTGCTGTAGGGGAGACCCCAACAGGCCCGCCCCGCCGGGGTAGGGGTTGCCGGCCGACGTTAGGGGGAGGTTCCCGGCTGACCGGGTGTCCGGCGCGCGCTTGTATCGAGCCTCAATCGTAGAGAGGACACCTTGGTCATGACCGAGCACGCCGAGTCCGGCAGCACCGAAGGACCGCTCCCGGTGTTCCCGCTCGACCGCAGGAAGTGCCCGCTCTCGGTTCCTCAGGAATACGAGAACATGCGCGCCGGGGAACCGGTGGCCAAGGTCGTCAATCGCATGACCGGAAAGCCCGCGTGGGCGCTCACCCGGTACGCGGATGTGCGCGACGTATTGGGCGATCCCGCAATGAGCTCGAATGCCCGCAACCCCGGCTACCCCCATCAGTTCCAGGTGCCGGAAGAAATGCTGCCCTACATCGCCTTCCCGTTCGCAGCGATGGATCCACCGGAGCACACCGTGCGCCGCCGGATGGTGATCCCCGAGTTCACCGCCAAGCGGATCGCCGACCTGCGGCCGCGCACGCAGGCCATCGTCGACGCACGGATCGACGCCATGCTGGCCGGGGGCGGACCGCTCGACCTGGTCGCGGAGCTCGCCGTGCCGGTGCCGTCCCTGCAGTTCTGCGAGCTGATGGGGGCGGACCCGGAGCACATCGGCTACTTCCGGCGCTACGCCGAGACCACGACCGGCCGTGACTCCAGCCTGGAAGCGGTCGCCGGCGCGATCGCCGAGATGGACGAGTTCCTCGACGAGCTGATCACCGAGAAGACGCGTGAGCCCGGCGACGACCTGCTCAGCAGGATCGCCGCCAAGCTGCCGGAAGAACCCACACTCGAGCACGACGATCTGGTGGCCATCGCCCGTCTGCTGGTGATCGCCGGTTCGGACACCACGGCCAATGTGATCTCCCTGGGCACGGTCGTGCTGCTCGAGCACCCGGAGCAACTGGCCGAGATCCGCAACGACCCCTCGCTGCTGCCCGGCGCCATCGAGGAACTGCTGCGCTTCCTCAGCATCCTTGACTCGGCGACCGTGCGGGTGGCCACCCGGGACATCGAGCTGGCCGGCGGGGAGACCATTCGTGACGGCGAAGGAATACTCGCGCTCAACGGCGCCGCCAACTGGGACCCCGCGCAGTATCCGGAGCCGCACCGGTTCGACATCCATCGCGCGGTCGAGGGCCATATGGCTTTCAGCTACGGAAACCACATGTGCCCCGGCGCGAACCTCGCGCGGATGCAACTGGAAGTGGTGTTCCGCACGTTGTTCACCCGAATTCCGGGACTTCGCCTGGCGGCGCCCGTCGACGAACTTCCCTACATGTTCGATGCGCACGCGTACGGGCTTCACGAGCTGCCCGTCACTTGGTGAGGCAGGGCGAGGGAGATGCGCATCTCGGTCGACCGGGACGTGTGTGTCGGATCGGGAAACTGCGTCTTCTTCGCGCAGGGGGTGTTCGACCAGCATGCCGACGGTCGAGTACTCCTGGTCACCGATGAGCCGGACGAGGAAATGCGCGCCGCGACGCTGACCGCTTTCGCGAACTGTCCCGTCAACGCGATTTCCGTCGACGACGAATGAACCACGTCGCGCCCATCGGGGGCCGGGCGTGGGTTTCAGGGGCCCGACCGGTACGGCGCCGCTCTCGCCCGGCCCGCCGGGTGAATTCGACCGCATCACACGACCTTTCCAGGAATCAGGGTTCGGAGCAGAAGATGATCAAGATTCCCGCGGCGGACGGCACGCTGACCACCTACGAACCGGTGAACACCCCCGAGCAGTACCCGGCCGAGTCCGCCCCGTTCCGGACCCGCTCGGTACTGGCCACGGCACATGTGCTCGCCGACCCCCTGGCGGA
Source organism: Streptomyces sp. NPDC057445 (assembly GCF_042802855.1). NCBI lineage: Bacteria > Bacillati > Actinomycetota > Actinomycetes > Kitasatosporales > Streptomycetaceae > Streptomyces > Streptomyces sp. NPDC057445. The sequence goes on along the minus strand of NZ_JBHVDH010000023.1, from coordinate 27,318 downwards.
CAACGAACCGCTGGGCCCGGTGGGCCCCACCCCGCCTCCGCAGACACTGGACTGGGACGCCACGCTCGCGTTCCGCCGGCACCTGTGGTCCTACGGATTCACCCTGTGCGAAGGCATGGACACCGCGCACCGCGGCATGGGGGTGGACTGGCCGCTGGCCGCGGAGCTGATCCGCCGCTGCGGCGCCGAGGCGAAGGCGGTCGGCGGCCGGATGGCGGCCGCGGTCCTCACCGACCAGATCGGGCCGTTCGAGCCGTGCACGCTCAAGGAGGTACAGGGCGCCTACGAGGAGCAGCTGGAGGTCGTGGAGGAGGCCGGCGCCCAACCGGTGATCATGTGCAGCCCCCACCTCACCGTGGCGGCCCGGAGCTTCGACGACTTCGCCGAGGTCTACGGCCAACTCATCCGCCAGTCCAGCAGGCCCGTGATCCTCCACTGGATCACCTCGGAGTGGGACCCGCGCAACACCGAGTACTGGGGACACGAGGAACCCGAGCCCGCCTACGACGCCCTCCTCGAGATCGTCAAGGCGCATCCCGGCAAGGTCGACGGCGTCAAGATCGGGCCCGCGGATCTCGCGCGGCAGATCGAGTGGCGCGCCAAGCTCCCGGAGGACGTGAAGTTCTACACCAGCGACACCACCGACTACTCGCGCATGTTCGTCGGTGACGAACAAGGTCACAGCCACGCACTCACCCCCGTGATGGACGCGGTGATCCCCGTTGCCGCGCAGGCCTTCCGCGCGCTCGACGCCGGGGACGACGCGAGGGCGGGCGAACTGCTCGACGCGACCCTGCCGTTGAGCAGGCACCTGTTCAGCGGCGAGGGCCGCAGCATCTACTTCTTCCGGACCGGCGTGACCTTCCTCGCCTGGCTGTCCGGTCACGCCGACCACTTCCGGATGGTCTGGGGCGAGCAGTCTGCGCGCTCGGTGCCGCATCTGGCCACCGCGTACCGACTGGCCGACACACTGGGCGCCTTCCCCGACCCCGAACTCGCCGAGCAGCGGATGAAGCTGTTCCTCGCCGTCTCGGGGGTCGAGCAGTGACCACCGCACTCGTACTCGGCGGAGGCCTCGCGGGCCTGCTGGCCGCCACGGCACTCGCGGACCGGGTGGACGGCGTCACCGTGCTGGAGCGGGACAGGTTTCCCGACTCCGCCGCGCCGCGCCGCGGCCTGCCACAGGGCCACCACAGCCACATCCTGATGCGGGGCGGCGTCGAGGCGATCGACGAACTGCTGCCCGGCACCGTCGAGTTGCTCTACGCCGCAGGCGCCAAGAAGCGCGGGCTGCCCTTCGGCGCGCTCGCCCGCGGCCCGGAAGGCTGGATGGAGCGGCTCGAGACCGACGCGTATCTGCTGCTGTGCAGCCGCGACCTGCTCGACCACATCGTCCGTAGGCAGGTGCTGCGCAACAGCAGGATCAGTGTGCGCGAAGGCACCAAGGTGCTGGGGCTGACCGGCACCGCATCCCGGGTCACCGGGGTACGGATCGAGGACACCGGCCATGTGCGGGCGGAGCTGCCCGCGGACATCGTGGTCGATGCCACCGGCCGGGGCTCCGGCGCCCCGGACTGGCTGAGCTCCCTCGGGCTGCCCGAAGTCCGCGAGGACGTCGTCGACGCCGGGATCACCTATGTGAGCCGGTGGTTCGAGGCGCCGCCCGGCGCCAAGGAGGACTTTCCCGGCGTGATGATCCAGCTGACGCCCGGAACCGGGAAGCCGGGGAGAGGCGCCGGGCTGCTGCCGATGGAGGACGGGCGTTGGATTCTCAGCCTGTTCGGCAGCCGCGGTGGTGAACCGCCGTCCGACGAAGAGGGCTTCGAGCGGTTCGCCAGAGAGCGACACCACCCGATCATCGCCGACCTGATCGCCCAGGCCACCCCGGCCGGCCCGATCAGGACCTACCGCAACATCCCGGACCGCATTCGGCGGTTCGAGAAGCTCACCATGCCGGACGGTTTCGTGGTGATCGGCGACGCCGCGTCGGCGCTGAACCCCGTGCACGGCACCGGTATGTCCGTCGCGGCCCAGTGCGCCCGGCTGCTCCGCGACGAGCTGGGCAACGGAGGCGTACGGCCGGGTCTGGCCGCCCGCGTACAGGCCGGCATCGCCAAGATCAACGGTGGTGCGTGGCAGCTCGCGATCGGCACCGACCAGGGACTGCCGGACGTGCGCGCCAACGTCAAGCTGCGCGGCGGCGACTTCGCGAACAAGCTGGCGGCAAGGGTGGCCAGAACCGGCTGCCGCGACCGGAACGTGATCAACACGGTGTTCGGGGTGGCCTCGCTGGTCAAGCCGATGAGCGCGATGATGTCGCCCTCCTTCCTGCTCTCGGTGCTGCGCGGGCCCCGCAAGCCCGCGCTGCTCGCCGAGCAGGCGATCGCCCAGTTCCCGGAGTTCGACGGCCTGCTCCCGTACGGTTCGCCGGACCAGTCGACCCGCAGCAAGGCATGACCGGGCAGGCAGGCGGGCCGCGCGAGGCCATGCCGGTGGTGCCGTGGGTGGTGTCCGGCCGGGGAGAGAACGCGCTGCGCGGCCAGGCGGAGCGACTGGCGTCCTTTGCCGACGGTGGCTCCGACGCCGGCAGCACCGTCGACATCGGCCACTCACTGCTCACCACTCGCGCCCTGCTCGGGCACCGGGCCGTGGTGCTCGGCGCGGACACGCACGAGATGGCGGCCGGCCTGCGTCTGCTGGCCACCGGCGAACGCGAGGAGCCCGGTGCCGCCACCGTGGTCTCGGGTGTGGTGCTGCCGGACCCACGAGTGGCATTCGTCTTTCCCGGGCAGGGCTCGCAGTGGCGCGGCATGGCCCGCGAACTCCTCGACACCGCACCGGCCTTCGCCGGACGGCTACGGGAGTGCGAGTCCGCGCTGGAGCCCTTCGTGGACTGGAAGCCGACGGATGTGCTGCGGGACGCCGAATCCCCGCTGTGGGACCGTGTGGACGTGGTGCAACCGCTGCTGTGGGCGGTCATGGTCTCACTGGCCGGGCTCTGGCAGTCCTACGGAGTGCGGCCGTCCGCCGTCGTGGGCCACTCACAGGGCGAGATCGCCGCCGCGTGCGTGGCCGGCGCGCTGTCGCTGTCGGACGGCGCCAGGGTCGTGGCCCTTCGCAGCCGGCTGATCAGGGCCGAGCTGGCAGGGCTCGGCGGGATGATCTCCGTGCCGCTCTCCCAGGCGGACGCCGCACCCCGGCTGGAGCCGTGGGCGGACCGGCTGCAACTGGCCGCGGTGAACGGCCCCTCCTCCGTCGTCGTGTGCGGTGAGGTGACCGCGCTGGACGAGCTGTTCGCGCGGTTGACGGCCGAAGGGGTCCAGGTCCGCCGGATCGCGGTCGACTACGCCTCGCACTCGCACTACGTCGAAGCACTGAGGGACGCCCTGCTGGAGACCCTGGCACCGGTGCGGCCCGGCTCCGCCGAGATCGCGTTCTACTCCACGGTCACCGGCAGGCCACTGGACACCGCCGAGCTGACCGCCGACTACTGGTACCGGAACCTGCGCGGCACCGTCCGTTTCGCCGAGGCAACCCAAGCGCTGCTGGCCGACGGGTTCCGGGTGTTCGTGGAATCGAGCGCGCACCCCGTGCTGACCAGCGGTGTGCAGGACAGCTGTGAGGCCGCCGGGGTGGATGCGGCTTCGCTGGGCTCACTGCGGCGCGACGAAGGCTCCGTCACCAGGTTCGCCCTGTCGCTGGCGCAGGCGTACGTCCGGGGTGTCCCGGTGGACTGGACCCCGTTCCTTCGGGGAGCCAGGACCGTGGACCTGCCGACGTATGCCTTCCAGCGCAGCCGGTACTGGAAGAACGTGACCGCCACGGACAACGGCCGGTCCGTCGCAGGGCAGCGGGCCGTGGAACATCCGCTGCTGGCGACCGCGGTGGAACCGGCCCACGCCGGAGGCGTGCTGTTGAGCGGCCGTTTGTCCGCACAGGCGCAGCCGTGGCTGGCCGACCACGAGGTGTTCGGCGCGACGGTGGTGCCGGGGTCGGCGCTGGTCGAGCTCGCGCTCTGCGCCGGTGACCAGGTGGACTGCCCGGTGCTGGGAGAACTCACCCTGCGCGCCCCGTTGGTGCTGCCGGAACGAGGTGGTGTGGCCGTCCAGGTCTCCGTCGGAGCGGCCGACGAGTCGGGCGCCCGGTCCTTCCTGGTGCACTCAGGTGCCACAGAGGACGCGGGACCGTGGACACTGCACGCCGAAGGCGTGCTCACCGACGAACGAGACCCGACCGCCGAGCTCGACACGGACGGCGAGCGCGGCTCGGCCGGCGAGCTCGACGCGACCGACTCCGTATCCGGGTTCGACTTCACCCAATGGCCGCCCACCGGGGCCACGGTGGTGGACACCGCCGAGGCCTACACAAGCCTGTCCGCCAGGGGGTACGGCTACGGCCCGGCGTTCCGCGGCGTCACGGCGATGTGGCGGCGGGGCGGCGAGCTGTTCGCGGAAGTCGAGTTGCCGGAGGCCGCCCGGGCGGAGGCGGAATGCTACCTCCTGCATCCCGCACTGTTGGACGCATGCCTGCATCCCGCCGTGCTGGCCGACCCGGACGGACCGGCGAAACTGCCGTTCGCGTGGACCGGTCTGCGCCTGCACGCCGTGGGCGCGGGCGCGTTACGCATCCGGATCGCCGACGGGCCGGCCGGCGAGCGGCTGGACGCTGCGGATCCTGTGGGCAGGCCCGTGCTGTCGCTGGCCGCTCTGGCGGCCCTACCGGTGACCCCTGAGCAGCTGATGGCCGCACGCGGCCGTACCGGGGTCCAGCCGCTGCGACTGGAGTGGACCGACGTCACGGTCCGACCCGGCGAGCACGTCGCCGTCGCCGATCTCGACACCGTCCGTGCCACCGCACCGGACGACGCGGACGACGTACCCGAGGCCGTGGCCTGGCCGGTCGAGGCGAACACCGGCGACGTGCCGGGCTCCGCGCACGAGACGGCCCGGCGTGCGCTGGCCGTGATGCAGGACTGGCTGGCCGACGAACGGTTCGCCGCCTCGAAACTGGTCGTGCTGACCCACCGGGCGGTGTCCGTACCCGGAGACCGGCACACCGCCGACCTGACCGTCGCGCCCGTGTGGGGCCTGGTCCGCGCGGCCATCGCGGAGAACCCGGACCGGTTCGTGCTCGTCGACACCGATGACCACGCCGAGTCGGTCCGCGTACTGCCCGCCGCCCTCGCCTGCGGGGAAGCGGAGCTGGCACTGCGAGCCGGTGCGGTCCGGGCACCCCGGCTGATACGGGCCCCGCTGGTCGCAGAAACCCCGCCGCCGCTCGATCCCGACGGCACGGTGCTGGTCACGGGCGGGACCGGCGGGCTCGGCGCACTCGTGGCACGGCACATGGTGGTGCAGCACAACGTCCGCAGGCTCGTCCTGACCAGTCGCCGGGGTATGGACGCTCCGGGCGCCGCGGAGTTGGCGGCCGAGCTGGCCGGGCTGGGTGCCACGGCCGTCGTAGCGGCCTGCGACGTGTCCGACCGGGAGGCGCTGGCGGAACTGCTGGCGGGCATCCCGGCCGAACATCCGCTCACCGGCGTGGTGCACACCGCCGGCGTACTCGACGACGCACTGGTGGCCGCGCTCACGCCCGAGCGGTTGGAGGCCGTGCTCGCGCCGAAGACGGACGGCGCCTGGCACCTGAGCGAGCTGACGGCCGGCCACGACCTGGCCATGTTCTGCATGTTCTCCTCGGCAGCAGGCATGGTGGCGCCTGGCGGCCAGGGCAACTATGCCGCTGCCAACGTGTTCCTGGACGCGCTGGCCGCCCACCGCAGGGCCGCCGGGCTGCGCGGCCAGTCATGCGCATGGGGCCTGTGGTCCACGGGCACCGGCATGACAGGCCATCTCGACGGGACCGCGCTGCGCCGCCTGCACCGCCAGGGGTTCGGCACCCTCTCGGAGGCCGAAGGACTGGCGCTGTTCGACGCCGCGATCGCCTCCGACGTCACCGTTCCCGTACTGCTCAAGCTCGAACCCGCGGGGCTGCGGGCCCAGGCGGCGTCCGACGCTATACCGCCGGTGCTCCGCGGGCTGGTCCGCATGCCGCGCCGGCAGGCTGACCGGGCTGCCGTGAGCGCGACGCTCGCCGACCGGCTGCACCGCCTGCCGGTGGATCGGCGCAGGCCGGTGTTGCTGGAGCTGGTACGCCGCGAGATCGCGGAGGTGCTCGGCCATGCGTCCGCCGAAGGCGTTGCGCCCGACCGTGCTTTCAAGGAGCTGGGGTTCGACTCGCTGACCGCGGTCGAACTGCGCAACCGGCTCAACACCGCCACCGGTCTGCGGCTGCCCGCCACGCTGGTGTTCGACCACCCGACCGCCGCCGCGGTCGCCGAGCACCTGGTCGCCGTACTGGTGGGATCCGCGCGCCAGAGCGCGGCGGCCGTCGGCCGTGCGGGAGCGCAAGCCGATGACGAGCCGATCGCCATCGTCGCGATGTCCTGCCGCTTCCCCGGTGGAGTGTCCTCGCCCGAGCAGCTGTGGCGGCTCGTCGAGTCAGGTGTCGACGCGGTGGCGGAGTTCCCCCGGGACCGTGGATGGGACGTCGAACGGCTCTACCACCCCGAGCCGGGCGTGCCCGACCGAACGTACTCGCGCTCGGGCGGATTTCTGTACGACGCGGGGGAGTTCGATGCCGGGTTCTTCGGTATCAGCCCTAATGAGGCGCTGGCGATGGATCCGCAGCAGCGGTTGTTGCTGGAGACGTCGTGGGAGGCGTTCGAGCGGGCGGGGATCGATCCGGTCTCGCTGCGGGGAAGCGCCACCGGTGTGTTCGTCGGACTGATGTACCACGACTACGCGAACAGCTCCGCGACCGGCTCGATCGCCTCGGGCCGGATCTCCTACACCTTCGGGTTGGAGGGGCCCTCGGTCACGGTGGACACGGCGTGCTCGTCCTCGCTGGTGGCGTTGCATCTGGCGGCGCAGGCGCTGCGCGCGGGGGAGTGCTCCCTCGCCGTTGCCGGCGGTGCCACCGTGATGGCGACGCCCGAGGTACTGCTGGAGTTCAGCCGGCAGCAGGGGCTGTCGGCGGACGGGCGGTGCAGGTCGTACGCATCGGCGGCGGACGGCACGGGGTTCTCCGAGGGTGTGGGTGTGTTGTTGGTGGAGCGGTTGTCGGATGCGCGGCGTCTTGGGCATCCGGTGTTGGCGGTGGTGGCGGGTTCTGCGGTGAATCAGGACGGTGCCTCGAACGGGTTGACGGCGCCGAACGGTCCTGCGCAGGTGCGGGTGATCGAGCAGGCGTTGGTGTCTGCGGGGTTGTCTGCGGTTGATGTGGATGCGGTCGAGGGTCATGGGACGGGCACGGTTCTGGGTGATCCGATTGAGGCGCAGGCGTTGTTGGCGGCGTATGGGCGGGGGAGGGCTGAGGGTCGTCCGTTGTGGTTGGGTTCGGTGAAGTCGAATCTGGGGCATACGCAGGCGGCTGCGGGTGTGGCCGGGGTCATCAAGATGGTGCAGGGGATGCGGCATGGGGTGCTGCCGAGGACGCTGCATGTGGATGAGCCGTCGGGTCAGGTGGATTGGTCGGCTGGTGCGGTTGAGCTTCTGACGGAGGCGCGGGAGTGGCCGCGGGAGGGGGATCGTCCGCGGCGGGCGGGTGTGTCGTCGTTCGGGATCAGTGGGACGAATGCGCATGTGATTCTTGAGGAGTCTGGGGCGGTCGAGGCGGCGGAGGAGCTTCCTGACACTGATGGTGGGTTGCCGGTGGCGTGGGTGTTGTCGGGGAGGTCGCCGGGGGCGTTGGTGGGGCAGGCGGAGCGGCTCGGGTCGTGTGTGGCTGAGTGTCCGGCGTTGCGGCCGGTGGATGTGGCGTGGTCGTTGGCGGGGCGGTCCGGGTTTGAGCATCGGGCTGTGGTGGTGGGTGCGGATCGTGCGCAGCTTCTGGACGGTCTGGCTGGTGTAACCGGTACGGCTTCACCTGGTCCGGGTGGGAAGTTGGCGTTGTTGTTTACGGGGCAGGGGTCTCAGCGGTTGGGGATGGGCCGGGGTTTGTATGAGTCATTCCCGGTGTTTGCTGAGGCGTTTGATGCTGTGGTGGGGGAGTTGGAGGGGTTTCTGCCGGGGTCGTTGCGTGGGGTGTTGTGGGGCGATGACGGCGGGTTGGTCGAGGGGACGGGGTGGGCTCAGCCGGGGTTGTTCGCGGTTGAGGTGGCTTTGTTCCGGCTGTTGGAGTCTGCTGGTGTGCGGCCGGACTTTGTGGCGGGGCATTCGGTGGGGGAGTTGGCGGCTGCTCATGTGGCGGGGGTGTTGAGTCTGGCGGATGCGGCCAGGCTGGTGGCCGCGCGCGGACTGTTGATGCAGGGCCTTCCTTCCGGTGGGGTGATGGTCGCGGTCCAGGCGTCCGAGGCGGAGGTCGCACCCCTGCTGGGTGAGGGTGTGCAGATCGCGGCGGTGAACGGTCCGTCGTCCGTGGTGCTCTCGGGCATCGAGGATGCGGTGCTCACGGTGGTGGCGGGGTTCGAAGCGTTGGGCCGCCGGACCCGCCGGCTCGCGGTGTCGCACGCGTTCCATTCAGGGTTGATGGATCCGATGCTCAAAGAGTTCGCGACGGTGGCTGAGGGTGTGTCCTTCCATCGTGCGGGGATTCCGTTGGTGTCGGCGCTGACCGGGCGGCTTGCGGGTGAGGAGGTACTCGCCCCGCAGTACTGGGCACGTCACGCTCGGGAATCGGTGCGGTTCGCCGATGCGGTGAGCACTCTGGCGGGTTTGGGCGTTTCGCGGTTTGTGGAGGTGGGTCCGGATGCGGTGCTGACGGCCATGGCCCAGGACTGCCTGACCGACACCGACGAAGCCCTGCTGGTACCCACCCTGCGCCGGGACCGGGACGAACCCCACGCACTGCTCACCGCCCTGGGTGACCTGCACACCCACGGCACCGACATCGACTGGAAAGCCGTACTCGCAGGCCGCGGCGCCCGCCATGTCGACCTGCCCACCTACCCCTTCCAACGCCAACGCTACTGGCTGTCCCCGCCGAAGAGCACAGACATCACGGGCTTCGGTCAGGCCGCCACCGGTCACCCCGTTCTCGCCGCCAAGATCGCAGTGCCCGGGAGCGATCTCGTCGTACTGACCGGCAGACTGGACGAATCCCACCACGCCTGGCTCGGTGACCACGACCTCCACGGGAGGGTGCTCCTCCCGGCGGCCGGCTTCGCCGAACTGGCCCTGACAGCCGGGCGGCACGCGGGCTGTGGTCTGCTCGGCGAACTGACCGTGGAGACCTCGTTGGTCCTGGGCGGCGATCCGGTGACGCTGCAGGTGGTCGTGGGGGCCGAGGACACCGGGTCCGGAACCAGGCCGGTGGTGATCCACAGCCGCGCCGGTGAGGACCTGCCCTGGATCCAGCATGCCCACGGGACACTGGAACCCGCGGATCTCGCGCCCGCGAACGTAACCGGGCACTGGCCGCCCGCCGGTGCGACCCCGGTGGACGTGCACGAGCTCTACGAGCGGTTGCTCGCCGCGGGCTACGGCTATGGCGCGGTCTTCCAGGCCGTACGAGCGGCGTGGCGGCACGGCGAGGAGTCCTACGTGGAGGTGGCACTGCCGGCCGAGGCCGACAGTGAGGGATTCGTGCTCCACCCGGCCCTGCTCGACGCGGCACTGCATCTCGGCCGACCGCCGGCCGAGGACGAGCTGGTGCAGCCGATGGTGTGGCGGGGCGTGTCCCTCGACGCCACGGATGCGCGGGCACTGCGGGTACGGATCACGCCGAGCGGCAAGGGCGTCGCGCTGACGGCCACCGACGAGGCCGGGCGACCGGCGCTGTCCGTGGCGCAGGTGGTCAGCCGCACGGTCAGCCGGGCCGAACTCGCCGCCGAGGAAGCCCGGCCCCGTCCGCGGCCTCTCGTCACGCGGCCCGCGCAAGCCGGAGATCTGCGCGAACAGCTGGCTGAGATGCCGGAGAACAGGCGTGGGCAGGTGCTGCTCGAACTGGTGCTCACCCACGTCGCCGCAGTGCTCGGACACGGGTCGTGGCAGGACGTGGCGCCCGACCGGCCGTTCCAGGACCTGGGATTCGACTCACTGGCCGCGGTCGAGCTGCGCAAGGCGCTGAGCATCGCCTGCGGGCGCTGGTTGTCGCCCACGCTCGTCTTCGACCACCCGACCGCGCAGGACGTTGCCGAGTACCTGGGTGCGCAGCTGAGCGATGCCACCGACCTGGCGGATCCGGTGCTGGCCGAGGTCGACCGGCTCGCGGCACTGCTCACGGATGCCGCGCTGCAACACGCCGGGACGGACCGTGTCACCGCGCGGTTGGAAGCGTTGGTGCGCGACTGGCGCGACGCCATGGACCGGACCGACGGGACCACCGCCGCCTCCGCTGCCTCCGCCACCACCGATGACGACCACGACCTGGATTCGGCCTCCGACGACGAACTGTTCGCGATGCTGGACAACCTCCAGAGCTGAAGGACCATGGCTGACGACGAAAAGCTCCGCGAATACCTCAAGCGGGCCACGGCCGAACTGCGGCAGACGACCCGACGACTGCGGGACGCCGAGCAGCGCCTGCACGAACCCGTCGCGATCGTGGCGATGGGCTGCCGCTTCCCGGGCGGCGTCCGCACCCCCGCCGACCTGTGGGATCTGGTTGCCTCCGGCGGTGACGCGATCTCCGCGTTCCCGCGCAACCGTGGCTGGGACGTGGAAGGCCTGTACGACCCGGAACCGGCCACACCCGGCAGGACCTACTGCGCACAGGGCGGCTTTCTGCACGACGCGGGGGAGTTCGACGCCGACTTTTTCAAGATGAGTCCGCGCGAGGCCAGGGAGACCGATCCACAGCAGCGACTGCTGCTCGAGTTGTCGTGGGAACTGCTGGAGCGGGCCGGGATCAATCCCGCGTCGCTGAAGGGCAGTTCGACCGGCGTGTACGCAGGCGTCGTCTACCACGACTATGCGGCCAAGGGCATAGGCAGCCTGGCCGGCGTCGCCTCCGGACGCGTCGCCTACACGCTGGGCCTGGAGGGCCCTGCGGTGACCGTGGACACCGCATGCTCGTCCTCGCTGGTCGCGGTGCACCTGGCGGCGCAGGCGCTGCGCGCGGGGGAGTGCACCATGGCCATCGCGGGCGGCGTCACGGTGATGTCCACGCCGGACTCCTTCGTGGGCTTCAGCCAGGACCGCGGCCTGGCCCCGGACGGCCGGTGCAAGTCGTTCTCCGCGGACGCCGACGGCACGACCTGGGCCGAGGGCGTCGGACTGCTGCTGCTGGAACGTCTGCCGGTGGCGCGCATGCTGGGCCATCCGGTGCTGGCTGTACTGCGGGGCAGCGCGGTCAACCAGGACGGCGCGAGCAACGGGTTGTCCGCGCCCAACGGACCGTCCCAGCAGCGGGTCATCCGGCAGGCGCTGGCCAATGCCCAGCTGTCCGCCGATCAGGTCGACGCCGTCGAGGCACACGGCACCGGCACCGCGCTCGGTGACCCGATCGAGGCGCAAGCGCTGCTGGCCACCTATGGGCAGGGCCGCTCAGCCGAACGCCCGCTGTGGCTCGGTTCGATCAAGTCCAACATCGGCCATGCCCAGGCCGCGGCCGGGGTCAGCGGCGTGATCAAGATGGTCGAGGCGCTGCGTCACGAGACCTTGCCGCGAACGCTGCACCTGACCGAGCCCACGCCGAACGTGGACTGGTCGGCGGGTCACGCGCGGCTGCTGACCGAGGCCCGGCCGTGGCCTCGTACCGACCGGACCCGGCGGGCAGGTGTCTCGGCGTTCGGCCTCAGCGGCACCAACGCCCACGTGATCATCGAGGAAGCACCTGTTGGGGAAGCACCTGTCGAGGAAGCACCTGTCGAGGAAGCACCCGGCACGGAGCCGGCCGAGCCCGTACCGTCCGCGTCCCGGCCCGTGCCGTTGCTGCTGTCCGGCCGCGGCGTCCGGGCGCTGCGGGCCCAGGCGGGTGCCCTGCTCGCCTACATACAGGCCAACCCGGGACAGACGCTGCTCGATCTCGGCCACTCGCTGGCAGTCTCCAGGGCCGGGCTCGAGGACCGCGCGGCGGTGATCGCCGTCGATCCCGCCGCGGCGTGCCGCACACTTGCCGGGCTGGCCGACGGCGAGGCGGCCGACGGCTCCGTGCGCGGGTTCGCGCGCGCGGACGCCAGGACGGCGTTCCTCTTCACCGGGCAGGGCGCCCAGCGCATCGGAATGGGCCGTGAGCTGCACGCGAAGTACCCGGCGTTCGCCGAGGCGTTCGACGCGGCGACGGCCGCTCTGGACCCTTGGCTGGACCGTCCGATGCGCGAGGTCATGTGGGGCGCCGACGCCGCTCGGCTCGACCGGACCGGCTACGCCCAGCCCGCGTTGTTCGCCGTCGAGGTCGCACTCTTCCGGCTGCTCGAGGCGTGGGGCGTGCGCCCCGGCCATCTGCTCGGTCACTCGATCGGTGAACTCGCCGCGGCGCAGGTGGCCGGGGTCCTGACCCTGGAGGACGCCGCCGAACTGGTGGCCGCGCGTGCTCGGCTGATGCAGGCCCTGCCGCCCGGCGGGGCCATGGTCGCGGTGCAGGCGGGCGAGGACGAGGTCGGCCCCCTGCTGAACGACCGGGTCGGTGTCGCCGCGGTGAACGGCCCGTCGTCGATCGTGCTCTCCGGCGCCGAGGACGCCGTGCTGGCCGTGGCCGCCCGGCTGAAGGCCTCCGGCCGGAGGACCAAGCGGCTGGCCGTGTCGCACGCCTTCCACTCGGCGCTGATGGAACCGTTGCTCGACGAGTTCGCCGAAGTGGCCGCCGGGCTCGACTACTCCGCACCGCGGCTGCCCGTCGTCTCGACCCTGACCGGCGGGCCGGTGACCGGCGAACTGAGCGACCCCGGCTACTGGGTGCGACAGGTGCGGGCGACCGTCAGGTTCGGCGCCGGTGTCCGGTGGCTCGCCGGCCAGGGCGTGAGCACCTTCCTGGAACTCGGCCCGGATGCCGCGCTCTGCGCGACCGGACCGGAATGCCTCGCGCCCGAACACGACGCGCTGTTCGTCCCGTTGCTCCGACGCGGCCGCTCGGAGGAAGACGCACTGGTCACCGCCGTGGCCCAGGCCCACACCAGAGGCGTTCCCGTGGACTGGGCTGCGTTCTACGGGGCCGGCCGCGCCCGCCCGATCGATCTGCCGACGTACCCGTTCCAGCGCAAGTGGTACTGGTGGGACGCCGAGGCCCCGTCGTCGGGGGACCCGGCCGACGCTGCCTTCTGGGACGCCCTGGAACACGCCGACCTGCCCGCGCTGGCGGCGGACCTGGGCGTCGACGCCGACGCGCTCGCCCAAGTTCTGCCCGCCCTTGCCTCGGCCCGCAGCGCCCGGCACGCCGAGTCCACGGTGCAGGACTGGCGATACCAGGTGACCTGGCAGCCGGTCGCCGACCCCGAGCCAGGCCCGTTCCACGGTCGCTGGCTGGTCGTGATGCCTGCCGACCTGGGCAGCGACCCGCGGGTCGCCGCGATCACCGAGGCCCTCGGGGAGCGGGGCGCGGAGGCCGTCCCTTTCCCGGTCTCCCACACCGAGGACCGTGCCACGCTGGCCGACCGGTTGCACGAGCACACCGGTGCACACCGGGTGCTGTCGCTGCTCGGGACGGACAACCGGTCGCATCCGCGCCATCCGGCCCTGAGTACCGGTCTCGCCGCGACGGTCGTCCTCGTCCAGGCGCTCGCCGACGCAGGCATCACCGCACCGTTGTGGTGTGCGACGGTCTGCGCGGCCGGCATCGACGACGCCGACGAGCCCAACCCCCGCCAGGCGATGGTGCAGGGCCTCGGGATCGGACTCGCCCTGGACCTGCCGGACTCCTGGGGCGGGCAGGTGGACCTGCCCGCCGACCCCGATCCCGGCGCCGAGGCGCTGCGCCGCCTGTGCGACGTCCTGTCCACGGACAACGGTGAGGACCAGGTGGCGATCCGGGCCGGCGGTGTGTTCGCCCGTCGCATGCTCCGCGCCCCGATCGACAGCGCCCGGGCCACTCCGTGGCGGACGTCCGGCACCGTTCTGATCACCGGTGGCACCGGCGGTCTCGGGGCGCATGTCGCCCGGCTCATGGCCACGTCCGGCGCCCGACATCTGCTGCTGGCCGGCAGACGCGGTCGCGACGCGGCGGGAGTCGACGAACTGGAAGCCGAGCTGACCGCCCTGGGGGCCGAAGTCACCGTGGCCGCCTGCGACGTGTCCGACCGCGACGCCGTACGCACACTGCTGGAGAGTGTCCCCGGCCACCAGCCGCTGACAGCCGTGGTCCACGCCGCGGGCGCCATGCAGCGGATCGCCCCGCCGGCCGAACTCGGCATCGACGAACTCGCCGACGTGGCCGCCGCCAAGGTGGCCGGCGCCGCGCATCTCGACGAGCTGCTCGCCGGAACACCCCTGGACGCGTTCGTGCTCTTCTCCTCCGGCGCTGCCGTGTGGGGCAGCGCCGGCCAGGCCGGGTACGCCGCCGCCAACGCCTACCTGGACGGGCTGGCCGCACGGCGGAGGGCCCGCGGTCTCGCCGCCACCTCGATCGCCTGGGGATCCTGGGAAGGCGGCATGGTCGACGCCGAACTGAGCGCGGGCATGCGGCGGCTCGGCGCCCCGCCCATGAAGCCCGAACTGGCCGTCACCGCGCTGCGCCAGGCCCTCGACCACCGCAGGCACCACCTCGTGGTCGCCGACATCGACTGGTCCCGGTTCGCGCCCGTCTACACCATGGCCCGCCGCCGCCCGCTGCTCGACGCCCTGCCGGAGGTGACGACTCTGCTCAGCGGCGGCCGTGACCGGACGGACAAGCCGTCCGGTCTGGTCGAGCGCCTCGCCGGACTGCCGACCGCAGGGCAGAGCCGTGCGGTGCTCGACCTGGTCCGTACCCATGTGGCCGCGCTGCTCGGCTACGACGGCGTCGAGGAGCTCGAGCCCGGGAAGGCCTTCTCCGATCTCGGCTTCGACTCCGTCGCCGCCACCGACCTCAAGGTCAGGCTGTCCGCCGCCACCGGCCTGGACCTCCCGGCCACACTGGTCTTCGACCATGCCACCCCCGCCGCGGTCGCCGAGCACCTGCGGACCCGGCTCGTACCCGAAACCGGCGCGGCACGAGTGCTCGCCGACCTCGACACGCTGGAGGCCGCGGTCGCGGCGCTGCCCGACAGTGATGCCGACCAGGACCGGATCGCCGCACGGCTGCGCACCCTGCTCGGCACGGTCGAGGCCACCACCACGGCCACCGCTCCGGAGGAGGCCCGGATCAGCCAGGACGCCACGGCCGACGAGCTCTTCGACTTCATCGACAACCAGCTCGGACTCAACAGCTAATCCCCACGCACCCGACCATGCAGACGAGGACAGTGTGATGGCCGAGGACCAGAAGCTTCTCGACTACCTGCGGCGGGTGACAGCCGATCTCGCGCAGACCAGGCAGCAGTTGCACGAGGCGGAGAACGCCGACCGCGAACCGATCGCGATCGTCGCCATGGCATGCCGCTACCCCGGCGGTGTGCGCACGCCCGAAGCGCTGTGGGACCTGGTGGCAGGCGGCGTGGACGCGGTCGGTCCGCTGCCGACCGACCGGGGCTGGCCACTGGACCGGCTGCTCGCCACCGGCTCCGGCCGGCAGGGCACCAGCTATGTGGCCGAAGGCGGATTCCTGTACGACGCCACCCGCTTCGACGCCGGACTGTTCGGGATCTCCCCACGCGAGGCCGTCGTCATGGACCCGCAGCAGAGGCTGATGCTCGAGGTGTCCTGGGAGGTGTTCGAACGGGCGGGGATCGCCCCGGACGCCGTGCGCGGCAAGCCCGTCGGTGTGTTCACCGGATCCGGCTACCAGGATTACGGCGACCTGCTCAACGCCTCCCCCGAGGCGGCCGAGGCCTACCTCGGCACCGCCGCGGCGGCTTCCGTGATCTCCGGCCGTGTCGCCTACACCCTGGGCCTGGAAGGGCCCACGCTCACCGTGGACACCGCGTGCTCGTCCTCGCTGGTCGCACTCCACCTGGCAGTACAGGCGCTGCGCCGCCGGGAGTGCACGATGGCACTGGCCGGTGGCGTGATGGTCATGTGCACCCCGGCGCCGTTCGTGGCGTTCAGCCGCCAGCGCGGGCTGGCACCGGACGGCCGTTGCAAGGCGTACTCCGACAGCGCGGACGGCACCGGCTGGGCGGAGGGCGCCGGTGTGCTGCTGCTGGAACGACTCTCCGAAGCCCGTCGCAACGGCCACCAGGTACTGGCCGTGGTCCGGGGCAGCGCGGTCAACCAGGACGGCGCGAGCAACGGTCTCACGGCGCCCAACGGCCCCTCGCAGCAACGGGTCGTCCGGCTGGCCCTCGAGAACGCCCAGGTGCCGGCAGCCCAGGTCGACATGGTCGAAGGCCACGGAACGGGCACCACACTCGGTGATCCCATCGAGGCGCAGGCGCTCATCGCCACCTACGGCCAAGGCCGCGCACAGGAACGGCCGCTGTGGCTGGGCTCGTTGAAGTCCAACTTCGGCCACGCCCAGGCCGCCGCCGGGGTCGGCGGAGTCATCAAGACGGTCATGGCCCTCCGGCACGGCGTGCTGCCGGGGACCCTGCACGTCTCCGAACCTTCGTCCAAGGTGGACTGGTCTTCTGGCACCGTGCGGTTGCTGACCCAGGCCCGTCCGTGGCCCGACCACGGCCACGCCCGGCGGGCCGGGGTCTCCTCCTTCGGTGTCAGCGGAACCAACGCCCATGTCATCCTCGAAGAGGCTCCTCTGACGGAGAACGCTCCGGACGAACCGTCCCACCCCGAACTGCCCCACCAGGCCACCGGCGTTCAGGATGCCCCCGCAGCCCATGCCTGGGTGATCTCGGCCGGCGATCGTGACGCGCTCGCCGACACGGCCGGGCAACTGGCCGATTTCGTCACCGCCGGTGACCTCGACCCTGCCGATGTCGGGTACTCGCTGGCCACCTCGCGGGCAGCGCTCGGCAGGCGGGCCGTGGTCACCGGCACGGACACAGCCGAACTGGTGGCCGGACTGACTGCGCTGGCCGGTCACCGCGACGCGGCGAACGTGGTCAGGGGCGGCGCACGCGGCGGCCCGCAAGTGGCGTTCGTCTTCCCCGGCCAGGGTTCCCAGTGGACCGGAATGGCGGTGCAACTGCTGCGTTCGTCCCCGGAGTTCGCGCGGCGGATGGCCGAATGCGCCGAAGCCCTGCGGCCCTTCGTGGACTGGGATCTGCTCGCCGTACTCCGCGCAGAGCCGGACGCGCCTACCCTGGAAGCCGTCGACGTCGTGCAGCCCGCTCTGTGGGCGGTCATGGTCTCTCTCGCGCAACTGTGGCGGACCCACGGCGTGGAGCCCGCCGCCGTCATCGGCCACTCCCAGGGCGAGATAGCCGCGGCATGCGTGGCGGGCGGCCTGTCCCTTGAGGACGGCGCACGAGTGGTCGCCCTGCGCAGCCGACTGATCGCGGGCGAACTGGCAGGCCTGGGCGGCATGATGTCCGTCGCGCTGTCCGCAGAGACGGCCGCGGCCCATCTGCGTGACCAGGATCAGTTGTCACTGGCCGCGGTCAACGGCCCGGGTTCGGTCGTGGTCTGCGGCGAACGGGATGCCCTGGAGCGACTCCACACCGAACTGACCGCCTCCGGCGTCCGCGCCCGGATGATCCAGGTGGACTACGCCTCGCACTCCCACTACGTCGAAGGCATCCGCGACCGGCTGCTGGAGCTGCTCGCGCCGGTACGGCCGCGCCGCGGCGACGTGCCGTTCTACTCCACGGTGACCGGTGGCCTCCTCGACACCGCCCAACTCGACGCCGAGTACTGGTACCGCAACCTGCGCCGGACCGTCCGCTTCGCCGACACCGCCCGCGCCATGGTCGACGCCGGATTCGACGTGTTCGTCGAGTCCAGCGCACACCCCATGCTCAAGCTCGGCCTCGAGGAGACCTTCGCCGACGCCGGGGCGCCCGCGATCGCCACCGGCACGCTGCGCCGCGACGACGGCGGCCTCGACCGGTTCGTGTCCTCGCTCGCCGAGGTCCACGTGCACGGCGTCACCGTCGACTGGCCGCGCATCCACCCCGGCGCCCGCCGGGTCGACCTGCCCACGTACCCCTTCCGGCAGGCCCGCTACTGGCTCGACGCGACCGGTACGGCAGAGGGTGACGTGGCGGGCGCAGGCCTGCGCGCGGCCGGCCATCCGCTGCTGAGCGCCGTCGTGGCCGCTCCGGCGTCGGACGGGGTGGTGCTGACCGGCAGGCTCTCCACGGTCACGCAGCCCTGGCTGGCCGATCACACCGTGCTCGGCTCAACCGTTCTCCCCGGTACCGCTTTCGTGGAGCTCGCCGTTCGCGCGGGCGACGAGATCGGCTGCCCGGCAGTGAGCGAGCTGACCATCGAAGCCCCGCTGGTGCTCGCCGGCGGCGTGGGCACCCAGGTCCAGGTCCTGGTGGGCGCCGCCGGGGAGCACGGCGTCCGGCCGGTGCATGTGTACGCCCGCCCCGAGGACGCGCCCGAGGACGTGCCGTGGACGCGCCACGCAACAGGTCTGCTCACCCCCGAGTCCGCAGCGGCCCCGGACGATCCGGCGCAGTGGCCGCCGGCGGGTGCGACGGCCGTGGACCTCCACGGTTTCTACGACGAACTGGCCGCGACCGGACTGAGCTACGGTCCCGTGTTCCAGGGTCTGAGCGCGCTCTGGCGCGACGGCGACGACGTGTACGCCGAGGTCGAACTGCCCGAACCGACGGGGACCTCTCCCGGTACCTCTGATGGCGCCTTTGCCGGTTCCGCCGGGATCTCCGGCGGTACCTCCAACGGGACAGATGGGCCCGAGCCCCGCGGGCAGCGATTCGGCCTGCACCCGGCGCTGCTGGACGCCGCACTGCACTCCTGCGCGCTGACCGGCGCGGTCGGCGAGCAGGCCATGCTGCCGTTCGCGTTCTCCGGCGTCACCCTGCACGCCTCCGGGGCGTCCGCATTGCGGGTACGGCTGACTGTTGTCCGCGAAGGCGAGGTCGCACTCGAAGCAGCCGACCCGTCCGGCTCCCCCGTGGTCTCGGTCGCCTCGGTCGTGCTGCGGCCGACATCGGCCGAGCCGTCCGCCGAGACCCCGCAGACGGTCCGCAACGCCCTGCACAAACTCTCGTGGACCCCGGTGGCGGACGAATCGGCCCGACCCGTGTCCGCCGTCGGCTGGGACCAGGCGGCCGACACCGTCACCGTTCCGGACGTCGTCACCTTGGCCGTCGAACCCGGCACGGACCGCGCCACTGTGCACGCCGCCACGCATCGCGTGCTGGAAGTCCTGCAGACCTGGCTGACCGACCCCCGGTTCGCCGACTCGACCCTCCTCGTTCACACCCGCGGCGCCGCAGCCCTGGACGACGAACCACTCACCGACCTGGCCGGCGCCGCGGTATGGGGACTGGTGCGTTCGGCTCAGTCGGAGAATCCCGGCAGGATCGTGCTGGCCGACACCGACGGCCCGCTGTCCGAACCGCTGCCCGCGATCATCGCCTCCGGACAGCCACAGCTGATATCCCGTGGCACCCAGTTGTACGCGGCCAGGCTCGTCCGGGTGCCGGCCGACACCCACACCGAAGGCACCGAGGACGGGGAGGAGCCCGGCGCCTTCGACCCGGACGCAACCGTCCTCATCACCGGCGGTGCCGGCACACTCGGCGGGCTGCTCGCCCGACACCTGGTCGCCAGGCACGGTGTGCGGCACCTGCTGCTGCTCAGCCGTCGCGGGCCCGATGCGCCCGGCGCCGACGCCCTTGCTGCCGAACTGACCGCCATCGGCGCCCGCACCGTCACGTTCGCCGCATGCGACGCCGCCGATCGCGACGCGCTCGCCGCGGAGCTCTCCGCCGTACCCACCGACCGGCCGCTGCGCGGGGTCGTGCACGCAGCCGGTGTGCTGGCCGACGGCACCATCAATTCCCTCACCCCGCAAGGCGTCGACGCCGTGTTCCGGCCCAAGGTGGACGCGGCGCTCAACCTGCACGAACTGGTCGGCGACGTGGACGTGTTCGTGCTGTATTCCGGTGCGGCAGGAGTCCTTGGCTCGCCGGGCCAGGGCAACTACGCCGCCGCGAACGCCTTCCTCGACGGCCTGGCGGTGCACCGGCGGGCGCGAGGTCTGGCAGCGCAGTCGCTCGCGTGGGGCTTCTGGGCGCAGGGCACCGGAATGACCGGCAAACTCGACGCGGACGATCGCGCCCGTATCTCCCGCAACGGCATGATCGGTCTGACCGACGACGAGGGCCTGGCATTGTTCGACGCGGCCGTGCGGCGGACCGAGCCCGCGCTGCTGCCCGCCCGCTTCGACCTGGCCGCGATGCGCGGCCGGGCCGAGGTGCCCGCGCTGTTCCGCCTCCTGCTCCCCGGAGCCCGGCGCAGCGCGTCCGCCGCCCGGTCCCAGGACCCGTCCGCCGACTTCCTCACCGGGCTGTCCGAGGCCGACCGGGAGCAGGCGGTACTGGATCTCGTCCTGGACCGGGTCGCGGTCGTCCTCGGGTTCGCCTCGGCGTCCGAAGTCGATCCCGACCGTGCGTTCCGAGAGATGGGTTTCGACTCGCTGACCGCCGTGGAGTTCCGCAACCGGCTGAGCCAGGCGCTCGATCTGCGGCTACCGGTGACGCTGGCGTTCGACTACCCGTCGCCGGCCGCGATGGCGCGCTTCCTGCTCGGCGAGCTCTCCGGAACGGACACCACGCCGAAGACCACGACACGGCTCGCTGCGGCGGCCGACGAGCCGATCGCGATCGTGGCGATGAGCTGCCGCTATCCCGGTGGCGTGTCCTCGCCGGAGGAGCTGTGGCGGCTGGTCGCCGACGGTGTGGACGCCATCTCGGAGTTCCCCGCCGACCGCGGCTGGAGCGTCGATGAGCTGTACGACCCGACCGCGGAACGCCCGGGCACCAGTTACACCAGGGACGCCGGTTTCCTCCACGACGCGGGGGAGTTCGATGCCGGGTTCTTCGGCATCAGCCCGAACGAGGCGCTGGCGATGGATCCGCAGCAGCGGTTGCTCCTCGAGTGCGCCTGGGAGGCCTTCGAGCGGGCGGGCATCAACCCGGCCGCCCTGCGGGGCAGCCGCACCGGAGTGTTCTCCGGCCTGATGTACCACGACTACGCGGGCAACAGCGGCACCGGCGCGAATGCCTCGGGCCGGGTGTCCTATGTGTTCGGGCTGGAGGGTCCGGCGGTCACGGTGGACACCGCGTGCTCGTCGTCCCTGGTCGCGTTGCATCTGGCGGCGCAGGCGCTGCGCTCCGGCGAGTGCTCGCTCGCGCTGGCGGGCGGGGCCAGCGTGATGGCCACACCGGAGATCTTCGTCGAGTTCAGCAGGCAGCGCGCCCTGTCCCGCGACGGACGGTGCAAGTCCTTCGCCGCCACGGCGGACGGCACCGGAATCGCCGAGGGCGCCGGTGTGTTGTTGGTGGAGCGGTTGTCGGATGCGCGGCGTCTTGGGCATCCGGTGCTGGCGGTGGTGGCGGGTTCTGCGGTGAACCAGGACGGAGCCTCGAACGGCTTCACCGCGCCGAACGGTCCTGCGCAGGTGCGGGTGATCGAGCAGGCGTTGGTGTCTGCGGGGTTGTCTGCGGTTGATGTGGATGCGGTCGAGGGTCATGGGACGGGCACGGTTCTGGGTGATCCGATTGAGGCGCAGGCGTTGTTGGCGACCTACGGTCAGGGGAGGGCTGAGGGGCGTCCGTTGTGGTTGGGTTCGGTGAAGTCGAACATCGGGCACGCCCAAGCTGCTGCGGGTGTGGCCGGGATCATCAAGATGGTGCAGGGCATGCGGCACGGGGTGCTGCCCAAGACGCTGCATGTGGATGCTCCGACGTCAGCCGTCGACTGGTCGGCTGGTGCGGTTGAGTTGTTGTCGGAGGCGCGGGAGTGGCTGCGGGAGGGGGATCGTCCGCGGCGGGCGGGTGTGTCGTCGTTCGGGCTGAGTGGCACCAATGCGCATGTGATTGTGGAGGAGTTCGCGCCGACTGAGGTTGCGGTAGATCTTCCTGACACTGATGGTGGGTTGCCGGTGGCGTGGGTGTTGTCGGGGAGGTCGCCGGGGGCGTTGGTGGGGCAGGCGGAGCGGCTCGGGTCGTGTGTGGCGGGGCAGTCTGCGTTGCGGCCGGTGGATGTGGCGTGGTCGTTGGCGGGGCGGCCCGGGTTTGAGCATCGGGCTGTGGTGGTGGGTGCGGATCGTGCGCAGCTTCTGGACGGTCTGGCATCGGTGGTGCGCGGCGAGACGGCGACTGCGGCGGCCGGTTCGGGTGGGAAGTTGGCGTTGTTGTTTACGGGGCAGGGGTCTCAGCGGTTGGGGATGGGCCGGGGTTTGTATGGCGCGTTCCCGGTGTTTGCTGAGGTGTTTGATGCGGTGGTGGGGGAGTTGGAGGGGTTTCTGCCGGGGTCGTTGCGTGGGGTGTTGTGGGGCGAGGATGCCGGGTTGGTGGAGGGGACGGGGTGGGCTCAGCCGGGGTTGTTCGCGGTTGAGGTGGCTTTGTTCCGGCTGTTGGAGTCGGCTGGTGTGCGGCCGGACTTTGTGGCGGGGCATTCGGTGGGGGAGTTGGCGGCTGCTCATGTGGCGGGGGTGTTGAGTCTGGCGGATGCGGCCAGGCTGGTGGCCGCGCGCGGACTGTTGATGCAGGCGCTGCCTTCGGGTGGGGTGATGGTCGCGGTCCAGGCGTCCGAGGCGGAGGTCGTACCGCTGTTGGGTGAGGGTGTGCAGATCGCGGCGGTGAACGGTCCGTCGTCCGTGGTGCTCTCGGGCATCGAGGATGCGGTGCTTGCGGTGGTGGCGGGGTTCGAGGCGTTGGGGCGCCGGGCCCGCCGGCTCGCGGTGTCGCATGCGTTCCATTCGGGGTTGATGGATCCGATGCTCGAGGAGTTCGCGACGGTGGCGGGCGAGGTCTCGTTCCATCGTGCGGGGATTCCGTTGGTGTCGGCGCTGACCGGGCGGCTTGCGGGTGAGGAGGTGCTCGCTCCGCAGTACTGGGTGCGCCACGCTCGGGAATCGGTGCGGTTCGCCGATGCGGTGAGCACTCTGGCGGGTTTCGGCGTTTCGCGGTTTGTGGAGGTGGGTCCGGATGCGGTGCTGACGGCCATGGCCCAGGACTGCCTGACCGACACCGACGAGGCCCTGCTGGTTCCTACCTTGCGCCGGGACCGGGACGAACCCCACGCACTGCTCACCGCCCTGGGGGACCTGCACGTCCACGGCACCGACATCGACTGGAAAGCCACACTTACCGGCCGCGACGCCCGCCGTGTCGACCTGCCCACCTACCCCTTCCAACGCCAACGCTACTGGGCCGATGCTCGGGAGTACTGGTCAAACGCCTGGGCCGGGGCCGGCGGTGGCGATGTCGTGTCCGCGGGGCTGCGTCCGCTCGACCATCCACTCCTCGGCGCAGGCATCACCATGCCCGGCTCCGGGGAACTCGTCCTCTCCGGCAGGATCTCGTCAGCCACTCATCCCTGGCTGGCCGACCACGCCGTCACGGGCGTGGTGCTCCTGCCGGGTGCCGCGCTGGTCGAGATGGCCATGCATGCGGGTGACCTCGTGGGCTGCCCGGAGCTGGCCGAACTGACGCTTCACGCACCGCTGACCCTGCCAGAGGAAGGTGCGGTGGTAGTGCGGGTGGTGGTCGGCGGGCCGGACGAATCCGGCTCCCGCCCGGTGAGCGTGTACTCCCGGATCGCCGATGATTCGCCGTGGACCCTACATGCAGACGGCCTGCTGGCCACCACGGTCTCCGCACCGTCGCACGATACCGGCGAGTGGCCGCCTGACGGGTCCGCCGAGGTGTCCACAGAGGACTGCTACGGCCGGTTGCTCGACGACGGCTACACCTACGGTGGCGCCTTCCAAGGTCTGCGTGCGCTCCGGAGGCGCGGTGAAGAGCTGTTCGCCGAGGTGTCCCTGCCGGAACAGGCACACGCCGACGCCACGCGGTTCGGTCTGCATCCCGCGCTTCTCGACTCCTGCCTCCATGCCCCACTGGTGGCCGCACCGGACAGGGACGGTGGCGCGCTCCTGCCGTTCTCGTGGTCCGGCGTGACGCTGCACGCCACCGGCGCGACCGAGCTGCGGGTGCGGATCTCGCCGACAGGCAAGAACAGCGTGACGATCAGGGCCACCGACCCACTGGGCAATCCCGTGTTGTCGGTCGGTTCGATCGTGTCCCGCCCGGTGGCGGCCGACCAGCTCAACAACCGGGCCGCGGACCAGGACGCCGCGTACCGCATCGAGTGGGCACCCGTTCCGCAGTCGTCCGCCACGACCACACTGGCAGTGCTGGGAGAGGCGCCGCCCGTCGGCTTCCACGACGTTGTGTCCTATCCGAACCTTGCCGCGCTGGCGACAGCCGTCGGCGAGGGCGCGCCGGTGCCTGACCGCCTGGTGGCCTGGTGCGAGCCGCCCGACGGCGCCGATGTGCCGGCCCGGATCCGCTCGGTCACCGGCCGCACGTTGCGGCTCATGCAGGACTGGCTCGCGCTGGAAGGGGCCGAGGGCTCTCGACTGATGCTCGTCACCTCGAACGCCGCAGCGTGCGGTGCCGGCCCGATCGACCTGGCGACGGCCCCGGTGCACGGCCTGGCTCGCGCGGCGGAGGCCGAGCACCCCGGCCGGTTCGGACTCATCGACAGCGACGACAGCGAAGCGTCCGCCAGGGCGCTGGCCGCGGTTGCGGTCTCCGACGAACCCGAGATCGTCGTGCGTGAGGGCGAACCGCGTGCGCCGCGACTCGTACGTGTCGTCGGCTCCGACGAGCCCCCGGCCCTCGACGGAGTCGGCACGGTGCTGGTCACCGGCGGAACCGGAGGTCTCGGCAGCCAGATCGCTCGGCATCTGGTCACGACACACGGCGTCCGCAGGCTTCTTCTGACCAGTCGCCGGGGTATGGATGCTCCGGGCGCCGCGGAGTTGGCGGCCGAGCTGGCCGGGCTGGGTGCCACGGTCGTCGTCGCGGCCTGCGACGTGTCCGACCGGGAGGCGCTGGCGGCGTTGCTGGCGGGCATTCCGGCCGAACATCCGCTCACCGGTGTGGTGCACACCGCGGGCGTACTCGACGACGGTGTGGTCGACGCGCTCACGCCGGAACGGCTCGACACCGTCCTGCGAGCAAAGGCGGACGCCGCATGGCATCTGCACGAGCTGACCCTGGACCGTCCACTGGCCGCGTTCGTGCTGTTCTCGTCGTCGTCCGGTGTCCTCGGCGCGCCCGGCCAGGGCAACTATGCCGCTGCCAACGTGTTCCTGGACGCGCTGGCCGCCCACCGAAGGGGCATGGGACGCCCCGGTGTGTCGCTGGCCTGGGGCCTCTGGGCGTCAGGCGGAATGGGCGAGAGCCTGGACGGCGCCGAACTGCGCCGCTTGGGCCGCAACGGCTTCCCCGCTTTGCCGGTGGACCAGGGCCTCGCGCTGTTCGATGCCGCCCTGGCCGCCGACGAACCGTTGCGGGTCCTGGTCCGGCTGGACCTCCCCGTACTGCGCGCCGTCGCCGCGTCCACTCCGCTCGCTCCCATGCTGCACGCCCTGGTCTCGTCGGGCCGCCGTACCGCGGGGGCTCCCACCGCCAAGTCACTGCACGCACGCTTGACCGATCTCGCTCCCGGCGCGCGCGGCTCTGTGCTCCTCGAAATGGTACGGACAGAGGTGGCCAAGGTGCTCGGCCATCCGTCGGCGGCCTCCGTGGCCGCGGACCAGGCTTTCAAGGACCTCGGCTTCGACTCGCTGACCGCGGTCGAACTGCGCAACCGGCTCAACACGACCACCGGCCTGCGACTGCCTGCGACCTTGGTGTTCGACCACCCGACGGCGGTCGCGGTCGCCGAACACCTCGACATCACCCTGTCCGGCACCGACCACCGCCCCGCACCGGTCACGACCCCGCGCCGGTCGGACGACGAGCCCATCGCGATCATCGGCATGGCGTGTCGCTACCCAGGTGGGGTGTCCTCGCCCGAGGAGCTGTGGCGGCTGGTCGCGGACGGCGTCGACGCCGTGTCCGACTTCCCGGCCAACCGTGGATGGGACGTCGAACGGCTCTACCACCCCGAGCCGGGCGTGCCCGACCGAACGTACTCGCGCTCGGGCGGATTTCTGTACGACGCGGGGGAGTTCGATGCCGGGTTCTTCGGTATCAGCCCTAATGAGGCGCTGGCGATGGATCCGCAGCAGCGGTTGTTGCTGGAGACGTCGTGGGAGGCGTTCGAGCGTGCGGGGATCGATCCGGCCTCGCTGCGGGGTAGCGCCACCGGTGTGTTCGCGGGCGTGATGTACCACGACTATCAGGACAACAACAACACCGGCTCGATCGCCTCGGGCCGGGTGTCCTATGTGTTCGGGCTGGAGGGTCCGGCGGTCACGGTGGACACCGCGTGCTCGTCGTCCCTGGTCGCGTTGCATCTGGCGGCGCAGGCGCTGCGCTCCGGCGAGTGCTCCCTCGCCGTGGCCGGCGGTGTGACCGTAATGGCCTCACCCGAGGTGTTCGTCGAGTTCAGCCGGCAGCAGGGGCTGTCGACGGACGGCCGGTGCAAGTCCTTCGCCGCGGCGGCGGACGGCACGGGGTTCTCCGAGGGTGTGGGTGTGTTGTTGGTGGAGCGGTTGTCGGATGCGCGGCGTCTTGGGCATCCGGTGCTGGCGGTGGTGGCGGGTTCTGCGGTGAATCAGGATGGTGCGTCGAACGGGTTGACGGCGCCGAACGGTCCTGCGCAGGTGCGGGTGATCGAGCAGGCGTTGGTGTCTGCGGGGTTGTCTGCGGTTGATGTGGATGCGGTCGAGGGTCATGGGACGGGCACGGTTCTGGGTGATCCGATTGAGGCGCAGGCGTTGTTGGCGGCGTATGGGCAGGGGAGGGCTGAGGGGCGTCCGTTGTGGTTGGGGTCGGTGAAGTCGAATCTGGGGCATACGCAGGCGGCTGCGGGTGTGGCCGGGATCATCAAGATGGTGCAGGGGATGCGGCACGGCGTGCTGCCGAAGACGTTGCATGTGGATGCTCCGACGTCAGCCGTCGACTGGTCGGCTGGTGCGGTTGAGTTGTTGTCGGAGGCGCGGGAGTGGCTGCGGGAGGGGGATCGTCCGCGGCGGGCGGGTGTGTCGTCGTTCGGGCTGAGTGGCACCAATGCGCATGTGATTGTGGAGGAGTTCGCGCCGACTGAGGTTCCGGCAGAGCTTCCCGACACTGATGGTGGGTTGCCGGTGGCGTGGGTGTTGTCGGGGAGGTCGCCGGGGGCGTTGGTGGGGCAGGCGGAGCGGCTCGGGTCGTGTGTGGCGGGGCAGTCTGCGTTGCGGCCGGTGGATGTGGCGTGGTCGTTGGCGGGGCGGTCCGGGTTTGAGCATCGGGCTGTGGTGGTGGGTGCGGAT
>NZ_JBHVDH010000022.1:0-129841 GCF_042802855.1 Streptomyces sp. NPDC057445 | reverse complement strand
CGCATCGACGTCCTCTTCGCCATGCTCCGGGACGGCACCTTCTACGAACCGCCCAAGATCGCTACCGCTTGACGAAAACCATAGGGGCACTTTTTGCCGTACAAGCCGTGGGCGCCGCGCGGACGGCACGCGGACACGGCATCAGTCCAGGTGCCTCGTGGTCAGGCGTGCGGCCGAGGCGATCGTGGCCCGCGCCTCCCGCTCGGTGAGCCCGGCGCCGACCGCCGCTTCGGCGAGGAGGTCCGCGAGTGCGTCGCCGATGCCGTTCTCGTACGCGCGGCATGCCGCCCAGAACAGACGGGTGTTGCGCTGGCCTTCATGCGCCGCGCGTACGAACTGGACCAGCCCCTCGCCCCGGGGTGCCCGTTCGGTCGACGGCGCGGCGTGGTGGGGCCGGGACCGGCGCAGGGGAAGCGCCGGGGGTGGTGCGATCAGGTGCAGCAGCGCGCTGGGGCAGGTCGCGGGGGCCAGATCCGCCGTGCCGGGCGCGAGCCGGTAGGCGCCGTGCGCGGAAACCGACCCCGGACCCACGAGATAGCCGCCGCTGCCCCGGATGTCGATCCCGGGTGCGAGCCGGCTCGCAGAGTTCGGCACCACGACGTCGGGCGGACCGGTCAGCCACAGATGGCGGCCGCCGCTGGGCGTGAGCACGGTGACCGTGTCCGGAACGGTGAACAGATGCTGGAGCGCGAGCTGCCGCAGCGCGGCGACGGAGTCCGTCCCGCCCGTCACGGCGCTCTTGGTGTCGAGGTCGATGCCGATGAGGTGGTACGGCGGCCGGCCGCACGCGATTCCGTAACCCGTTGCCCATGGCGCGGCGGCGAACAGTTCTCGAACGGTCGAGGGGTCGGTCGTGGCGTCGTACACGCCGTGCCCCGGGAGCCCGCACTCGCCGCGGCAGAGGATCGGTTCCGGGTCGCGGCGGTGGGGCGAGGGCAGCGCCGGGAGTTTGGTGGGCGACAGGGGGATCACGGGGAGCCCGCGTTCGGCGGCGGACAAGGCGTGGGCGAGGGCCAGGGTGGTGCTGTGCCGGTCGGTGGTGGCCATGACTCTATGTTCGTACTGTTGTTCGAGTAAGGGAAGAGGGGAAATTTGGCCGAAAATGTGCCGGAACGCTTTTCCTCTTACCGTGGGCGGATTTCGCCGCCCAGGACGCCTTGAGCTGGGCGGTTGGAGGTGCGAAGGGGGTTTATCGACATGTCCTCACGCTTGAGGAGGAATCAGAGCCTACGGGGTGGTTCGCAGGAGATTCGGTGGGCAACTCTGGACTCGCGACGTCGTGAACACGACCCGAGGCGGTCGGCCAACTGCCTGGGTTTCAGCCGTACTTCCGTACTTCCGGTGCACCCGAGGTGCACTTCCGGTTCCTGGAGGAATTGACATGGCAAGCATCCGTACCGCACGTGCCCTCGCCGCCGTCGCCGCGCTGCCCCTCGCCGCCGCGCTCTTCACAGGGGTCGCCCAGGCGGACAACGGCGCCTTCGCGAACAACGGATCGAACGCCTCCGTGGCCGAGATCGAGGGCAGCGGTGTCGGACACGACAACTACGGCAACTCGACGACCACCCAGCAGGTGGCCACGGGCGCCGGAGCGTCCAACCAGAACAACACCGCGAGCGTCAACGGCTCGGCCTTCACCATGATCGACCAGTCGAACAAGAACATCGCGGTGACGTTCTTCCCGCTCTGGTGACCCACGGCCCGATGGGGGTTGAGGCTGAGGGGTGAACACGGCCTGCGTGACGGTGCTCCGGTGCCGCCGCGCAGGCCGTTCGCGTCGGGTGCCCTCCGGCCCCGCGCTCTCGGGGATCCGCCCCTGCGGAGGCCGGTGTCCGTGACCTTGACAGCCCGGGCGTATCTGACGGACAGTCAGAAATCTGTTACCGCCCCGCACTCCTGAGCCCGGGAGGCCGTCGCCGTGCATCTCGCACCGACAGAGCGCCAGCAACGGCTGCGCGCCGAACTCCGTTCGTACTTCCGTGATCTGATGCCGGACGGCCCTCCGGGCGGCGACGACACCGCAGGGCAGCGCAGACTGCTGCGCAGGATCGGCGCCGACGGAATGCTCGGACTCGGCTGGCCCGTCGAGTACGGCGGGCAAGGGCGCGGCGCCGATGAGCAGTTCGTCTTCTTCGACGAGGCGTACCGCGCGGGCGCGCCCGTCTCCATGGTCACGCTGAACACGGTCGGTCCGACTCTCATGAAGTACGGGACCGAACAGCAGAAGTCCTTCTTCCTGCCACGGATCCTGAGCGGCGACGTCGTCTTCGCGATCGGTTACAGCGAGCCCGATGCCGGGACCGATCTCGCGTCGCTGCGGACGAAGGCGGTGCGGGACGGAGGCAGCCGGCTGGTCGACGGGCAGAAGGTCTTCACCTCGAACGCCCAGAACGCCGACTGGATCTGGCTGGCGTGCCGTACGGATCCGGAGGCGCCCAGGCATCAGGGCATCTCGATCATCCTCGTGCCGACGGACGCGCCGGGCTTCTCATGGACGCCGATCGAGACGGTGGGCGGCCTGACGACGACGGTGACGTACTACGACGGGATACGGGTCCCCTCCGCGAACCTGGTCGGCGAGGAGAACCGCGGCTGGGAGCTGATCACCAACCAGCTCAACCACGAGCGGGTCGCGCTGGCCGCCATCGGTATGCAGGCCGAGGACTTCGCGGCTGCGGCGCTGAGGCATGCCCGCACCCCCGATCCGGTGACGGGCGCGCGTCCGGTTGACGAGCCGTGGGTGCGCTCCAGGCTTGCCGAGATGCATACCCGGCTTGCCGCAACGCGCCTGCTCAACTGGCGTTTGGTGGGGGATGTGGGGGCCGGCCGGCTCGCCCCCGGCGACGCCGGTGGCGTGAAGTTCATGGGAACCGAATCGGCCGTCGAGGTGTATCGAATGTGCCAGGAAATCACGGGGGACGCCGGGCTCATCAGGGCCGGTTCGCCCGGGGCCCTCGGAATGGGCACAGCCGGTGACGGGGAGCTGGAGCGGATGAACAGGGCGGCACAGATCAACACCTTCGGGGGCGGGGTGAGCGAGGTGCAGCGGGAGATCGTCGCGACGATGCGGCTCGGTATGAGGAGGGGGAAGCGGTGAGCGCGGACGCGGGAGAGGCGAGTGCGGACGCCGAAGACCTGTATGTACGGCTGAAGGTGTACGAAGGGCGGGCCGCTGCCACCTCGGGGGTCGGGAAGGACCTGGTCAACGAGCCCATGATCAGGCACTGGTGCGAGGCGATGGGGGATACGAACGCGGCCTACGCGGGACCGGACGCGATCGCGCCGCCGACGATGCTGCAGGCCTGGACGATGGGCGGTCTCTCGGGGCACTCGGACCGCTCGGGGGCGCACGACGAGCTGTTCGCGCTGCTCGACGGGGCCGGGTACACCTCGGTGGTCGCGACCGATTGCGAGCAGGAGTATCTGCGACCGCTGCGGCCCGGGAACCGGATCACCTTCGACGCGGTGATCGAATCGGTGTCACCCCGGAAGACGACCAGGCTGGGGACGGGACACTTCGTCACGACGCGGATGGACGTCCGCGCTGACGGGGAGCTCGCGGGGACGCACCGCTTCCGCATCCTCAAGTACACCCCTGCCGCCACGTACGCACGGACGGTCGCGCACCCACCGGCGGACACGCACCCACGGGCGGACACGCACCCACCGGCGGTCGCGGCGAAGCAGAAGCCCCGCCGCCCCCGGCCGGTGATCAACCGGGACAACGCCGGATTC
The DNA here is from genome assembly GCF_042802855.1 of Streptomyces sp. NPDC057445. Lineage (NCBI taxonomy): Bacteria > Bacillati > Actinomycetota > Actinomycetes > Kitasatosporales > Streptomycetaceae > Streptomyces > Streptomyces sp. NPDC057445. Next base: position 126,106 of record NZ_JBHVDH010000022.1, on the reverse strand, counting down.
TGGGACGGGGTCGCCCGCCACCAGCTGCTGATCCAGCGGTGCGGGGCGTGCGGGACGCTCCGTTTCCCCTGGCTGCCGGGATGCGGTGGATGCGGCTCGGCGGAGTGGGACACGGTGGAGGCGGGCGGCGAGGGGACCGTCCACTCCTATGTGGTCATGCACCACCCGCCCTTCCCCGCATTCGATCCTCCGTACGCGGTGGGACTCATCGAGCTGGCCGAGGGTGTGCGGATGGTCAGCAATGTGGTCGGGGTCCCGTACGACAAGGTGCGCATCGGGATGCCGGTGCGGCTCGAGTTCCAGCGGGTGGACGAGGACCTGGAGCTGCCCGTGTTCCGGTCCCTGGAAGAGAGCACGGGCTGACATGGACTTCACGCCCACCCAGGAGCAGGCGGCGGCCCACGAGCTGGCCGCGCGGATCTTCGGGGATCTCTCCACGCACGAGCGCCTGGCCGCGGCCGGGACCGGGACGGACACCGAACTGTGGAAGGCGCTGTGCGCGGCGGGGCTGATCGAGGCCGTGGAGGAGACGGGGCTGCTCGGTCTTGTACTGCTGCTGGAGGAGCAGGGGCGCAGGACCGCGCAGGTGCCCTTCGCGGTGAGTTGTGTGTACGGCCTGCTCGCCGTGGATCGACACGGCTCGCCGGAGCAGCGGACCCGGCTGCTGCCTGCTCTGCGGGACGGGACCGCGGTCGCGACCGGAGCGTTCCCCGGGCGTGGGGCCGTCCGGGCCGACGGGGACGGCAGGCTGACCGGGACGGTCCCATGGGTGCCGTGGCTGAGGGACGCCACCCATGTGCTGGTGCCGGACGCGGACCGGACTTTGTGGCTCGTGCGGGTGATGGATGCGGAGACCGCCACGGTGGAGACCACAGCTCCCTGGGCGGCGGGCCGGCTCCTGCTGGACGGCACACGGGGTGAGCGGCTCGGCGACGACGGTCCCGAGGACGGCAGAGGCCGGGGCGGGGTGGACGGGGACGGTGCCTCCGTCGGCGATCGGGGCGCGTACCGGGACGAGGGTTCCTCGGGTTCCTCGGGTTCCTCAGGTTCCTCGGGCCCTCCGGGCGCGTACGAGGACATGCTCGCCGCAGCCCGTATCGCCTTCGCCGGACTCCAGGCGGGTGTGTGCGCGGGCTCGCTCGCCCTTGCCGTCGCTCACACCTCGGTCAGGGAGCAGTTCGGGCGTCCCCTCGCCACCAAGCAGGCGGTACAACTCCGCGCGGCCGATGCGTACATGGACACGGAGGCGATACGTGTGACCGCGTACGAGGCGGCGTGGCGGTACGACGAGGGCCTGCCGTGCGGCACGCATGCGCTGACTGCCGGCTGGTGGGCTTCCGAGGCGGGCAAGAGGGTCGTCCACACCGGTCAGCATCTGCACGGCGGCGTCGGGGCGGACATCGGCCATCCGGTCCACCGGCACTTCCTGTGGGGCCGGCAGCTCGACGCATATCTGGGCCCTGGTGCCCAACTTCTCGATGAACTCGGCCGGTTGCTCGCGAAGGAGGACGCGGCATGAGCACTGCACGGAGTGCGGACCTGCGCGTGGGTGACGAGCTGCCCCCGCTCACCGTTCCCCTCACCCGCACCCTGATCGTCGCGGGAGCCGTCGCCTCGCGGGACTACCAGGACGTGCACCATGACGCGGAGCTCGCGAAGGAGAAGGGCTCCCCGGACATCTTCATGAACATCCTGACGACGAACGGCCTCGTCGGGAGGTTCATCACGGACCACTTCGGTCCCACGGCCGTGCTCCGCAAGGTGGCGATACGGCTCGGCGCACCCAACTACCCGGGCGACACGATGACATTGACCGGAACCGTCACCGAGGTGAGGGGGGACACGGCGCAGGTGCGGGTCACCGGGGAGAACGGGATCGGGCACCACGTCACGGGCACGGTGACGGTCACGGTTCCGGGGGCCGGATCATGAGCGTGCGCAGGCCCGACTCGCTCGGCGGGCGGGCGGCGGTCGTCGGTATCGGAGCGACCGAGTTCTCCAAGGACTCAGGGCGCAGTGAACTCAAGCTGGCCGTCGAAGCGGTACGGGCGGCACTCGACGACGCCGGGCTCTCCCCCGCCGATGTCGACGGCATGGTCACCTTCACCATGGACACCAGCCCCGAGATCACCGTTGCCCAGGCGGCCGGCATCGGCGAGCTGTCGTTCTTCTCCCGTATCCACTACGGCGGCGGCGCGGCCTGTGCCACCGTTCAGCAGGCCGCCCTCGCCGTCGCCACCGGGGTCGCCGAAGTCGTCGTCTGCTACCGGGCGTTCAACGAGCGTTCGGGCCGCAGGTTCGGTGCGGGGGTGCAGCAGCGGGAGCCGTCCGCGGAAGGGGCGGCGCTCGGCTGGAACATTCCGTTCGGGTTGCTCACCCCTGCCTCCTGGGTGGCCATGGCCGCTCAGCGCTATCTGTACACGTACGGGCTGACTCCGGAGGCGTTCGGCCATGTCGCCGTGACCGATCGCCGTCATGCCGCGCGCAACCCGGCGGCGTACTTCCACGGCAGGCCGATCACGCTCGCCGATCACGCCGCCTCCCGATGGATCGCCGAGCCGTTGCGCCTGCTGGACTGCTGCCAGGAGACGGACGGCGGCCAGGCGGTCGTGGTGACATCCGTGGAGCGGGCCAGGGACCTGCCGCATCCGCCTGCCGTGATCGTCGCCGCGGCGCAGGGCGCGGCCCGGGCGCAGGAACAGATGACCAGCTACTACCGTGACGACCTCACCGGCCTGCCGGAGATGGGAGTCGTCGCCCGCCAGCTCTGGCGGACCTCCGGCCTTCGTCCCGCCTCCGTCGATGTGGGCATCCTCTACGACCACTTCACGCCGTTCGTGCTGATGCAGTTGGAGGAGTTCGGCTTCTGCAAGCCGGGTGAGGCTGCCGACTTCGTGGCCGCGGACGCCCTTCCCCTCAACAGCCATGGCGGTCAGCTGGGTGAGGCGTATCTGCACGGGATGAACGGCATCGCGGAGGCGGTCCGGCAGCTGCGCGGCACCTCGGTGAACCAGATACCCGGTGCGGCGACGACCCTGGTCACGGCCGGCACCGGAGTCCCGACTTCCGGTCTCATCCTGGGGAGGGACGGCTGAGACCGCCCTGCTCAGCGCCGGTGCGGGCGGCGGCTCGGGCGGATCGCGTCGCGGACCGGGCGCATGAGACCCCTACTCCCGGGCCGACCGCCCTCCACCTTGGGGAGGTGGGGCTTACCGCACCCCTACAACCTGAGGCGGATTCCCTTTCGGGACCTGGGGCCGATCCCGTGGGACAGGCCCGCTCCTAGCGTTGAGCCATGACCACGCCTGTCTGCGCGACCGCATCCAGGGCCGCATCGCCGCCACCCTCCTGCTCGCCGTACCCGTCGTTCTCGTCGTACGTACGGGCGCGGGGGCCCGTACTGCTGCGTACCGCGCGTTCCCTCACGGCCAATCCGTGCGACGCCGAGGACCTGCTGCAGACCGCGCTCACCAAGACGTACGTCGCCTGGGAGCGCATCGAGGACCACCGGGCGCTCGACGGTTATGTCCGGCGTGCGCTGCTCAACACCCGTACGTCGCAGTGGCGCAAGCGGAAGGTCGACGAGTTCGCCTGCGACGAGCTGCCCGAGCCGTCCGGAGTGCCGGAGCCGGACCCTGCCGAACAGCAGGTGCTGCACGACGCGATGTGGCGTGCGGTGATGAGGCTCCCTGACCGGCAGCGCGCCATGGTCGTCCTGCGGTACTACGAGGACCTCAGCGAGGCCCAGACCGCCGAGGTGCTCGGGGTCTCGATAGGCACGGTGAAGAGCGCGGTCTCGCGGGCGCTCGGCAAGCTCCGTGAGGACCCGGAGCTCACTCCGGTGCGCTGACCGGCGCTTCCGCCCCGGTCCTCTTGCCGGGTCACCGGACCGCCCCACGGGACTGCCCACCCGACTGCCCCGGCCCGGCGGCTCCGGCTACCCCTGCTTCCCAGGCTTCCGCGGCCGTTCGGTCCTCGGTGCCAGGGGCTCCGCTTCCCGGGCCGCCTCCCCGTCCGATGGCCCGCTCCAGCAGCGGCACAGAGCCCGAGCCGGTCGCCCGGCGGGTGGCCCGAGCGCGTCAGGCTCCGCCGGACGCCTGCCGGGTGGCCGTCGTGACGGCCCTCCGTCGAAGGACGGCCACAGGCCGGTGCTGTGTCCGACACCGAGTATTCGTCTGTCTTTTCCTACCCAGGGGTAGTGACATACCGCTCGGTATGTGCGCAGAATCGCCACACCCTTACTGCCAGGGGGTCCGGGGCATTCCCCGGCCGAGAGCTGTGCGCCCACCGGGAGGACGCCGTGCTGAGCACCATGCAGGACGTACCACTGACCGTGACCCGCATCCTGAAGCACGGGATGACGATCCACGGCACCTCGCAGGTCACGACGTGGACCGGAGAGAGCGAGCCACAGCGCCGAAGCTACCGCGAGCTCGGTGAGCGCACCGCGCAGCTCGCGCACGCCCTGCACGACGACCTCGGGGTCGAAGGTGACGAGCGCGTCGCCACGCTGATGTGGAACAACGCCGAGCACGTGGAGGCGTACTACGCGATCCCCTGCATGGGCGCCATCCTCCACACGCTCAATCTGCGCCTGCCCGTCGAGCAGCTCGTGTTCATCGTCAACCACGCGGCCGACCGGGTCGTCATCGTCAACGGTTCCCTGCTGCCGCTCCTCGCTCCGCTGCTGCCCCATCTGCCGACGGTCGAGCATGTCGTGGTCTCGGGGCCCGGCGACCGTTCGCTGCTGGACGGTGTGCAGGCCCAGGTGCACGAGTACGAGGAACTGATCGCCGGCAAGCCGGTCTCCTACGACTGGCCGGAGCTGGACGAGAGGTCCGCCGCGGCGATGTGTTACACCTCCGGCACCACCGGCGACCCCAAGGGCGTCGTCTACTCCCACCGCTCGATCTACCTGCACTCGATGCAGGTCAACATGGCCCAGTCGATGGGGCTGACGGACTCCGACACCAGCCTGGTCGTGGTCCCGCAGTTCCACGTCAACGCCTGGGGCCTGCCGCACGCCGTGCTGATGAGCGGGGTGAACATGCTGATGCCGGACCGGTTCCTCCAGCCGGCCCCGCTCGCCGAGATGATCGAGACCGAGCGCCCGACCCACGCGGCCGCGGTTCCCACCATCTGGCAGGGCCTGCTGGCCGAGCTCACCGCCAAGCCGCGTGATGTCAGCTCCCTCGGCCAGGTCACCATCGGCGGTTCCGCCTGTCCGCCCTCCCTCATGCAGGCGTTCGACGACCTGGGCATGCGCGTCTGTCACGCATGGGGCATGACCGAGACCTCCCCGCTGGGGACGATCGCACGGCCGCCGGCCCATGCGGTCGGTACGGAGGAGGAGCTGGGCTACCGCCTCACCCAGGGCCGCTTCCCGGCCGGTGTCGAGGCACGGCTGCGCGGCCCCGGCGGCGAGTTCCTGCCCTGGGACGGCGAGGCCGCGGGCGAGCTGGAGGTGCGGGGACCGTGGATCGCGGGGGCCTACTACGGCGGTGCGGCGGGCGAGCCGCTCAAGCCCGAGGACAAGTTCAGCGAGGACGGCTGGCTCAAGACCGGTGACGTCGGCGTGATCAGCCCCGACGGCTTCCTCACCCTGACCGACCGGGCCAAGGACGTCATCAAGTCCGGCGGCGAATGGATCTCCTCCGTCGAGCTGGAGAACGCCCTCATGGCGCACCCCGAGGTCGCGGAGGCGGCGGTCGTCGCCGTCCCCGACGAGAAGTGGGGCGAGCGTCCGCTGGCCACGGTTGTCCTCAAGGACGGTTCCACGGCGGACTATGTGTCGCTCAAGGACTTCCTGGCCGGGAAGATCGCGAAGTGGCAGCTGCCGGAGCGCTGGGCGATCATCCCGGCGGTGCCGAAGACGAGCGTCGGGAAGTTCGACAAGAAGGTGATCCGCAGGCAGTACGCGGACGGCGAGCTGGACGTCACGGAACTGCGGTAGCCGCGGACTGCGGTGGACGACAACCGCCTCGACGGCCCGGTGTGCGACAGGCGCACCGGGCCGGACGTCTGCCGGGCCGAATGCTCGAACGCCGCCCGGGAGAACCGCCCCGGGAACGCTGCTCCGGAACACCGCCCGGGCCGGGTCTGATTCGTCTGAGTTCGTCCCGTTCTGCCCCGGTTTAGCGCTAGTTCGTGCCGATCTTCGCCAGCAGTTCCACGATCCGGCTCTGCACATCGTCGTTGGTGGAGCGCTCCGCCAGGAACAGGACCGTCTCGCCCGAGGAGAGTTTGGGCAGTTCGGCGTGGTCAAGGCCCGCCGAGGTGTAGACGACGAGCGGGGTCCGGTTCAACTGCCCGTTCGCCCGCAGCCAGTCGATGATCCCGGCGCGTCGGCGGCGCACCTGCATCAGGTCCATCACCACCAGGTTCGGCCGCATCTGCTGCGCGAGCGAGACCGCATCCGAGTCGCCCGCGGCCCGTGCCACCTGCATACCGCGCCGCTCGAGCGTCGCCGTCAGCGCTGCCGCGATGTCGTCGTGCTCCTCGATCAGCAGCACACGGGACGGGTGCTGCTCGCTGTCGCGGGGAGCCAGCGCCTTCAGCAGTACGGCGGGGTCGGCGCCGTACGCCGCCTCGCGCGTCGCCTGCCCCAGACCGGCCGCGAGCAGCACCGGCACCTCGGCCGCCACCGCCGCCTGGCGCAGCGACTGGAGCGCGGTGCGTGTGATCGGTCCGGTCAGCGGGTCGACGAAGAGCGCCGCGGGGAACGCGGCGATCTGCGCGTCCACCTCCTCGCGCGAGTGCACGATCACCGGCCGGTAGCCGCGGTCGGTCAGCGCCTGCTGCGTGGCGGCGTCCGGGGCGGGCCAGACCAGCAACCGCCGGGGGTTGTCCAGCGGCTCCGGGGGGAGCTCGTCGTCGACGGGGGCGGGCACGGGCTGGTTGGCGACCTCGACGGCTCCGCCGGGGCCGTCGAGAGGCTCGGGCCCCTCGGCGCCCTCGTCCGGAGCACCGATCGCGTACGCACGGCCCTCGGTCGGGGCGACGAGCCGCTGCAGAGGCTGCTGGGGCTGAGGGGGAACGGGCTGAGGCTGTGGCTGGAGCTGGGCCGGGGGCTGCGGGTGCGGCCGGGCGGCCGTCTCCGTCAGCGCCGCACGTGCGCCGTGCTCGTCACCGTCGGGCCGGTTGGCCAGCTTGCGGCGGCGCCCGGCGCCGAGCGTCTGGTTCTGCCCCTGCGTCTGGTTCTGCCCCTGCGTCTGGCCGGCCTGCGTCTGACCGGCCTGCGTCTGACCCTGGCCCTGCGCGCCCTGCTGGGCGTACGGAACGCCCAGGCCCAGCGACGGGTTGCGCCCGGGCGGCGGGACGATCGGAACGCCCCGCCCGAGGGACTGGCTCTGGCCTGCCTGCTGCGCGAACGGGACACCCTGCCCGAGCGTGCGCACGCTGAACGACCTGCCCTGCGAGGCATCGGCCGGAAGCGGCGCCTCCGCGGGCAGCGGCGCCTCCGCGGGAAGCGGCTGCGCGACGCGCTGCGGCTCCGCGGCGGGCGGCAGAGGTACGGAACCGGTGTCGGCCCCCTCGCCGTTCACGGGCGCGGCGGTGTCCCCCGGCCGAGCCCGGCGCCGGCCGGTCGGCACGGGATGCGGCTGCGGCGGGGTGTGGTCGGCGCCCGGCTCGCTGCGCACGGAGTCGTGACGGCCCTCGCCGTCCTGAGCGGCGGCAGGCTCGGCCGGTACGCGATCGGCTTCCGCGGGCGGCAGCGCGAACGCGGTACGCGCCTCCCCGGCGTCCCCGCTGACGTTGTGCCCCTGTGCTCCGGCAAGCGCGCGCCGCGCCCGCCGCCCCGTGGGCTGCGCCACGGCTCCGGCGGGCTCCAGCGAGGCGGCACCGGTTCCGGACGCGTCCGCCTTGACAGCGGACACGCCCGCCGGGGCAGCGGCGGAGGTCGGGGCGGCCGTGGGAAGACCGGCCTGTCCGGCGGGGGGCAGGCCTTGGGAGAGCTCGACCGCGGCACCCGGCGGAACCGGCGCGGACAGGACCGCGGCCGGAGCGCCGGAGGCGTTCACGGCACCGCCCGCCGTGGGCGTGGACGCCACACCGGCAGCGGGAGCGGCAGGGGTCGCCCCGCCTCCCTGTGTCGCTTCCGGCAGCGGCGACGCGGTGGGCGCGGCTGCTGCTGGTGCCGCTGGGGCCGGGGCCTCGGCGGCCGCTGGTCCCGACGGCAGCGCGGGCAGCGCCCCCTGGTCCCGGCGGGCGCGGCGGCCCGTGGGCCGGGGAGCGCCGACCGACGCCTCCGGAGAGACTCCCTGCGGCGGCACGGCCGCGCCGAGCGCCGGGCGGCCGCCGTCGGCCGCATTCTCCGAGGCCATGACCACGGCGCCTTCGGCCGCCTCTGCGGGGCTGGGACGGCCACGACGACGGCCGGTGCCACCGCCCGTGACGACCACTGCCCCGGCCGGTGCCACGGGACTCTCCAGGAACGCGTCCGTCGAGGCTCGCCGGGCACGCCGGCGCCCGCCCCCGGACGTGGACTGCGCGGGCACCACGGGTGCGGCCTCTGCAGGCTCGGCGGGCGGGGGCGTCACCATCCCGGCGCCCTCCCCCAGCGGAACCTCGAGGACATAGGCGCTGCCGCTCATCCCGGGCACCTCGTGCGTCTGCAGCACACCGCCGTGCGCGGTCACGATCCCGCGGACGATCGGCTCGTGCACCGGGTCGCCTCCCGGGTACGGCCCGCGTACCTCGATCCGTACGACATCGCCGCGCTGGGCAGCCGCGACGACGATCGTCGAGTCGACGTATCCGCCGCCCGCGCCCGCCACGACCCGGGTCTTGCCGGTCGAGTCGACCCCTGCGACGTCGGCGACCAGGTGGGCCAGGGCCGTCGCCAGCCGGACCGCGTCCACCTCGGCCTCTATCGGTGGGGCGTGCACGGCGAACTGCGCCCGTCCCGGACCGATCAGCTCGACCGCGCCCTCGATGCCGGCTGCCACGACCCCGTCGAGCAGCACCTTCGCCCGCTGCAGCGACTCCGCGCCCGCGTCCAGGCGCTGGTAGCCGAGCACGTTGTCGACGAGCGTGGTCATCCGGGCGTAGCCCGCGGCGAGGTGGTGCAGGATCTGGTTGGCCTCGGGCCAGAGCTGTCCGGCCGGGTCGGCGGCCAGCTTGCCGAGCTCGCCCCTCAGTTCCTCCAAGGGCCCGCGCAGCGACTCGCCAAGCACCGCGGTCAGCTGGTCCAGCCGGGCGGTCAGCGAGGCCTCCCGCTCGTCGCGCTCCTCGGCCTCCGCCGCGTACCGCTCGGTCCTGTCGGCGATCTCCGCCGTGTGCTTCTCGGTCAGCGCCGCCAGCTCGGAGGCATGCTTCTCGGTCAGCTCCTCCACCTCGGCCGAGTGCCGCTCGTCGCGTTCGGTGATCTCGGCGGCGTGCTGCTCCGTCAGCTCCTCGTAGGGCCGGCGGTCGGTGAACGTCATCACCGCACCGACGAGCTGCTCGCCGTCACGCACCGGCGCGGTCGTCAGGTCGACCGGCACCTTCTTGCCGTTCTTCGCATACAGGACCTGTCCCCGCACCCGGTGCTTGCGCCCCGACCTGAGGGTGTCGGCGAGCGGCGACTCGTCGTACGGGAACGGCTCACCGTCCGGACGGGAGTGCAGGATCAGCGGGTGCAGCTCCTTGCCGCCGAGGTCGCTGGCGCGGAAGCCGAGGATCTGGGCGGCGGCCGGGTTGACCAGGACGACCCGGCCCTCGGTGTCCGTACCGACGACGCCTTCTGCGGCGGCCCGCAGGATCATCTCGGTCTGCCGCTGGGAGCGGGCCAGTTCGGCCTCGGTGTCGATGGTGCCGGAGAGGTCGCGCACGACCAGCATCAGCAGCTCGTCACCGGTGTAGGTGCCGCCGCTGACGTTCGACGCGTACGCGTCGCGGCCGTCCTCCAGGCTCGCGCTGGTGACCTCGACGGGGAACTCCCCGCCGTCCGTGCGCCGCGCGATCATCCGGGTCGGCTTCGTGCGGCCCCGCTCGTCGGCGGCCTCGGGCCGCCGCATGGAGCCCGGGATCAGCTTCGAGTCGAAGGACGGGAGAAGATCCAGCAGCCCTCGCCCCACCAGCGCCGTACCCGGCGTCTCGAACATCTCCAGGGCGATGGTGTTGGCGTTGACCACCGTGCCGTTGCAGTTGACGAGCACGAGCCCGTCCGGGAGGGCGTCGAGTATGGCTGCGAGGCGAGCAGCGCCTCGGGATGGCCTGCTGCTCACGACGACGCTTCCTCCCTGACCTACAGCATCTTGCGGACGGCCGGCTCCATCTTGCCCCTCGGGCCGCGGCCTGTCACTGAAAGGAGTCTAAGGGCAGGGGATGGGCATACGGCGGCGGATGAGGGGGAGCTCTCACCAAGGTTCTGTGTACACGGAGTACTCCCTCGCCTCTTGATACGCACGCTGACCTGGGCGCCGTCCGGCGCCCCCGGTCATCGCGCCCGTTACACCCGTGCGGTCGGCAGGACAGGTTCCATGGCCCGCCACCGTCCGATCTCACAGCCGTTGCTGCGGTCGAAGGAGGTGTCGACGGGGTGGCCGTGCCAGGTTCCGGTGATGCGGGCGGTGGCGGGGCCGCCGTACTGCTGTGTGCACATCCGGTCCTGGCCGACGGGCGCGAAGGGGTCGCGCCCGTTCTTTCCGAGCTCGTCCAGCCGGTCGCAGGCGCCCTCTGCCTCGGGGTGGGTACCGCCGTCCGGGCCACAGGTCAGCTCGTACGTACCGTCCGCCTTCGGGTTGCCGGTGTGCGAGGTGGTCACCGTGAGGCGGTCGCGCGACTCCTCCTGCAGCAGGGGCAGCGGGAGCGGGCCGAGCGCGGAGGCGCCCGGGGCGGTGACGACGAGCGTGGCCACTGATGCCGTGGCGGTGAGGACGAGGCGGCGCAGCATGGGTGCTCCTGTGGATGACGGTTGGGGGGCGGTGGCCGCCCCGGCATCTCTAACGCTCCGCACGCCCGCGCGTTGCGCAACCCGGACTCACCCGGCCGGGCGCCGAGAAAGAGCCGTCCGGCGGCGCCGGGCGGCTCTTTGCCCCGGGGGCCGCGTGCCTAGTACCGTGGGGAGCGATTGGTGACAGCCCACCCGGCTGTGTCATCATCTGCACGCACCACCCGCGCCCGCGTGGGTGTGCTGGAGGCGTCGCCTAGTCCGGTCTATGGCGCCGCACTGCTAATGCGGTTTGGGTCTTAAAGCCCATCGAGGGTTCAAATCCCTCCGCCTCCGCACCAACACCGAAGCCCCGGCCAGACGGCCGGGGCTTCGGTCGTTCCGCCGCCGGTCGTTGCGAGGGGGTTGCGCACCGGCCGTTCAGTGGGTCGCCGGTGTCCTCTCCAGGGGCGGGCGCCCGTACGGCCGTACGGGTGCTTTCCCAGCTCAGGCAGGGTGCGACTAATGGATTTCGTCTGGCGGCGCAGGTCATGTAATGTTGTTCCCGCAACGCCGACCGGGCAGAAAAGCCCGGAAGGTAGCGCAAGTGGCCCAGGTCACAGACAAGCACTCGTAGCTTAACGGATAGAGCATCTGACTACGGATCAGAAGGTTGCAGGTTCGAATCCTGCCGAGTGCACACAGGCCAAAGGCCCCCGGAGATGATCCGGGGGCCTTTCGCGTTGGCGCGTACTCTACCCAGCGCGGCAGGATGCGGCGGTTACGCCCGTCTTTCAGGGAGCGGTCTCCTGTGAGCACGAGCATTTTGGGGCAGGCCGTAGCCGAGCATCTCGGCGACCTCTGCCGTCGTGTACCACTTGCGCTCGATCACGGTCATGGTCATACGGCGGTGTCTCCTTCCAGGGTGTCGGGTGTGAATGCGGCGGCGAGCCATTCCTCGCCTCGGGTGAGGCCGATTCCGGCGTAGACCCAGTGGGCGAGGACGAGGGTGGTGTCGTCGCTGTCAGGGTTGGCCGGCCCCGGGGCCTGGTCGCCACGGGCGATGGCGGCCTGGAGGCTTCGCCATTCGGCGCGGGCGGCGCGGAGGGCGCCGAGGGTGGTGGAGTAGCGGCGGGTCTTGGTGGAGAAGTGGCCGCGGAAGCCGAGCATGTGAGCCCAGGCGCGCAGGCGCAGGTCTTCCAGGTCCTTGCGTGCGCCGAGCGTCCAGGCGGTGCGGACCAGCCGCTCAGCATGCTGGGAGAGGTCATGCGGGCGAGTTCGGCGATGAACCGGAGGGGCCGGTCGAGGGTGCCGGTCGCGGTCTCGGCACCTTTGGTGGCGTATTTGGCGATGTAGGCGGCAACCGCCTTGTCGCTGAGTTGGGTCGGGCCGTCGAAGTCGGCGGTGCGGATGGTGCGGATGTCGAGCTGGCGGGGGGGGCGCCATGTATGCCTACAACGGCCACTCGTTCCAGGACGGGCCACACGGGGTCGGCGACGGGTGGGACGGCCACGGAAAGGGCGGCAAGAGGGGCCCCACGGGTCCGACGGGTCCCGCAGGCGCCACCGGTCCTACGGGTGCCACCGGCGCGACAGGACCCGCCGGTGAGGACGGAATCTCCGGATACGACGTGAACACAGGCGACTTCACATGTCCCCCCAACGGCTCCCTTTGCGGCGCCCAGGTGGATTGCGACCCGGGGAAGGTGGTCACAGGCGGAGGCGTCCTCAGCTTCTTCGGAGACACCAGGCTCGTGTCGTCGGGGGCGGTCGCGGGCAACACTGCCTGGGATGGCGAAATCGTGAACGAATCCGCTCAGCAGGTCACATTTCAGGTCCAAGCCATTTGCGCAAACGTCAGTTGACGCCAACAGCCCACCGCTCCTGAAAGCAGCCGTCGACCGCGTGGTATTTCCGCCCGGGCTCCCCTGACGTACGCGGAGTCGAGCACCACCGGGGACAAGTCCAGTAGCGTCTCATCGGCGAGTGTAGTTCGCATCGAGGTGGTCACCGTGCCCGCCGCGTGCCCGTGACTTTCGGCCGGCACCCGGTGCTGTTCCGGCGGCCGGGTCACACCTCCGCCCGGGGAGGTGACCGTGCGCGTGGTCACCTACCGGGTCGGCGCCACCACCGGCGACGGCCAACAGCGTTCCACCTGCGTCCGGCTGATCACCACCCTGCTTGATCCCGTTCACCGTCCCGCAGCCGAACCCGCCGATCTCTACCACCAGGGATGGAGATCGAGACCGCATTCCTACGGGCTGATAGTCACTCTGCGCGGAGCGGACCGTGTCCTGCACTCCTGCACCGTCGAAGGCGTCGAAGGCGTCGAGCAGGACCAAGGGGCCACGCGGTCACATTGCGGGCGGGGGACAGGCCTGCCCGAGTTGCGTGCAGGCGTACGGCCCCCTGATCATGCTCGGCCCCGGACCGGGCGGGCCACCGACCGCACCCACTCCACCGACCTCACGGCAGTTCTTCGTCAGTCGACGGCCTTCAAGTCGCCCAGGGCGTCCCCGAGGCCGAGTTCGGTGGCACCACGGGTCTGGAAGCCCCGCTCGAACAGCTCAGCCGTGCGCTGCTGCACTCCCTCGCCTCGCACGAGTTGCTGGAACAGCGCGGCGTCTGCGCGAACTTCGGCAGGAGCCGGCAGGCTGACGGCGTTGATGGCCGACTTGGCCGCGATCAGCGCATCGCGGGGGAAGCCGCTCATACGCGCGGCGATGCCTGCTACGAACTCGTCCAGTTCGGTGTCAGGGACCGCACGGTTGACCCATCCGTAGCGTTCGGCGAGGTCGGCGTCGAAGTCCGACGACGTCAGCACGGCTTCGAGTGCACGGCCCCGGCCCAGCAGACGGGTGAGGTGCTGGATCGCGCCCGCGCCGGGGGGTGTTCCGATTCCCACTTCGGGCTGGCCCAGGACGGCGTTCTCCCGGGAGGCGAAGCGCATGTCGCAGGCAAGGAGGAACTCACTGCCCGCTCCCCGGGCGCGGCCGCGCAGCTTGGCGATGGTGACGACCGGCAGCAGGCTCAGCTTGCGAAACAGCATTCCCAGGGAGGCATCGCCGGGGCCTCCGGCCTTCGCGGCCTCAGCGGTGTACTCGGCGACTTTCGTCATGTCGACGTGCGGGAAGAAGAAGTCGGCGTCCGCACTGTCGAAGATCACCACGCGTGGGGCGGTCGGCTGTGACAGTTCTTCGAGCAGTGCGACCAGGTCCCGTACGACCTCGGGACCGATGAGGTTCATCGGCGGCGCGTTGAACGTGGCGGCCAGGACGTTGCCGTCCAACCTGGTCTTGATGGTTTCGTACGAGGCGGTCATCTCGGCCTTCCCGGGTTTGCCATGCTGATCCGAGTGAAGAGCTTGGTGCGACGAAGGTACGGTCGGCCATTTTCATTCGGGACCGGTGAGAAGGAGGGTCGAGCCGAGGTACTCAACGGCGAGCAGTGCGACTTCCAGGTCGGTGTGCTCCTGCTGGACCGGGTGTCCCAGGATTTCCTCGGCCTTCCGGATGCGGTACTGCACGGTGTTCTTGTGGAGAATCTGAGCGTCGGCGGTGGCGGTGTAACTGCAGCCGGTGCCCAGGAATATCTGCACGGTCTCCCTGAGCCGTGCGCTGTGCTCGTCATCGACGGCCAACAGGCCCAGGATTCCCCACACCCAAGCGCGCATGTTGTCGATGTTCTTGGCCACCAAGGCGATGGGAGCGACAGCGGAGAAGTCGGTGAACTGGGGCGCCGGACTGGCCGCTGCCGCAAGTTCCTGCGTGCACAATGCCTGTCGGTGCGTGGAGCGGAATCCCTCGATGCCGTACCCGACGATCCCGGCGCACACGTGCACGGAAGGATCGCTGCGCTCGACCACATTCGACACCTGTTTCCAGGAGACGTCGTTGCCCGGGCCGAACGGCAGCCAGGCCCAGGACGCAATTGCATCTCGGGGGACGAACAGCGGCCCGGCAGGGCAGCCCAGCTTCTGGGCGATCTCGTTGGTCACCCGGTGGAGTCGAGCCAGTCCCTCACTCTCACCCTTCAGTGTGGGCAACCAGGCCACCAGCCCGAGGTGGTGCTGCCGGAGCCGGTAACCAAGGGCTGGTTCGGCCCAGTTGAGGTCGACGTCCTTCTCGGTGAGGATGTCCCGCACGCGCGCGGCACGCGCGGCGGTCTGGCTGAGCAGCCATTGATCGCGTTCCTGCTGGTAGACCACGATGACATGCTCGGTCACGCGGTCGATGTAACCGAAGCTCACCTGCAGCATGCGCCGGTTGGTCGCGGTGGCGAGTTCCTCGTCGGCGTCCCGTCGGTTGAGTTCGTCCAGGCACCAGTGCAGAAAGCGCCAGTGGCCGATCCTGTAGGCCCTGACCATCGCGCTGAGGGGGATACCCCTCTGAGCCAGCCTCCTGGCGTACTCAAGAGCAGCTGCAGGCCCCTCGATCTTGTCCAGGGGTATGTCGTTCTCGAAAATGTGCAGCAACGTGGCGACATTTTCCGCGACGCTCGCCCGCAGGATCTTGATGACGGTTGCGTCGCCCTTGAGCTCCGGGATTTCGGCAAGAACGTACTCCCCTATGTCGCGGCTGATCTCCGTGAGGTGTGACCCTACGTTCTCCGCGACCACGGACAGTTGTTTTGCGGCCTCTGGATGCTCCGCAGCCATTTCTCAATCCTACAGAGGGTTCGTGATCCATCCGCTTCTGCGGGACGCGACAGGCCGCACTCCGGCGAGCCTGCGAATACCGCCGACGGAATGATCCATCGGCCTGGCGGCGCGCATCGCAAGGCGAAGGAAGGAGCCCACGCGATGGGGGGCACCACCCAGCGGTAGCCGGGGGACGTCGGCGACCGACGGCAACGGCGGTTCCCGTACAGCAGCGGAGTACCGCAACCACAGCGACCGCCCCCGTCCGCTAACGTCTCTTCGGGTCTTTAGGTCTTCGGGTCTTCGGGTCTTCGGGGACGCGTGCGGCCGGTATGGCCGTCACCGACCGTTCCCGCCGGAGCTACGGATCAGAGGGTTGCAGGTTCGCATCCTGCCGCGTGCAAAGAGCCGAAAGGCCCCCGGCGATGATCCGGGGGCCTCTCGCGTCGGCACGTGCAGCAGCGAAGTGTGTCTCGGTGTCTTCGATGTTTCGGTGTCTTCGGAAGTGAAGAGGAACGGAGGAGCATGGGCGGCGGCAACCGGTGGCGGTTCCGGGGGATGGGCTGGGCAGGGGACGCGTCGCCCGTGCTGCGCTGGGGCCGGGGCGGGGAACTGCGTGAGAGCCGGGTCGGGTACGGGAAGCCGCTCGGCTTCCGGGCCGTCGGGGAGCGGGCCTGCCGCGGGGCGCGGGGGAACGTGTGCCCCGTCGGGGCCGTGGTGCCGGGGCGGAGTACGGGAGGACTGTGCCCGGAATGCACGCGGCTGGACCGGGCGCACTCGGTGGCCGCCGACACCATCGCCGACGACCCTCGTCCGTACCGGGTCTATCTGGCCTGGTTCGGGCCCGGGATGGTCAAGGTCGGGATCACCGCAGAGGAGCGGGGCGCGGCGCGGCTGCTGGAGCAGGGTGCGGTCGTGTTCAGCTGGCTGGGGCGCGGGCCGCTGATGGCGGCGCGGCGTACGGAGGAACTGCTGCGCGCCGCACTGGGGGTGCCGGACCGGATCCCGTACGCGCAGAAGCGGGCGGTGCGTGCCCTGCTTCCCGCCCGGGCCGGTGAGCGGACGGCCGAGATCACGCAGCTGCATGCGCGGGCGGTCTCGCTGGAGGGGTGGCCCGAGGCGCTGAAGCGGCTCGGGTCGGGGGCGGCCGACCATATGGGGGTGTTCGGGCTCGAAGGGGCCCCCGCGGCCTCGGGCGTGGTGCGGGAGCTGGCGGACGGCGCGGCCGTCGCCGGGCGGCTGGTCGCCGCCGCCGGGCCCGATCTGCATCTGCTCGGTGCCGACGGACGGACGCTTGTCGTCGACACCCGGGTGATGGCCGGATGGGAGCTCGTCGGTTCCGATCCGCTCGGCGCTGTCACCGCGCCCGTCGACGAGCTGCCGCGAGGCGTCCAGGACGGGCTCTTCTGAGCGGCCGACAGGGAACGGCGCGGCCGTACCGTGCCGGCCGCGTGCGTCCGCGCCCGGGACGGTAAAGACTCGGATCCCTTTGGGCCGGTGGCCTGGACACCGCATCGGCGCACGTCGGAGGGTGTTCGTCATGAGCGATCACCTTGTGGCGGGGATCGAACCGCCCTATTACACCGTTGTGTTCACGTCCCGTCTGCAACCGGACCCCAGCGGCTACGACGAGACCGCCGTACGCATGAGTGAGCTGGTCGAGCAGGTGCCCGGGTTCCTCGGGTACGAGTCGGCCCGTACGCCGGGCGGGCTCGGCATCACCGTCGGCTACTTCCGGGACGAGGACTCCATCGCCGCCTGGCAGCGGGATCCGGAGCACCGGAGCGCGCAGCAGCGCGGTCGTGAGCAGTGGTACGAGCGGTACAGCGTCCATGTCGGCAAGGTCGAGCGGAGCTACGACTTTGAACGGGACTGAGGAGGGCGCGGCGGTACGCGCGTTCTGGGAGCGGCTCGGGCTGCCCGGGCTCGTCGACGTCCACACGCACTTCATGCCCGAGCGGGTGCTCGACAAGGTGTGGGCGTACTTCGACTCCGTGGGGCCGCTGACCGGGATGGAGTGGCCCATCGCCTACCGCGAGGAGGAGGACCGGCGGATCGCCCTGCTCCGGGAGTTCGGGGTGCGGACGTTCACGTCGATGCTCTACCCGCACAAGCCGGGGATGGCGGAGTGGCTCAACGGCTGGGCCGCCGACTTCGCGTCCCGCACGCCCGATTGTGTGCACACGGCGACGCTCTATCCCGAGGAGGGCGTGGAGAGCTATGTCCGCCGGGCCGTCGACAACGGCGCCCGGGTCTTCAAGTCGCATCTGCAGGTGGGGGCGTACGACGCCAACAACGCGCTGCTCGACCCGGTGTGGGGGCTGTTCGCCGAGGCGGGGATCCCGGTGGTGATGCACTGCGGTTCTGGCCCGGCGCCCGGCAAGTACACAGGGCCGGAGCCGATCGCCGGGCTCCTCGCGCGCCACCCGCGGCTGCCGCTGATCGTGGCGCACATGGGGATGCCCGAGTACACGGACTTCCTGGATCTGGCCGAGCGGTACCCGCAGGTGCGTCTCGACACCACCATGGCGTTCACGGACTTCAGCGAGCGGTTCAGTCCGTTCCCGGTGAGCGAGCGGGGGCGGCTGGCCGACCTCGCGGAGCGGGTGCTGCTCGGCACGGACTTCCCCAACATCCCGTATCCGTATCTCCACCAGCTCGAGGCGCTGGAGCGGCTGGAGCTCGGGGACGACTGGCTGCGAGCCGTCTGCTACGAGAACGGCGCCCGGCTCTTCCTCCGAGCGCGGCCCTGAGGCAGCGTCGCGAGGTTCTCAGGGAATTCACAGGTAAGGGAAAGGCCGCTCTCACGGCGGGGTTCCAGGGTGGGCACCATGACGACCACCACCTCTCCCCAGGGACGTACCGAACTGCGCAGGCCGGACGGCGGTCCGGTCCGGGTGCTCGTGGTGGACGACGAGGCGTCCCTCGCCGAACTGCTCTCCATGGCGCTGCGCTACGAAGGGTGGGAGGTGCACAGCGCCGGGGACGGCGCGGGGGCGGTGCGCGCGGCGCGCGCGTTCCGGCCCGACGCCGTCGTCCTGGACGTGATGCTGCCCGACATGGACGGGCTCGCCGTGCTCGCGAGGCTGCGGCGTGAACTCCCCGACGTGCCGGTGCTGTTCCTCACCGCGAGGGACGCCGTCGAGGACCGGATCGCGGGGCTGACGGCCGGCGGCGACGACTATGTCACCAAGCCGTTCAGCCTCGAGGAGGTCGTGGCGAGACTGCGCGGGCTGATCCGTCGGTCCGGCGCGGCGGCGGCCGCGCGTGGTGAGTCCCTGCTCGTCGTCGGGGACCTCACCCTCGACGAGGACAGCCATGAGGTGACCCGGGGCGGCGCGGGCATTCATCTCACGGCGACCGAGTTCGAGCTGCTGCGCTATCTGATGCGCAATCCGCGGCGCGTGCTCAGCAAGGCGCAGATCCTGGACCGTGTCTGGTCGTACGACTTCGGGGGCCAGGCCAATGTCGTCGAGCTCTACATCTCCTATCTGCGGCGGAAGATCGATGCCGGCCGGTCGCCGATGATCCACACCAGGCGTGGTGCGGGATATCTGATCAAACCGGGTGAATGACCGGATGCGCCGGATGAGCGGGCGCCGGCCGCACGGGACGCGCCGGACGCACGGGACGGGCCGGACGCACGGGACGGACCGGATGCGAGGGACGGGCCGTATGCGCGGGGTGCGCCGGATGCCCAGGAGGTGGTCGCTGCGGACCCGGCTGGTCGTGTCCGCGGTCGCGCTGATCGCGGTTGTGGCGGCGGTGATCGGCACGGTGACGACGCTCGCCCTGCGCAGCTATCTCTACGGGCAGAAGGACGAGCAGCTGCACGCCCTCGCCCGGCGGGCCGCGGGGCCACCGCCGGAGGCGCGGGACGCGGTGCTCCCGCCGCCCGGTGATCCGCTGAGGTTCGTGACCGGGGGCGGCGCGCCCGTCGGCACGGTCGGGGTGGAGGTGAGCGCCGACGGGACGCTCGGCGCCGGTGTCGTCTCCACGCAGCAGGACACGCAAGGGCGTGGCCCGCAGATCACGGACCGCGCGCTGTCGGAGCCGGAGAAGGCGGCGCTCGCCGCTGTCCCGCGCGGCGGTGCCCCGGGCACCGTGGAGCTGCCGGGTCTCGGCTCCTACCGCGTGACGTACGCGGACGGCGGTAACGGCACCTTCCTGGTCGCGCTGCCGCTCGCCGAGGTGCACAGCACCATCGGCACCCTTCTCGTCGTCGAGGTCTGTGTGACCTGTGCCGGGCTGATCGCCGCCGGGCTGGCGGGCGGGACGCTCGTCGGAATCGCGCTGCGCCCGCTGCGGCGGGTCGCCGCCACCGCCACGCGCGTCTCCGAACTTCCGCTGCACAGCGGGGAGGTGGCGCTGCACGAGCGGGTGCCCGACGCGGAGGCCGATCCCCGCACGGAGGTCGGGCAGGTCGGCGCGGCGCTCAACCGGATGCTCGACCACGTCCATTCCGCGCTGCACGCGCGTCAGGAGAGCGAGACACGGGTGCGGCAGTTCGTCGCGGACGCCAGCCATGAGCTGCGCACACCGCTCGCCTCGATCCGCGGCTACGCCGAACTCCCGCGCCGCAGCCGTGAGGAGACGGGCCCCGACACCCGGCATGCGCTGGGGCGGATCGAGTCGGAGGCCACGCGCATGACCGGGCTCGTGGAGGATCTGCTGCTGCTGGCGCGGCTCGACGCCGGACGCCCGCTCTCGTACGAGAGCGCTGATCTCCCGATGCTCGTCGTGGACGCGGTGAGCGATGCCCGTGCGGCCGGGCAGGACCATACGTGGCGGCTCGAGCTGCCGGACGAGCCCGTGACGGTACGCGCCGACCCGGCACGTCTCCACCAGGTGCTGGTCAATCTGCTGGCCAACGCCCGTACGCACACGCCGCCGGGGACGACGGTGACCGCGCGGGTCCGGCCGCTCGAGCGCGCGACGGCCGTGGCCCTGGAGATCCGGGACGACGGGCCGGGCATCCCGTCGGCGCTGCTCCCGCATGTCTTCGAACGCTTCGCGCGTGGCGACGCCTCCCGTTCGCGTCAGGCCGGAAGCACCGGTCTGGGGCTGGCGATCGTGCATGCCGTCGTCTCCGCCCACGGCGGGACGGTGGCCGTGGAGAGCGTGCCGGGGCGCACGGTCTTCACCGTCCGGCTGCCCCTGACCCTCGGGGCCCGCGACTCACAGACGACGCACAGCCTCACCACAATGCCGTGACAGCGGCCCTGGCGAGAGTCAGGGCCATGCGAACCGACACTGCACCGGGCACCTTGCCGGCACGGGAGCATCTGCCCGCCACGGCGGCGAGCACGCCCGTACTCGACGTGGTGATCCCCGTCCACAACGAGGAGAAGGACCTGGAGCCGTGCGTACGCCGGCTCCACGACCATCTGGCACGGACGTTCCCGTACGGCTTCAGGATCACTGTCGCCGACAACGCGAGCACCGACCGCACACCCCAGGTCGCCGCGGCGCTCGAAGCCTCCCTCCCCGGGGTGCGGGCGTACCGGCTGGAGCAGAAGGGGCGAGGCCGGGCGCTGCGGACCGTCTGGGGCGCGTCCGACGCCCCCGTACTCGCCTATATGGACGTCGATCTGTCCACCGACCTCAACGCCCTGCTGCCGCTGGTCGCGCCGCTGATCTCAGGTCACTCCGACCTGGCGATCGGCTCGCGGCTGGCGAGGTCCTCCCGCGTCGTGCGGGGGCCGAAGCGGGAGTTGATCTCCCGGGCCTACAACCTGATCCTGCGGGGCTCGCTGGCCGCGCGCTTCTCGGACGCCCAGTGCGGCTTCAAGGCGATACGGCGCGACGTGGCCGAGCGGCTGCTGCCGATGGTCGAGGACACCGGCTGGTTCTTCGACACCGAGCTGCTGGTGCTCGCAGAGCGGGCGGGACTGCGCATCCACGAGGTGCCGGTGGACTGGGTCGACGACCCCGACTCCACGGTGCACATCGTGAGTACGGCGGTCGACGACCTCAAGGGCGTGTGGCGGGTGGGGCGGGCGCTCGCGGTCGGCGCGCTGCCGCTGGACCGGCTCGCGCGGCCGTTCGGCGACGACCCGAGGGACCGGCGGCTCAGCGGCGTACCGGGCGGACTCGCCCGGCAGCTGGTCGGATTCTGTGTGGTGGGGGCGTTCTCCACCCTGTTCTATCTGCTCCTGTACTCCGTCCTCAGAGCCGGAGTCGGGCCGCAGGCGGCGAACGCCGCGGCGCTCCTGGTCTCGGCGATCGCCAACACCGCCGCCAACCGGAGGCTCACCTTCGGCGTACGCGGCCGGGAACGCGTGCTGCGCCACCAGGCCCAGGGCCTCGTGGTCCTCGCCATCGGCCTCACGCTGACGAGCGGCTCCCTCGCCGCCCTCGACGCGGCCACCGCCACGCCCTCCCACGGCACGGAACTGGCGGTCCTGATCGTCGCGAACCTCGCGGCGACGGTGCTCCGCTTCCTTCTCCTGCGCGCCTGGGTGTTCCCGGAGCGGCGCGAGGGCGCGCCCGAGCCGGGGTCCGGCGCCGCCCCGGGCGGGGGCACAGCCGCCCGCCCTGCCGAAGGCCCCGGCGCCGACGCGACCGTGCGGCTCCGTGCCCTGCCTTCCGGTGACGGGCCGACCATGACGACGACAAGGACCGACGTATGACGACGACACCGCACAACCAGCACGAAGGACCGGCGCCCTTCGGGCCCTTTCGCAGGGCGGACCACAGGGTCTCCGAGGCCGCGGCGGATCCCGTGCCCGGCGCTTCCGCGTCGGCGCGGGGCGGGCCGACGGGCGCCTCTGCGGCCGGGTCCCCTGCGGCGCACGGCGGTCCGGTGACCGGCCCGGCCGGTGACGGCGCCCCGCCCGGGCGCGGTGATGACACCGGGCCGAACGCGGGCGGCCGTGCCGCGTGGGGGTACGCACATGGCAGGCCCGGCACGACAGGCGGAGCCGCCGTGCCTCCCACCGGGCGGCTCGCCCGACTCCGGCGGGGACGGCCGGAGGACCCGGCCTGGGTGCGGCCGGCCCTGCTCGCGCTGCTGCTGATCACCGGACTGCTGTATCTGTACAACCTCAGCGCCTCCGGCTACGCCAACTCCTTCTACTCGGCCGCGGTCCAGGCGGGCAGCGAGAGCTGGAAGGCGTTCTTCTTCGGGTCCTCCGACGCCGCGAACTCCATCACCGTCGACAAGCCGCCCGCCGCGCTCTGGCCGATGGCCCTGTCCGTACGGCTCTTCGGGCTCGGATCGTGGCAGATCCTCGTGCCCGAGGTGCTGATGGGCGTGGCGACGGTGGGTGTCGTGTACGCGGCCGTGCGGCGGCGTTTCAGCCCCGCCGCCGGGCTGCTCGCGGGCGCGGTGCTGGCGCTCACGCCGGTCGCGGCGCTGATGTTCCGCTTCAACAACCCTGACGCGCTGCTGACGTTGCTCATGACCGTCGCCGTCCACTGCGTCCTGCGCGCCCTCGAGGGCGCACGGACCAAGTGGCTGGTGTGGGCGGGCGCCGCGATCGGCTTCGCGTTTCTCACCAAGACGCTGCAGGCCTTCCTGATCCTGCCGCCGCTGGCGCTGGTGTACGCGGTGTGCGCACCCACGACCGTGCGCCGGAGGCTCGGCCAACTCGCGCTCGGGGGCCTGGCGCTGATTCTCTCCGGAGGCTGGTGGGTCGCCGTCGTCGAACTGTGGCCGGCGGCCTCGCGCCCGTACATCGGAGGCTCGCAGACGAACAGCTTCCTGGAGCTCACCTTCGGCTACAACGGCCTCGGGCGCATCAACGGCAATGAGACCGGAAGCGTCGGAGGAGGTGGCGGCGGCCGTGGACAGGGTGGCGGCTGGGGCGAGACCGGAGTCGGGAGGATGTTCGGCGACAGCATCGGCGGCCAGATCTCCTGGCTGCTGCCTGCCGCGCTGATCCTCCTGGTGGCCGGGATCGTCATCACCTGGCGGGCTTCGCGCACGGACGCGGTCCGGGCCGCGTTCCTCGTGTGGGGCGGCTCCCTGCTGACGACCCTCGCGGTCTTCAGCTTCATGGCCGGGATCTTCCACGAGTACTACACGGTCGCGCTCTCCCCGTACATCGCCGCCCTCGTCGGTATGGGAGCGACGGTGCTGTGGGAGGAGCGGGCGCAGCTCGCGGCACGCCTGGCGCTGGCGGGTGCGACGGCGGTGACGGCGGTATGGGCGTACGTACTGCTCGGCCGCACGGAGGACTTCGTGCCCTGGCTGGGATCGGCGGTGCTGGTCGCCGGGCTCGTGGCGGCGGGCGCGCTGCTGTTCGCCGGGCGCCTCGGGCGACGGCTCACACTCGGTGCGGCGGGCCTCGGTCTTGCGGCCGCGCTCGCGGGGCCGACGGCGTACACCCTGTCCACGCTGGACACCGGGCACCAGGGCTCGATCGTGACGGCGGGCCCGGCCTCGATGCGGGGCGGTCCCGGTGGAGGCGGTCCCGGCGGCCAGGGTGGTCCCGGTGGCCAGGGCGGCGCGGGCGGACGCATGCTGACGCCCGGGACGGCCGGCGGTCAGGGCGGCGGGACGGGCCAGGGTCCACAGGGCGGCGCGATGCCCGGGGGCGGCATGGGGCAGCCTCCCGCAGGAGGTCAGGGCGGAATGCCCGGAATGGGGCTGGGGCAGGGCCGGATGCCCGGCATGGGTCAGCCTCCCACGGCGGGTCAGGGCGGCCGGCTGCCCGGCACGGGTCAGGGCCAGGGTCAGGGCCAGGGCGAGCGTCGCGGCGGCGGCATGGGCGGGCTTCTCAACGGTCCGGACGTCAGCGCCGCCGTCAAGGCCGAGCTCACACGGAACGCCTCCGACTACACCTGGGTCGCCGCCGCCGTCGGTTCCCAGAACGCCGCCGGATACCAGCTCGCCACCGAGGAGCCGGTCATGGCGATCGGCGGCTTCAACGGCAGTGATCCGTCCCCCACCCTCGCCCGGTTCAAGCAGTACGTGGCAGCCGGGAAGATCCACTACTTCATCGCAGGGGACAGCGGAATGCCCGGCAGGAGCGGCGGCACGAGCAGCGAGGTCTCCGCCTGGGTGGAGGAGAACTTCTCGCAGGCCACGGTAGGCGGCGCCACCCTCTACGACCTCACCGCGCGGAAATAGCGCTATACGGCGTAGGAGTGGTGGGTGCGGTGGCGGTGCTGGCGGGGGGTGTGCTCGCCGCGGTGCTGCTGCGGCGGGCCGAGCGGGGGGAGCGGGCAGAGCCGTCGGAGCCGTCGGAGCGGGTGGAGCGGGTGGAGCCACGGCAGCAGGAGTCCTCACCTCAGCAGGCCGTCTGACAGCGGGGCGGACTCGTCCCGGCAGGCGGACTCTCGCCTGATCGGCGGCATAGCATCGGGACCGGGTGGACCGTACGGACCGGCGAAATCCGGTTCGTACGCCCGGCGCGAGGAGGAGGAACACCATGGTGGCGGCAGCCGACAGCACGAAGCGTCCGGCACGGACGAGCGTGTGGCTGGAGGGCAAGGCCCCTCGAAGCCGTAAGGCCGACCAGCCGTCGGGCCTCGACCGGGACAAGATCACCGCGGTGACGGTACGGCTGCTCGACGCGGAGGGTCTGGCGAAGTTCTCGATGCGCAGGCTCGCCGCGGAGATCGGCGTGACCGCGATGTCCGTCTACTGGTACGTCGACACCAAGGACGACCTGCTGGAGCTGGCCCTCGACTCGGTCTTCGGCGAGATGCGGATGCCCGACCCGGCGGCGGAGGGAGCGGACTGGCGCGACCAGCTCGGGGAACTCGCGGGCCAGTACCGGAAGCTGATCGTCGCTCACCCCTGGGTGTCCTCCCTCATCGGCACCTATCTGAACATCGGGCCGAACTCGCTGGCCTTCTCCGCGACCGTGCAGAAGGTCGTCCGCAACACCGGACTGCCGCTGAACTGGCAGGCGGCCGCGCTGTCCGCGGTGTTCCAGTTCGTCTACGGAGTCGGCACGGTGGAAGGCAACTTCAAGAAGCGCTGCGCGGACGCCGGCATGACCATGGACGAGTACTACGCGGATGCCATGGGGGCGACCCGGGAGATGCCGGAGTTCGACGAGATGTTCAAGGACGCGGTGCAGATCATGGAGGCCCGTGGCGTCGGCACGGTCGAGGAGATGCTCGAACGCGACTTCCGGTTCGCCCTCGACCTGATGATCGCCGGCATCGAGACGATGGTGGAGCGGAACGCCGAGGCATGAGGGTGCGGGCCACGCGGGCCTTGGGCTCCTCTTGTTTCTTCCCTCGCACTGCTACGCAGGCTTCGGACCCCTCTTGTTTCTTCCCTCGCACTGCTACGCAGGCTTCGGACCCCTCTTGTTTCTTCCCTCGCACTGCTACGCAGGCTTCGGGAAGCCGCCCTTCGACACCGGCCCCCAGCGCTCCGGAGTGATCCGGATGATCGACTTGCCCTGCTCGACCATCGCCTCGCGGTACTCCGACCAGTCCGGGTGCTCACCCGAGACGGCGCGGTAGTACTCGACCAGCGGCTCGACCGACTCGGGGGAGTCGATCACCTCGGCCGTGCCGTCGATCTGCACCCAGGGCCCGTCCCAGGCGTCGCTCATCACGATGACGCCGGCCCGCTCGTCCCGCTTCGCGTTCCGCGTCTTGGCCCGCTCCGGGTAGGTCGAGACGACGATCCGGCCCGAGTCGTCGACGCCGCAGATCACCGGGGAACCCTGGGGGCCGCCGTCGGTCCGGCGGGTGAGGAGGATCGCGCGATGGCGGGGCCGGACGAACTCCAGCAACGCGTCCAGGTCCACAGGGGTGTTGCTCGCGAAATCGGCTGCCATGTCCGCACCCTAGGGCAGGGTCTCACCCTGGGCCGCCTGGACGGCCAGCTCGACCTTCAGTGTCGTGCCGATCGCCGAGATGCCCGCCTGGACCACCTGGTTGTAGTGCATCGCGAAGTCCTCCCGGTGCAGCTCCGCCGTCGCGTGGAAGGCCGCCCGCACGCCGCCCCACGGATCAGGGCCCGTACCGAGGTACGACAGCGACAGGTCCACCTCGCGCTCGACCCCGCGGAGCGACAGCAGTCCGTGCACCGTCCAGCGGTCGGGGCCGGCGGCCGTCAGGCCGTGGCTGCGGTAGGTGATCTCGGGGAAGAGCTCCACGTCCAGGAAGTCGGGCGACCTGAGGTGCTCGTCCCGCGTGCCGTTGCCCGTGTCGATCGAGGCCGCGTCGATCACCGCGTGCACACGGGAGCGGGAGAGGTCCTCCGCGATCTCGATACGGCCGCGGAAGTCGGTGAACCGCCCGTGCACGCCGGAGATTCCCAGATGACGGGCGACCGCCGCGACCGACGAGTGCGCCGGGTCCAGCGACCAGATGCCGGGTGGCGGCAGTTCGGGCCCGCCGGCGCGGGCCAGCACCACCTGGCCGATGTCGGCCCGACCGCTCGCGGTGACCAATGCGGTCGAGGCGTGCGGACCGTACCCGAGGGCCGTCACGATCGCCGTGTACGGTCCGGGCGGCAGTGCCGTCTCCGTGCGGACGGCACCGTCCGCGCCTGCCTCGGCGCGCAGCACCTGGGTGCCCGTTGCGTCGGTCAGGGTCACGACCGCGTGCTGGAGCGCCCAGCCGTCCCTGGTCCTGACGTGTGCGTTCAGTCCCATCCCGTTTCCCGTTTCTCTCCTTGCGTGGGTCGCCGGGGCGGCAGGCCGTCCCTGCCCGCCGCCCCGGCCCCGGGCGGCGCCTCCGCTCGGAGCGCCGCCCGGGGGTCGGATCACTCGCCGGGGTGGGCGAGTGCGATGTCGTGGCCGTCGATGCCGCGGCCGGTCACCGTCAGGGACCCCGCCACCGGCGGGTACCCGGCCGCGATGACGGTGTAGTCGCCCGCGTCCAGGTCGGCGAAGGCGTACGCCCCGTCGTCCCCGGTCGTCGCCGTGGCGACCACGTTCCCGGCGGCGTCGAGGAGCGTCACCCGCGCCTCGGCCAGCGGCCCCCGGCCGGCTCCCGCCCGTACGACGCCCTGGACCAGGGCGCCGGTCTGCAGGGCGACCTCGATCCTGGTCACGCCCTGGCCGCCGATCTCCACGGGGAGGGCCAGCGGCCGGAAGCCCGTCGCGTTCACGGCCACGGTCACGGCACCGGGGACCAGTTCGGCGAAGGCGAAGCCGCCGTCCGCGGCGGACGTGCCGGTGGCCAGGACGTCGCCGCGCACATCGGTGACGATCACCATGGCGCCCTCCACCGGAGCACCGCTCGCTGCGGCGAGCACGGCACCCGCCAGTCCGCTCGTGCCGACGAGGGCGATGTCGTAGGCCAGAGGTTCGTCGCCGACCAGCACCGTGGAGGCCTGCGGCTGGAAGCCGTCGGCGGAGGCGATCAGGACGTACGAGCCGGCGCCCGGCGCGTCGAGTGCGTACGAGCCGTCCGGGTGGGCCATCGTGCGGCCCAGCTGCCGTCCGCTCAGGGAGATCAGAGTGACGGCGGCCCGCTCGACGGGCGCGCCCTCCGCGCCCCGTACGACTCCGCGTACGGGGGTTCCGGCGGCGAAGGCCGCCGCGGTGACGGTGGCCCCGGACTCCGTCCCGTCCAGGGCGGCCGTGACCGGCGCCTCCGCCGGTGCGTCGGCCCGGGACTCGGGAGCGGGAACCCCGGACTCCTCGGCCGCGCCCTCGGGCTGCGAACCGCTCTTCAGCGCCACCTCCTTGATGAACAGCGTCACCAGGAACGCCAGCACCGCGAACGGCGCCGCCCACAGGAAGATGTCCGCGACACCGTGCCCGTAGGCGCTTTCCACGACCGTACGGATCGGGGCCGGCAGCGTGTCCAGATCGGGGATGCCGCCACCGCCCGTGCCGCCGTGGCCCAGGGCCGCGCCCTTCGGGCCGAGTTCGGCGAGCCCGTCCTCGACATAGCGGGTGACCCGGTTGGCGAGGACCGCGCCCAGCGCAGAGACACCGACCGCACCGCCCAGCGAGCGGAAGAAGGTGACCACGGACGAGGCCGAGCCGAGGTCCTGCGGAGCCACCTGGTTCTGGGTGCAGAGCACGAGGTTCTGCATCATCATGCCGAGACCGAGGCCCATGACGGCCATGAAGACCGCGATCCGCCAGTACTCGGTGTCGTACCGGATCATGCCCAGCAGCCCGAGGCCACCGCTCAACAGCACACCGCCGCTGACCAGCCACGCCTTCCACCTGCCGGTCTTGGTGATGACCATTCCGCTGACCGTCGAGGAGACGAAGAGGCCCGCGATCATCGGGATGGTCATGACGCCGGACATGGTCGGCGACTTGTCCCGGGCCAGCTGGAAGTACTGGCTGAAGAAGACGGTGCCCGCGAACATCGCGACACCGACGAAGAGGGAGGCCAGCGAGGCCAGCGTGATGGTGCGGTTGCGGAAGAGACGCAGCGGGATGATCGGCTCGCTCGCCCGGGACTCGATGAGAAGGAACAGCGCGCCGAGGAGGACGGCGCCGCCGGTCATGGCGTACGTCTGCCAGGACATCCACTCGTACTTGTCGCCCGCGAAGGTCACCCAGATCAGCAGCAGGGACACGGCGGCGCTGATGAAGAGCGCGCCCGCCCAGTCGACCTTCACCTCCCGCTTCACGACCGGGAGCTTCAGGGTCTTCTGGAGCACGACGAGCGCGATGAGTGCGAACGGCACACCGACGTAGAAGCACCAGCGCCAGCCGAGCCATTCGGTGTCGGTGATGACTCCGCCGAGAAGCGGACCGCCGACCGTTGCGACGGCGAATGTCGCACCGAGATAGCCGCTGTAGCGACCGCGCTCCCGAGGCGCGATCATCGCGGCCATGATGACCTGCGCGAGGGCGGTGAGACCGCCGACGCCGATGCCCTGGACGACGCGGCAGGCGATCAGCATGCTCGTGTTCTGGGCGAGGCCGGCGACGACCGAGCCGGCCACATAGATGACGAGGGCTATCTGGACCAGGAGCTTCTTGGAGAAGAGGTCGGCGAGCTTGCCCCAGAGCGGGGTGGTGGCGGTCATCGAGAGCAGGGCCGCCGTGACCACCCAGGTGTAGGCGGACTGGCCGCCACCGAGGTCGGTGATGATTTCCGGCAGGGCGTTGGAGACGATCGTCGAGGACAGAATGGCGACGAACATGCCGAGCAGCAGCCCGGACAGCGCCTCCATGATCTGCCGGTGCGTCATCGGCGAGCCACTGTCCCGGGTCTTGGCGTGGCCGCCCCGCACACCGGTCGGTGTGGTCGTAGCCATGAACTTCCTTGTCTTTCTCGTCTGTTATGTGTGCTGTGCAGGTGTGGACACGACTGTGCGGCCGGTCTGGGCCCGGCAGTCCCCGAAGGAGTCCCGGAGGCGGGCCAGCATGTCGCTGAGCCGGCCGACCTCCTCGTCGGACCAGTCCCGGAGGTGGTGGGCGAACAGGTCCGCCGTACGCCGGCCCAGGTCGTCGAGCATGTCCCGGCCCGCGGGTGTGAGCCGCAGGATGCGGGAACGGCGGTCGTCCGGATCGGGCGAACGCTCGATCCAGCCCCGCTCGGCGCCATGGGCGACGTGCCGGCTGGTCACCGACATGTCGACGGCGAGCAGCTCGGCGAGGCGGCTTATCCGCATCTCGCCGTACCGGTCCAGGAGGGCCAGTACGGCCGCGGACCCGGATGGGCACTCGGCGGGCAGCAACCGGGAGAGTCCGCGTTTCACGGCACCCACGGCGCTGATCTGCCGGGCCAGCTCCTCGTACTGGCCCCGTTCGGCCATGGGAAGGCACCCCCAGATCTTGTTGCTTAGGGCAACCATAGATTCAGATGGTTGCTGCAGGCAAACGAAAATGACCGTTGAGGAGTAAAAGAACACCAAAGGCTTTGCATATGCGAGGTCATGGTGCGGACATGTTGGGGGTATGTCGCGAGGGTGCCGGGCCGGGGGTTGGGCGGGTCACCAGGGTTCGCTAGTGTCCTGGCCCATGGCACACAACCCCCAAGCCCCCCAGGGTCCCGAGGGCAGCTACGACCCCGCGGGCAGCACGCAGATGTTCCGCGCCTTCGTCGACGAGGGTGCGCCGCCACGGCAGGCCGGCAGCCGCTCGGCCGCGCCCGCGCAGTCCGGTCCCCGGGTCGGCCTGATCATCGGGATCGTGGCGGTCGTCGCGATCCTCGGCGCGGTGGCCTGGCTGGCGCTCGCGTAGCGTCGCGCAGGTACTTTCGCCACCCAGTACCCAGTACCCAGTACCCAGTACCCGGAGGCCCCGGCCGGTGGCCGCGGGTCCGCACGGGGTTCAGCGGGGTCCAGGGCCTCTCGTTCGGATCTTGCCGGTTCGGATCTTGCCGGGCTCGCGTGCCCTGGTGGGCCGCCTCGCTGCGTTGTCGTCGGTCGCCGACGTCCCCGCAGCCACCGCAGGGAGGCGCCCCCCGCGTGGGGTTCCTTCCTCCGCCTTGCGATGCGCGCCGCCGGACCCCCGCTCACTGATCCGGCCTGATGAACGAACGACCCTAGTAGTCGGCGCGTACGTCTCGCGTCTCGATGTGCATGCCGAGCGGAACGCGCCAGGACTCGACGCACACCGTGTAGGTATGTGTGCTCGCCGCGCCGGCGGGGATCGGCGTGGGCAGCGGTTGCGCCGACTCGACGGTCGCCCAGTCGATCCCGAGGGCGCCGATGATGTGCGTCCCGAAGATGACGCTGCCGGACCGCACGGGCGAACCGCCGGTGTTCCGGAACTTCAGCGTCACCGTCTCGCACCAGCGCTTCTCCGTGCCGCCACGCAACGGCTCCCCGACGTTCAGCACCGCGGGCCCCGGCGGGGTCGCGGGCGGGGTGGTGCCCGGGCGGGGGGTCGGGGAGGGGGCCGGCAGGGTGGCGCCGCCGTCTCCGGTGGACGGGCGGGAGGGCCCGTCCGTACGGCCCGGTTTCGTGGGCGTGCCGGCGTCCGGGGCGCCGCCCGAACCTGAACCCGTGCGGGCCTCTGTGCCTGTGTCCGCTTCCGACCCCGGACCGGCGCCCGGCCGCACGTCCGCAGGGGGCGTGGCCGAGCCGCGGCCCGCGCCGCCGGGCGGGCGTGACGCCGCGTCGTCCAGCGGGACCAGCTCGACCTCTCCCGACGGCCGCACCGCGGCCGTCGGTCCCGCGTCCGGACCGGGCCCGGCGGCCCCCAGGGCCACGTACCCGGCGCCCTGCCCGCCGCCACCGCAGGCGGCGAAGGCGCCGCCCAGGCAGAGCGCGGCCCCTGCAAGTCCGTAGCCGACCTGTCGCCGTCGCATCGCGCCAGTGTGTCTGACGATCCGTCAATGAGGAACCCCGCGAAGGGGAACACCCACAACGCCTGTTCGCCCGGGGCCCTCGCAGGGTGCGCCGCGCCGACCGGTCGGTGCGGGATGGGTCGTGGGGGCCGTCAAGCCCCCACGACCGACCCTCAGTCCCCGATGAGGCCTTCGCGCAGCTGCGCCAGCGTGCGCGTCAGCAGCCGCGAGACGTGCATCTGCGAGATGCCGACCTCCTCGCCGATCTGGGACTGCGTCATGTTCGCGAAGAAGCGCAGCATGATGATCTGGCGCTCTCGCGGGGGGAGTTTGGCCAGCAGGGGCTTGAGGGACTCGCGGTACTCGACGCCCTCCAGCGCGCTGTCCTCGTAGCCCAGGCGGTCCGCCAGGGAGCCTTCGCCGCCGTCGTCCTCGGGGGACGGGGAGTCCAGCGACGAGGCGGTGTAGGCGTTGCCGACGGCGAGGCCGTCGACCACGTCCTCCTCCGAAACGCCGAGCACCGCCGCGAGTTCGGGCACCGTCGGGGAGCGGTCCAGCTTCTGGGCCAGCTCGTCGCTCGCCTTGGTCAGCGCGAGCCGCAGCTCCTGCAGCCGGCGCGGCACCCGCACCGACCAGCTCGTGTCCCGGAAGAAGCGCTTGATCTCGCCGACCACCGTCGGCATCGCGAACGTCGGGAACTCCACGCCCCGTTCGCAGTCGAAGCGGTCGATCGCCTTGATCAGGCCGATCGTGCCGACCTGGACGATGTCCTCCATCGGCTCGTTGCGGCTGCGGAAGCGGGCCGCCGCGTACCGGACGAGCGGCAGATTGAGCTCGATGAGGGTGTCGCGTACATACGTTCGCTCCGGGCTTTCCTCGTCCAGAGTGGCCAGCCGCAGGAACAGGGAGCGGGAGAGCGTACGGGTGTCGAGGGCTGCCGGGACTGCCGGTGTTGGCGGAGCTTCCGGGGACGCCGGCACGGGCACCGGAAGCACGGCGGGCGAGGGAACGCTCGGCTCGCGTGTGAGCACCTTCGAGCTGCCCTGTTCTGCGGACATGCCACCCCCTGGAGGTCGCGGACGGTCGCGTGGGCCGCGACCATCGGAGGAACGCAGCCTCCACCTGAATACCGGAGGCGGGGCCGCGGCAAACGCGGTTCCCGCAGAATGTCACATGTCGGCAACACGCTGTAGTGACATGTCGACAACGCGGAGTCAAATCCGTGCAGGAAAAAGGGGGTCTGCGGCTTTTGCGTGCTGCAAGGTGGGCTGAAAGAGGTCTACCCGTTCCGGTTACGCCTCGATCCTGTTTGCGGATCTCAATCGTGCGAAGCTTCGGGCGAGGAGCCTTGACACATGCATCTGCGACACCCCCAGTTCCGCGCTGATCTGTGACTGCGTCAGATTGCTGTAGTAACGCAGCAGAAGGATGCGCTGCTCGCGCTCGGGCAGCTGAACAAGCAGATGGCGTACGAGGTCCCGGTGCTCCACCCCGGCCAGCGCGGGGTCCTCGTACCCGAGCCGGTCCAGCAGCCCCGGCAGCCCGTCCCCCTCCTGCGCGGCTTCGAGGGAGGTCGCGTGGTAGGACCGCCCCGCCTCGATGCAGGCGAGGACCTCGTCCTCGGAGATCTTCAGCCGCTCGGCGATCTCGGCGGTCGTCGGCGACCGGCCGTGCGTCGTCGTCAGGTCCTCCGTCGCGCCGTTCACCTGTACCCAGAGCTCGTGCAGCCGGCGCGGCACATGGACGGTCCGTACGTTGTCCCTGAAGTAGCGCTTGATCTCGCCGACGACGGTCGGCATGGCGAAGGTGGGGAACTGGACCCCCCGCTCGGGGTCGAACCGGTCGATCGCGTTGATCAGGCCGATCGTGCCGACCTGGACCACGTCCTCCATCGGCTCGTTGCGGCTGCGGAAGCGGGCGGCCGCGTAGCGCACCAGGGGCAGATTCGCCTCGATCAGGGCCGCACGCACCCGTGTGTGCTCGGGGCTGCCCGGCGCCAGCTCTTTGAGCTGGGCGAACAGCACCTGGGTGAGTGCCCTGGTGTCGGCCCCCCGGCTCTGGGGTCTGGCGGGAAGGGACTCGGTCTCGTTCTGGGGCGGTACTTGAGGTGCAGTACTGGCCGGCACGGTCTCGCCACCCCTTCGCGGTTCGAACAGCGGATCGATATCGATCAACTCATCCGTCAAAAGCGGTCATAGCATCACAAGACATGTCCACTGTGTGCAAGCACCTGATAACTCCGTGTTGAGGGCGGATGGCCGCACAGGTAACGAAAAGCCCCCACCGTTGCGGTGGGGGCTTCGTGGCCGGGGGTCGGCAGGTGGCTCAGAACTCGTAGTCGGCGATCACCCACGTGGCGAACTCGCGCCACTGACCGGCGGCCGCCTGATGGTCCGGGTGCTCGATGTACCGCTTCAGGGCGTCCGTGTCCGCGACCGCCGAATTGATCGCGAAGTCGTAGGCCACCGGCCGGTCGGTGATGTTCCAGCCGCATTCCCAGAACTCCAGCTCGGGGATGACGCCACCGAGCTCCCGGAAGGCCTTCGCGCCGGCGGCGACGCGGGGCTCGTCCCGCTCGACGCCCTCGTTGAGCTTGAAAAGAACCAGATGGCGGATCAAGGGGACGCTCCTTGTGTCGACCTAGTTGACCAGCTCGGTCATGAACTCTCCGACGCCTTGAGCGGCGCTCGAAATGCCCTCGAACCCTACCTGGACCAGATCGGCGGCGCGCTCGGGAGAGTTGATGATCGTGTACAGCACGAAGACGACGACTATGTAGAGGGCGATCTTCTTCGTTTGCACCATCGGTACCTGCCTCCCCTGCGGCCCCTGCGAAGTCGCGTGAGTCTAACTGAGCCCTTTTAGGGACCAAGGTCCCGGACATCGGGGCCCTTGGTCGGGCCCGCCAAGGGTGCCCGCGGGCGCAGCATGGAAGGTGAACCCGGAGGAGCCGACAGGGATCCGACGGGTGAGGAACCGGCCTCCACAGCGGGGTCCCGCGCCGCGAGCTTCCCCCCGAGAGCGGTCCGGGTCCGGAGGCAGGCTCATCGGGGGGAGCGGTTTGTCCCCCCGGAGAGTCCGCTCCCCCCGGCCTCCTCTCCTCTCCCCTCCCCGGAAGCGAAGAGGCGGGCGAACGGCAACAGATGACAGAAGGGCCCCGGTGGCGGACACCGGGGCCCTTCCGTGTGCGGTGGGGCGGGGCGCCGGCGGCCGTGCGGGCGGTTTGCCGCGGCCGTGCCCGGCCGCCCGGGGGTGCCCGGCCGCGGCGGTGACGCGTCGAAGCGTCCGGAGCTGGCGTGACGGGCCGTCACGAGTGCTGGGGCGAACGCGGGCATCCGGCCGAACAGCGCGAAAGGGCGGTCCCGTCGGGACCGCCCTTCCGTCTGACAGCGGTAGCGGAGGGATTTGAACCCTCGGTGACTTGCGCCACACTCGCTTTCGAGGCGAGCTCCTTCGGCCGCTCGGACACGCTACCGGGAGAGAGCTTAGCCCAAGGTGGGCCGTGCTCCGAAATCCATATCGATCAGCCGTCCCCGGGACCCTCCCCGGGGCCGTGAAGGAGGCCGTCCCCGGGGCCGTTCTCGAGGCGGTCGCGGAAGAACGCCGACAGCTGCCGTGAGCACTCCTCCTCCAGTACGCCGAGGATCACTTCCGGGCGGTGGTTGAGCCGCCGGTCGCGTACGAGGTCCCACAGCGAGCCGGCCGCACCCGCCTTCTCGTCCCGGGCGCCGTAGACCACCCGGTCCACCCGGGACAGCACCAGGGCGCCGGCGCACATCGTGCACGGCTCCAGTGTCACGACGAGTGTGCAGCCGGTCAGCCGCCACTCCCCGCGCTTCGCCGCTGCCCGGCGCAGGGCGAGCACCTCGGCGTGTGCCGTGGGGTCGCCGGTCAGCTCGCGCTCGTTGTGGCCGGTGGCGAGGACCGCCCCGTCCGGGCCCAGGACGACGGCACCGACCGGCACATCGCCGGCCTGCGCCGCGCGCGCCGCCTCCGCGAGCGCAAGGCGCATGGACGCCTCCCACGGGCCTCGCACGGGATCGGGTACGGGTCCCCTGCCCCTCGCCGGCTCCGCATCCGGGACGGGCGCGGCGTCCGGCGCAGGCTCCGGCGGTACGGGATCGGGTACCGCGGTCACTAGCGGACGGTCTCCAGCACCTCGGCCGCGCCCAGCGCGTCCGCGATCTCGCCCAGCGCGTCCGTGTTCAGCGCCAGCAGCTCCTTCGTGGACATGCCGAGGTCCGCGAGAATGTCGCGGTCGCCGGCCGGACCGGCCGGGACGGAATCGGCCGCGATCGACGTCTCCTCTTCCTCCTCCTCGTCGTCGGCCACGACGGGCTCGCCGTCCTCGGTGCCGTCGAGGTCCAGCGAGTCCAGGTCGTCGGCGTCGTCGTCCTGGTCCCCGCCCAGCAGTTCCGTGGTGAGGATCTCGCCGTACGACGAGCGCGCGGCCGCGGCGGCGTCCGAGACGAAGATGCGAGGGTCGTCCTCGCCTTCCACGCGGACGAGGCCGAACCACGCGTCCTCCTGCTCGATGAAGACGAGCACTGTGTCCTCGTCCACCGAGGCCTCGCGGGCCAAGTCGGTCAGATCCGACAGGGTCTCCACATCGTCGAGCTCTGTGTCGCTCGCTTCCCACCCGTCTTCGGTGCGCGCGAGCAGTGCGGCGAAGTACACCGTGACTCTCCCACTGATCAGAGTTGTGACGACCGGCGGTGCGCTTGGTGGCCCCGCCCTTCGGAATCGTGACAGAAACAGCGGCTTCGCGAGAGGTCTTCCGGCGTTGCGTCGTGCACGCGTTCAGTCAAGAGCCCGCCCGGGGGTGTGCTCGGGGCTCACCAGCGGAAGCTTCGCATCCGCATGGCTTGGCGCATCCGGGCCGCGCGAGCACGGCGTGGCTGGACGCGCTCACGCAGTGCCTTGGCCTCGTTCAGTTCGCGGAGGAACTGGGCGCGCCGCCGCCGGCGCTCCGCGTCGCTCTCCTGCTCAGGCTGTTCCTGTTGCTGCGTGTTCTGCTGTTCCCGGTCCGGCATCGGCCACACCACCTCAGCGCTGGAATGGGTATGTCCCACCTTCCCTCCGAACCGGCCGTTGATGCCAGGGGGTGTCCGGGCCCGGCTAGTGTTGGGCCCATGCGGATCCACGTCGTCGACCACCCCCTGGTGGCGCACAAGCTCACCACCCTGCGCGACCGGCGCACCGATTCCCCGACCTTCCGGCGGCTCGCCGACGAGCTGGTGACCCTGCTCGCGTACGAGGCCACCCGGGACGTGCGCACCGAGCAGATCGACATAGAGACCCCGGTGTCACGGACCACCGGTGTCAAGCTCTCCCGCCCGCGTCCGCTGGTGGTGCCGATCCTGCGGGCCGGGCTCGGCATGCTGGACGGCATGGTGCGGCTGCTGCCGACCGCCGAGGTGGGCTTCCTCGGGATGATCCGCAACGAGGAGACCCTGGAGGCGTCGACGTACGCGACGCGTATGCCGGAGGACCTCTCCGGGCGTCAGGTGTACGTCCTCGACCCGATGCTCGCCACCGGCGGCACCCTGGTCGCGGCGATCCACGAGCTGATCAAGCGCGGGGCCGACGATGTGACGGCGGTCGTGCTGCTGGCGGCGCCCGAGGGTGTCGCCGTCATGGAGCGCGAACTGGCGGGCACGCCGGTGACGGTCGTGACGGCCTCGGTCGACGAGCGGCTCAACGAGAACGGCTACATCGTCCCGGGCCTCGGCGACGCGGGTGACCGGATGTACGGCGCGGCGGAGTAGTCCCCCGGGGCGGCAACGACGGGGGAGCACCGGCGGCGGTCTTCGAACCGCCGCCCGGCACCGCCTCGTGGCCGCCCCTCGGCATTCCTCGTCAGCACTTCCTCGCCGGCTGGGGCGGCGCGGCCAGGGCCGCCAGCGCCTTGTCCGACGCCGGTTTGGCCGTGAGCGTCTTGAAGGCCGTGCCCAGGATCAGATCGACGTCGGCGGTCTTGCGGGCGTCGACCCTGAGCTGGGAGCCCGCCAGCTGGGTGGAGAGCACCCGCAGCGATCCTTCGTGCGCGGTGGCCGCGCCGAGCAGGAGCGCGGTGCCGGGGACCTTCTTGTCGTACGCCGCCGGGGCGTTGCCCACCTTGCCGATGGCGAAGCCGCGTTTCTTCAGCTCGTCGGCGGTTGCCTTCGCGAGCCCTCCGCGCGGTGTCGCGTTGTAGACGTTCACCGTGATCTGAGCCGGTTTCGGCGGGAGGGGTGCGGCGGCGGGCGCCTGCCGGGGCTCGCAGGCAGCCGAGGTGTCGCCCTTGGCCGCGGCCTTCTTCCCGCCGCCCGTGAAGACGTCGATGAGCTGGAGCGTCCCCCAGCCGCCCAGGCCCAGAACGGCCGTGGCGGCGACGACTGCGAGCACAATCCTGCGGCGACGAGGGCGACGGCGCATACGCGGATAGGCGTTGCCCGTGATGCGGTACTTTCCGCCCATGCCGGGGGGAGTGAGCATGCTCATGGGCGCAGCGTAGTGCGGTCCCGGGACATGGGCTACTAAACGATCATCCGACGGCGTCCGTATGGGGCGGAAACCGCGCCCGTACGGGTCGGAAACGCGTTCCGTGGCGAGGGGCCCGAAAGGGTTGTTCGGGGGTCGCCGGAAGCCCGCCGGATCCGCGCGTGCGGCGTGGCGGGCCGGAGAGCCCCGGTGTCAGTCCATTTCCAGCACGCGGGCGTGCAGCACCTGTCGCTGCTGGAGCGCCGCGCGTACGGCACGGTGCAGCCCGTCCTCGAGATACAGATCGCCCTGCCACTTCACGACATGCGCGAAGAGATCGCCGTAGAACGTGGAGTCCTCGGCGAGCAGTGTTTCGAGATCGAGCTGACCCTTGGTGGTCACGAGCTGATCGAGGCGGACCGGGCGCGGCGCGACATCCGCCCACTGCCGGGTGCTTTCCCGGCCATGGTCGGGATACGGCCGCCCGTTGCCGATGCGCTTGAAGATCACACGGAAAGCCTACCGGGCAAGCGGCTGTCGGCGCAGCCACGCGACGCCGGTGCGATGCTGGTCAAAACCTCGCAAACCCGGAATAGGGGCCCTGTCATGAGTGAGCCGGAGCCGTCACCGCCCCCCGGTTCGCGCGCGTCGGGGGTGCTTCCGGCCGAAGCCGGCGAGATCGCCGCCGCGTACGCGTTCCCCGGACCGGCGCTCGATCTGGGTGCCCTGCTCTGGGACGGGCAGTGCCGCCCGGAGGCCCGGATCCGTGTCCCGCTCGGCATGCTGGGCCGCCATGGGCTGGTCGCCGGGGCCACCGGCACGGGCAAGACCAAGATCCTCCAGCTGATCGCCGAGCAGCTCTCGGCGAACGGCGTGCCCGTCTTCCTCGCCGACATCAAGGGCGATGTCTCTGGCATCTCCGCACCCGGCGAGGGCGGCGACAAGGCCATGGCCCGCGCCGCGCAGGTGGGGCAGGAGTGGCGGGCGGCGGCTTTCCCCTGTGAGTTCCACTCGCTCGGGGGAATCGGTCCCGGCATCCCGGTGCGGGCCACGGTCACCGACTTCGGGCCCGTACTGCTGTCGAAGGTGCTGCAGCTCAACCGGACCCAGGAGCAGTCCCTCGGGCTGATCTTCCACTACGCCGACTCCAAGGGCCTCGAGCTGGTGGACCTGAAGGACCTGCGGGCCGTGGTGGCCTTTCTTGTGTCGGACACCGGAAAGGCCGAACTCAAGAACATCGGCGGTCTGTCGACCGCCACGGCCGGGGTGATCCTGCGGTCGATCACGGCCCTCGAGCAGCAGGGCGCGGGCGACTTCTTCGGGGAGCCCGCGTTCGACACGAGCGAGCTGCTGCGTACGGCGCCGGACGGGCGCGGGCTCGTCTCCGTACTGGAGCTGGCGGCCGTGCAGGACAGGCCGCAGCTCTTCTCGACGTTCCTGATGTGGCTGCTCGCCGATCTCTTCGGTGAGCTGCCCGAGGTCGGTGACCTGGACAAGCCGAAGCTGGTGTTCTTCCTCGACGAGGCCCATCTGCTGTTCAGCGGTGCGTCGAAGGCGTTCCTGGAGGCGATCACGCAGACGGTGCGGCTGATTCGCTCGAAGGGGGTCGGGGTCTTCTTCGTGACGCAGAACGCGAAGGACGTACCGGCGGATGTGCTGGCACAGCTGGGCAACCGGGTTCAGCACGCGATGCGCGCCTTCACACCGGACGACGCGAAGGCGCTGAAGGCCACGGTGCGCACGTTCCCGAAGTCGGCGTACGACCTGGAGGAGGTGCTCACCTCCCTCGGCATCGGCGAGGCGGTCGTCACCGTCCTGAGCGAGACCGGCGCCCCGACCCCGGTGGCCGCCACCCGGCTCCGGGCGCCGCAGTCGCTGATGGGCCCGGTCGACGCGGCTGTGCTGGACCGGGCGGTGACGTCCTCCGCGCTGTACCCGCGCTATGCACAGGCTGTGGACCGCGAGTCGGCGTACGAGAAACTGACGGCGGAACAGCAGGCGGCAGAGGCCGCCGCCCTGGGCGCGGCCCGGGAGGCCGAGGAGGCCAGGGCCGCCGCGGAGGCGGCGAAGGCCGCCGCCCGCACCCCTCGCCGCGAGGAGGACGAATCCGTCGTCGGGCAGGTCATGGGCAGCGGCCTCTTCACGTCCCTGGCCCGCTCCGTCGGTACGCAGCTGGGCCGTGAGATCTCGCGCTCGCTGTTCGGCACGGCCCGCCGCAGACGCTGACGCCGGATACCGGCGCCGGGCCCGCGGCGGGCCGTCACACGGTGAGGCCTACTCCGTCACGTCGTGGTCGTGGCCGTCGTGGAGACCGCCGCCGCTGCCCGCGTCGCCGTCCGTCGGGACGGTGGTGACGGGCTTGCGCAGCGAGCTCAGGTCCCGGGCGTAGGTGCCGACCGCGTTGGCGATGACGTCGATGTTGACGTCGAACGCCTTCATGTCGATGTTCTTGATGTCGTCGCACTTGGCGTGGTAGCACGCGTCGTACGCGACCCCGGCCGTGCCGCCGAACATCGCGGCCTGGGCCTCGGTCTTGAGGCCCTCGGCGCCGGTGAAGGTGCCGCCGGACGCGATGCCCGCCTCGACGAACGGACCGTAGTCGGAACGTCCGGTGAAGTCCGTGCCCGCGTGCGGCCTGCCCTGCTTGTCCATGAACTCGTTGATGTCGCGCTCGAGCTGGGCGGAGCCCGCCGGGCCCGCCGGGGAACCCACGCCGTCCGAGTCGTCGCCGTCGTACACGAACAGGCCGTAGTTCGGCGACGCGATCATGTCGAAGTTCAGGTAGAGCTTGATCTCCTTCTTGCCCAGGTCGCTGAGGTTCGCGACGTAGTGCTCCGAGCCGAGCAGACCGTTCTCCTCCGCCGACCACCAGGCGAAGCGCACCTTGTTGGCGGGCTTCTTCTCGGCCTTGGCGAGCTCCAGCGCGACCTCGAGCAGACCGGCGGAGCCGGAGCCGTTGTCGTTGATGCCGGGGCCTGCCACCACCGAGTCGAGGTGGGAGCCGAGCATCACCGTGTTGGCGGCGTTGCCGTGCCGGGTCTCCGCGACGACGTTGTTGGTGGAACGCTTCTGCTGGAGCTGGCGGATCTCGAAGTTGATGCTCACCGGCCCCTTGGCGAGGTCCGCGGCGAGCTTGTCGCCCTCAGCCTGGGTGATGCCGCCGGTCGGGATCTTGCCGGCCTCCGGGGCGCCCAGGGTGCCCGAGAGCGCGCCCTCGGTGTTGTTGTAGATCACGGCCCCGGCCGCGCCCGCGGCCGCCGCGTTCTCCTGCTTGGCGGCGAAGGTGCAGCCACCGCGCTTGATCAGGGCGATCTTGCCGGTGAAGGTCCCGGACGCGAAGTCACCGGGCTCACAGCCGTTGGTGCCGTCGGCGTCGACCGGCGCGGCGACCAGATCCGCCTTGATGCCGCCGACCGATGTCGACTTGGTGTACGTCATCGCCGAGATGGTGACGTCGCGCGGCGCGGGCGAGATCACCGAGAGCTTCTCGGCCTGGGTCTGCGTGTACACGAACTCGAAGGTCTGGTACGAGACGTCGTATCCGGCCTTCTTCAGCAGCTGGTAGACGTACGCCGCCGAGGCGTCGTGACCCAGCGTGCCCGCGGCACGGTTGCCGCCGGCGCTGTCGGCTATCTGCTGGAACTTCTGCAGGTGCTTGAAAGCATCCTTGGCGGACGACTCGCGGACCAGCTTCCTGGAGAGCTTGGCCGCTTCCTTCGCCGCTTCCTCGGCAGGGTCGTGCCGGTGGGCGGAGGCGGGGGAGGCGGATGCCAGCAGAAGCGGGGTTGCGAGTGCGGCTGCGGCCATGGTGGCCACGGCTCTGCGATGGGTTGCGTTCACAGAGGTCCTTCCCGGTGCGAACGAGGTTGAGGGGAAGTTAGCGATCTCTGAGTGTTCTGTGAACACTTGTGCCGCAACTCACGCGATATTTAGCAGCATTGACCTCACGTTGTACGTCTTCGGGCGTACCTGTAGGTCTATTTGGCCGCCTTCGCCGCGCGCTTCATCTCCTGCTTGTGCGCGCGCACCTTGGCCAGCGACTCGGGGCCCGTGATGTCCGCCGCCGAGCGGTACGCACCCTGCTCCCCGTACGGTCCCGCCGCCTCCCGCCAGCCCTCTGGCCGGACGCCGGA
The DNA here is from genome assembly GCF_042802855.1 of Streptomyces sp. NPDC057445. Lineage (NCBI taxonomy): Bacteria > Bacillati > Actinomycetota > Actinomycetes > Kitasatosporales > Streptomycetaceae > Streptomyces > Streptomyces sp. NPDC057445. The sequence goes on along the minus strand of NZ_JBHVDH010000022.1, from coordinate 83,893 downwards.
CTGCTTGCCCAGCAGCGCCAGGAAGATCTGGGCCTTCTGCTTGCCGAAACCGGGCAGTGCCTGCAGCCCGGCGAGCAGCTCCTTGCCCGTGGAGACGTCCCGCCACAGCGCCGTCGGATCGCCGTCGTACTCGTCCACCAGGTACTGGCACAGCTGCTGGATCCGCTTCGCCATGGAGGCCGGATAGCGGTGCACCGCCGGCTTCTCGGACAGCAGCGCCGCGAAGGCATCGGGGTCGTACGAGGCGATCTCGTGCGCGTCCAGATCGTCGCGGCCGAGGCGCTGGGCGATCGTGTACGGGCCGGTGAAGGCCCACTCCATCGGGACCTGCTGGTCCAGCAGCATGCCGGTCAGCAGGGCGAGCGGGCTGCGATCGAGGATCTCGTCGGCCTCGGGCTGCTGGGCCAGATGAATCTTGGGGCTCATTCCCCGATGATCCCTCCGGCGGGTGGGGGACGCACGTCCGCGGGACGGGGCGGACGCACCCCGTCCCGGCCGTCGCCCCCAGGCGGCGGAGGGGGCCGGCGTCACGCCTTCTTGCGCGCCTCGATCAGGAAGCGGGCCGTGTGGGCCACGAACGGGCCCTCGGCCTCGATACGGTCGTGGAGCTCGCGGAGGCGGCCGCGGTACTGCGCCACCGTGAAGCCCGGGACCATCCAGACGACCTTCCGCAGGAAGTAGATCACCGCGCCGATGTCGAAGAACTCGGCGCGCAGCGATTCCGAACGCAGGTCGGTGATCTCCAGACCGGCCGCCTCCGCGGCTTCCCGCGCCTCGTCGGGGTGGCGGGCGCGCCGGACGTGCTCGGGCTGCGGGCCGAGGAAGTACTCGATCAGCTCGAAGACGCTGGCAGGGCCGACCTGCTGCGAGAAGTACGTGCCGCCCGGTCGCAGGACGCGGGCGATCTCGTCCCACCACACCGTCACCGGGTGCCGGCTGACGACGAGGTCGAACGCCTCGTCCCCGAAGGGCAGCGGTGGCTCGTCGGAGTCGGCGACGACGACCGCACCGAGAGGGTGGAGGAGCTGCGTGGCCTTGTCGATGTTCGGCCGCCAGGCCTCGGTGGCGACCATCAGTGGTGGCCGCTTCGGTGCTCCGGCGAGGACCTCGCCGCCGCCCGTCTGGATGTCCAGCGCGGCGGACGCCTGCGCCAGACGTTCACTCATCAGACGCTGATAGCCCCAGGAGGGACGCTGTTCCGTCGCCCGCCCGTCGAGCCACGAGAAGTCCCAGCCGACCACGGAAACGGACTCGGCCTCGGCCACGAGGTGGTCAAAGGTGCGTGTCATGATCCGATCGTCCCAACCTGCCGGACGGGACGCCAGCCCTTATCGCCCGTCCGCCGTGAGCTCCGTGACCAGTGCCCCCGGCCGGGCCCGCGCCGCCGTGTCGTACGGGTGCGTCCGGGGCCCGGCCCTCGTCGAAGCGGTCGACGTACGTCCCCGTCACCCGGTCACCCGGTCACCCGGTCCGGCGCCGGACCCGCGATCGGCGCCGGCGGCGGCCGTACGCCCTCGTCATGCCCTCGTCCGGAGAGTCGCCGGTGATGCGCCGGATGGAGGGCGTCGACCGTGATCCTGGCGTTGGCGAGTTCCTCGGCGAGTTCCTCGGCGAGCTCGCTGCGGCAGGACGCGCCGGAGTCTTCGTAGCCGGCTTCCTCAGGCGGGGTCGCTCCAGGTCCGCCGCCGACGGCCACGTAGGTGCGGTGCGAGCCGCCCCGCGCCCCGGCCGTGGAACAGCAGGGCGGGCACCTGCCCCGTGTCAGTGATCACGTCCCCGGGCCACGCGGGCGCAGCGGTACCCGGGCGGGACGATCAGCGGCCGGCCGCCGGTCCTTCGGCGGGTGTGGCCGTGGTCGCGGGGGTCACCGCCGGTGAGGGACCGGTGGGTCAGATGGACGCCAGGCTTCGGCCAGGACGTCCTTTCCCGCTCCCCGTCGGCGCCGCCCGGCCGTCACGGCTGCAGCCGGGCCGCACGCATCTGGAGGTAGCGGGTCTCCGGCAGGCTGAGGGTGTGTCCGGCCGCCCGCTGGTAGGCGGCCCGGGCGGCCTCCCTGTCCCCGGCCCTCTCCAGCAGATGGGCGCGTACGGCGTCCAGCCGGTGATGACCCGCCAACCGGTCCTCCAGCCTTGCCACTTCGGCGAGCCCCGCGCGGGGCCCCTCGACCATCGCGACCGCCACCGCGCGCCCCAGTTCGGCCATGGGCTCGGGGGTGACGCGTACGAGGAGGTCGTAGAGGGCGAGGATCTGCGGCCAGTCGGTGTCCTCGGTCCGCGTGGCCTCGTCGTGGAGGGCCGCGATCGCCGCCTGCAACTGATACGCGCCTGCCGGGCCCTGGGAGAGAGCCTCCTCGACCAGCGCGGTGCCTTCGGTGATCGCGTCGCGGCTCCACCGGGTGCGGTCCTGCTCGTCGAGCGGGATCAGTTCACCGTGCGGCCCGGTGCGGGCCGCGCTGCGCGCCTCGGTGAGCAGCATCAGCGCCAGCAGCCCGGTCACCTGCCCTTCGCGGGGCAGCAGCCTGCGTACGGCACGGGTCAGCCGGATCGCCTCCTGCGCGAGGTCGGCCCGGTGCAGGGCGGCCCCGGAGGTGGCCGTGTAGCCCTCGTTGAAGATCAGGTAGAGGATCTGGAGCACGGCGGCCAGCCGCTGGTCGCGGTCCTCGGGGCCCGGCTGCCTGAACGGCTCGTCCTTGATCTTCGCCTTGGCCCGGCTGATGCGCTGCGCCGCCGTCGCCTCTGGCAGCAGCAGCGCCCGGGCGGTCTCGGCCGTCGTCAGACCGCCCACGGCCCGCAGCGTGAGCGCGATCTGTGCGGCGGGCGTCAGCACGGGGTGGCAGCAGAGGAACAGCAGAGTGAGGGTGTCGTCCTCCGCCGGGGCGCGGCCCTCACCGGGCGGCGGCGCGGTGAACGCGTCCCTCGGCGCGAGCTGCGCCGCCGTCTCCTCACGCCGGCGCCGCGCCTGTTCGCTGCGGAGCTGGTCGGTGAGGCGGCGCGAGGCCACCTTGATCAGCCAGCCGCGCGGGTTGTCCGGCACGCCCGTCTGCGGCCACTGCTGCGCGGCGGCGAGCAGCGCCTCCTGTACGGAATCCTCTGCGGGGCCGAAGTGTCCGTACCGGCGTACCAGCGCACCGAGGACCTGCGGCGCGTGCAGGCGCAGCAGGTCCTCGATCTCGGTCGTGCGTCTCATGCGGGTCTCATGCGCCGGACGCGCACACATCGCCTCCACCGTCGTCGATCGGACGGATGACGACCGGGTAGTCGGGTGCGCCGTCGGGGGCCGGACACCGGGCGACCCGGGCCGCGATCTCCGTGACCCGGTCCAGGCTCTCGCAGTCCAGCACCCAGTACCCGGCCAGCAGTTCCTTCGTCTCGCTGTAGGGCCCGTCCGAGATCACCGGGCGGCCGTCCTTGCCCGCGTGCACGAAGCGGGTCTGCGCCGGCTCGACCAGACCCTGGGCGTCGACGAGCTCACCGGACTCGGCGAGGTCGTTGTTGACGGCCTCCATGAAGGAGAACATCGCCTGCAAGTCCTTCTCGCTCCATGCCGGGCTGTGCTCGGAGGCCTGACCGCGCATCGCCGCGTAGTCGGCCTGGGTGCCCTGGACCATCACCAGATACTTCATGACTCGCTCCCTCGGGTGCCGTGCCGCCCCTTGTGGGCAACTTTCACAGGGGACGTCGGAGCGGAGGACGTTTTCTCGACACCTCACCCGAGATTTTTTCGCGTCACTTCCAGTCTCGTGCGTGACCAGGGGAAATGCTCCCCCGGCGAGTCCTCGGTCCCGTTTTCGGTCTCACCCTCGGTTTCCAGCCCGGTTTCACGGGACCACCTTCAGCAGGAGCTTGCCCGTCGAGGTGCGACCGCCCATCAGGGCATGCGCCTCGGCCGCCTCCGACAGCGGGAACTCCGCGGTGACCGGCAGTTCCACGATGCCGTCGGTGACGGTGCGGAAGGAGCGCTCGGCGAGGGCCCGCAGCGCCTCGGGCGCCGACCCGGCGAGGGACAGGATGGAGAAACCGGCGACTGTACGCCCTTGCGGGAACAGCTCGGCCTGGCCGACCCGCCACGGCTCGGCGCCGCTCGCATTGCCGTAGGAGACGAGCCGTCCGAAGACGGCGAGCGAGTCGAGACTGCCGCGGAAGGTGTCGCCGCCCACCGGGTCGAGCGCCAGATCGACACCGCGGCCCCCCGTGGCGCGGTGCACCCCGTCGGTGAAGGAGTCGCCGACGAACACCTCGTCATAGCCGTATGCGCGGGCGTACCCGGCCTTCGCGGCCGACGAGACCACGCCGTACACCGCCCCGGCGCCCGCCGCCCTGGCCAGCTGCCCGACCGCCGTTCCGATGCCGCCTGCGGCGCCGTGGACCAGCACGCTCTCCCCGGACCGCAGTCGCCCCACCTCGTGCAGCAGGGCGTGCGCGGTCGGGAGCACGGTCGGAAGCGTGGCGGCGGTGCGCAGGTCCACGCCTTCGGGCAGTGGGAACACGGTGGTGGCGGCCACGGCCACGACCTCGGCGTAGGCCCCTGAGGAGGTGAGCGCGGCGACCTCCTGCCCGGGGCGCAGATCCACCACGTCCGCGCCTACGGCCCGGATCCGGCCCGAGACCTCCAGGCCGGGGACGAAGGGGAGGGTCCCCACCCGGTAGCCCTCGGCCCGCGCCTTGAGGTCGGCGAAGTTCACGCCGGCGTAGGCGACGTCGACGGTGACCTCACCGGGTCCCGGATCCGGTGTGCCGGTCGTGACGGCCTTCAGCACCTCGGGACCGCCGAATTCATGGATCTCGATCGCGCGCAACGCAGCACACACCCCTCGACGAGTGTTCAATGGGAGTCGAACACTCGGAGTGTATGATCCTCATCGAACACTCGGCAAGGGGAGCGGTCATGGCGGACGGCACAGGCGGCGGCGGACACCGCGCCGCACCGGTTCACGCGAACCCCGACGAGGTCCCCCTCCAGACGGCCCTGTCGGCACTCGCCGACCCGGTACGCATCGAGCTGATCCGCGAGCTCGCGGACTCCGCCGACTGGACACGCACCTGCGGCAGCTTCGACGTGCCCGTGGGCAAGGCCGCCCTCAGCCACCACTTCTCGGTGCTGCGCACGGCGGGCCTGGTCGAGCAGCGCGACGAGGGCCCCAGGCGCGTCAACCGTCTGCGCCGCGCAGAGTTCGACGCCCGCTTCCCCGGGCTGCTCGCCCTTGTCCTGCGCACGGACGACCGCAGCCGGGAGGCCGCGCCCGACGCTCCCGGCGGCGGCTGAACTCAGCGCCCCGGCGCGTCGAGCACCGGGATCAGCTGCTCTTCCTCGTAGCGCAGATGGTCCTCCAGCTCGTCCGTGAGCCGCTCGACCTCGGTGCGCACCCGAGCCGGGTCCACGTCGTCGGCCGTGACGACGGTCCGCAGCTCGTCGAGGAGCCCGGCGATCTTCATGTGCTCGTCGCGCAACCGGTCCAGGACCGGGGCGAGATCCGGGCGGCGCTCGGCGAGGAACGGGAACATCGCGGTGTCCTCACCGGTGTGATGGTTGTGCAGTCCCTGGCAGACCGTCAGGCAGTTCACCCGGAGCTGCGCCCCGAGTCCGGCGGTCCCGGCCCCGGCGTCGGTGCCGGAGGCGGAGGCGGAGAGCTCCTGGCGTATCAGGGCGAGCTCCCGCCGGAAACCGTCGTGCACCGCCTTCACGGCCGCGCCCCATGACTTCGCCGCGATGTCCGGCGGACCGGGGATCTCCTGAAGCCTGACCACCGGGATGACCCGGTCCGTCCTGGCCTGGTAGTCGGCCCACCCCGGATCGCTCCCGACCGCGCGGGCGAAGGCGCTGTCCCGCTCGGAGCCCTCCAGGACGACCGCCTCGGCCTCGTACGTGAACACGCCGGCCTCGACCGTGACGCGCGGATCGGCCACCAGATTGTGGAACCAGTCCGGGTGCTTCGGCCCGCCGCCCGCCGACGCGATGACCAGGACGCGCCCGTCACCGTCGGGCAGGTAGCCCACGGGTGCGGTGTGGCGGACGCCCGACCGCGCTCCGGTGGTGGTCAGCAGGAGCAGTCGGCCCCCTTCGAAAGGGCCGCCGACATGGCCGCCGTTGGCGCGGAACTCCTCGATGACCTGCTGGTTGAAATCGTTCGGCATTCGCTGCTTTCTTCTCGGACGTGCGAACCCGCGCTCCGTGCGCGGGACATGACGAGGCGCCACGGGAGCGCCGCGGTCGGCGGTGAGCCCGTGGTGCGGGGGAACCCGGAAACGGGAAGTCGCGGACCGGGGCGCGGGAGGAGAAGAGCACCTCGCGCGGAAACGGCGCGGAGCCGCGCCCGGCGTGCGGAGAGCCGCACTTCGGTACACGCGAAAACAGGGGAAAACAGAAGAAATCAGAGAAAGGCGGGCCTCTCGCCCGCCCGGCGGTCACGCCAGGGCCGGGTACCCCACTCGCTCTTGGCCCAAGGCCGACCCGGCAGTCACGAAACCGAACCTACCGGGAGGAACATGCCCCGGCAACGGCGTATCGGCTGCCGTCGCGGCCGGATGAGCGCTCCCGGTGAGGGAGGGGCAGGTCACAGAGGGGAAGGTCACATCCGGAGCCTCTGCTGCCCATCCGTGCGCCTGACCTAGCATCCGAGCATGACGGTTGTTCCCGATGACGGGCTTTCGCTCGCTGCCGATTTCCCGGACGCCACCCATGAGCAGTGGCAGCGCCTCGTGGAAGGCGTCCTGCGCAAGTCGGGCAAGGACGTGTCGGGCGCGGCGGCCGAGGACGCGCTGGCGACAGCGATGGACGACGGGCTCGTGGCCCGGCCCCTCTACACCGCGCGGGACGCCGTGCCCGACACCGGATATCCGGGCTTCCACCCTTATGTGCGCGGCGGCAGGCCCGCGGGCGGCTGGGACGTACGTCAGCGGCACGAGCGACCGGATCCCGTGCGCGTCAACGAGGCGGTGCTCGCGGACCTGGAGAACGGCGTCACCTCGGTGTGGCTCGCCGTGGGCGGTTCCGGTGTGCCGGTGGCGGGCATGGCCCAGGCCCTGGACGGGGTCTATCTCGACCTGGCGCCGGTCGTGCTCGACGCGGGCCCGGAAACCGGCCCTGCCGCGCACGAGTTGCTGCGGCTGTACGACGACAAGGGCGTCTCCCGCGAGGCCGCGCGCGGCAACCTCGGCGCCGACCCGCTCGGAGCCGAGGCCCGTACCGGCCGGCCCGGCGACCCGGCCACCGCCGTCGAGCTGGCCCGCCGGTGCCACGCGGAGTACCCGGGGCTGCGGGCGCTGACCGTGGACGCACTGCCGTACCACGAGGCCGGGGCCTCCGCCGCCCAGGAACTCGGCGTCTCGCTCGCGACCGGAGTGGCCTATCTGCGGCTGCTGACCGAGGCGGGACTGCCCGTCGAGGCGGCCTGCCGGCAGCTGGAGTTCCGTTATGCGGCCACCGCCGACCAGTTCCTGACCGTTGCCAAACTCCGCGCGGCCCGCCGTCTGTGGGCCCGGGTGGCCGAGGTGTGCGGGGCCGGCGACGCGGGTGCGCAGCGCCAGCACGCCGTGACCTCGCCCGTGATGATGACCCGCCGCGATCCGTACGTGAACATGCTGCGCACCACGATCGCCTGCCTGGGCGCGGGCGTCGGCGGCGCCGACGCCGTGACGGTGCTGCCGTTCGACCATGAGCTGGGCCTGCCGGACGCCTTCGCCCGCCGGATCGCCCGCAACACCTCGTCGATCCTGCTGGAGGAGTCGCACCTCGGCCGGGTCGCGGACCCCGCGGGCGGCTCCTGGTACGTGGAGCGGCTGACCGACGAACTCGCCGACGTGGCCTGGGCGTTCTTCCAGGAGCTGGAGCGGGCTGGCGGCCAGGAGGCGGCCCTGCGGTCCGGTCTGGTCGGCGAGAGGCTCGCGTCGACCTGGAAGGAGCGCAAGCAGCGCATCGCCCGCCGCCGCGAACCCGTCACGGGCGTCAGTGAGTTCCCGAACCTGGCGGAGAAGCCCGTCGAGCGGGAGCCGTCCGCCGCGCCGGCGGGCGGCGGACTGCCCCGGGTGCGCCGTGACGAGGACTTCGAGGCGCTGCGCGCCCGCTCCGACGCCCATCTCGCAGTCACCGGCGCGCGGCCGCGTGTCTTCCTCGCCGCGCTCGGCCCGGCCTCCGCCCACACCGCGCGGGCCGCGTTCGCCGCGAACCTCTTCCAGGCCGGCGGCGTCGAGCCGGTGCACGACCCCGTATCGGTGGACGCGGCGACGGCTGCCGACGCCTTCGCGCGCAGCGGGGCGAGCGTGGCGTGCCTGTGCTCCAGCGACGCGATGTACGAGGAGCAGGCCGAAGAAGTCGCCGAGGCCCTCAGGTCGGCCGGCGCGCAGCGGGTATATCTCGCGGGCAGGCCCGGTGACCACGCCGGCGTCGACGAGTACATCTTCGCGGGCTGCGACGCGGTGAGCGTCCTGTCCTCCGTCCTCGACCGCATGGGAGTTGCGGCGTGATGCAGATTCCCGACTTCTCGGAGATCGCCCTGGGCTCCGGCTCGCCCGCCGGGGCCACCGAGGAACAGTGGCGCGCGGCCGTGAAGGAGTCGACCGGCAGCAGCGCCGACGATCTGCTCTGGGAAACCCCGGAGGGCATCGCGGTCAAGCCGCTGTACACCGGCCGTGACGTGGAGGGCCTGGACTTCCTGGCCACCTACCCCGGTGTCGCGCCGTATCTGCGCGGCCCCTACCCGACGATGTACGTCAACCAGCCGTGGACGATCCGCCAGTACGCGGGCTTCTCCACCGCCGAGGAGTCCAACGCCTTCTACCGGCGCAATCTTGCGGCCGGACAGAAGGGCCTGTCGGTCGCCTTCGACCTGCCGACGCACCGCGGCTACGACAGCGACCACCCGCGCGTCACCGGGGACGTCGGCATGGCAGGCGTCGCCATCGACTCCATCTACGACATGCGGCAGCTGTTCGACGGCATCCCGTTGGACAGGATGACCGTGTCGATGACGATGAACGGCGCCGTGCTGCCGGTGCTCGCCCTCTACATCGTCGCGGCGGAGGAGCAGGGCGTACCGCCCGAGAAGCTCGCGGGGACCATCCAGAACGACATCCTCAAGGAGTTCATGGTCCGCAACACCTACATCTATCCGCCGCGCCCCTCGATGCGGATCATCTCGGACATCTTCGCGTACACCTCGCAGAAGATGCCCCGATACAACTCCATCTCCATCTCCGGCTATCACATCCAGGAGGCGGGCGCGACGGCCGACCTCGAGCTGGCGTACACGCTCGCCGACGGTGTGGAGTATCTGCGGGCAGGGCGGGAAGCGGGCCTGGACGTCGACGCGTTCGCACCCCGGCTCTCCTTCTTCTGGGCGATCGGCATGAACTTCTTCATGGAGATCGCCAAGATGCGGGCGGCCCGGTTGCTGTGGGCCAAGCTGGTCGACCAGTTCGAGCCGAAGAACGCCAAGTCGCTCTCGCTGCGCACCCATTCACAGACCTCGGGCTGGTCGCTGACGGCGCAGGACGTCTTCAACAACGTCACGCGTACCTGCGTGGAGGCGATGGCCGCCACCCAGGGCCACACCCAGTCGCTGCACACCAACGCCCTCGACGAGGCGCTGGCGCTGCCCACCGACTTCTCCGCCCGCATCGCCCGCAACACCCAGCTGGTGCTCCAGCAGGAGTCCGGCACCTGCCGGGTGATCGACCCCTGGGGCGGCAGCGCGTACGTCGAGAAGCTGACGTACGACCTGGCGCGCAAGGCGTGGCAGCACATCCAGGAGGTCGAGGCGGCCGGCGGCATGGCGCAGGCCATCGACGCGGGCATCCCGAAGCTGCGTGTCGAGGAGGCCGCCGCCCGCACCCAGGCCCGAATCGACTCGGGTCGGCAGCCCGTCATCGGCGTCAACAAGTACCGGGTGGAGAACGACGAACAGATCGACGTCCTCAAGGTCGACAACTCCTCGGTGCGCGCCCAGCAGATCGCCAAGCTGCGGCGGCTGCGCGAGGAGCGCGACGAGGCCGTCTGCCAGGACGCGCTGCGGGCGCTGACGGAGGCCGCAGGCCGGGGCTCCGGGCCCGGTATGGAGGGCAATCTGCTGGCGCTGGCGGTGGACGCGGCCCGCGCGAAGGCGACGGTCGGTGAGATCTCGGACGCCCTGGAGCAGGTCTACGGACGCCACGCGGGCCAGATCCGTACGATCTCCGGCGTGTACCGCAACGAGGCAGGGGAGTCCCCTTCGGTGGACCGCACCCGCGCACTGGTCGACCGGTTCGAGGAGGCGGAGGGCCGCCGTCCGCGCATCCTCGTCGCCAAGATGGGCCAGGACGGACACGACCGGGGCCAGAAGGTGATCGCGACCGCCTTCGCCGACCTCGGCTTCGACGTGGACGTCGGCCCGCTGTTCCAGACCCCGGCCGAGGTGGCCCGGCAGGCCGTCGAGGCGGACGTGCACGTCGTGGGCGTCTCCTCGCTCGCGGCAGGCCATCTGACCCTCGTCCCCGCGCTGCGCGAGCAGCTCGCGGAGGAGGGGCGTGACGACATCATGATCGTCGTGGGCGGTGTGATCCCGCCGCAGGACGTGCCCACGCTGCTGGAGATGGGTGCGACGGCGGTCTTCCCGCCCGGCACGGTGATCCCCGACGCGGCGTACGACCTGGTACGAAGGCTCGGCGCGGCGCTGGGCCACGACGAGCTGTAGCCGCGGATGGCCATCGACCTCGACATCGACAGCTATGCGAAGGGTGTGCTCGACGGGAAGCGGGCGTTCGTCGCCCGCGCCATCACTCTCGTCGAGTCCACCAGGCCCGATCACCGAGCCCTGGCGCAGCGGCTGCTGACCGAACTGCTGCCGCACACCGGCAGGGCGCGGCGGATCGGCATCAGCGGGGTTCCGGGGGTGGGCAAGTCCACCTTCATCGACGCCTTCGGCACGCAGCTCACCGGTATGGGGCACCGCGTCGCGGTGCTGGCCGTCGATCCGTCGTCCACCCGCACCGGCGGCTCCATCCTTGGCGACAAGACCCGCATGGAACGCCTCGCCGTGGACCCGGCGGCGTTCGTCCGTCCCTCGCCCAGCGCGGGCACCCTGGGCGGCGTGGCCAAGGCGACCCGCGAGTCCATGGTCGTGATGGAGGCGGCGGGCTACGACGTGGTGCTGGTGGAGACCGTCGGCGTCGGACAGTCGGAGACCGCGGTCGCGGGCATGGTCGACTCGTTCCTGCTGCTCACCCTCGCCCGCACCGGCGACCAGCTCCAGGGAATCAAGAAGGGCGTCCTGGAACTGGCCGACGTCATCGCCGTCAACAAGGCGGACGGTCCGCACGAGCGCGATGCCCGTGCCGCGGCCCGGGAACTCGCGGGCGCGCTCCGGCTGATGCACCCCGCCGACGCCGCCTGGACCCCGCCGGTGCTGAGCTGCAGCGCCCGTGAGTTCAAGGGTCTCGACACCGTCTGGGACCGGCTGGAACAGCACCGGACGCTGCTGGACGCGGGCGGCCGCCTCGCCGCCAAGCGCCGTGACCAGCAGGTCGACTGGGCCTGGGCCATGGTCCACGACGACCTTCTCGGCCGGCTGCGCTCCCATCCGGCCGTACGGGGTCTCGCCCCCGGCCTCGAGCAGCAGGTCCGCGACGGGGAGCTGACACCCACCCTTGCCGCCGAACGGATCCTGGAGGCCTTCGGGCGCCAGGAGGGCTGACGCGGCGGTGATGCGGCGGTGATGCGGCGGTGAAGTGCGGCATCGACGGCGGCACAGCCCATGCCGCCACCACCTGTGCCGGCACACCGACGCGCCCTGCGGCCCAGAAGGCCCTTCGGGGCCCGGCGCGGGACACGGCAGGCTCCTGCCCGAAGGCCCCGGCCGGTGCACGACACCGGTCGGGGCCTTTCAGCGGGCGGAGGGCACGGCAGGGGCGTGCGCCTGCGACGCAATCACCGGGTGTTGTGCCCGGTGAAGGGCGGTCTATCGGGCTGTGCCGAAGTCCTGCGTCCAGTAGTCGTTGGGCTGGGCGATACCGACGCCGATCTCCTTGAACTCACAGTTGAGGATGTTGCGCTTGTGGCCGGGGCTGTCCATCCAGCCCGCCATGACGCTCTCGGGAGAGCCGTAACCGTAGGCCACGTTCTCGCCGTAGGTGCTCCAGTTGTAGCCGGCGCGCGTGATCCGCTGGCCCGGGTCCGAGCCGTCCGAGCCCGTGTGGGACATGTTGTTGTGTGCAGCCATGTCCTTGCTGTGGTCCTGTGCGGCCTTGCTCAGCTTGGCGTTCAGGGTCACCGGGGAGCAACCGACCTTGCTGCGCTCGCTGTTGACCAGCGCCACGATGCGGGCGACATCACCGGACGCCGGGGCGGAGGTGGCCGGCGCCGCGGGCTTGGGGGCGGTGGTCTTGGGCGCCGAGGGCTTGGGGGCCGCGGGCTTCGGAGCGGCGGGCTTGGGGGCCGCGGGCTTGGGCGCCGCGGGCTTCGGAGCGGCGGGCTTCGGAGCGCTCGGAGCCTCGGTGGGCGTCTGCGACGCGGGTGCCGTCGGCTCCTTGCCCCACTTGGACCCGTGCCAACGGTGCTCGGACTTGTCCCAGGTCCACCGCTGATCGGAATGCGCACGCTTCCACTGGCCGTGGGCCCGGCTCTCCTGCGTCTGCTGGGTCTCCTGCGGGTCCATGCAGGCCATGGCGACGGAAGGCACCGCCACTGCGGCCGTGGCGACGGCGGCGATGGTTATCTTCCGGTAGTGCGACTTCCTGCGGTGCTTGCTCATGCGTGACCTCACTCGTATTCGCGGAGCGCCCCCGAGAGCGGTTGGCCCGGGCACAATCTGTGCCTGAGCTGCGGAGACGCCTTTGCGGGCCGCCATTGTTAAAACCGCTGGGTGCAGAGGGCAACGAGCGTCGGTACTACCCCGCCTCGTAGCCTCGGAGGGCCCTTGCCAGGGGCGCGGGCGCGTGCAGACCCGGATCAGGGACCTTCCGGTGTTTCTGTTGCTCCGTCAGAAGTCGTTGGTGACTTGACGAACGGGCGAAACGGCCGAGCGGGCCGAATGCGATCAAAACCTGTGCGAGGTATGTCTGTGCCAAGACGGACAAATCTCTATATGTCGCCGACCGGGCATCTACTATTCGGAGCCTTAGTGCCGGAAATGGCTGTGTCGGATGTCACGAAACTCCGGGCATGATCCGGTCGTCCGCCCCCCGGTGCCCCGACGAGGTGCACGCGCTCGTCGGCGGCCTGCTCACCGCTCCCGCGCCGACGGCAGCCTGTGCCGCGACGGTGCTGTGCGCCTTCCGCGGCAGGAACGGGGAACGCCTCACACCGGTGCGTACGCGCGACTACGGTCCCGTCGAGTGGCTGCTGCGTGCGGCCACGAACCCGACCGTCCCCGCCCGGGAGCGCCCCGCCGGGCGGCACCTGGACCGTCAGGTCCGGCGATGACCGGTGCCTGCGCGGACGGCGGACGTACGAAGGCGCCGCTCTCGCCGCCCTCCGCACTCACGCGTAGGCGGGGATGCGCCAGAGCGGGGCCGCGTACTGCTCCGGGCGGCTGCTGATCAGAAGGTCCCTCAGGGCCTGGCGCTGGGCGCCGCTGAGCCCGAGGGCCTCGGTGATCCGGCGGAACGTCGTATGGCTGACGCCACGGGTACGGGCCTCGGCCTCGAACTGGTCGAGCTGGCGCAGCGTGTGATCCGGGTCCAGCGTCTGTTCCGGCAGGCCGCAGAGCCAGTCGGCCTTCTCGCGTTCGTAGTCGATCTCGGAGTATCCGCAGACCTCCCGGCTGTACCGCTCGGCCTCTTCGAGCGTTTCGGTCTCGAGGAGGGCCCGGGCGAGCTCGTTGCGGTCGAGGGCGGCGTCGAGGTCGCTCTCGTGGACCGTGGGTCCTTCGTCGGTGAGCGGTACGGGCATGCCGGCGTCCCTGACTTCGCACAGTCCCCGTACGCCCCGGGCTGTCGCGGCGAGCATGGCCGTGGCCTCCGACGGGTGCCAGTCCAGTACCGGGCCGATCGGCCGCACATGGTCGGCGGTGAGTGTCAGCACCGGGTCGCCCAGACGGTCACGCAGATCGTCCGCGAGCAGTTCACCGTCCAGTCCGGGGCCGGCGATCAGGAGTCTCACCGGGGCGTTGACCTGGCAGCAGGCTGCGAGCGTGAGGGCGTCCGCGAGCGGGCTGCAGAGGGTGGGTTCGTCGCCCCTGGCCAGGATGTCCCCGCCGACGTCCAGGAGGTCCACGGAGTCGGGAGCCAGATGCCGGACGAGTTCCTCCAGCTGGCGCGTGATGCCCTCCGCACCGTGGTGCGGATCGATCAGGGCGAAGGTGTGCGGCAGCTCGGCGGCCAGCCGGGGCAGTGTCGAGCCCGCCGGGGCGACCGGCCTCGCCCCACCCGGCACGGACTGGACGCTTCTGGTGAGCGGACGCAGCCCGGTGAAGTCGGCCGGCCCTCGCGGGCCCGGCACCGGGTCGATCAGCAGCCGGTCCCACGCGTAGGTGAGCACCACCGCGGGGGCCCCGTTCCCGTACATCGCGGCGTCCAGCATCGCGGCGGCGACAGCGTCGCCTCCCCCTCCGGCTGCCACGATCAAGCGCGTCACCCTTCCCAGCGTACGGCGTGGCCGGCCTTCGCCCTCGACCTCCCGCTGACGGAGAGAGGGCGTCGTACTGCCCGGCGATGTAAAGAATGCTTGACTTCGTGTACGCATCGCCTTACATTCCGAGTGTCAAGTTTGTTTTACAGGGGGGAGTGGCAGTGGCATTCGAAGAGAAGCGCGCGTGGATCATGGGGGTGGTCGCGGTCGGCGCGTATCTGACCTACCTCGCCGTCGTTCTCGGGCGGGCGGAGGACACCCCGCTCGCAGAGGTGTCGTACGTGTCGGCGCTGCTCTGGACCATCGGCGCCGCGATCGCCGTGTCGATCGCGCTCAGCATCGCGATCGCCGCCGCGTCGCCCGGCGATGCGAACAAGAAGGACCAGCGCGACAGGGAGATCTTCCGGTTCGGCGAATACGTCGGCCAGTCGTTCCTCGTCATCGGCGGAGTGGCCGTACTCGGCATGGCGTTGGCCGAGGTCGACCACTTCTGGATCGCCAACACCATCTACCTGGCATTCGTCCTGTCGGCAGTCCTCGGGTCGGTCGCCAAGATCGCCGCCTACCGGTGGGGTTTCCAGCCGTGGTGAAGCCGACCAGAGTCACGAACACGATCCGGGCCCTCCGCTTCGCGCACGGAGAGATGACCCAGGCGGAGCTGGCGGATCGCATCGGCGTGACCCGCCAGACCGTCATCGCCATCGAGAAGGGCCGCTACTCGCCCTCGCTCGAGATGGCCTTCGAGATCGCCCGCGTGTTCAAGGTCTCGCTCGACCAGGTGTTCCAGTACCCGGGCAGTGAAGGAGAGACACCATGAAGGCGATCGTGCACGACACGTACGGCTCCTCGGACGTGCTGGAACTCAGGGACATCGACAAGCCGGCGGTCCGGGACGGCGACGTGCTCGTACGGGTCCATGCCGCCGCCGTCGACGCGGGCGTCCGGCACCTGATGACGGGCCTGCCCCTTCTCCTGCGCCTCATGGGCTACGGCCTGCGCGCGCCCAAGGTCCCCGTCCGGGGCAGGGAGGTCGCCGGCCGGGTCGAGGCCGTCGGCGCCACAGTCACCAGGTTCCGGCCGGGCGACGAGGTGTTCGGCTTCTGCGACGGCGCCTTCGCCGAGTACGTGAGCGCTCCGGAGGACAGGTTCGCAGCGAAGCCGGCCGGCCTCACACCCGAGCAGGCCGCCGCCGTACCCATATCCGCGGTCACCGCACTCCAGGCCCTGCGCGACGCGGGACAGGTGCGGCCCGGGCAGAAGGTCCTGGTCATCGGCGCTGCGGGAGGGGTGGGGACCTTCGCGGTGCAACTGGCCAAGGCATACGGGGCAGAGGTCACCGGTGTCTGCAGCACGACGAAGACGGACCTGGTCCGGTCGATCGGAGCGGACGACGTCATCGACTACACACGCGAGGACTTCGCCGACGGGGCGCGTCGCTACGACCTCATTCTCGACGCCGCCGGCAACCGAAGCCTCTCGCACCTCCGGCGAGCCCTCACCCGGCGGGGAACCCTGGTGATCGTCGGGGGCGAAGGCGGCGGCCGCTGGCTCGGCGGCACCGACCGTGTGCTGCGGGCGGTGATGCTCTCGCCGTTCGTGAGCCACCGGCTGCGGGGGCTGTTCTCGGCGGAACGCGGGGAGGACCTCGAGACGTTGCGGGAACTCATCGAGGCGGGCAAGGTGGCGCCGGTCATCGACAGGACGTACCCGCTGAGCGGGGTTCCCGAGGCCATGCGCCATCTGGAGAAGAACCACGCACGGGGCAAGGTCGTCATCGTCGTGTGAGGGCCGCCGTGTCAGGCGCCGTCGGCCGCGTGCGCGGGAACGGTGAGGGCCCGGACCGTCCGACGGTCCGGGCCCTCACCGGCATATGTCAGCCGGCGAAGCGGTAGCCGAAGTTGCCGCCGCCGACGGGGCCGCCGAGGGCGCCCAGGCCGAAGCCGGCGGCACCGGTGCCGGTGACACCGGAGGCACCCGTCAGGAGCTTCCAGACCCGGCCCTTGTAGCCGTCCTCGCCGTTTCCGCCGACGTAGACCTCGGGGCTGCCGTTCCTGTCGGTGTCGAGCACGGCCGTCGCCGCACCGAAGGAGTCGTTGTTCTCGGAGGTGCTGGGGATACCCGCGGCGTTCTGGGTGAAGGACGTGGCTCCGGTGGTGGTGATCCCGGAGGCGCTGCCGCGCAGCACGGTGATCGCGCCCGACCTCGAGGTGGTCGCCGCGTCGGAGCCGGTCTCGTAGGAGGCACCGATGATCAGGTCGGCGTAGCCGTCCTGGTCGGTGTCGCCGACGGCCACCGCGGAGCCGAACTTGTCGCCCGCCTCGTCCGTTCCCGGGACGCCGCTGCTGGCCTGGGTGTAGGCGCGGGAACTGCTGACGCCGTTGGTGCCGCCGTACGCCACGTAGATCTTGTTCTGGTCCGGGTAGCCGGTGACCAGGTCCTGGTGGCCGTCCTTGTTCAGGTCGCCGAAGGCGGCGGGGTAGCTGTTGCCGTGCTCGTACGGGCCGCCGAACGCGCTGCCCTTGACCAGGCCGTTGGCGGAACCCTTGAGCACCACGCCGCCGGGTGTCCCGTTGCCGAGCACGACGCCGCCGCTGACGACGATGTCGTCGATCCCGTCCCCCGTCATATCGCCCACATAGGTGGCGGAGGTCTGGACCTTGTCCAGCTTCGGGGTGTCGCGGTGCCACAGTCCGGCCGGCTTGGCCGTGTCGCGGTCGAGCGGTCCGAGCAGGACGGAGACGCCGTACGAGTAGCCGTCGTTGGCCCGGCTGACGAAGTCGTCCACGCCGTCGCCGTTGACGTCGCCCACGCCGAAGCCGCCGCCGAGCAGCTTCGGGTCGGTGGGGGTGTAGTTGCCTGTCGGCAGGGCGGTGGCCGTGCCGGTGATGCCGTCCTTGCTGCCCCAGAGCACCATGTTCTTCTCGACCCAGCGGACCACCAGGTCGTCGTACCCGTCGCCGTCCAGGTCGCCGAAGCCGCTGACCTCCCGCCACCTGCCGTCCTCGACGGGGTCGCCCGGGACACCCGGTGTGGCCTGGCTGACGACCGAGGCGGTGTCGTAGGTGAGGCCGGTCGCCGAGCCGTAGGCGATGGTGACGACACCGGCCCGCTTGACCGCCCCCACGGTCGCGGTGTGGGCGCCGATGGCGAGGTCCGGGTAGCCGTCGCCGTTGAAGTCCGCGTGATTGCCCGTCAGGGCCGCCGGCGCGGCGACGGCGGACGGCGCGGAGACGGCGGACGGCGCCAGGGCGGTGATGCCGCCGAGGGCGGTCGCGCATACGGCGGCCACGGTCAGATTTCTTCTGGACATCAGAACCCCCCGGTTCCGGAGGCGGCCCCGGGAGGCCGCCGAAAGATCGAACACCTGGCGGATACTACGGGCCGGTGGGGGAGCGTTTCCCGCTCCCCCACCCTGTGCGGGGAAGGCGGGTCACGAGCCGGATCCACGGACCGGGACGATGCCGCCGGCCACGAGGGGCCGACGGCGTTCCCACTGTCGGTGCCCGGCTCACGTGTCATTCGTACGAGCCGACGATTCGTTTCCATACGAGCCGACGATGCCGCTGGGCGGGGTCGCGTCCATTGCACCTGACTGCCGAGCAGGGGTGTATGCAGATGCACCCCCGTGCCCCCGGCGCGCACGACGACGTGGGCGCCCGGCTCGGACCTTCGCCCCTTCGCCGGTCCTGCTGACCGTCGAAGAGGCTTCGTGGCGCACGTCACACCTCGACGACCGTGCCGCTCCTCCCCGGCGTCCGGGACGGCGTCGTGGACGCGATCACGGGCGGGGAGCCTCGGCCAGCCCCCGGGGAGTCTCCGAAGGCCGACCAGGCCGTCGACCAAGGCCGGAGCATGACGAAGGCCCCGACCGCGGACGGTCGGGGCCTTCGTCAAATTGCCCGGTGAAGGCAATGGCGGAGGATACGAGATTCGAACTCGTGAGGGGTTGCCCCCAACACGCTTTCCAAGCGTGCGCCCTAGGCCTCTAGGCGAATCCTCCGCGGCAAACAATACAAGACGTCGAGGAGTGCTCGCGAACCTGTTCCGGTGCCGCACCCCTCGGGTGTCCGACCACCCCCGTCCATCGGGTAACCTGGGCGGAGCCCCTCACGTGGCGCTATCTGACTGAACTCCCCCAGGGCCGGAAGGCAGCAAGGGTAGGTCGGCTCTGGCGGGTGCGTGAGGGGCGTCTGCGTTCCGGGGCGCGGCAGGTGCGAGCCCGGGTTCGGGCGCCCGGCCGGGCTCGGCTGCGTGCCCGGGTTCAGGCGCGGGCCGGGGACTTCCGGCGGCGGGGCCGCCCACGGGCTCCCGGTGGTGGGGCCGCGGGCTTCCGGTGGCCTCCGTAATTGTCGGCGGGCCCCGATAACCTCGTATGCGTGTCGTCCCTTGCGCTGTACCGCCGCTACCGCCCCGAGTCCTTCGCCGAGGTCATTGGGCAGGAGCATGTCACCGACCCGCTGCAGCAGGCGCTGCGGAACAACCGGGTCAATCACGCGTACCTGTTCAGCGGTCCGCGCGGCTGTGGCAAGACGACGAGTGCGCGCATCCTCGCGCGGTGTCTCAACTGTGAGCAGGGACCCACGCCGACGCCCTGCGGGGAATGCCAGTCCTGCCGGGACCTCGCGCGGAACGGGCCGGGGTCGATCGATGTCATCGAGATCGACGCCGCCTCGCACGGTGGTGTGGACGACGCCCGTGAGCTGCGGGAGAAGGCATTCTTCGGGCCCGCCTCCAGCCGCTACAAGATCTACATCATCGACGAGGCCCACATGGTCACGTCGGCGGGTTTCAACGCCCTGCTGAAGGTGGTCGAGGAGCCTCCGGAGCATCTGAAGTTCATCTTCGCCACCACCGAGCCCGAGAAGGTCATCGGGACCATCCGCTCCAGGACGCACCACTATCCGTTCCGGCTGGTGCCGCCAGGGACGCTCAGGGAGTACCTGGCGGAGGTGTGCGGCCGTGAGGGCATTCCCGTGGAGGACGGGGTGCTGCCGCTGGTCGTGCGTGCCGGGGCCGGTTCCGTGCGTGACTCGATGTCCGTCATGGACCAGCTGCTCGCCGGCGCCGCGGACGACGGTGTGACATACGCCATGGCGACGTCTCTGCTCGGATACACGGACGGGTCGCTGCTGGACTCGGTCGTGGACGCGTTCGCGGCGGGGGACGGCGCCGCGGCGTTCGAGGTCGTGGACCGGGTGATCGAGGGCGGGAACGATCCGCGCCGTTTCGTCGCCGATCTGCTGGAGCGGCTGCGCGACCTGGTGATCCTCGCCGCGGTGCCGGACGCGGCGGAGAAGGGGCTGATCGACGCCCCCGTGGACGTGGTCGAGCGGATGCAGGCGCAGGCCCAGGTGTTCGGCGCCGCCGAGCTCAGCAGAGCAGCGGATCTTGTCAACGCCGGGCTCACGGAGATGCGCGGTGCGACCTCGCCCCGGCTGCAGCTGGAGCTGATCTGCGCCCGCGTGCTGCTGCCGGCGGCCTTCGACGACGAGCGCTCGCTGCAGGCACGGCTCGACCGGCTGGAGCGGGGCGTCAGCTTCCCGGCCGCCGGACAGGGCCCGGCCATGGGGTACGTCCCGGCCTCGGACGCCCATATGCCGCCAGGGCCCGTGGGCGGCGGGGTCGCCGCCGCGCGTGCGGCGGCGCGGGGACCTGCCCCCGAGCCCCAGCCCCAGACGCAGCCCCAGACGCCCCAGACGCACCCGCAGCCGGAGCCCGTCCAGGCCCCGCCCCCCGCCGCCTCCGCACCCGTGGCTCCCACGGCGCCGGAGGCGCAGAGTCCGCCTGCCCCGGAACAGGAGTCCGCCGCGCCGCGCCCCGGGGCATGGCCCGGGGCCACCGGCCCCGGAGCGCCGGCCGCCCAGCGTCCCGGCGCGTGGCCGTCCGCCGCCGCCCCCGGCCAGGGGCGCCCGGCCGAGGCCGCGGCCCCTGCCCAGGCGCCCGGCCGGGAGCAGGCCCCCGCTCCTGCCGCCCCCCAGCCCCAGGCGGTCGCGCCGGCTGCCGCCCAAGGCGCCGCCCAGGTGCGGAACATGTGGCCCGACATCCTGGAGGCGGTCAAGAACCGCCGCCGCTTCACCTGGATCCTGCTCAGTCAGAACGCCCAGGTCGCGGGCTTCGACGGCACCACACTCCAGATCGGCTTCATCAACGCGGGTGCCCGGGACAACTTCGCGAGCAGCGGCAGCGAGGACGTGCTCCGGCAGGCGCTCGCGGAGCGGTTCAACGTCCAGTGGAAGATCGAGGCGATCATCGACCCGTCGGGCGGTGCCGGTCAGCCGCCGGCCGGCCCCGGCGGCGGTGGTGGATACGGCGGACGGCCCGCACCGGGCCAGGGTCCCGCCCAGCCCTCCTCGTACGCCCCGTCGGCCGCCCCCTCGCGCCCGTCCCCGCCGGAGGCCGTGGCATCCGCTCCGCAGCAGCCGCCGGCTCCCGAGCCCCCGCGTGCTGCAGCCGCGCCCGCCCCGCAGCCCGTCGCGCCCGAGGACGACATCCCGGAAGAGGACGATCCGGATCTTGTGGACTCCGCGCTCTCCGGCCACGACCTGATCGTCCGGGAGCTCGGCGCCACGGTCGTGGAGGAATACACGAACGAGTAGGGGCGCCGGCTTCGGTGGCCCGCACAAGGCCGGCGGGGTCGCGCGGGCTACCCTGGCTGCCGTGAAGGTCCTTGTCATCGGCGGCGGCGCCCGCGAACACGCCCTGTGCCGCTCTCTCTCCCTCGATCCCGACGTCACCGCACTGCACTGCGCGCCCGGCAACGCCGGAATCGCCGGGGTCGCCGAGCTGCACCCGGTCGACGCCCTCGACGGCGCCGCCGTGGCCGCGCTCGCCACCGAGCTCGGGGCGGACCTGGTCGTCGTCGGCCCGGAGGCGCCGCTCGTCGCCGGTGTCGCCGACGCCGTGCGCGCCGCGGGCATGCCCTGCTTCGGCCCGTCCGGTGAGGCCGCTCGGCTGGAGGGCTCCAAGGCCTTCGCCAAGGACGTGATGGCCGCGGCGAACGTGCCCACGGCCCGTTCGTACGTATGCACCACCCCCGAAGATGTCGACGAGGCGCTGGACGCGTTCGGCGCTCCCTACGTCGTCAAGGACGACGGGCTCGCCGCCGGCAAGGGCGTCGTCGTCACCGAGGACCTCGCCACCGCCCGCGAGCACGCCCTCGCCTGCGGCCGCGTCGTCATCGAGGAGTACCTGGACGGCCCCGAGGTCTCCCTCTTCGCCATCACCGACGGCGAAACCGTGCTCCCCCTCCAGCCCGCGCAGGACTTCAAGCGGGCGCTGGACGGCGACGAGGGCCCGAACACGGGTGGCATGGGTGCGTACTCCCCGCTTCCGTGGGCCGACCCCAAGCTGGTCGACGAGGTCCTGGAGACCGTGCTCCGGCCCACCGTTGACGAGCTGCGCCACCGCGGCACCCCGTTCTCCGGTCTGCTCTACGCCGGTCTGGCGATCACGAGCCGCGGCGTACGGGTGATCGAGTTCAACGCCCGTTTCGGTGACCCGGAGACCCAGGTGGTCCTGGCCCGTCTCAAGACCCCGCTCGCGGGCGTCCTGCTCCACGCGGCGAACGGCACTCTCGCCGACGAGGCCCCGCTGACCTGGCGTGACGACGCCGCCGTCACCGTCGTCGTCGCCTCGCACAACTACCCGGGTACGCCGCGCACCGGCGACCCGATCGAGGGACTGGACGTGGTCGCGGAGCAGGACGCCCCGCACGCGTACGTCCTGCACGCGGGGACCAGGAAGGACGGCGACGCGATCGTGAGTGCCGGCGGACGAGTGCTGTCGGTGACCGCGACGGGCAAGGACCTGACGCAGGCGCGCGAGCGTGCGTACACGGCAGTCGGCCGTATCCGGCTCGACGGCTCGCAGCACCGTACGGACATCGCCAGGAAGGCCGCCGGAGCCTGAACCGGGAGTGACCTCTGCCCGTCATGACTTTGCCCAACGCCATTCCATCGAGTGACGGCTGACCCATCCGGATGACGGTCACCTGAGCCCCAACTAGGGTGCGGCGCAAGCATTCCGGCACTTGGCCCACCGGCATTGCGATGTCGGTGACGGGTGCCACAGTGGGGGAGTGAGCTACAGCGCCGCAGGGCAGAGGGGGTGAGTCCGGCCGTGTCCGGAACCGGTACCGGTGAGGAGGCGGGCGCGCTTGCCGCGCGCTCCCGGGCCCTCGCCCTGCTGCGCATCCGCAGCAGGGCGCTGGCCCTCGCGCTGCTGCCCGCGGCCGTCGCCGTCGTGCTGCTGGCCGGGGAGGCCACAGGACGGATCGGCGGCGGAAGCTGGGATGCCGCCCGCTGGGCCGTGACCTCGGCCGCCGTCGTCGTGCTGCTCGCCGCAGCGGCCGTCGCCACGGTGATAGCCCGGGCGAGGCCCGCCGTCAGCCCGACGGTGGAGCTGGCAGAGGAGACGGCCCCGGATCTGTACCGGCTGGTGGCGGACCTGGCGGACCGGCTGGACGTACCGATGCCGTCCGCCATAGCCCTCACACCGGACTGCGACAGCTGGCTCGAGGACCGTACGCACCCTGCGACGAAGCCCAGGACTTCCAAGAGCCCCGGGAGCCCCGGGAGCCGCGGGCGCCTGCGGACGTCCCGGCAGCCCGAGCACCTGAAGGACCCGGACGGCCCGGAGGATCCACAGCGCCCGGGACACCGGAGCGCGGCCGACCCCTCTGCCCACCCCGCGCAGGCGATATCGGGCGGTCCCCGCCGTGCCTCCACCGCGCCCGTGCTGGTCATCGGCTCCCCCTTCCTGTGGTGGATGCGTGTCGCCGAACTGCGGGCGGTGCTCGCCCCGGTCGTCGCGGGTACGGGTCCGTCCGCGCAACCGGACATAGCCGCGGCCCGCCGCTTCGTGCGCGGGCTGGACGCCGCCGTGGGAGCCGCCGGCCGCCCGGGCCTCGGACCGGTGCGCGGCCCGCTGCTCGGTGTGGCAGGCCGGGTGGCCAGAATCCTTCTGCGCAGCTGCCGGGGCCACGCCGCCGAGATGGAGAGGGGCGTCGCCGCCGCCGCGTCCGAGCGTGCACAGGCTGTGGACTACGGTCTGCGGATCGTCGCCCAGGAGCAGGTCGGCCTCGCCTACGCGGGCTGGGATCGGCTGCTGACCCGGGTGGCGCTGCCCGCCTGGAGGATGGGCCGCTGGCCTTCCCGCCTCGACGCCGGGGTGGTCTCGGCGCTGACCGAGCTGTCCCGCCGCGACCGGCTCGCGGAGGGCTTCGCGTCACGGCTGGGCGAGCGTCCCGCCTGCGATCTCCTGGAGGAGCCCGGCCTGGTCGACGAGGCCGCGTCGCTGCTGGCGGCTCGCCTCTTCCACGGCGGCCCCGCCGAGGGCGGCGCCGACTGGTCGCCGGTGGACTGGACCGCGTATCCGGAAGAGGTCGTGGACCGGAAGTGGCGCACGGAAGCGGCCCGCCTGCACCGGGTTCTGGACGCGATGGGCATCCGTCCGGCCGCCACGCCCCCCGGGCCGAACCTCGCCCGGGTGGTGGACTACCTCTCGGGTGGACGCGCCGATGGCGGGGCCGCGGCGGAGGCCCTCTGGCCTGCCGGGGCCGACCGCGCCCCCGGTGCCCCGGGCGCCCACACCGCCTCCGCTGCCGACACCGCCTCCGCCTCCGCCTCCGCCTCCACCTCCGCCCCCCGCACCACCTCCACCCCCGACGACGCTGTCGGGCCCGGGGACCCCGGACCGGGCGTTCCCGGATCGGAGGACGACCCCGGTCCGGAGGGTCCCGGAGCCGCCCTCGCCGCCGGGATCAGCGCGGAGGTCGCCCGTGAGGAGGCCGCGCGTGAGCGGCCCGCCGGGGCCGTGGTCCCCACGGGAGCCGCAGGTTCGGGCGCCGGGTGTCCCGTTGCCCCCGCCGCCGAGGCCATGGGCGACGCCGCATGGGGTACGGATCCGCTCCCGCTCTTCCCGCTCCAGCCGCCGCGTACCGCACGCGAGTTGCTCGCCGACCACGTCACCGCGATGGTCTGCTGCGCGGCCGTCGACACCGCGGGCGCCGTTCCCGGGCTCGACTGGCTCGACGGCCCTGCCCTCCTCATCGGCGGCGAGCGCAGTGCGGACCTGGGCGGCCGGGTGATGAGCCTCGTCGAGGACGGCGACCCGGAGCCCCTGCGCCACTGGTTCACGGTGGTGGGACTCCGGCCCGAGAAGCCGGTCCGCCTGGTCTGAGCCTCTGCACCGCGGCACCTCGAGACGCGACACCTGAACGGAATGCGCTTTCCGTTCACGTTAATTCGCGACGAACGGTGACGGAGTGCGTGCGTAATGTGATGTGCTGGGACTGGCGCTGACAGCGGGCGTCTTCATCAACAGTGGTCCCAGGGGGAGCCGAGGAGGGGCGCGACATGGGGGCGGAGCAGGTCCGGCGGTGGGAATCGGGCGCCCTCGCCCACGCGGTCAGCGACCCCTTCGGCCAGGGCCCGTTGCCCTGGCTGCGCGGCAGCGAGCAGTACTTCGACGACACCGGCCAGGTGGTCCCCTGGTACGCGGACCCCGACCCGGGCCGGTGCGGGAGCACCCGCGGCCGTCCCCGCACCGCCGACGACGTGCGCCGCCAGATCAAGGGGTTCGCGTCCACCGGAGCGGTCGCCCCTGGCGAGGCCATCGACTTCCATGTGACGGTCGATCCGCCCCAGCAGTTCTCCGTCGACATCTACCGCATCGGTCACTACGGGGGCGACGGCGCCTCCAAGATCACCACGAGTCCCCGCCTCTCCGGCATCGTCCAGCCCGCCCCCCTCACCGCCGACCGGACGGTCTCCTGCCACCACTGGTGGCTCTCCTGGCGACTGCAGGTCCCGTCCTACTGGGCGGTCGGGGCGTATGTCGCCGTCCTCACCACCGCCGACGGGTACCGCTCGCACATCCCCTTCACCGTCCGCGACGACCGTCCGGCCGACCTGCTCCTGCTCCTTCCCGACATCACCTGGCAGGCCTACAACCTCTACCCGGAGGACGGGCGGACGGGCGCCAGCCTGTACCACGCGTGGGACGAGCGAGGCCGGCTCCTCGGGGAGGAGGAAGCCGCGATCACGGTCTCCTTCGACCGCCCGTACGCGGGCGCGGGCCTCCCCCTCCACGTCGGGCACGCCTACGACTTCATCCGCTGGGCCGAGCGCTACGGCTACCACCTCGCGTACGCCGACACCCGTGATCTGCACGCCGGCCGTATCGACCCCACCCGGTACCGGGGCCTGGTCTTCCCCGGCCACGACGAGTACTGGTCGGCGCCCATGCGGCGCACGGTGGAGCTCGCCCGCGACCAGGGCACGTCCCTCGTCTTCCTCTCCGCCAACACCATGTACTGGCAGGTCGAGCTCGGGCCCTCACCGTCCGGTGTCCCCGACCGCCTCCTCACATGCCGCAAGCGCCGGGGCCCCGGCCGGCCCGCCCTGTGGCGCGAGGTCGACCGTGCGGAGCAGCAGCTGCTCGGGATCCAGTACGGGGGCCGGGTCCCCGAGCCCCACCCCCTGGTGGTGCGCAACGCGGAGCACTGGCTCTGGGAGGCGACCGGCGCGGGCGACGGCGACGAGATCCCGGGACTGGTCGCGGGCGAGGCCGACCGCTACTTCCCGCGCACCCCGCTCCCCCGGCACGAGGGCCGCATCCTCCTCGCCCACTCGCCCTACCAGGACGGCGACGACGTCACCCGGTACCAGGAGACGTCCGTCTACCGAGCCCCGTCCGGCGCCCTCGTCTTCGCCTCCGGCACGTTCGCCTGGTCGCCCGCGCTCGACCGCCCCGGTCATGTGGACACCCGGATCCAGCGGGCGACCGCCAATCTCCTCGACCGGATCTGCAAGCGGGACTGACCCCGTCCGTGCCGGTCGATTCCGCGTACGGGAGAATCGAAGGGCTCCTGGATCAACCTACGCGGAGGAACCGTGTCCGGATTCGTAGAAAAGCCCGAGCCGCTCCAGGTCCCGGGCCTGACGCACCTGCACACGGGCAAGGTGCGTGATCTGTACCGGACCGAGGGCGGCGACCTCGTGATGGTCGCGAGCGACCGTGTGTCCGCGTACGACTGGGTGCTGCCCACCGAGATCCCCGACAAGGGACGGGTTCTCACCCAGCTCTCCCTCTGGTGGTTCGGGCGCCTGGCGGACCTGGTTCCCCACCATGTGATCTCCACCGACCTCCCGGCCGGGGCCCCCGCCGACTGGGCGGGCCGCACCCTCGTCTGCAAGTCGCTGGACATGGTGCCGGTCGAGTGCGTCGCCCGCGGATATCTGACCGGTTCGGGACTCGTCGAGTACGACGAGTCCCGTACGGTCTGCGGCCTCGCCCTCCCCGAGGGGCTGGTCGACGGCTCCGAGCTCCCCGCCCCGATCTTCACCCCCGCCACGAAGGCCGCGGTCGGCGACCACGACGAGAACGTGTCGTACGAGGAAGTCGCCCGCCAGGTCGGCGTGGAGACGGCCGCGCTGCTGCGCCAGAAGACCCTCGCCGTCTACGGCCGGGCCCGGGACATCGCCCGCGAGCGCGGGATCATCCTCGCGGACACCAAGTTCGAGTTCGGCTGGACCGCCGGAGCCGGGGAAGACGCCGAGCTCATCATCGCCGACGAGGTGCTGACGCCGGACTCCTCGCGCTTCTGGCCCGCCGACCAGTGGCAGCCCGGCCGCGCCCAGCCCTCCTACGACAAGCAGTACGTGCGCGACTGGCTGACCTCGCCGGCCTCCGGCTGGGACCGCAGGAGCGAGCAGCCGCCGCCCCCGCTTCCGCAGAAGGTCGTGGACGCGACGCGCGCCAAGTACGTGGAGGCGTACGAGCTGCTGACCGGCACCCGCTGGTCGTAGTCACGGCGTCGTGGACACGGCTGCGTGGACACGAAGAAGCCCCGGCCGTTGGGCCGGGGCTTCTTTCTCGGAGCGGACGACGAGGCTCGAACTCGCGACCTCAACCTTGGCAAGGTTGCGCTCTACCAACTGAGCTACGTCCGCATGCGCCGTAGCGCGGAGCCCACTATACCCAACCTCGCTCGCGCGCGAGACGCACCGCTGTGTGCCGGTTCTCGGCGCCCAGCTTCGCCGCGGCCGACGACAGATAGTTACGCACGGTGCCCTGGGACAGCGAGGCCCGCTCGGCGATCTCCGCGATGGGTGCACCGTCCCCGGCCAGCTCCAGGACCTCCGCCTCACGGGCGGTGAGCGGCGAGTCGCCCGCGGAGATCGCGTCGGCCGCCAACTCCGGGTCCACATAGCGGTTTCCCTGGTGGACGGTGCGGATGAGTTCGGCGAGCCGCTGGGCGCTGACGGTCTTCGGTACGAAGGCGCGCACGCCGGCCGCGAGCGCCCGCTTGAGATGCCCCGGGCGGCCGTGACTGGTGACGATCATGGTCCGGCACTGCGGCAGCTCGGCCCGCAGCGATGTGGCCACACTCACACCGTCCCCGCCGGGCATCTGCAGATCCAGCACCGCGACATCGGGCCGGTGCGCCCGTGCCATGGCGAGTGCCTCGGGCCCGGAGGCCGCCTCTGCGACGACGAGCAGATCGTCCTCGAGCGCGAGCAACGCGGCGAGCGCACCCCGGATGAGGTGTTCGTCGTCGGCGAGCAGTACGCGTACGGTCATGCGTCGGCTCCGGTGACAGGGGCGGGGGCAGAGGCAGGGGCACGGCCGGTGGCCGGGACAGGAGCAGCGACGGGAACAGGGACGGGAACAGGGACGGGAACCGTTGCCGTGAGGCGGAAACCGGAGCCCGGGGACGGAGCCGCGCTCAGGGTGCCGTCGAGCGCGGCCAGCCGCTCGCGCAGCCCGGCGAGCCCCGAGCCGCCCGGCGGCGTCACGGTCGTGTCCTCTGCGCCCGTCTGCCGTACGCCGTCGTTCTCGACGGACAGGACCGCGACCCCGTCCGTCACCGCCAGACGGATCTCGCAGCGTCGGGGATCACCGTGGCGCAGAACGTTGGTCGTCGCCTCCCGCACCACCCATCCCAGCGCCGCCCGCACCTCGCCCGGCAGGTCTTTTGCCGCTCCCGCGGTGTGACCGATGACCCGGCAGTCGATCCCGGCGGCCGTCAGCACCCCCCGTGCGCCTTCGAGTTCGACGGCGAGATCCGCCTCCCGGTACCCGCGCACCACGTCCCGCACCTCCCGCTGCGACTCCTGTGCGATCCGCTGCACCTCGATCATCTGCTCCACGGCCTCCGGGCGTTCACGCCGGGCCAGCTGCACGGCCAGCTCGCTCTTGAGCGCGATCACGGCGAGATTGCGGCCCATCACGTCGTGCAGATCGCGGCCGAAGCGCAGCCGCTCCTCGGCCACCGCGAGCTGGGCCTGCAGCTCCCGCGAACGGTCCAGCTCCCATACGGCCTTCAGCAGCCAGGACGAGAAGCCGCAGGTGAAGCCCAGCAGGCCGCCGCCCACGAGGACCCCGACGGCGATGCCGGCGGCCTCGGCCGGATCGATGCCCATGCCCGCGACCGATGCCCCGGTGGCGACGGCCGCGACCGGTACGGCGAAAAGCATGTGTCGTGCCTTGCGCAGGCACAGCACCACGGCACCGAGGGTGAAGCAGACCACCCCGAGGACTGTCGTGGAGGCCAGATATCCGTCCTTCAGCACCCCGGTGGCCCGAAGAGAGATGAGGGTCAGCGCACCGGCCGCGGTCAGCGCCACGACGCCGGACGCCAACCTGACCGGGCGTTCCCGTCTGTCCAGGGACCAGTCCAGTGCCCGGGACGAGAGCAGCCCGCTCGACGCGGCATGGACGCAGATCAGCAGACACAGGGCCAGGCCGGGCGGACTCCATCCGCCGGTGGACACCGGCACGACGCCGATCGAGGTGATTTCGACCAGGACGAAGCTGTGGAAGGACCACCGTGTGTACAGCTCGACCTTGGCCGCGTTGCTGCGGCCGCTCCACCACCCGGTCAGCCTGGACACGGCCGATCGCCCCCTTCCAGCGGCTTCTAGCGGCGCGGTTCCCAGCGGAACCACCGACGCACAGCAAACACCGAGATCACCGACCAGGCCAGTGCGTTCACCGCGACGCCGGCCAGCTCCGTCGCGTCCGCCCCGCCCTCGAGGCCCGCCTGGACGAGTCGCATCACGCCCGTCATCGGCAGCAGTTGGCACACCGAGGCAATACGGTCCGGGAGGACTTCGAGCGGGAGGAACAGCCCGGAGCCGAAGGCGGAGATCAGGAACAGCGGCATCGTGGTGATCTGCGCGCTCTCGACGGTGCGGGTGACGGCCGAGGTCGCGGCAGCGAGCGCGGTCATCAGTACGGTGCCCATCAGCAGGCCCGCTACCAGCAGTTCGGGCCGCCGTGGCCCGTCCGCGTCCAGCAGTGCCACCCCCGCGACGAGCAGCAGCGCGCACTGCGCCAGCGCCACCGCGGCGGCCGGCAGTGCGGTCCCGGCGAGGATCTCCAGGTCGGAGACCTCACCCGTGCGCAGCCGCTTGAGAACCAGCTCCTCGCGCCGCGCCGTGAAGGCGGACGTGAGGTTGAGGTACACGACCAGGATCAGCACCATCCCCATGCCGCCGGTGAGGAGTGCGTCATTGACGTCCACCTCCGTCCCGTCCAGGCCGCCCAGCGAGGAGCGCAGCACTCCCACCATGCCCACGGGCATGAGCATCGCCACGAACAGCGCGGTCCTGTTCCGTACGAGCAGGGTCAGTTCGGCGCGCCCGAGCGCGGCCAGCCGCCCGGGCGCCGTGGTTCCGGCCTTGGCCGTGGCCACCGCCCCGGACGTGGTCGTCGTGGTTGTCGTGGTCACAGCGCACCTGCCGTTTCCGTGTGAGTACGCGACTGGGCGATATCGAGAAACGCTTCTTCCAGAGAGGCCGAGCGTGCGTCGAGCCCCTCGAGCTGTACGCCGGACTCCTCGGCCCAGCGCAGCAGTTCGCCGAGCGAACGCTGAAGCTCGTGTGTGCGGACCTCGATCCGCCGTCCTTCGGCCGCGGCCCGGAGCGCGAGAGGAAGCCGCCCCGCCGGAACGCCCTGCGGCAGCAGGAAGCGGATGCGGGCCGGACGCGAGGCCGTCACCTCGGCGGGGGAACCGGTGGCGACGATCCGCCCCTGGTGCATGATCGCCAGCCGGTCGGCGAGCGACTCCGCCTCCTCCAGGTAGTGCGTGGTCAGCAGCACGGTCGTACCGTCGGCCCGAAGCTCCCGCACCAATTCCCAGGTGTCCCGCCGCCCTTCCGCGTCGAGACCGGTCGTGGGTTCGTCCAGGAACAGGACCTCCGGCCGGCCGAGCAGGGCCAGCGCCAGGTCGAGCCGTCTGCGCTCCCCGCCGGAGAGCTGCTTGACCCGTACGCGGGACCGTGCGCCGAGCCCGACAAGCTCCAGCGCCTCGCCCACCGGGCGCGCCCCGCTGGTGCAGCCCGCCCACATCCGCACGGTCTCGGTGACCGTCAGATCCGAGGGGAAGCCGCCCTCCTGGAGCATCACCCCGATCCGGGGCCGAACGGCGGCGCGCTCGCGGTACGGATCGCGGCCGAGTACGCGGACGGTGCCGCCGCTCGGCGCGGCCAGACCCTCGAGCAGCTCGACGGTGGAGGTCTTGCCCGCGCCGTTCGTGCCGAGCAGGGCGAACAGCTCGCCGCGCGCCACGGAAAGGGTGATTCCGCTCACGGCCTCGAAGCCACCGGCGTAACTGCGTCGCAGCTCACCGGCCTCGATCACGTACTCGTCGGTTTCCATGCCTCAAGGCTTCCGCGGTACAGAGGCCGCGGGCAGTGCGCGCTGTCATCACCGCGTATGACAAATGTCAGTGCCGACGGCGGACATGACGAAGGCCCCGGTCGTGAGACCGGGGCCTTCATTCCGAGCGGACGACGAGATTCGAACTCGCGACCCTCACCTTGGCAAGGTGATGCTCTACCAACTGAGCCACGTCCGCATTGCTCCCGCGCAGCTCTCACTGGGCGGTGCGTTCACCACTGTACCTGATCCACCGGAGTGGTCGGTGATGGTGCGGAGCGGGTGACAGGAATTGCACACTGCGCCTTCCCTCTGGAAGAGGGCTGTTCTACTACTGAACTACACCCGCACGCTCCGTGGGACCCGGCCTTCCGGCCTTGCCCCTCGGCGTGCTCCAGACTCTAGCCCACCTGCGGGGGTGCCGTGCAACTCGGTTGGCGGCGGGTGCCGTTCCGCGGGTTCTTCCGCCGGTGTCCCGGCGGCTGTTCAGCTCGCCTGGCGGAACGCCTCGTAGACCCGCTTGGGGATCCGGCCGCGGGCCGGCACGTCCATCTTGTTCGACTGCGCCCAGGCGCGGACGGCCGCGGGGTCGGGTTCGAGGGCGGTGTGCCGGTACTCGCTGCGTGCCTTTGCCGAGTGCTTCGACGCCTTGCGCCCCGCCGCCATGTAAGGGGCGAGAGCCTTGCGCAGTTTCTTTGCATTGGCGGGATTGAGGTCGATCTCGTACGACTTCCCGTCAAGGCCGAAGGTGACCGTTTCCGCCGCTTCTCCGCCGTCGATGTCGTCGGAGAGCGTGACCACTACGCGCTGAGCCACGGATATCGGTCCTTTCCTGCGGTTTCGCCGTGCCATGACGGTCGGGTCGGAACTGGATCGTGACCCGTCCGATGCCGGCATGCGGCGATACCGGTATTCCGGCTGATGCGGGGCAATGCAGCTTTCCGCTGCATTCCTTTGTACAGCGGTCGGCATCGCATTGTGAAGCCCAGCCAATTGCATCAGCGTGTCATCCGCAATGGGGCGGGAGAGTTTTTCCCCGGATTTTCACATGCGGTTCTCCGGATATCTATGCGCGTAGATTTTTCGGGCGGGTACGCTGAGGGAACCGCCTTCAGCACCACACCACCGGGAGTGCCAGTGGCACGCGTCGTAGTCGACGTCATGCTCAAGCCGGAGATCCTCGACCCGCAGGGCCAGGCGGTGCAGCGCGCACTGCCCCGCCTGGGCTTCGAGGGGATCGCGGACGTACGTCAGGGAAAGCGCTTCGAACTCGAGGTGGAAGGGCCGGTCGACGAGGCCGCCCTCGCCCGCATCCATGAGATGGCCGAAACGTTCCTCGCGAACACGGTCATCGAGGACTTCGTCGTAAAGGTGGAGTCGTGACGGCTCGTATCGGCGTCGTCACATTCCCTGGAACGCTCGACGACCAGGACGCACTGCGCGCGGTGCGCCTCGCGGGCGCGGAGCCCGTTTCGCTGTGGCACCGCGACAAGGACCTCAAGCAGGTCGACGCGGTCGTCCTCGCCGGCGGCTTCTCCTACGGCGACTATCTGCGGGCAGGCGCCATCTCCCGCTTCTCTCCGGTGATGGAAACGATCATCGATCAGGCGAAGGCCGGTCTTCCGGTCCTCGGTATCTGCAACGGCTTCCAGATCCTCACCGAGGCCCATCTGCTGCCGGGCGCGATGCTGCGCAACAACCATCTGCACTTCATCTGCCGTGACCAGAAGCTGCGGGTGGAGAACGCGGAGACCGCCTGGACCGCGGACTACGACCAGGGCCAGGAAATCTCCGTCCCCCTGAAGAACATGGACGGCAGGTACGTCGCCGACGAGCACGTCCTCGACGAGCTCGAGGCCGAAGGGCGGGTCGCCTTCCGCTACCTCGGCATGAACCCGAACGGCTCGCAGCGCGACATCGCCGGCATCACCAACGCGGCAGGCAATGTCGTCGGCCTGATGCCGCACCCCGAGCATGCCGTGGAGCCGCTGATCGGCACCGGCGGCACCGACGGCCTCGGATTCTTCACCTCGATCATCAAGAAGCTGGTCGCCGCATGATTCTCGACACCGTCAAGCACGCGTCCGGGACGCCCGAGGTCGAGCAGCCCTGGAAGGAGCTCGGCCTCAAGGAGGACGAGTACGCCCGGATCCGCGAGATCCTCGGCCGCCGTCCGACCGGCGCCGAGCTCGCCATGTACTCCGTGATGTGGTCCGAGCACTGCTCCTACAAGAGCAGCAAGGTCCATCTGAAGCAGTTCGGCGAGAAGGCCCCCGAGAACGACGCGCTCCTCGTCGGCATCGGCGAGAACGCGGGCGTCGTGGACGTCGGCCAGGGGTACGCGGTCACCTTCAAGGTCGAGTCGCACAACCACCCCAGCTACATCGAGCCCTACCAGGGCGCGGCCACCGGCGTCGGCGGCATCGTCCGCGACATCCTCGCCATGGGTGCCCGCCCGGTCGCCGTGATGGACCCGCTGCGCTTCGGCGCGGCCGACCACCCCGACACCAAGCGCGTCCTGCCCGGCGTCGTCGCGGGCATCGGCGGATACGGCAACTGCCTGGGCCTGCCGAACATCGGCGGCGAGGTCGTCTTCGACTCCTGCTACCAGGGCAACCCGCTGGTCAACGCCCTGTGCGTGGGTGTCATGAAGCACGAGGACATCCACCTCGCGAAGGCGTCCGGCGCCGGCAACAAGGTGATCCTCTACGGTGCCCGCACCGGCGGCGACGGGATCGGCGGCGTCTCCGTGCTGGCCTCGGAGACCTTCGAGTCGACCGGCCCGGCCAAGCGCCCGGCCGTCCAGGTCGGCGACCCCTTCCAGGAGAAGCTCCTCATCGAGTGCACCCTGGAGATCTTCAAGGAAGACCTGGTCGACGGCATCCAGGACCTCGGCGGCGCGGGCCTGTCGTGCGCGACGAGCGAGCTGGCCTCCGCCGGCTCCGGCGGTATGCGGGTCGAGCTCGACACCGTTCCGCTGCGCGACGCGACCCTCTCGCCCGAGGAGATCCTCATGAGCGAGTCGCAGGAGCGCATGTGCGCCATCGTCGAGCCGGACAAGGTCGACCGCTTCCTGGAGATCTGCGAGAAGTGGGACGTCATCGCCACCGTCATCGGTGAGGTGACAGAGGGCGACCGTCTGGAGATCTTCTGGCACGGCGAGCAGATCGTGGACGTGCCGCCGCGGACCGTCGCCCACGAGGGCCCGGTGTACGAGCGTCCGTACGCCCGTCCCGACTGGCAGGACGCGCTGCAGGCCGACGACGCGGGCTCGCTGCCGCGCCCGGCGACCCCGGAGGAACTGCGCGAGCAGGTCCTCGAGCTGGTCGCCTCCCCGAACCAGGCCTCCAAGGCGTGGATCACGGACCAGTACGACCGGTTCGTGCAGGGCAACACCGTCCTCGCCCAGCCCGAGGACTCCGGCATGGTCCGTATCGACCCCGACACCAACCTCGGTGTCGCGGTCGCGACGGACGGCAACGGCCGGTACGCGAAGCTCGACCCGTACACGGGCGCGCAGCTCGCGCTGGCCGAGTCGTACCGCAATGTCGCCGCGTCCGGCGCCAAGCCGCTCGCGATCTCCAACTGCCTGAACTTCGGTTCGCCCGAGGACCCGGCCGTCATGTGGCAGTTCGCCGAGGCGACCCGTGGTCTCGCGGACGGCTGCCTGCAGCTCGGCACGCCGGTGACCGGCGGAAATGTCTCGCTCTACAACCAGACGGGCGAGACCGCGATCCACCCGACGCCGGTCGTGGCCGTCCTCGGTGTGATCGACGACGTCACCCGCCGTACGCCGATCGCCTTCGCCGAAGAGGGCCAGCTCCTCTATCTGCTGGGTGAGACGCGTGAGGAGTTCGGCGGATCGGCCTGGTCGCAGGTCGTCCACGACCATCTCGGCGGTCTGCCGCCGAAGGTCGACCTGGACCGCGAGAAGCTGCTCGCCGAGATCCTGATCTCGGCCTCCCGCGACGGCATGATCGACGCGGCGCACGACCTGTCGGACGGCGGTCTGATCCAGGCCGTCACCGAGTCCTGCCTGCGCGGCGGCAAGGGTGCGCGGCTGATCGTCCCGGACGGCCTGGACGCGTTCACCTTCCTGTTCAGCGAGTCGGCGGGCCGCGCGGTCGTCGCCGTCCCGCGCAGCGAGGAGCTCCGCTTCACCGACATGTGCGGGGCGCGGGCCCTGCCCGCCACGCGGATCGGTGTGGTCGACGGGGACACCGTGGAGGTGCAGGGCGAGTTCGGCATCCCGCTGAGCGAGCTGCGCACCGCGCACGAGGAGACCGTTCCGGGTCTGCTCGCCTAGAGACCGACAGAGCACCGACGACAGCAGCCCCCGTTCGGACCGGGTCCGGGCGGGGGCTTTGTCGTCACCCGGTTGATTGGAGTTACGTAATTACGTAATCTGTGGACATGGAGCTGGAGGAGCGCGTCGCCGAGCTCGAACGGCGGACGGCGGCGCTGGAGCGCGCCGGGGCAGCCGGGTCGGCCTCGCCGACCGTGGGCGAGGCCGACTTCTGGGCCCTCGAAGGCCTGAAGCAGCAGCTGGCCGGGGCCGGGGCCGATGACGGCGGCGTGCTGTTCACCGGCGCCGTCCGGCTGCCCACCGGGGAGCGGTACGAATGGCAGATCGGCGCCGGGACCGAGGATCTGCTGGAGGACGACTGGTCCGGGGCCGCCGACACCTTCGCGGCGCTCGGCCATCCCGTACGGCTTCGGCTGTTGCGGGAGATCATCGGCGGCCGGCGCACCGCGGCCGCGCTGTCGGAGCTGGAAGATCTCGGCACGACCGGCCAGATCTACCACCATCTGCGCCAGCTGACCGCCGCGGGCTGGCTGCACACCACGGGGCGCGGGCGCTACGAGGTCCCGGGGATCCGGGTGGTCCCGTTGCTGGTGGTACTGACCGCGGCACGTCCGTAGGGGGAATCGTTCATGTCCGTGCACAGGTCCGCGGTGCTGCTCCACCGCGCACTCTGGCTGGTGTTCATCACGCAGGCGATCCTGTCGCCCTTCGTGGACCTGCCGTACGACTACTGGCTGGGCTGGCTGCCGGGACTGGCCGCCATCGCCCTGGGCTTCCGCCTGCGGGCGATCGAGGAGCGCCGCGTTCGCGCCGGGGCACCGGCGCCCGTCGAGACCGAGCCTCCGGTTACGGGCCGGTGGTCCGCGCAGAACAGCCCCGCCGACCGGGTGCCGAGTCACGGCACGCACAGCCGCGGCCAGACGTACGCCATCGACATCGTCGCCGAGTCCGACGAGCGGCCCCGGCCCCCGTTCTCCCCGCTGTGGCCGATCGCCCGCCGCAACGGGGCCTTCCCCGCCTTCGGCGCGGAACTGCGCGCCGTCGCCGACGCGACCGTCGTCCACGCCTGCGACCACCGCAGGGACCATCTCAGCCGTACCTCCTGGCCGGGTCTGATCTACATGCTGATTGTCGAGGGCGTGGTCCGCGGCGTCGCGGGGCGAGGACAGATCTTCGGCAATCACCTCGTCCTCGACCTCGGCGACGGGACGTACGCGGCCTACGCACACGTCCAGCGCGGTTCGCTCCAGGTACGGGAGGGAGACCGGGTGTACGCGGGCCAGGCCGTCGCGCGCTGCGGGAACTCGGGGAACTCGAGCGAGCCGCACGTCCACTTCCAGCTGATGGACGGACCGGACCTCGACAGGGCGCGGGGGATCCCCTTCACCTGGCGGGGCATCGGCGTACCGAAGAACGGCGAGACCTTCACGGCGGATCCGGCCGTCCCGGAGACGTCGGCATGAGGCGGTTCTGCCCCGCTCCCAAGGGGGAGCGGGGCAGAACCCCGCCTGTCGGCCGCCCGGCCTAAGAGGGCAGGCTCCAGAAGGCGTCCCACACGTCGATGTCCTCGACGCACTCGTCTATGTCGGAGATCTTGCCGCCCACGATCGTGAAGAACAGCCCGTCGTTCATCTCGATCCCACGGTCGGCCCGCTCGGCGAAGCTCCGGTGGAAGGCCATGACGTGGCCTCGGCCGTCGGCGGCGACCATCTGCGGATCGGCCCGGTAGGTGCCGTGGGTCAGCTCGGAGATCTTCCCGTACATCTCCAGCACCGCGTCGCGGCCCTTGTGGTGTCCGGAGACCGGGTTGTCCCCGGGAACATGGTGGACGACGTCCGTCGTCATCATGGATGCGAGGGTGTCCATGTCACCCTTGCGGAACGCTTCGTAGCCCCGGCGGACCAGGGCGCAGTCCGGGTGCTCGGACATGGTCGGGTCACACCTTTCATGCAGGTAGGTCTATCCTTCCGCTCCCCCAATCCTCCGCCGGGCCCGCGCCCGCCGCCAGGCGGAAGCGATTAGCCTCGCCCCATGCCACCAGCCAGGAAGCGCGCCCGCACCCGCAGCTATGACTCAGCCAGGATCCGGGCCGCGGTGCTCGCCCAGTTCGGGCATGTGCGTGCGACGGTGCGGACGCTGACGCCCGAGCAGCTCGCGCTGCCCACCCGGCTCGAGGGCTGGACCGTCCGGGAGCTGGCCGCACACTTCGCCCTGGTCGTCGGTGCCGTCACCCGGCAGGTGCGGCAGCCGGAGCCCCCGAAGGCGGAAGTCGCCCTGCTGGACTGGCCTTTCACGACGGCCGGGTGGGCAAGGGCGATCGACGAGGACACCCGGACGATCGTCGAGGCCGCCGACGACCTCGACGCCCTCTACGAGGTGACCGCCACGGAGATCGCCGACACCCTGGCGAGCACCCCCGACGACCGGCTGATCCGGACCCGCATGGGAGCGATGAGCCTCGGGGACTACCTGGTCACTCGCACGGTAGAACTCGTCGTCCACACCGACGACTTGAACGCCGCAACCGGTCTCGGCACCGCGTACGACCGGCAGGCGCTCGCCTCCTGTGTGCGGCTGCTCGCGGACGCGCTCGCCGTGAAGGCGCCGGGCGGCGCAGTGGAGGTGCGGATCCCGCCGTACGCCGTGGTGCAGTGCGTCGAAGGCCCCCGGCACACGCGAGGCACCCCGCCGAACGTCGTCGAGACCGACCCGCTGACCTGGATCAGGCTGGCCACGGGCCGCACGGAGTGGTCCGAGGCGGTCGGCCGGGCGAAGGTGGGCGCGAGCGGCGAGCGCGCCGACATTTCGGGGCTGCTGCCGCTCATGAGCTGAGGGAACCGGAGTCACAGCCGTATCGTCAGAGCGACATGCGAACCAAGCTGATCGTTCCCGCTGCGGCGGTCGTGACCGCCGCCCTCACGCTCACCGCCTGCGGCGCCGAGTCGGGCGCGGGCAGCGCGGGCGGTTCCGTACGGCCCGAGCTGCCCGTCACAGGTGTGCACTGGTCCGTCGACAGCGTCACCGTCGGCGGGAAGAAGAAGGCCGCCCCCGAGGACGCCCATGTCGAGATCGACTCCAAGGGGCGGGCCCAGGGCAACTACGGCTGCAACCACTTCGGCGCCGATGTCACCGTGGACGGCGACACGATCACCGTCGGCCGGAGCGAGCAGACCGAGATGAGCTGCCCCGACCTCGACTTCGAGAGCGCCATGAGCAAGGTCTTCTCCGGCAAGCTCAAGGCCGAGCTCGAGGGCGGCAACCTCACCCTGACCACGGCCGACGGGGACTCCATCGCCCTGACGAAGGAGAGCTCCGCCCCGCTCGCGGGCACAGAGTGGACCGTCACCTCCCTGCAGGACGGCGAAACCGCGACATCGCTGCCCGCCGGCACCGGGAAGAAGGCGCACTTCGTCCTCGGCAAGGACGGTTCCGTGCGCGGCAACCTCGGCTGCAACACCTTCAGCGCCACGGCGAAGATCTCCGAGTCCGGATCGACCATCACCTTCGGCCGGCTGGCGACGACCCGCAGGATCTGCCCGGAGCCGCAGATGACGCTGGAACGGGCGGTGAGCAAGGTGCTGCAGGGCAAGGCGACGTACGAGCTGCGCCACCGAGGGCTGACCCTGACCGCCGACGACGGCAAGGGGCTGGCGGCGACGGCCCCCTGACCGCCGTCGTCCGGGCCCCCTGACCGCCGTCGTCCGGGCCTCCTGACCGCCGTCGTCCGGGCCTCCTGACCGCCGTCCGGTCCGCTGACCGTCGTCCGGGCCCCTGACCGCCGTCCGGGCCCCCTGACCGCCGTCCGGGGTCCGCCGAGCGACCCCGGCGAACCCGCCGGAGGGGGCCGGATCGACGGGCACAGGGCCTCCGCGGGCGCACCTCCGGGCAGCGCGGAGAGTGACATGCGGCACGCCCCGACCCGCCTCATGGGCCCCCGTAGGACCCCCCAAAGGCTTCATTACGCGGCTTTTGTACGAACCTCCGAGCCGCCCGGAGCTCCTTTCGGCCCGTCCCCAATTCGGACCAGTGGTCGATCTCGCCTACACTCGGTGCCGTGCCACGTGGTGACGGACGACTCAACCACGACCTGCTCCCCGGCGAGAAGGGCCCCCAGGACGCTTGCGGCGTCTTCGGTGTCTGGGCTCCGGGCGAAGAGGTCGCCAAGCTCACGTACTTCGGGCTCTACGCCCTCCAACACCGGGGCCAGGAATCCGCGGGTATCGCGGTCAGCAACGGCTCCCAGATCCTCGTCTTCAAGGACATGGGCCTCGTGTCCCAGGTCTTCGACGAGACCTCTCTCGGCTCCCTCCAGGGTCATATCGCGGTCGGTCACGCCCGCTACTCGACCACCGGTGCCTCCGTGTGGGAGAACGCGCAGCCGACCTTCCGGGCGACCGCCCACGGCTCCATCGCGCTCGGCCACAACGGCAATCTGGTCAACACGGTCCAGCTCGCCGAGATGGTCGCCGACCTGCCCCGCAAGGACGGCCGCGCGACCCAGGTGGCCGCCACCAACGACACCGACCTCGTCACCGCGCTGCTCGCCGGGCAGACCGACGAGGACGGCAAGCCGCTGACCATCGAGGATGCGGCCACCAAGGTCCTCCCCGAGGTCAGGGGAGCCTTCTCCCTCGTCTTCATGGACGAGCACACCCTCTACGCGGCCCGTGACCCGCAGGGCATCCGCCCGCTGGTCCTCGGCCGGCTCGAGCGCGGCTGGGTGGTCGCATCCGAGACCGCGGCCCTCGACATCTGCGGCGCGAGCTTCGTCCGCGAGATCGAGCCGGGCGAGCTCATCGCCATCGACGAGAACGGTCTCCGCACCTCTCGATTCGCAGAAGCGAAGCCCAAGGGCTGTGTTTTCGAGTACGTCTACCTCGCCCGGCCCGACACCGACATCGCCGGTCGCAACGTCTATCTCTCCCGTGTCGAGATGGGCCGCCGCCTCGCGAAGGAAGCGCCCGCCGAGGCCGACCTGGTCATAGCGACGCCGGAGTCCGGCACCCCCGCGGCCATCGGCTACGCGGAGGCTTCCGGCATCCCCTACGGCGCGGGACTGGTCAAGAACGCCTACGTCGGCCGGACCTTCATCCAGCCGTCGCAGACCATCCGCCAGCTCGGCATCCGCCTCAAGCTCAATCCCCTGAAGGAAGTCATCAAGGGGAAGCGCCTGGTGGTCGTCGACGACTCGATCGTCCGCGGCAACACCCAGCGCGCGCTGGTGCGGATGCTCCGCGAGGCCGGGGCCGCCGAGGTCCACATCCGGATCTCGTCCCCGCCCGTCAAGTGGCCGTGCTTCTTCGGCATAGATTTCGCGACCCGTGCCGAGCTCATCGCCAACGGCATGACCATCGACGAGATCGGCACGTCGCTCGGCGCCGACTCCCTCTCGTACATCTCCATCGACGGCATGATCGAGGCCACGACCATCGACAAGCCGAACCTGTGCCGCGCCTGCTTCGACGGCGAGTACCCGATGGACCTGCCCGATCCCGAGCTGCTCGGCAAGCAGCTGCTCGAGACCGAGCTGGCGGGCGGCACGGACGCGGCCGACGCGCTGCGTCGTCCGTAACCCTCTCCAGGCCTCGTTCCACCAATCCGAAAGATCCCAGGCAATGTCTGCTGTGTTCGATCAGGGGACCCCGTCCCCGGGACCTACCGGTGCCTCCTACGCGGCCGCGGGTGTCGACATCGAGGCGGGCGACCGCGCCGTCGAGCTCATGAAGGAGTGGGTGAAGAAGACCAGGCGCCCCGAGGTTCTCGGCGGCATCGGCGGCTTCGCCGGCCTCTTCGACGTCTCGGCCCTCAAGCGCTACGAGCGCCCGCTGCTCGCCTCCGCGACCGACGGTGTCGGCACGAAGGTCGATCTGGCCCGCCAGATGGGCGTGTACGACACGATCGGCCATGACCTCGTCGCGATGGTCATGGACGACATCGTCGTCTGCGGAGCCGAGCCGCTCTTCATGACCGACTACATCTGCGTCGGGAAGGTGCACCCGGAGCGGGTCGCCGCCATCGTCAAGGGCATCGCCGAGGGCTGTGTCCTGGCCGGCACCGCACTCGTCGGCGGCGAGACCGCGGAGCACCCGGGGCTGCTCGGCCCGGACGACTTCGATGTCGCGGGCGCGGGCACGGGAGTGGTGGAGGCCGACCGGCTCCTGGGCGCGGATCGTATCCGTACGGGGGACGCGGTGATCGCCATGGCGTCCTCCGGCCTTCACTCGAACGGGTACTCACTGGTGCGCCATGTGGTCTTCGACCGGGCCGGCTGGGCACTGGACCGGGAGATCCCGGAGTTCGGCCGCACCCTCGGCGAGGAGCTGCTGGAGCCCACCAAGATCTACTCGCTCGACTGCCTGGCCCTGACCCGGACCACCGAGGTGCACGCCTTCAGTCACATCACCGGCGGCGGGCTCGCGGCCAATCTGGCCCGGGTCGTCCCGGACGATCTGCACGCCGTGGTCGACCGCGCGACCTGGGCACCGGGCGCGGTCTTCGACCTCGTCGGCACGGCAGGTCAGGTCGAGCGGCCGGAGCTGGAGAAGACCCTCAACATGGGCGTCGGCATGATCGCCGTCGTACCCGAGGCGTCGGTCGACGTGGCGCTCACGACCCTCGCCGACCGCGGGGTCGACGCCTGGGTCGCGGGCGAGATCGTCGGGCGCGGCGAGCACAGCACGGGCGCGGCCCTGGTGAACGACTACGCGAGCTGAGCGGCGTTCCTGAGCCGAACAGCACAGAACCCGGTCCGAGGCCAGGCCCCGGACCGGGTTTCACGTGCGATGGCGTCAAGCGCCGCGGCGCTGGGACGACGGACCGGACTCGTCGTCGTCCTCGTCGTCCTCGTCATCGTTGTACAGCTCCGCGTAGCGGGCGTACGGGTCGTCGTCCTCGTCGTCGTCCTCGAACGGCTCGCCGTTCGGCGGCTGGCTCGAAATCGGACTCGCCGTCGATGCGCCCAGCTCGTTGGCCAGACGCGACAGGTCAGTCCCGCCGCTGTTGTACTTCAGCTGGCGGGCGACCTTCGTCTGCTTGGCCTTGGCCCGGCCGCGCCCCATGGCTCGACCCCCTCGGTGACGGGGCTCGACGGCCCCAGAGTCTTGACACGCGTTCATGAGTCGGAACGGGCTCTCCTCGAAGAGACCGGTCCGTAGAGCTTCAACGGTACCTGCTTCCGCGGCCATACGGTACGCCGCCCGCATGACGTGCCACCTCGCAGAACCGGCGAGGTGCCCCGTCCTCGCTGGTCAACCGCGATTTTAACCTCTTCTCGGCGGTCGACCCGCCGACCGGCGTGAGTCTTCTCTCCCCGGTCGGCGGTGACCCTCTCCAGGACGCTAGGCGCGGCGCGCCTC
Source organism: Streptomyces sp. NPDC057445 (assembly GCF_042802855.1). NCBI lineage: Bacteria > Bacillati > Actinomycetota > Actinomycetes > Kitasatosporales > Streptomycetaceae > Streptomyces > Streptomyces sp. NPDC057445. Next base: position 41,032 of record NZ_JBHVDH010000022.1, on the reverse strand, counting down.
CGACATCCGCTGCTCGGCGATCCGGTCGGCCGCGGCGGCCGGCGGAATGCCGTCTTCCTTCGCGCGTGCGAATATCGCCAGCGTGGTGTCGAAGATCTTCGCCGCCTTCGTCTTGCACCGGTCGAAGTCGAAGCCGTGCAGCTCGTCGGCGACCTGGATCACGCCGCCCGCGTTCACGACGTAGTCCGGCGCGTAGAGGATGTGGCGGTCCGCGAGGTCCTTCTCGACGCCCGGGTGCGCGAGCTGGTTGTTGGCGGCGCCGCACACCACCTTCGCCGTCAGGACGGGCACGCTCGCGTCGTTCAGTGCACCGCCGAGCGCACAGGGCGCGTAGATGTCCAGGTCCTCGGTGCGGATCAGTGCGTCGGTGTCCTTGGCCACCACGACCTGCGGGAACCTGTCGGTGATACGGCGCACCGACTCCTCCCGTACGTCCGTGACGACGACCTCGGCACCGTCCTCGAGCAGATGCTCGACCAGGTAGTGACCGACCTTGCCGACACCCGCGACACCGACCTTGCGGCCGCGCAGGGTCGGGTCGCCCCACTGGTGCTGGGCGGAGGCACGCATGCCCTGGAAGACGCCGTAGGCGGTGAGGACCGAAGAGTCGCCCGCCCCGCCGTTCTCGGGGGAGCGTCCGGTGGTCCACTTGTTCTCGCGCGCCACGATGTCCATGTCGGCCACGTAGGTGCCGACGTCGCAGGCCGTGACGTAACGGCCACCGAGCGATGCCACGAACCGGCCGTAGGCCAGGAGCAGCTCCTCGGTCTTGATCCGCTCCGGGTCCCCGATGATCACGGCCTTGCCGCCGCCGTGGTCGAGGCCCGCCATGGCGTTCTTGTACGACATCCCGCGCGAGAGGTTCAGCGCGTCGGCCACGGCCGCCTCCTCCGAGGCGTACGGGTAGAAGCGCGTGCCACCGAGGGCCGGGCCCAGGGCGGTCGAGTGGATGGCGATGACGGCCTTCAGGCCACTGGCACGGTCCTGGCACAGCACGACTTGCTCGTGGCCCCCCTGGTCCGAGTGGAACAGGGTGTGCAGTACGTCGACAGAGGCGCCGGTCACATCGGTCACGGTGGTGACTCCCAAGTACGAAGCGGCGATTGAGGACCTCCGTGTGACCTCCCCCGTGCTTTTGGCCGGGGAAAGGGTGGGGAGGGTCCGGTTGGGCAAGAGAGTAAGTCCTACGGGTGCGTAGATCCGACCCGGTGCCGAGGATCACCCTCTCCTGGAGTACGCGCGTGGAAGGATTCGCACATGCCGGCCGTCACTTCTGTGCTCGTCCCGTACGCCTCCTACCTGCGGGTCTACGAGCCGTTGGCGGCCTTTCCCGAACCGGAGCGGGGCCACTGGGCACGCTACGCCCGCAAGGCCGTCACGCCCACCGCCCAGGACGAGCTGCGGCGCTCGCTGGCGGATCTGCTGCCCACCCCGCCGGTGCCGGTGCCCGTCCACGAGAGCGCCGACGCCTTTGTCGCCGAGGTCGACGGCGTGGTCTGTGTGTGCCCCTGGCGCACCAGGCTGCGCGGCTGGCTGGCCCTGGAGGAGCTGACGGAGACGCTGCCGTCGCCGGTGCTGGACGCGGTGCTGCCCCCGGTGGTGCGAGGACAGGCCGCCGCGGACTACGAGGCCTGGCGCGCCAGGAATCCCGATGCCCGTCCGTGGATCAGGACGGCGGTGTGGCAGGTGCCGGTGCGCTGGTTCACGCTCTTCGCCGACGAGGAGCGCGAGTACGAGCCGGGGGAGGTGCCCGGGGAGCCACCGGTGCTGCGCTACCGAACGCCGATGGTGCAGGCCAGGCGCAGGCTGGCGCGCGCGCTGAGGACGCTGCGCGAGTCGGTCGACGGGGGACCTCTCACGGAGGGCCTGGTAGATGTGGGGCGATGGCTGGAAGAGTTCCATCCGCGCTCCCTGGTCGAGCTCGACTACGGCGGACTCGTCCATGCCCTCCCACCGGATCACCTCGCCGGGGACCGCTCGGCGGCGGATCTCGCCGAGGGGATCGCGGCACTGAGGGCCGGCGACGGCGAGGGCGCGGGCGAGGCGTACGGGCGGCTGTCGGAACGCTGGCGGGTGGTCCGGGACCGGCAGTTCGCGAACTGAACCATCGGTGACGAGATGGTTGACAGGGCATGACCCGGACGTAGGTCTTGATCCGGGCCTTTGGCTCAAGCGTGACGGACAGCACTAAGTCGTCTCTTGCGCCGCTCGCCCACCCTCGTGCCAAAATAGGACAAGGAGTCCGGGGAGGGTTCCTTCCGTCTAAATAAAGGCGGATTACTCGGCATTGCGCTCTATGGGGGGTCTGATGACTCCTGATCGCTCTGTGACTGATCGTCACTGTGAGGTGACTGTCCGTTATGGCATGGTCCATCGGCTTCCGCCGCTGATGAACACCTGAGAGGGCAATTCCATCGGTTTGGCCGACGTGGCTGGACAGATGGTGTAGTTGTAGTGCCGAGGACAAGCCGTTCGTCCTATAACCGACTCGGCCCGCGTCCGCCATTTCGGGCAACGCGGGTCAAGGTGCAGAATTTAGAGGAAAGAACCGAGAAGGTTCGGTTCTCCCGAGGAGGCCGCTCATGACCGCTCGCACCCCTGATGCCGAGCCGCTGCTGACCCCGGCTGAGGTTGCCACGATGTTCCGCGTGGATCCGAAGACGGTCACGCGCTGGGCCAAGGCAGGCAAGCTCACGTCCATCCGCACGCTTGGTGGGCATCGCCGGTACCGCGAGGCAGAGGTCCGCGCACTGCTTGCGGGTATTCCGCAGCAGCGCAGCGAGGCCTGACACCCCGATATCAGGGCATAGCCGGGACCCCCAATCCCGCAGCCCGACACAGAGCTCGACACGGCGGGCGCCTGCCCCAACAGGTTTCGTCGTCGATCGCGCTGGACTCCGCCGGGTCCAGCGCGATCTTTTTTATGTCCCGGGGCCGGGCCCCCGAGGGGCCCGCGGAACCGCTCCGTACCGTCCGGTAAGCGGTGCAATTGCACACATTAAATTGGGTCGTTGTAGGGAGTGTGTAAGTTCCCCCACTCCCAAAACTCGTACAGTGACTCGCGTCACACGGCGGGCGGGCCGTCGTGGCCGCCGCCCGGGACCGGATCCTCCGGCTCGGCCCGGTCTGCCGGCTCCCCGGGCCCGCCCGGCTCCCGGCCGCGCATGGACCCCGGGAGTGCCGCCGGCTGCACGGGTTCTGCGGGTTGTGCCGGCTCTCCGCGCTCCACGGCCCCCAGGGGCTCCCTCGGCCGCGCCGGCTCCAGGAGCGCGGGCTCCGTGGGCTCCATGGCGAGGCGCAGCAGCCGATGGCACACCGGACACTGCCGGGTGAGATGCCGGTAGCCGGAGACGGCCGCCAGATGGGCGCGCAGGAGCGCCCGGGTCTCATGCCTCGCTGTGGATGCCGCCATGCGCCACCTCCGCGTTCCGGGGGCCCCGTACCCCTGTCATGTCTGGGTACCGGTGGCAAGTGGCCGCGTCAATACGACAGAAGGCCCGCACCGTTCGGTGCGGGCCTTCCATCTGCTGCGGTCCTGACGGGATTTGAACCCGCGGCCTCCACCTTGACAGGGTGGCGAGCACTCCAAACTGCTCCACAGGACCATGTTTCGCAGCCCGTACTTCGTTGGCTGCGAGAGAGACTGTACAGCAGGTCAGACGGTCCGGTCGAACTCACTCAAGGCGACGGCCGCGTCACGGCGCCGCCGCGTCGATGGCCTTCACGATGCGCTTGTCGGAGACAGGGTGCGCCGTGCCGAGGGCGGGGGCGAAATAGCTCACGCGCAGCTCCTCGATCATCCAGCGGATGTCCAGGACCTCCCGCGGTACGGGACGCCCCTTCGGCATCTGCTCCAGCAGCCACGCGTACTCGTCCTGCATCTCGTGGACCTTGTCCATACGCGTCGTGTCGCGCTGGACGGCCGTCGGCATCTGCTGCAGCCTGCGGTCCACCGCGACGAGGTAGCGCATCAGGTCCGGGAGCCGGCGCAGACCCGTACGTGTGACGAAGCCGGCAGGCATGAGGGCCGCCAGCTGCCGCTGTACGTCCTGGACGTTGCTCACGAGGACCGGGCTGGTCGTGGACTTCAGGCGGCGCTCACAGGCCTGCCAGGCGGCCAGGATCTGCCCGACCTGGTCCACGGTCCGCACCGTGAGGTCCACGAGGTCCGTGCGGACCTTGTCGTACAGCTTCCGGAACGATTCCTCGTCCCAGGCGGGGCCGCCGTGGTCGGCGATCAGCTTGTCCGCCGCCGCGGTCGCGCAGTCGTCGAAGAGCGCCTGGACGGAACCGTGCGGATTGCTGGAGAGGGCGAGTTTCTGCTGGTTCGTCAGCCGGTCGGACGCGAACTTCGCCGGGTTCACCGGGATGTTCAGCATGATCAGCCGCCGCGTGCCCTGCGACATCGCCTGCGCCTGCTCGGCCTCCGTGTCGAAGAGCCGGACGGCGACGGACGCGCCCTCGTCGACGAGGGCCGGGTAGGCCTTGACCGGCTGGCCGGCGCGGCGTGTCTCGAAGACCTTCGTCAGCGCCCCGATCGTCCAGTCGGTGAGTCCCGTGCGCTCGACGGCGGCACCGCCCGAGCGCTCCGCCGTTGCGGCCGCGGCCTGGGAGAGCGCCTGGCGGGCCTTCGGCCTGAGCCTGAGCCGCAGCGTCTCCAGATCCTTGTCCTCCGCGAGTGTGCGGCGGCGCTCGTCGATGATCCGGAACGTGATCTTCAGATGGTCGGGGACCCTGCCGAGATCGAAGTCGTCCCCGGTGACCGGCACACCGACCATGCGCTGCAGCTCCCGCGCCAGCGTGACCGGGAGCGGCTCCTGCAGGGGCGCGGCGTTCTCCAGGAACGCCTTCGCGTAGTTCGGCGCGGGCACGTAGTGGCGGCGGACCGGCTTCGGGAGGGAGCGGATCAGCTCGGTGACGACCTCTTCGCGCAGGCCGGGGATCTGCCAGTCGAAGCCCTCGTCCGTGACCTGGTTGAGGACCTGGAGCGGGATGTGGACGGTCACGCCGTCCGCGTCGGTGCCCGGCTCGAACTGGTACGTGACCCGGAACTTCAGCCGGCCCTGCCGCCATGAGTCCGGGTAGTCGTCCTTCGTGACCGCGCCGGCCTTCTTGTTGATGAGCATCTCGCGCTCGAAGTCGAGGAGTTCGGGCTCCTCGCGGCGCTTGTGCTTCCACCAGGAGTCGAAGTGCGCCCCGGACACGACATGCTCGGGCACCCGCTGGTCGTAGAAGTCGAACAGGGTCTCGTCGTCCACGAGGATGTCGCGGCGGCGGGCCCGGTGCTCCAGCTCCTCGACCTCGGTGAGGAGCTTGCGGTTGTCGGCGAAGAACTTGTGGTGCGTGCGCCAGTCGCCCTCGACGAGCGCGTTGCGGAGGAAGAGCTCGCGGCTCGTCTCCGGGTCGATCCGCCCGTAGTTCACCTTGCGCTGGGCGATGATCGGGACGCCGTACAGCGTGACCTTCTCGTACGCCATGACCGCCGCCTGGTCCTTCTCCCAGTGCGGCTCGCTGTACGTGCGCTTGAGCAGATGCTGGGCGACCGGCTCGATCCACTCGGGCTCGATCCTCGCGTTGACCCGGGCCCAGAGCCGGGACGTCTCGACCAGCTCGGCCGACATGACGAAGCGCGGGGGCTTCTTGAAGAGGGCAGAGCCCGGGAAGACGGCGAACTTCGCGCTGCGGGCGCCGACGTACTCGTTCTTCGCGCCGTCCTTGACGTCCTTCATGCCGATGTGCGAGAGCAGGCCGGCGAGGAGCGAGACGTGGACGGACTGTTCGGGGGCGTCTTCCTCGTTGAGGTGGATGCCCATCTGCTTGGCGACCGTGCGCAGCTGCGCGTAGATGTCCTGCCATTCGCGGATGCGCAGGAAGTTGAGGTACTCCTGCTTGCACATCCGGCGGAAGCTGGAGGAGCCGCGCTCCTTCTGCTGCTCGCGGATGTACCGCCACAGATTGAGGAAGGCGAGGAAGTCGCTCGTCTCGTCCTTGAAGCGGGCGTGCTGCTGATCGGCCTGTGCCTGCCTTTCGGCGGGGCGCTCGCGCGGATCCTGGATGGAGAGCGCGGCGGCGATGACCATGACCTCGCGGACACAGCCGTTCTTGTCGGCCTCGAGGACCATCCGGGCCAGGCGCGGGTCGACCGGCAGCTGTGCGAGCCGGCGGCCCGTCTGCGTCAGCCGCTTCTTCGGATCCTTCTCCGTCGGATCCAGCGCGCCGAGCTCCTCGAGAAGCTGCACGCCGTCGCGGATGTTGCGGTGGTCCGGCGGGTCGATGAAGGGGAACTTCCCGATGTCGCCGAGGCCCGCCGCGGTCATCTGGAGGATGACGGACGCGAGGTTCGTACGGAGGATCTCGGCGTCCGTGAACTCGGGGCGGGCCTCGAAGTCGTCCTCGGAGTAGAGGCGGATGCAGATGCCGTCGGACGTACGTCCGCAACGGCCCTTGCGCTGGTTGGCGCTGGCCTGGCTGACGGCCTCGATGGGGAGCCGCTGGACCTTGGTGCGATGGCTGTAGCGGGAGATGCGGGCGGTGCCCGGGTCGATGACGTACTTGATGCCGGGGACGGTCAGCGACGTCTCCGCCACATTCGTCGCGAGGACGATGCGGCGGCCGGTGTGCGCCTGGAACACGCGGTGCTGCTCGGCGTGCGACAGGCGGGCGTAGAGGGGGAGGACCTCGGTGTTGCGGAGGTTCTTCCGGTTGAGCGCGTCCGCGGTGTCGCGGATCTCGCGCTCCCCGGAGAGGAAGACCAGGATGTCGCCCGGGCCTTCGGACTGGAGCTCGTCGACAGCGTCACAGATCGCGGTGATCTGGTCGCGGTCGGAGTCGTCCCCGTCTTCCTCGAGGAGCGGGCGGTAGCGCACCTCGACGGGGTACGTACGGCCGGAGACCTCCACGATCGGCGCGTCGAAGAAGTGGCGGGAGAAGCGCTCCGGGTCGATGGTCGCGGAGGTGATGACGACCTTGAGGTCGGGCCGCTTCGGCAGCAGCTGGGCCAGATACCCGAGCAGGAAGTCGATGTTGAGGCTGCGCTCGTGGGCCTCGTCGATGATGATCGTGTCGTAGGCGCGCAGCTCGCGGTCGGTCTGGATCTCGGCGAGCAGGATGCCGTCCGTCATCAGCTTGACGAAGGTGTCCTGACCCACCTGGTCGGTGAACCTGACCTTCCAGCCGACGGCCTCGCCGAGCGGCGTCCGCAGCTCCTCCGCCACCCGCTCTGCGACCGTGCGGGCCGCGATCCGCCGCGGCTGCGTATGGCCGATCATGCCGCGCACGCCCCGGCCGAGTTCCAGGCAGATCTTCGGGATCTGGGTCGTCTTTCCCGAGCCCGTCTCACCCGCGACGATCACGACCTGGTGGTCCCGTATCGCCGCCAGGATCTCGTCCCTCTTCTGACTGACCGGAAGCTGCTCGGGATAGGTGATCCCGGGCACGCGTGCCGCGCGCTCGGCGGTACGGGCGGCGGCCTGCGTGGCCTCCGCCGCGATCTCGTCCAGCACGGCCTGCCGGGCCTCGGGCTTACGGATGCGGCGGGTGCCTTCGAGCCGCCGACCGAGCCGGTGCGCGTCGCGCAGCGAGATCTCGGCCAGCTGGTTCTGGAGATCGGCGAAGGAAGTAGACATACGGGATCCAGGATCGCACCCGGGCGAGGGGACTGGCGAACCCATTTCCGGGGGCGGGTCGCCGCACCCGGCCCGACGGGTCCGGGACCGCGCCCCGTTGGCCCGTACGATTGCGGGGCACGACGACGAAACAGGGGATTCCTCGCCCATGCCCAGCGCCAGCAGCCGGTGGTGCCGCGCCTTCGCGGCCGTGGCCACGCTGATCGGGGTGCTGTGCGCGCTGCTTCTGTGCGCGGATGCGGGCCGGGCGGGAACGGGCGCCACGGGCGCCACCGGCGGCGGGACGGCTGCTGACGCGCGGACCGCGGGCGACGGGACGGCCGGCGTGAGCGCGGCCCCCGCGATGACCGGCGTCCCTGTGCCTGCGGCGATGATCGGCGTGAGCGCCGCCTCCGCGATGATCGGCGTGAGCGCGGCCCCGGTGGTGACCGGCGTCCGTATGCCTGCGGCGATGAGTGCCCCGGGCGCCGGCCACCAGGCACCCGGCTGCGACGACGGCTCCAGGGACGACGGCGGGCTCGGCCCCGCCACTCCGCCGCGCGGTTCGTCCCCGTACCAGCTGCTGCCCGCCCTGCAGAGCGCCCACAGCGCGTCCGGCTGCTCGGCCGTCGACGACACCGTGCTCGATGTGGCGCCGGAGCGGGGGCCGCCGCCCGTGGCCGCGCCGAGTCCGATGGATCTCTCCGTCCTGCGCGTATAGGCGCGGCACAGTCGTGCCCGTTCCGTCCCTTTACGTCCAGGAGAGTCAGACCAGTCATGCCCTCTTTCCCGCCCCGCAGGTCCACCCGGCCAGGCAAGTCCGCCAACCCCGGCCGGCCGGGCAGCTCCGGCAGCTCCGGCAATTCCGGCAAGCCGTTCGTGCTCGGCGCCGCCGTCGCCGCCGTGGCCGTGCTCCTCGGCGTCGTCTCGTACACCGCGACGAAGCCCGCCGAGCCCACGGCGTCCGGCCGCGGCACGGTCGCCGAAGCTTCCGGGGACCCCCGCGCCGGTGTCTACCCCGAGTTGGAGAAGCTCGCCCGGCGCGACGCCAAGGACCCCCTCGCCGTGGGCCGCGCGGACGCGCCCGTCGTGATGGTCGAGTACGCCGACTTCAAGTGCGGCTATTGCGGAAAGTTCGCGCGCGACACCGAACCCGCCCTCGTGAAGAGGTACGTCGACACAGGCCTTCTGCGCATCGAATGGCGCAACTTCCCGATCTTCGGCGAGGAGTCGGAGACCGCGGCACGTGCGGCATGGGCCGCAGGGCAGCAGGGCCGCTTCCGGCAGTTCCACGAGGCCGCCTATGCCGAGGACGCGAAGGAGAAGGGCTTCGGCGAGCAGCGGCTCAAGGAACTCGCCGAGCAGGCGGGGCTGAAGGACCTGGACCGCTTCACGCGTGACACCGGGAGCGACGCTGCTCGGCAGGCGGTGGCGAAGGACCAGGAGGAGGGGTACGGACTCGGCGCGACCTCCACGCCGTCGTTCCTGGTGAACGGACGCCCCATCGCGGGCGCGCAGTCCCCGGGGACCTTCACGGACGCGATCGAGGCCGCCCTGAAGGACGCGCGGAAGGGCGCCGGCGGGAAGGCGGCGGGAGGCAAGTGACCGGCATCGGATACCTGGCCGCTTTCCTCGGCGGCCTCCTCGCCCTGCTCAGCCCGTGCAGCGCGCTGCTGCTCCCGGCGTTCTTCGCGTACTCGATCGGCACCACGACCAAGCTCGTGGCCCGCACCGGCATCTTCTACGCGGGCCTTGTGACGACCCTGGTGCCGCTGGGCGCCGCGGGCTCCCTCGCCGGGCGGCTGTTCCACGGCCACCGCGACCTGCTGGTGACCGCAGGGGGCTGGCTGATCATCGCGCTCGGCGTGGCCCAGATCCTCAGGAGGGGCTTCGCCTTCCGCCGGCTCACCGAGGTCAGTGGCCGTATCCGGCCCACCACAGCGGTGTCCGTGCACGCCCTCGGCATGGTCTACGGCCTGGCCGGCTTCTGCGCGGGCCCGATCCTCGGCAGTGTGCTCACGGTCGCCGCGCTCAGCGGCAGTCCCGCCTACGGCGGTCTGCTCCTCGCCGTCTACGCCCTCGGCATGGCGGCCCCGCTCTTCGTCATCGCCCTGCTCTGGGAGCGCTACGGCCTGGGCGGGCGGACATGGCTGCGCGGCCGGACGATCCGCGTCAATGGACGCTTCACGCTCCACACGACGTCCGCCCTTTCGGGGCTGTTCTTCATCGTTCTGGGCGCGCTCTTCCTCACCTTCGACGGTGCGACGGCCCTGCCCGGCCTGATGTCGGTCGACGACTCCTTCGCGGCGGAACAGTGGGCGTCGTCCGTGGGCCGGGCTGTTCCGGACTGGATGCTGCTCACCCTGGTGATCGCGATCGCCGCCATCGTTCTCGCGGTACGGGGGTGGCGGGGCCGCGAAGGGGCCTGATGACGTCCGTCCACACAGGAGGGTCCCGTCCCCGCGGGACGGGACCCCGGCCGGCGGTATCGGGCGGACCGAACTCCCCCGGTGCCCGCCAACCATGGTCTGACCTGGCGTTCTCCGCTGCTCTCCGGGAAGATCACGCAGCTCGGGGTGGGGCACCATGCACAGGAAGAACAAGCTGGTTCCGGCCGTGGCGGCGGCACTGCTGGCCGCCGTACCGGCCACGTCGGCGATCCAGGACAGACTCGAAGCGGCGGAACGGGAGTCGCTCGAGCGGGCGGCTCAGAAGGTCCTCCAGGCCGACGCCGACCTCGCCACGGCTGAGTGGCGGACGTACGCGGCGCCGCCGGGCAAGGTGTGGGACAAGGCCGTCGCCGATGCTGCGGTCTTCGAGGTCGAGATGCAGGGCGACCGGGCCAAGATCCGGGTGAACGAGTCCACCACGCCGTACGCGACTGATCCCTCCGGCAAGAACCCGGAAGCGACCGTCCCGAAGGTGGGAACCCATGTCTTTCTCTTCGAGCCGGCGGCGGGAGACGGCTGGCGGCTCGTCCAGGATCTGACGATGACCGAGCTCTGACGGCCGGCCGGGCGGCGGGCTCGCCTTCGGCAGTTCCCGGGGTGCCGCAGAGGGGGTGCGGCAGAAGGGGCGCGGCGGAGGGGCTCGAGCGAGCCCACGCCGCCGTACTGCCGTCGGTACGACAACGCGAAACCCCCGCCGATATCGACGGGGGTTTCTGCCCTGGCGGGCGGTTGTGGCTGGGGCCGGGGTCGAACCGGCGACCTTCCGCTTTTCAGGCGGACGCTCGTACCAACTGAGCTACCCAGCCACGCAGCTCTCGCGAGCTGCAGCGGTCCTGACGGGATTTGAACCCGCGGCCTCCACCTTGACAGGGTGGCGAGCACTCCAAACTGCTCCACAGGACCAGGGATGGTGCATTGCGCGAGACTTAGTCTCGCACACGGTTGTGCGTGCCCCCAACGGGATTCGAACCCGTGCTACCGCCTTGAAAGGGCGGCGTCCTGGGCCACTAGACGATGAGGGCTAAGAGGCCCGCCTGGGCGCTTCGCAGCGCGTCGGGGACGTGAGAAGCATATGGGATGCGGGGAGCTATCGCCAAAACGGTTTCCCGGGGCCCGGGGGCGGCCGTCGGAGGGGCTCGGCCGACGGGTCCGTGCGGGCCCGGCCCGGAGCAGCGCGGCGTGGCGTGGCCAAGGGTGGGCCCCAGGAACAGCGCGGCCGGGTCGGGGGTGCGACCGGCGAACCCGCGAACCCGCGACCGCGGCCGGTGTCCGGGCCCACCCCGGATCAGTGTGGCGCTCACCCGGACGGTCGCGTGGACGGCGACCGGGACGGCGGTGTCCCGGCAGTGGGGTCCGTGGCCAGGTGGCGGCCGACCTCCGCCGTCGTCAGGCCCAGACCGCCCAGCGTGATCTCGTCCCAGGCCTGCAGGCGGCGGGTGTCCCGGTCCAGGTAGAGGACGGAGGCGCGGACCTTCTCGGGTTTGTCGTTCTGGACCGCGCGCAGACCGCCGCCGCCCGTGGACCCCTCGATCTTGAGGCGGGTGCCGAGAGGGAGCAGTTCGGTCGCGCGGTGGTGCACATGGCCTGCCAGCACGAGCGGGACCTCGCCGTCGGTCTCACGGGCGGCGACGGGGTTGTGGGCGATCGCGATGTCGACGGGCGTGCCCGCGCGCTGCTGGTCGCGGAGCGCGGAGGCGAGACGGATGCCGGCCATCCGTTCGGCCGGGTCGCCCGGCGCCCTGACCGAGCGGTCGGGCGTGAACTGGGGATCGCCCGTCCCCGCCACCCGCAGGCCGCCGACCGTGACCGCACGGCCCTCGTCGAGGACGTGAACGTTCTTGAGGCGCTTGAGGTAGTTCTGCGTGGCGAGCGAGTCGTGATTGCCCCGGACCCAGACGTAGGGCGCGCCGAGATCGGGGATCGGGTCGAGGAAGGTGTTCTCGGCGGGGGTTCCGTGGTCCATGGTGTCGCCGGAGTCGACGATGAGATCGATCCGGTACTGCTCCACGAGCGAGCCGATGATGTGCCACGCGGCCGGGTTGAGATGGACGTCGGACACGTGCAGAACGCGGATCGTCCCCGGGTCGGGCTGGTAGACGGGGAGCGTGGAGGTCGCGTCGTACAGCTTGGTGACGTTGGTGACGAGGCGCGCCAACTCCTTCTGGTAAACGTCGAATTCGGTGACGATCGAGCGGGCGTTGCCGACGACGGACGGGGCCGAGGACAGAAGCCCGGAGAACTTCGGTTCCAGGACGGACTTCGGGTTCCAGGTGGCGTACGCGCTGATGCCGGAGGCCGTGAGGAGTGCGAGGGCGAGGCCACCCGCGGCCAGGGCCCGGCGCGGGCGGCGGTAGACCGCGAGGCCGAGGGCCGTGGCACCGGAGACGACGGCGACGCAGGAGCGCCACGCAAGATCGCGGGTGCCCTCCGTGACGTCCCGGGTGACCTCCTCCTGGAGTCCGGAGAGGCGTTCGGGATGCTCGACGAGTGCCTGGGAACGGGCGGGGTCGAGCTGCTCGACATCGACGTCGAGCCGGATGGGCGCCACGTGCGAGTCCAGCTCCAGTGCGCCGAGCGGCGAGACGTTGATCTTCGTACCGCCGGAGAGGGAGGGACGGAGGGTCATGCTGGTGTCCATCGGTCCCACGGGGGTACGGACGCTGCCGACGATCAGCAGTCCCAGCCAGGCGCCCACCAGGACGACGGTGACGAGGCCGAGCGCCCGTTCGAGGGGCCGCCGCGCGTTCCCGGTCAGGGCGATGGCGGACCGGGCGCGGACGCGCGTCCCGGCAGTGGCTGTGCGGTGTGCGGCTGTGCGGTGTGGGCGCCAGTGGTGTCGCAGACGGTTCAGGGTGGCACGGAGCTGTTCATGAGCGCGGGCCATTGGTCCCGTATGCCCAGGCACGGGGGCTGGTATGCCGTACCGCTCCGGTCGGCCCACTGCGTGACAATGGCCAGGTGCTGGAGATGACGCGCGAGGAGTTCGAGGAACTGGTCGCCGAGGCGCTGGACAGGATCCCGCCCGAGCTGACGCGGCTGATGGACAACGTCGCGGTGTTCGTCGAGGACGAACCGCCCGCCGACGACCCGGAGCTGCTCGGGCTCTACGAGGGGACTCCGCTGACCGACCGCGGTGAGTGGTACGCCGGCGTGCTGCCGGACCGGATCACCATCTACCGGGGGCCGACGCTGAGGATGTGCGAGTCGCGGGAGGACGTGGTCGCAGAGACCGAGATCACGGTGGTCCATGAGATCGCCCACCACTTCGGGATCGACGACGAACGGCTGCACGCGCTGGGGTACGGATGAGCCGGCACCGCCCCGGTCCGGGTCCGCGTCCGGGTCCGCGTCCGGGCGAGGCCATCGACCCGGACATCGACCTGCACGTGCCCGGGCAGCGCGCGGAGACCGAGGGCGGCCGGAAGTGGAAGGTCCTCGCGGCGATTTCGGCGGGAGGAGTGATCGGAGCCTGCGCCCGGTACGCGGTGTCGCGGGCCTGGCCGTCCCACTGGGGCACGTTCACCGTGAACATGGTCGGCTGCCTGCTGATCGGGGTCCTGATGGTGCTGGTCAGCGAGCGTCGAACGGTCACCCGTCCGCTCGTACGGCCGTTCCTGGGCGTCGGGGTGCTGGGCGGGTTCACCACCTTCTCCGCGTACGCCCTCGATGTCGCGGAGTTGTTGGAGCGTCACCAGTCCGGTGAGGCCGTCACGTACGCGGCCGCGACCGTGGCCGGGGCGCTCTGCGCGGTGTGGCTGGGTGCGACGGTGACGCGGCAGGCGGTGGGGCCACCGTGAACTGGCTGCTGGTTGTCGTCGGCGCGGCAGCCGGGGCTCCGTTGCGCTATCTGACGGACCGTGCGGTGCAGACGCGGCACGACTCGGTCTTCCCCTGGGGGACGCTCGTCGTGAACGCGGCCGGGAGCCTGCTCCTCGGCGTCCTCGCGGGGGCCTCGGTCGGCTCCGGGACGTATGCGCTCCTCGGCGTCGGGTTGTGCGGGGCGCTCACGACGTATTCGACGTTCTCCTACGAGACACTGCGGCTGGCCGAGCGCGGCCGGGGTTTCCTGGCGGCGGCGAACGTGGCCGCGTCGCTGCTGGTCGGGCTGGGCGCGGTGCTGCTGGGAGCCGATCTGGCCGGCGGGCTGGAGCGGTAGGGGCCGCATGGGAGCGTGTCCAGGCGTGTCCCTCGTGGGGCAAAGGGAGTTGGGCAGGGGGACCGCGTCCCCTGTCCCGTGTCCCGGAGGTGCCGCCCGTGCGCCAGTTGTCCGCTCCCGGCCGTTGTGCCGTATGGATCGCCACCGCCCTGGCGGTCGCGGCTTCCGCCGGGTGCATAAGCGTGGGTGACGACGCCGATGCGCCGGTGTCCTCGAAGTCCCCGCAGCCGCGGGGTGCCGCGGCGGAACCGGACGGCGCGGGTGGCGCGCCAGGCGGTGCCGACGGAACGGGCCGTACGGGCATGGGCGGTGCCGCGCGGTCCGGCGGGGCCGCGGGCAGGGGCGACGGCAAGGCGGCCTCGCCGGGGGCGAGCCCGAGCGCTTCCGCGGCACCGTCCTCGCGCCCGCCGAGCGGTGGCGGGGACGGTGTGAAGCCCGCTCCGCCGCGGCCCACACCCCCGCCGGGCGGGCCGACCGCCCCCGCGGAGCCCACGGCTCCGCCCGGCGAGCCGACCCCGCCCGCGGAGCCGCCTCCGCCGGACCCGGAACCGGAACCGACGGAGGAGCCGACCGAACCGCCGACCGCTTCGCCGGCGGCCGAGACGCAGATGGGTGCGATCCAGGCGGCCGACGACGACGCGATGCCGTGGTCGGAGCCGACGGCGTCCCCTCAGATGAGCCCCGAATAGGCGGCTCGGACGAGGGGACGGTCGTCGCGGTGTGCTCGATCGTCGCGGTGTGCTCGGTCGTCACGGTTTCGGTCGGCGGTGCGGTGCGGTGCGGTAGGTCGGCGGTGCGGTGCTGTAGGTCATCGCGGTGCGGTCGGTCGTCGCGGTGCGGGTGTGATGGGTCCG
The DNA here is from genome assembly GCF_042802855.1 of Streptomyces sp. NPDC057445. Classification (NCBI taxonomy): domain Bacteria; kingdom Bacillati; phylum Actinomycetota; class Actinomycetes; order Kitasatosporales; family Streptomycetaceae; genus Streptomyces; species Streptomyces sp. NPDC057445. The sequence goes on along the minus strand of NZ_JBHVDH010000022.1, from coordinate 25,968 downwards.
GTGCCCGTCCCGAGCGACGTGTCCGGCGGCGCCGGGCAGCGGGCCGGGCGTACGGGCGAAGGCCCGGCGCGACGGGCCCGAGCACGCCCGCACAGGAGGCAAGGGGCCGATGTGACGAGCGCCGCAGGTGCGTGGTTTGCGTTCGGCGGGGGAGGGTGCGTATGGTGGTAGATCGTTTGATCCCATTGCCCGGCGCCGACACAGAAGCGCGCCGCGTGGCGCGTACTCTCCCTAGCCGTGGCTGACCGCATTGAGGCGGTCGAATTGCGAATTCACGGAGTTTGGGCGCGTGCCGAGACTCCGGAAGGTTTCGCATTTCGCATGTCCATTTCCAGTTCTGACCGTGCCGTCCTGCCCGAGAACGACGAGATCGTCGACGCTGTCGAGGCCGACACGGCCGACACGACCGCGCCCGAGGCCATCGAGGCCGAGGCCCCCGCGGCCCCCGAGGTGACCTTCGACGACCTCGGTCTCCCCGAGGGCGTCGTCCGCAAGCTCGCCCAGAACGGTGTCACCGTCCCGTTCCCGATCCAGGCCGCGACCATCCCGGACGCCCTGGCCGGCAAGGACATCCTGGGCCGTGGCCGTACCGGCTCCGGCAAGACCCTGTCCTTCGGTCTGCCGACCCTGGCCACGCTGGCCGGCGGCCACACCGAGAAGAAGAAGCCCCGCGCCGTCATCCTCACCCCGACCCGTGAGCTCGCGATGCAGGTCGCGGACGCGCTTCAGCCGTACGGCGACGTCCTCGGCCTGAAGATCAAGGTCGTCTGCGGCGGTACGTCGATGGGCAATCAGATCTACGCCCTGGAGCGCGGCGTCGACATCCTCGTCGCCACCCCGGGCCGACTGCGCGACATCATCAACCGCGGCGCCTGCTCCCTCGAGAACGTCCAGGTCTCGGTCCTCGACGAGGCCGACCAGATGTCCGACCTGGGCTTCCTGCCCGAGGTCACCGAGCTGCTCGACCAGGTGCCGGAGGGCGGCCAGCGCATGCTCTTCTCCGCCACCATGGAGAACGAGATCGGCACCCTGGTCAAGCGCTACCTGAACAACCCGGTCAGCCACGAGGTCGACAGCGCCCAGGGCAACGTCACGACCATGACGCACCACGTCCTCGTCGTGAAGCCGAAGGACAAGGCGCCGGTCACGGCCGCGATCGCCGCGCGCAAGGGCCGCACGATCATCTTCGTGCGTACGCAGCTGGGTGCCGACCGTATCGCCGAGCAGCTCCTCGATGCGGGCGTGAAGGCGGACGCGCTGCACGGCGGCATGACGCAGGGCGCCCGTACCCGCGTCCTCGCCGACTTCAAGGACGGCTACGTCAACGCGCTCGTCGCGACCGACGTCGCCGCCCGCGGTATCCACGTCGACGGCATCGACCTCGTCCTGAACGTGGACCCGGCCGGTGACCACAAGGACTATCTGCACCGTTCCGGCCGTACCGCCCGCGCGGGCCAGTCCGGCACGGTCGTCTCGCTGGCGCTTCCGCACCAGCGCCGCCAGATCTTCCGCCTGATGGAGGACGCGGGCGTCGACGCCTCGCGCCACATCGTCGGCGGTGCCGGCGCCTTCGACCCGGAGGTCGCCGAGATCACCGGCGCCCGTTCGCTGACCGAGGTCCAGGCCGACTCCGCGAACAACGCCGCCAAGCAGGCCGAGCGCGAGGTCGCCCAGCTCACCAAGGAGCTGGAGCGGGTGCAGCGCCGCGCCGTCGAGCTCCGCGAGGAGGCCGACCGCCTGGTCGCGCGTGCCGCGCGCGAGCGGGGCGAGGACCCGGAGGTGGCCGTCGCCGAGGTGACGGAGGCGGCCGAGGCCGAGGTCGTGGCTGCGGTTGCCGTCGCGACGGAGCCGGTACGCGAGACCCGCGAGGAGCGCCCGTCGCACCGTGACGAGCGGGGCAACTACGATCGCCGCGACCGCGGTGGAGACCGTGGTGGTTTCCGTCGTGACGACCGTCGTGACAACGACCGTCCGTCCGGTGGCTTCCGCCGGGACAACGACCGTCCCTCGGGCGGCTTCCGTCGGGACAACGACCGTCCGTCCGGTGGCTTCCGCCGGGACAACGACCGTCCCTCGGGCGGCTTCCGCCGGGACAACGACCGCCGTGACGGCGACCGTGGCGGCTTCCGTCGCGACGACCGCCCCTCGGGTGGTTTCCGCCGCGACAACGACCGTCGTGACGACCGCCGTGACAACGACCGTCCGTCCGGTGGTTTCCGCCGGGACAACGACCGTCGTGACGACCGTGGTGGCCGTTCCTTCGAGCGTCGCGACAACGACCGTCCCTTCAACCGTGACGGCCGCGACGAGCGCCCCTCGGGCGGCTTCCAGCGCCGTGACAACGACCGCGGCTTCGAGCGTCGCGAGCACCGTGGCGGCAGCGACCGTCCGTTCAACCGCGACCGCCGCGACGACCGCCCCTCGGGCGGCGGCTTCCGCTCGGCCGGCCACGACCGCCCGTACGGCCGCCGTGACGACCACCGCGGCTCGGGCTCGGGCTCCGGCTCCGGTTCGTTCGGCGGCGGCCGCCGCGACGACAAGCCGCGCTGGAAGCGCAACGGCTGACGCGTGATCCACTGAGCAGGGCCCGTATCTCCTGGTGAGGTACGGGCCCTGTCCTGTTGCAAAGACGAGTACGGCCGTCTCCCGCAGCTGGGCGACGCCGACGGCGACGGACACGGCGACATCCTGACCCGCGACGGCTCCGGCGTTCTCCGGCTCCACCGCGGCATCGACGGCGAGGGCGGCTTCTCGCCCCGAACCAAGGTCAGTTCGGGCCGGAACGCCTTCAACGCGCTCGTCGCGAGCGGTGACATGGACGCCGACGGCCGCCAGGACTTCGTCGTGCGCACGCCGTCGGGTGCGGCCCACCTCTACGACCCGGACAACAAGGGAGCGTTCCCGGTCCGCAAGCAGCTCGCCACGAGCAGGGGAAGCACTACGTCAGCATCGGCTGACCACCCCGGACACTCCGAGCTGCCCGGCGGCGGCCGACAGACGTGCAGGAGCGTCTTCTGACGCTCACCGGGATGCCCTTCGGCGTCCGCACAGATGTGCCCCCGGCGCCCTCGCCGGGGGCACACCCCCAATACCCGATCGGCGTCCCGGTCCGGTCCGGCTATGCTCAGGGGTGTTGTGCCGAGGGCCGTTAGCTCAATTGGCAGAGCAGCGGACTTTTAATCCGTTGGTTGTGGGTTCGAGTCCCACACGGCCTACCGCTCAGTGCCCGGTCGGAGAGACTTCCGACCGGGCACCGCTCTTGGCCGGGCGGAGGTGCCGGGCACCCGCCCGGCAGATGCCCGGCCGTGGCGGACCGGCCCTGCTCCAGCCGTGCTCCGTGCTCAGCGGTGGCCGCGCTCGTACGAGTTGAGTGCCGGCGGTCACGACTTCTTCAGGGGATCAACGACCCCGACCCACTTCAGCGGTTTGTTGAGCTTCTCCGGCTCGGTCGCGATCGACTGCGTGAGCGGCACACCGGCGTCAACGGCTCGCCTGACGAAGTCCTGAAGATCGCCGAGGGTCACGTCGCCATTGGATTTCTCGGGCACGAACGTTATCCAGTGCGGTGGCATGAACCAATCATGGTGGCAGGCCGGTTGGGTGTCACCAGGGCCTGCGGCCGGTGCCGTAGCGAGGCCCGCGGGCGGCTCCGACGCTCCCGGTCGTCCCGAGGTCGCCGAGACCCGGGGAGGTACCGCGCGTCACCGGCGCACGGGTGACGACCGGTGTCGACCGGTGCCCGCCGGGGTCGGTGCCCGCCGGGGTCGCGGATGAGCTTTGCCTAGGGCAATTAGTCGCTTGCCTAGTAGATATAGGCAGCAGTAGCGTCGCTGACATGAAGGCATGGACCGAACAGGACATCCGGGCATCGTTCGTCAACTGTTCGAAGGGGGAGGCCAAGCGCCTGGCCGTACCGCGCGATCTTGCCGAGAGGCCCTGGGAGCACCTGGATTTCCTCGGGTGGAACGACCCCGGGGCGCCCGACCGGAGCTATCTGGTCGCGGAGCGGGACGGCCGGCTCGTCGGTGTGTCGCTGCGCTTCCCGTCCCGGCAGCGCGGAAATCTGCACCGCAGCATGTGTTCCCTCTGCCTGACCACCCACCCCTCCGACGGCGTCTCGCTCATGACGGCCCGCAGGACCGGCCCGGCGGGCCGCGAGGGCAACTCGGTCGGCATATACATGTGCGCCGACCTGGACTGTTCCCTCTATGTACGAGGCATCAAGGTGCCGGTGCCCGGCGGGCGCTTCCAGGAGTCCCTCACGGTGGAGGAGCAGATCGGGCGTACGAGAGCCAATCTGTTCGCTTTCCTCGACCGGCTCTGACCTGCTCGGCCCGGCCAGGGCCGCTCCGCCCGACCTGGCGCGTCCCGCACAAGGTGCGGGGCCGTTCCCGGGGTGGGGACACTGGAGGTATGACTAGCAAGGCACTCCTGCATGGCGGGCCGGACGATCTTGCGGGGCGGATCGTGCCGATCACTCCTCCCGGACAGGAGCTGAAGATTCCGCACCGCGGCGGATACGAGCACTTCAAGGTCACGTCGCGCCATGAGGACAGCCCGGAGGGGCGGCTGCCCGTGTACGAGTGGTGGGAGCGCACAGAGGTCGCCGAGTAGGCCGCCACGAGCGGGCTCGGGCCGGGCGTCCGGTGGAGGGCGCGCGACCCGTGTCGGCGTGCCCGAAGGCATGAGCGACGAGCGTCACGTCGCCCGAGCCGTGAATTGGAGTGGATCTTGCTTCCGATGGCGTAAGGTTGTGTTCACCGACGCGGGGTGGAGCAGCTCGGTAGCTCGCTGGGCTCATAACCCAGAGGTCGCAGGTTCAAATCCTGTCCCCGCTACTGAACGCCGAGGGCCCGGATCCATCAGGATCCGGGCCCTCGGCGCTTTTCGTGTGCCCCGGCCCCGTTCCGGAGGCGGATGGCACGTCCCCCTTGGACCTTTACGTACCCGCCGGTCCGTAACTGCCGTGCTCGCCGGTCCGTACCTGCCGCGCCTCGCGGGCGCCTTCGCCGTCCCTGGGCGCGCCGGCCGTACCTGCTGGCCCGTACCTGCCGGCCGTACCTGCCGTCCCGTGGCGCGGTCGCCAGGAGGGCCCCTGGTGAACCGCGGCCCCGCGCCGCCGGACGTACGCTCGTGGATAGCCCGGTTGGCCGACGGCGACTCGCCGCGCGGCGCGGCTCCGGCCAGCCTGGGTGGGGACGGGTACCGTCCGCAGCCGTGTGGACCGGGCAGGAGACCACTGGTGGCGCAGAAAGAAGGCGACGACGGGCCACGGCGCAACGGCGGCCGTCGGCTGGCCCTGCTGCTGCCCTGGCTGGTGATGGTCATCGGCGTGGTCTTCGATCTGGTCACCCCGGAGGCCTACCGGGCTTCGCCGTTCTTCGCCGCCGCACCGCTGCTGGCGGCCCCGTTCTTCTCCTGGCGCGGCACTCTGCTCAGCGCGGTCGCCAGTGTCGCCCTCGTGATCGGCCTGCATGTCTACAACGGCACCCTGGGGCAGGTGCCGGCGACGACCGAGGTGCTGACCGTGCTCACGGTCTCCGGCCTCGCCCTCTACATCAACAGCGTTCTGCGCCGCAGCGGCGAGCGCCTCGCCTCCGCGCGTGTCATCGCGGAGGCCGCCCAGCGGGCCGTGCTGCCCACGCCCGACGAGCGCATCGGTGGGCTGCACATCGCCGCCCGGTACGAGGCGGCGCAGGAGGACGCGTTCATCGGAGGGGACCTGTTCGCGGTGGAGGACACCCCGCACGGCGTGAGGCTGGTGGTCGGGGACGTACGGGGGAAGGGGCTGGGCGCGGTCGAGACGGTGGCGGTGCTGCTCGGGGCGTTCCGGGAGGCGGCGGAGCAGGAAACCTCGCTGGAGCGGGTCGCGCGGCGCCTGGAGCGTGCGCTCGCGCGGGACACGCGCCGTTCCGGGCTCGACGCGGTCGAGGGGTTCACCACCGCCGTGCTCGCCGAGATCCCGCACGGGGAGGGACATGTGCGGGTGGTCAACCGCGGCCATCCTTCGCCCCTCGTGCTGTACGCCGACGGGGGCCTCGACACGCTGGATCCGAGCCGGAACGCGCTGCCGCTCGGCATGGGCGATCTGGGTCACTGGCCGGATCACGCGGACGACGTGCCGTTCCCGTCCGGGGCGACACTGCTGCTCTACACGGACGGCGTGACCGAAGCGCGCGACACGCACGGAGCCTTCTACGATCCGCGCGCAAGGCTGGACGGCCGGATCTTTCCCGGCCCGGAGGAGCTGCTGGACGCGCTCGTCGAGGATGTGCGACGGCATACGGGCGGCGCGGCGACGGACGACATGGCGCTGCTCGCGGTCAGCCGGCCCGGGGCGCGGCAGCCGCAGCGGCGCCGCACGATGCCGGTGGTCCCCTGAGGGTCGCCGCACGAGGCCGGGCGTTGCCCCACGAAGGCGTGCGCAGCCGTACGAGGGAGGTGACGATGCCCCGGAGCTCGGCATTGCGACGGAACGTAATTGAAAGGCAGCCCTCCGCATAACATATGACGCACCGTCAGGGCAGGGGTGTCCTGTGAGTAGGCGTCAACTCGCCCGATTCCTTCCATTTCTGACTGTTAAGTCCTGCCATGGAACCGTTAATGATCAGCCAGAACAGCTTGGAATACGGCCCCCGCGTCTATTAACGTTCGATAACGCAGCGCGGTCGTCCCAGCCGTCGCAAGAGACGGCACCGTGCGCATGCGCCGAATCCCGCAAGGGAACCGGGGAACCACCAATTGGGGTGAATCGGGCACTTCGTGGTGCTCGTAGGAGACCTTCCTGCTCCGAACCCGTCAGCTAACCCGGTAGGCGAGAAGGAAGGAAAGGAGAACGCCTCCGTGGCGTCCAACGAGCCTGCCCTCCAAGAACCCCCCACCACCGAGTGGGTCCCTACCGCAGAGTGGGCCCCGGCCACCGGGGCGGAGGAATGGAACCCGACCGAGGAGACCGTCCGCCCGGTCCGTGGCAGGCACCGCGTCGTCAAGCAGCGCAACGGACTCGCCCGGAGCTCCACCGTTCTCGGAGTCGGCGTCATCGCCGCGGTCGGCGCCGGAGGCATAGCCACCGCGCAGGACAAGCCGGCGGTCTCCATCTCCCTGCCCGACACCATCACGGACAACCTCCCGGACGCCCAGTCGCTGCCGGGCGTGGGCTCCCTGATGTCGGACGACTCCGACGAGCAGGACGGCAACCGGAACGACGCCCCGCTCACCGCGATGTCCGTGGCCGACACGGCCTCCGCCGCCGACACCCAGCAGGGCGGTGCGGGCGAGGCGCTGCGCGCACGGATCCTCCAGCAGGCCGAGCAGCAGCAGGCCGAGGCCGACAACGAGGCGAAGGCGGCCGTCGAGAAGGCCGCCGCAGAGAAGGCCGCGGCCGAGGCGAGAGCGCAGCAGACGGCGGCCGAGGCCAAGGCCGCGAAGGAGAAGCAGCAGGCCGAGGAGGAGGCGGAGCGCAAGGCGGAGGCCGAGCGGCTCGCCAAGCTCGCCGCGAGCTACTCCCTGCCGACGTCCTCGTACACGCTCACCTCGACGTTCGGCGAGGCCGGCTCCATGTGGTCCTCCGGCTACCACACCGGCCTCGACTTCGCCGCCCCCACCGGTACGCCCGCGAAGGCCGTGCACGGAGGGACCGTCAAGTCCGCGGGCTGGTCGGGAGCGTACGGATACCGCATCGTGCTGGAGCTCGAGGACGGCAGCGAGGTCTGGTACTGCCACCTGTCGTCGATGACCGTCGGCGCGGGGCAGTCGGTCTCGACGGGCGAGACGATCGGGCGCGTGGGCGCGACCGGTAACGTCACCGGCCCGCATCTGCACCTGGAGGTGCACACGCCCGGCGGTGCCGGGGTGGACCCGGCGGCGTGGCTGCGGGGCAAGGGCCTCACCGTCTGATTCCTCGTGTCCCGGTCGTACGCACGGCACCAGGTCGTGCGTACGGCTCCGGACCCCGCGAGTCCGGGCCGGGAGTCCAGGTCCGGGCCCGCTATCCCCGGTACGGGTTGTACCCCCCGTAGTCCAGATAGGGCGGCGGCGCCCACACCCGGCCCGTCGCCCTCGCCGCGTGTGCCAGCGCGGGCGAAGCGACGTGCTTGCGCTGCCAGAGGTGGTGCAGCAGCTCCTGCTCGCGTGCCACGAAGTCCGGTCCTGCCGTGCCCCGGTGGGCGCGGTGGCGGAGGAAGGCAAGAGAGGTCGCGAAGGCCTCGTACTCGGAGACCGCACGGGCAGCAGCAGGGCCGTGGGTGCGGCCGGCCGTGTCGCGGGCCACGGTGCGCGCCCGCATCGAGGAGAGGGCGAGCGGTTCGGTGGGGGAGAGCCAGCCGGCCGCCGCGTACGCGGGGAGCTGGGTGGCGACCGTACGCAGCTCTCGCTGCCGGTTCCAGATCGCCAGCCAGGTCAGCAGCCCGAAGGCCGGGACCATGACGGCCACGTACACCGCGTAGAAGCCCCAGGGGCCGAACACCCCCGAGCCGTTCCACAGCGCGTGTATGCCCATCGCGAGCGCGAGGCCGAGCAGCGGCAGCACCGTCCTGCGCAGCCTCCGCCGCCGGGCGGTGACCGCAGCGAGGCCGAAGCCGATGCCCGTCATCACGGTGAACAGCGGATGCGCGAACGGGGACATGACGATCCGCACGAAGAAGGTCGCTGCGGTGACGGACGAGAGGCCGGAATGGCCGAACTCCTGGTCCTCCCCGAACGCGCTGCCGAGATAGAGGATGTTCTCGGTGAAGGCGAAGCCGGTGGCCGTGAAGCCGGCCACGACGACGCCGTCGACGATCCCGGTGAAGTCCTGGCGCCGGAAGACGAAGATGAGGAGGACGGCGGCTGCCTTGGCGCTCTCCTCGACGACCGGTGCGATGACCGTGGCGCCGATCGTGTCCGCCGATGCCGGATCGGCCGTCGCGGTCGCTATCCACTGGGTCGCGAACGAGTTCGCGATGATGGCGACGAGCGCGGCGGCGCAGGCACCCCAGGCGAAGGCGAAGACGAGGTTGCGCCAGGGGCCGGGTTCGACGCGGTCCAGCCAGCGGAACGCCGCCAGCAGCAGGGGCACGGGAAGCAGGGCGAGGCCGAGGCCCACGAGCAGGCCCTCTGTGCCGGTCTGCTCACGCACCAGCGCCAGGATGACCAGTCCCGAGAGGGCGAGCAGGGTGATCACCGTCCAGGCGCGCAGGGCCCTGCCGTGCCGGAAGGCGCGGCGCGGCTTGTAGCGCCAGCGCCCACGGTCCGGTACGGCGTCGAACCGCGGCTGTTCGTCGCACACCGGGACGGCGGGGTGGGGCGCCGCCGGAGGCGGCTGCGGGGACCAGTCGGACATCCGAAGACCCTAACGAGGGGCACCGACAACGCGCGACGCTGTCACCGGGCTACCGGAGGTACCAGGCCATCGGGCCACGGGGGCGCGGCCGTCGGGGTGCGCGGTTGCCCGGGTGCGCTGCCACGAGGTTCGCGGCCGGGATGGTGCGGGCTACCGGGCCCTGCGGCGGAACAGCAGGTCGTGGACGACATGACCCTTGTCGAGGCCCTGGCCCTCGAACCGGGTCAGCGGGCGGAAGGCGGGGCGGGGCGTGTAGCCGCCGTCCTCCTGGGTGTTCTCGAAGTCGGGGTGAGCCGAGAGGACTTCGAGCATCTGCTCGGCGTACGGCTCCCAGTCGGTCGCGCAGTGCAGCACCGCGCCCGGCTTCATCCGGCTCGCGGCGAGCGTGAGGAAGTCGGGCTGGATCAGCCGGCGCTTGTGATGACGCTTCTTGGGCCAGGGGTCCGGGAAGTAGACCCGGAGCCCGTCGAGCGCGTCCGGGACGAGCATCTCGCGCAGCAGGATGATCGCGTCACCGTTGGCCACGCGGACGTTGGTCAGGCCCATGCGCTCCGCCAGCCCGAGCAGATTGCCCTGGCCCGGGGTGTGCACGTCGACGGCGAGGACGCCGGCGCCGGCGTCCGCGGCTGCCATCTGCGCGGTCGCCTCGCCCATGCCGAAGCCGATCTCCAGGACGACGGGCAGCCCGTCGAACATCTCGCCGAGATCGAGCGTCCGCAGCCCGTCGATGTCCAGCCCCCATACGGGCCACAGTCGCTGCAGGGCATCGCCCTGCCCGGCGGTCACCCGGCTGCGGCGTGGCTGGAAGCTCCGGATGCGCCGCTCGTGATGCGACCCGGCCGGGTCGGCGGCGGGCCCGCCGGGAAACCGCGGCTCGCCCTTGGCCCGGGCGGCGACGACGCGGGCGCCGGCGGTCCGGGTGTCCTCGGCGGTCCGGGGAGCTTCGGTGGTGACGTTCTCGAACTCAGACACAATGCCCTGATTGTACGGCGGCGGGGTACGGCGATCGGGTGGCCCGCGTCACGGCTCCGCGAGCCGCGGTTCGGCTCTGGCGGCGCTGCTCCCGGTGTCATGCCCTCCCACGCACTCCCACGGTCTTGCGTCGCACATCCGCACATCCGCACATCCGCACATCCGCACGTCCGCACGTCCTTACGGCCCTACGTCCTCGCGAGCTGCGCGAGCTGCGCGAGCGCCCGCCGGGCCACTTCGCGGCCGATCGGAAGGGAGGCCGTCGCCGCCGGGGACGGGGCGTTCAGGATGTGGACCGTGCGGTGCGTCTCCTGGATGAGGAAGTCGTCCGCGAGGGTGCCGTCCCGCAGCACCGCCTGCGCCCGCACGCCCGCAGCGGCCGGCCGCAGGTCGTCCTCCGTCACCATCGGCAGCAGCCGGCGGACCGCTTCCGTGAAGGCCCGCTTCGACAGGGAGCGGTGCAGCTCGCCCGCGCCGTACCGCCAGTGGCGGCGGGCTATCCGCCAGGAGCCCGGCCAGCTCAGCGTCGCCGCCAGCTCACGGGGGCGGACCGTGGACCAGCCGTATCCCTCCCGGGCGAGCGCCGGTACCGCGTTCGGGCCGACATGGACGCCGCCCTCGATGCCCCGGGTGAGATGGACCCCGAGGAAAGGGAACGCCGGATCCGGCACCGGATACACCAGCCCGCGGACCAGCTCGGGGCGCTCCAGTTCGTAGTACTCCCCCCGGAAGGGCACGATCCGCATCCCCGGCTCGTCGCCGGCCAGCCGCGCCACCTCGTCGCAGTGCAGCCCCGCGGTGTTCACCAGCATCCGCGCGCGGACGATCCGCCCCCTGCCTTCGGCGGAGGGACCCCCGGAGGACGTCCGTACCGCGACGCCCCACGGGCGCCGATCGATGGCCTGCACCTTCTCGCCGTAGTGGACCTCGGCACCCGAAGCGCCGGCGACTTCCGCGAGCTGGGCCGCAACCGCGCCGAAGTCGCACACCCCGGTGGTGCCGACATGGATCGCCGCGACCCCGCGGACCAGCGGCTCGTACTCGGCTATCTGCGCGGGGCCAAGCTCCCGCACCGGGATTCCGTTCTCCCTGCCGCGCTGCACCAAGGCGTGCAGCCGCGGCAGCTCCTCGCTTCCGGTGGCGACGATCAGCTTGCCGGTGACCTCGTGCGCGATTCCGTACTCGGCGCAGAACTTGACCATCTCCGCCGCACCGCGCACGGCGAAACGTGCCTTCAGTGACCCCGGCCGGTAGTAGATCCCGCTGTGGATCACTCCGCTGTTACGCCCCGTCTGATGCCGGGCGGGGCCGGACTCCTTCTCCAGCACCACCACGGATGTGCCGGGAGCCGCGCGCGTCAGGGCATACGCCGTCGACAGGCCGATGATCCCGCCACCGATCACCAGCACATCGCAGTCGTATGCCGCGGTCATCACACACCTCCCGCCCCGGTTGTGCATTCCCGGGGGACACGGCACCTGAAAGCGGCAGTGCCGCGCGCCTCACCCCCGATGATGCACTGGCCCACTGACAGCGGAGTTAAACCAGGTCGGAGAGGTCCGACACGTTTCCGTGGCGGCAGGCGCCTCACGCCGGTGCCATCAGCAGCGGTCGTGCCCTCTCCCGCAGCTCCGCCACGCGCGGTTCGTCGCCGTAGGGCTCCAGCCGGTGCAGCAGGTCCCGTACGTACTCCGTCGTACGCGCGGACGAGATCCGGCCCGCGACCTCCACCGCCCGTGTGCCCGCGGCGCACGCCGCGTCGAGGTTCCCCGACTCGAGTTCGGCCACGGCACTCACCACCAGACGCAGCCCGTGCGAGCGCACGAACTCCTCCGTGGGCCGGGACAGCGCCTGCTCCGTGAAGCGCCGCACCTGCCGCGGGGCCTTCAGGTCGCGGTAGCACTCGGCGGCGTCGGCCGCGAACCGGTCGTACGAGTAGAAGCCCAGCCACGACGGGTCGGCGTCGCCCTCGCGCGCCCGCTCCAGCCAGCTCTCCGCGGCCTTCAGCGCCGCACCGGCCGCCGCCGCGTCGCTCGCCTTCGCATGCGCCCGCGCCTCCACCAGCCGGAAGAAGCTCATCGTGCGGGCGGTGGCCAGTCCGCGGTTGCGCTCCAAGGCCGCCTGGGCCAGGTCCACCCCTTCGTCGGCGAAACCCCGGTACGTCGCCTGCAGGGACATCGACGCCAGGACGTACCCGCCGAGCGGGACGTCCGCGGCGGCGCGGGCGAGGCGCAGCGCCTGGATGTAGTACCGCTGGGCCGCCTCCTGCTGGCCGGTGTCGAACGCCATCCAGCCGGCAAGCCTGGTCAGCTCCGCGGTCGCCCCGAACAGCGCCCGGCCGACCTCGTCCGAGTACGACCCGAGGAGCAGCGGCGCCGCGTCGACGCGCAGACACTCGGGGACCATCGACGAACGCCAGTCCCCACCGCCGTACTTGGAGTCCCAGCGGCGGGCGTCCTCCGCGGCTTCGCGCAGTTTGGCCACGTCGGTGTGGCCGACGCGGACGTGTCCCTCATCGGGCGCGCCGTCCGGCGCCGACGCGTCGCAACCGGCGTCCGCGGAGCCTTCCCCCGAGCCTTCCGCCGAACCGTCGGCCGTCGCCTCACCGGCCCGGTCCACATGGCGCGCCACCGAAGGGTCCGCGGGCGTGATCAGCCACCGGGACGCGGGCGTCGCGTAGGCGCTCACCGCGAACGAACCGGCGAGTGACTGCCAGATCCCGCCACCGCCCGCCCGTCGCCCGGCCAGATCCAGCCGGTACAGCTCGGTGGCCGACCTCACCGCCTCGCCCACGTCGCGCGGGAAGGCGAGGCCGACCTCCGGCGCCGGGTCGGCGTCCGCGAGCCCGATCTCGTGCAGCGGTACCGGACGGCCCAGCTTCTGCCCGATGGCCGCGGCGATCAGATGGGGTGCGGCGCCCTGCGGCACCATGCCCTTCGACACCCATCTGGCCACCGACGTCTTGTCGTACCGAAGGGTCAGCCCGCGCTGCGCTCCGAGGTCGTTGACCCGCCGGGCGAGGCCGGCGTTGCTGATTCCCGCGAGGGCGAGAACGGTGCCGAGCTTTTCGTTCGGCCCGCGTAGCTCCCTGGACATGCGCCACCCCTCGACACACAGACGGCCGCCGGGGCGCCCGGTGCAGGCGCGCGGCATTCGTACCGTGTTCTCCCCCGGGGACGCGGCATCCGCCGACGGCTCCGCCGACGAGCCCGGGCCCCGACGCAAGAGCGCGTGGCCGAACCCCTCGGAATATGCACCCCCCGCGGAGAACAGCAGTGACACACAGCGTAGTTCGCCGGATCCCTACCGTTAAGAGGCGGTGTTCCCTATGGCGGGATTGTTGTCTGTTCGGGTTCAGGCCGGGGGGCCGCCGTGCTCCCGCTGTGTGGCTGTGCGCCCGTTCGTGCGCTCTCGTCCGGTCGTGGCGCAAGCGCTTCGATGAGTGCTGCGTGGGTCGGCCCGCTGGCACAGGGATCCAGTGGGCTGGGGGACACCGCCGTCCCAATCCCCGCGGGCGGCGGACCGGTCCGGGAGGCGAACAGCGCCTCCCGGACTGTGCGTGCGACCGAATACCTGGACGGATGTTCGGTTCTGTGGTGTTCGGAGAATGGCCGAATGCCGCCCTTCGTTCGGGTGGCTCCGACGGCCTCCGGGGCGCGGCGAAGGGCCGTCCGGCCGTCGGTAAATGGCCAATGCCAGGGGCGTGTTCACATTTTTGCGCACGCGACCCGGAGCCCCTCCTGTGCGCCGTTGTCGTGGCAGCATGTCCTCATCGGGATGTACCGAGGGTTGTCCACAGGCTGTGGAGGCGCGATGCGGTGGCTGGTCGGGTGGAGCAGTGTCGCCGCGAGCTTCGGCACGGCGGGCTCCGTCGGAACCGTCGCCGGCGCCTCGAGCCCGGGTGAGGAGAGCCGTACCGTCCACCCTGTCGGCGCGCAACTGCTGTGGGGCGACCCCGATCCGCTCTGGGCCGTCGGCGACTGGCGGCCCGACGAAGTACGCGTTGTCACCGTCGACCCCTTCACCCGCCTTGCCGTGCTGGGCTGTTGCGCAGCCAGCGACGAGGAACTCCGGGTTGGCCTCTTCGCGGCGCGCGGGGGCGCTCTGCGTCATCTCACCGCATGGGCCGGCAGCTACACCGCCGTCGTCCAGGTCGGCCGCCGGATCACCGTCGCCGGTGATCTGGCCGGAGCCCGGCCCGTCTTCTACACCCCGTGGGCCAACGGAACGGCGTACGCCACCGCGGCCCTGCCCCTGGCCGACCTCATAGAGGCCCAGCTCGACATCGGCTACCTCGCCGCGCTGCTGGCATGCCCCGAGACCCCCGAGGCGCTGCGGGACTCCACTCCCTACGCGGGCGTCAAGCGCATCCCGCCCGGCCACGCGCTGATCCTGCGCGAGGGCTCACGCGAGATCACCGGTTACGAACCGGTCGCCTCGCTCGCCGTGGCCGCTGCCCAGCTCGACGCCCACCGGGCGATGGACGCGATGCGGGACGCGCTCGTCGACGCCGTACGCGCGAGACTCACCGCGCCCCGGCACGCGCCCGGGACCCTGCCGCCCGATCCCGGCCCCGTGCCCGGGATGGGGCCGGCGGAACGGCGCGCCGCACGGGGCGCACCCGCGCCCGGCATAGGAGCGGACCTCTCCGGTGGCAGCGCCTCCGGGACACTGGCGCTGCTCGCCGCAGGGCTGCCCGGGGTGCCGGGCACGATACTCGGACATGGCACAGGGGCGGGCGAGCGGCTGCTGGCGGTCACGTTCAACGACCTGACGGCGGGCATCGGCCGGGAGGCAGAGCTGGAGCGGGCCCGTGCCATCGCCGAGAACCCGCGTCTGCACCACGTCGTCGTCGCGGCCGGGGAGGAGGCGCTGCCGTACGCGGACCTGGAGTCCGGGCCGCTGACCGACGAGCCGGGCCCGTCCCTGGTCGTGGCGGAACGCCACCGGCGCCGACTCGCCGCGGGCAGCGCCGACCACTTCACGGGGCTGGGCGCGCGACAGGTCCTGGACGCCCATCCGGCCCGGCTCGCCGACCTGCTGATGGACCGCCGGCGCCGGCCGCTGCTGCGGCCCGTCTCGGCACTGGCGCGGGCTCAGGGGACATCGGCGGGGTCGCTGCTCGTTCCGTTGACCGTCTACAGGGCGGCGCGCCGGCTGGCGCGCACGTCCTACCGGGCCGGACTCGAGTCGGCGGCGGCGCGGCTGCCCGAGGCGAATCGCGCGGCCGCCTCGGTCAACGGGCCCCTCGGGGCCTCCCTGGCGGCACTCGCGTGGTCCAGACCCGGCCCGGCCGCGCGGTGGCTCACCGGTGAGGCGCTCGCTGAAGTATCGGTTCGCCTGCAACAGGCCGCGACCCGGCCCACATCCGTGCAGCGGCCGGGGGAGGCACGTGCCCGTGCCGCGCTGGCACGGCACGCGGCGGACCACCGGGTGCTGGAACAGGCGGCGGAGGTACGGAGCCAGCGGCTGCACGCGCCCTTTCTCGACAACCAGGTGGTCCGGGCCGCACGCGATCTGCCAGAGGCACTGCGGGTCCAGCCGGGTGCCCGGGCGACGGTCCTTCGTTCGGTGCTCGCGGGCGCGGGGATCCACGACCTGCCGCCCGGCTGGGGCGCGACGTCCCAGGCCGCGTCGACGGCGGCGACGACCTCGGGCCTGCGGATCGCGCTGCCCGAGCTGCTCGCCCTGTTCGACACGCCTCTCCTCGCGGACGCGGGCATCGTCGAGGCGCGAGTGGTCCGCAAGGCGCTGCGCGCGGCGTCGGAGGGGGAGCCGGTGCCGCTGGACGGCCTCGCCGACCTGGTCTCCACGGAGCTGTGGCTTCGCCGTCTGCTGGCCCGCCGTGGAACGTGCTGGACGGGTACGGCGGCCCCCCGGCGCCGTGCGGTCGCGGCGGGGGTTCCTCCGAGGCGGACCCTGCAGGCGTAGCGCTGAGGGTGCCTCGGTGCGGTCGCCGCGCGTCGGTTCAGGACTCGACTCCTCGAGGACGGCGCTTTGTCGGCGGCTCCGGCCGGACGGGTTCGCGCCGGCCGGTCGGCGGCCGAGCGCGGTTCGGGCGAGCGCCGTTCCGGCGAGCGCGGTTCGGCCGAGCGCCGTTCCGGCGAGCGTCCGCGCTCAGCCGCAGCTGATCCGGGCGCGGGCCCAGTCCGCCAGCGCCACAGAGCCGAGCGGCGTGTGCCGTTCCACGGCGAGCCTGATCGTCCCGCGCCCGGAGATACCGATGCTCACCGGCACCGCCGCGTCACCGCGGCGCATCACGGGCGACTGCCACAGCCGCGCCCCGTCCCCGTACACCGCGAAGCGCACCGGGCCGGGCCCTGGGGTCGTGTCGTCGACGCCGACCAGCGCGCTGTACGTGCCGCACGCGCGGTTCAGGTCGATGGTGATCGACGACCTGGCGTGGACCGAGACGCCGTGCCCGTAGCGGGTCCCGCCGATCGACATGCCCTGGCGCTGCCACAGCCAGCTGCTCTCACTGAGCCGCACTTCGGGCTCGGTGTGGTCGCCGAACGCCCGGTAGTCCAACTGATCGACCTGGTACACCGTCGGGGCGGTCGGCGTCGGCGAGGTCGGCCGCGGCCCGGCCGTGGCCGATCCCGACCCCGGTCGGGGTTCCGCGTCCGCATCCGGGTCCGGTGTCGGATCGGGCGCCGCGGTGGAGTCGGGAGTGTGGTCGGGCGCAGGAGGCCTGGCCGCCACGAGGCCCGTGGTCCGCCCGGACGGCGGCTCGTGCCAGGGCAGGACCGGCCCGGGCGCCGCAGGCGCGGACGGATCCGGGAGCTCCGCCCCCGGCGACTGAGCAGCCTCCTCCGGTACGACGGGCTGGGCAGCCGGGGGCTTCGCCTCGGGCTCCGGCGGGTGCTGCAAGGCCCCTGAGAGCGCGAACACAAGCCCCGCTGCCGCCGCAAGCGCCGCGGCGGCGGCAGCGAGTCCGGCCTTGGCCTGAGCCCCCGGACCCTCCGGGAACGCGGCCTCTCCGGACGCCCCGGACCCGGAGCCCCCTGCGTCTGCCGCGCCGACGGACCCGGTGCCGGAAACGGCAGCGCCCGCTCCTGCCCCGCCCGCAACACCGCCCGCCGCGATCCCGGCGGCCTTGAGCGAGTGTCCGGCGGCGAACCAGCCGATGACCGCGACCGGCAGCAGTGCCGGGATCCCCTCGTTGACCTGTTCCAGCTCGCCCGCGGCCAGTCGGCACCTGGCGCATTCGTCCAGGTGCTTGCGGAGCCCGCGCTCGGCCCGCATCCGAAGACTGCCCCGGGCATACGCCCCGAGCCGGTCGGCATACCGCGCGCAGTCCCCGCTCGAGGTGAGCGCGGCGCTCACATGGGCTTGCAGATAAGCCTGCCTGAGGCCTTCGCGGGCACGGCTGGCGAGCACCGCGGTGGCATTGGCGGTGAGTCCCAGGAGCGGGGCCACCTCGCCCGGCGTCTCCTTCTCGACGGTCGTGTGCCAGAGGACCGTCTGCCACCGCTCGGGCAGCGAGCGGAAGGCCTGCATGGCCAGCGACCGTTCGGCGTCGTGCATGGCCCGGACGTCCGCGCCGGGAGCGAGGCCGCCCGCCGCACCGGCGACGCGGGCGGCCCGGTCGGCGAAGACCGCGAAGTCCTCGACCAGTTGCTCCCGCTTCGAGGACTTCGTCCAGGCCGCGGCGACCCGGCGCACGGTCGTGAGCAGATAGGCCCGCACCGCCTGTTCGGGCCCGGCCCCGCCGCGCACCGCCTGGAGCATGCGGGCGAAGACCTCGGCCGTCAGGTCGTCGGCGGTGTGCACATCGCGGCAGCACGTACGGGCATATCGGCGTACCGCCGCCGCATGCCGGCGGAACAGCTCCTCGTACGCACCGTCGTCGCCGTCCCGCATCCGCTGTATCAAGTCGGCGTCGGACGGCTGCCGATCGGCGGCAGCCGCCTTGTCCCGGCCTCCGCGCTGGGGCGGCACACTCGCGCCGGTGTCCCTCGCCCTCGGGGGCCTCGCAGCGTGCCTGCCCCGCATCGCATGGCCGGGTCCGCCCTGGCTCGGGACCTGCCGATGCGGCGACCCGCCGGTATCCGGCCCTGTCGCACCGCCGAGTGGTTCGTCCCGACCGTCACCGCTCATCGAGGAAGCCCCCGTACGCATGCACTGACCCGAACACCGGCCCAGACTGCCACAGGGAATTCGCCGTCAGGAGCTACCCGTACGGCATCCACTCATCCGGGGAAACTTTCCGAAATCGAGCACGAGCGTTCATCTGTACGGGGAATGCTGGGGGTCGGTGCGGCCGTATACGACCGCACCGTACGCCCGCATGCCCATCGAGGCGCCATGTCCTCGCAACCGTCAACGGCGCAGCCCACCCGGCAGGGTCGAGAACGCATGGGCACCGGCGGAAGAGCCCGGGTCGTCTGGTCGCACGGCTCTGGTCGCACGGCCCTGAGAGGGATGGCTCCGAGAGCCGACCTGCCCGCGCAACCGAGCCGTCCGGTGAGCGAAGCCCTCGCACCAGGACGCTCCGCGAAGGCGAAAACCGCCCCGGCGGTCCCACCAGCCGGCCGTCACACCGGCCGCGACCGCAGACCCTCCAGCAGAATGTCCAGCAGCCGAGCCGAAGCCGCAGCCTGCTGCGCCGCGTCCGGCAGGGACGGCGCAGCCGTGGCTATCACCAGCAGCACATCGGCCACGGTGACATCGGTCCTGAGCTCACCGGCAGCCCGCGCCCGGTCGACCAGCTGCCCCACGACCTCCAGCAGCTCACCCGCGCCCGCGTCGTCCTGCTCGGCCGGCGTCGTCGGCCGAGCCGAGACCACCCGCAGATCGGGCTGACCGCCGAACCCGTGCCGCTGCTGCGGCACCCGCGCCTCGTCACGGCCGTCGCGCCGGACCTCCTGTCCGCCACTGCCGATGACCTCGGGAACGACCGTCGAGTCGTCCACACCCACCCGCAGCACATGCGGCGGCAGCAGCCGGCCCGCACCCGATGCGACCGACGTACGCAGGAAGCGTGAGAGCGCCGACCACGGCTCCTCCTCCTGCCCCAGGGCCGTACGCGCCTGCTCCGTGAGCCGGGCGGTCTCCTCCTCGGCTATCCGCCGGACCAGCACGTCCTTGCTGGGGAAGCGGCGGTACACCGTGCCGACCCCCACCCGCGCCCGGCGTGCCACGTCTTCCATGGGCGCGCCGTAGCCCAGTTCGCCGAACACCTCGCGCGCGGCCCGCAGAACATGCTCCAGATTGCGCTGCGCGTCCACGCGCAGCGGCGTCGAACGCCCTGCCGCCCCGGTCGGTCCGGTCAAGGCCCCGGTCACGGCTCCACCGGTCCCTGCCCCCGCCAGCGCCCCCGTCACGGCACGTCCGTTGCCGTCGGAGGCGACAGCAGCCTGCCAATGCGAATCCTGAATGTGCATACCCGTTCCCCCGGTAATGATCTCGTCTCCCCCCGGAGACTCCCCTCCCCTGACAGCCGAGGTGAATGGGACGAGTCACCGTCCCGACACCCCGACGAAGTACGAACATAGTTGAGTCGAGGTCAATTCAGAAGGGGCTCTTCCGCACGGTGTGCCCCCCGATCGGAGCAAGGGCCGGAACGTTCCCGATTCGGCCCGCTCCCGCTACCCCCCTCGCCCACCCTGACCTGCGCACCTTCACCGGGGCCCCGAGCCGGACCCGCGATGCCCGGCCAAAACCTCCGGTCACACAATCTGCCGAGCCTGTGGACAAACTCCTGGGACCGTTGCGTCATGGGATGGTGAAGGCTGCATACTCCCGGGACACGACCCCCGGCTCCTCGCCGCGCACGCGCATTCTCGTCGTCGGCGGCGGCTACGTGGGGATGTACACCGCGCTCCGCCTCCAGGACAAACTGAAGGCCGAGCTGGGTCGTGGCGAGGTCGAGATCCTCGTCGTGACGCCAGAGCCGTACATGACCTATCAGCCCTTCCTCCCCGAGGCGGCGGCCGGCTCCATCTCGCCCCGCCACGTGGTGGTCCCACTCCGCCGTGTCCTCGACAGATGCAAGATCGTCATCGGCGAGGTCAGGTCGGTCGACCACTCCAAACGCACCGCGACCCTCATCACCCTCGCCACCGAGGAGGAGGGCACCGGCGCGGTCCAGGTCGGTTACGACGAACTGGTCATCGCCCCCGGCTCGGTCTCCCGCACCCTCCCGATCCCCGGCCTCGCCATGTACGGCATCGGCTTCAAGACCGTCGAAGAAGCCATCGGCCTGCGCAACCACGTCATCGAGCAGATGGACATCGCCTCCTCCACCCGCGAGCCCGCCCTGCGCGACGCGGCCCTCACCTTCGTCTTCGTGGGCGGGGGCTACGCAGGCGTCGAAGCGCTCGGCGAGCTGGAGGACATGGCTCGTTACGCGACGCGCTACTACCACAACATCAAGCCCGAGGACCTGAAATGGGTCCTCGTCGAGGCGACCGACCGCATCCTCCCCGAAGTCGGCGAAACGATGGGCAAGTACGCCATCCGCGAGCTGCGCCGCCGCAACATCGACGTCCGCCTCGACACCCGCCTGGAGTCCTGCGAGAACCGCGTCGCCGTCCTCAGCGACGGCACCCGCCTGCCGACCCGCACGGTCGTGTGGACCGCGGGCGTCAAGCCCGCGCCCCTGCTCGCCGCCACCGACCTTCCGCTCAACGAGCGCGGGCGCCTCAAGTGCACCGCCCGCCTCACCGTCGAGGGAGCCGAGCACGCCTGGTCGGCCGGGGACTCCGCCGCCGTGCCGGACATCACGGCGGACGAACCGGGCAAGGAGTGCGCCCCCAACGCCCAGCACGCCGTCCGCCAGACCAAGGTGCTCGCCGAGAACATCGTCGCCTCACTGCGCGGCCGGCCTCTCAAGGAATACGCCCACGCCTACGTCGGATCCGTGGCCTCGCTCGGGCTGCACAAGGGCGTGGCGCATGTGTACGGGCGGAAACTCAAGGGCTGTCCGGCCTGGCTGATGCACCGTGCGTACCACCTGAGCCGGATGCCCACGTTCAACCGGAAGGCACGCATCCTGGCCGAATGGACGCTCTCCGGCCTCTTCAAACGTGAGATCGTCTCCCTCGGGTCCCTGGAGCATCCGCGCGCCGAGTTCGAACTCGCCGCGGGAGCCGTCCCGTCCAAACCCCTCACACGCCGCCACGAGGACCCGCCCAGGAGCGGGAGGGAACGCCAGGGACCGGCACCGGGCGAGAGCCCGGGGACGGGCCCGGGGGCTGACTGACGCCGTTGTCAGTGCGGTCGGTCACACTGGACGTGTGACGATAGGTGGGCTCGACACCTGCACAGAGTGAGCTCTCCCGTGCCGCGACCACGACGACTACCGGCAACCAGCGGACGAGGCCCGGCCGTTCGAGCCGGGACCGACCCCCGCACCCCTCGGCCGACACCCCGGTCGCAGCCATCCGAGACGACCAGCAATCAAACACGAGGCTTGAAAATCCGTGAACTTCACGCGTTGGAGCGCCCGGCTCCCCGGCACGCAGCGTCGAGCCGCAGCGCGGACCGACCGTGGCTCCGTGCCCGCGGCCCGCGGTGAGTACGACCAGCGGCCGGAGCGCCCGTCCGACGCCCCCGACCTGGCGGTTCGGGCGGACGCGCCCGCGCTCGAGCAGTTCTCCGTACGGGAGCTGCTCGGCCGGCTACCCGCCCTCGTCGCCCTCGTCCACGGCCCCGAGCACCGCATCGCGTACGTCAACGACGCGTACGCCGCCGCGTTCGGCCCCCGGCCGGCCGGGGCTCCCGCCGCCGAGGCCTGCCCCGAACTCGCCGAGCTCGGTCTGCTGCCGCTGATGGACCAGGTGCTGCGCAGCGGAAAGCCGCGCACCGTGAAGTCCCGCCGCATCCAGGGCGGAGGTTCCTACACGGTGACCTGCCTGCCCGCCGGAGCCCCCGACCCCGCGGCAGGTCACGACGGCGCCGGCAGCGGTCACGGCAGCGGTGTCCTCGTCTTCGCGGCAGACGTCACCGATCACGCCGAGGCCGCCGAGCGCCTGCGCGCCAGCGAGCGCCGCCACCGCGAAACCGCCGTTACCCTCCAGCGCTCCCTGCTCCCGCAGGAGCTGGAGCAGCCCGACGATCTGCGGATCGCCGCCGAGTACCGCCCGGGAGGCACGGACGCGGCCGTCGGCGGCGACTGGTACGACGTGATCACCCTCGGCGCCGGCCGCACCGCCCTCGTCATCGGCGACGTCATGGGCCGCGGGGTGCGCGCCGCGGCGGTCATGGGCCAGCTCCGCACCGCCGTCCGCGCGTACGCCCGGCTCGACCTTCCCCCGCACGAAGTGCTGCAGCTGCTCGACGGGCTGGCCGCCGAGATCGACCCGAGCCAGATCGCCACGTGTGTGTACGCGGTGCACGACCCCAACGAAGGACGGCTCGTCTACGCCTCGGCGGGCCACCTGCCCATCCTCGTACGCGACGCGGACGGAATGGTCCATCGCGCCGAGGAGCCCACAGGCCCCCCGCTCGGCACCGGCGGCTGGCTCCACACCTCCGGAACGGTCCCGCTCACGCCCGGCTCCGTCGCCGTCCTCTATACGGACGGTCTTGTCGAGCGGCGCGGGGAGGACATCGACGAGGGCCTCGCGGCTCTGGAACGGGCGCTGGCGGGAGCGACGGGCGCACCCCAGGTGGTCTGCGACAGGCTGATCCGGTCCCTGGGCGTGACGGCCGAGCATGACGACGACGTCGCGGTCCTCGTCCTCCAGCACCCCACCCGCACCGGAGCGGACGCGGAGCTGTTCCACAACGCGGCCCTGGAGCTGCTCGGCGGCGTCGAGGCCGCTCCGCGCGCGCGTGCCTTCGCCTCCGGCGTGCTCGCGTCCTGGCGCTTCCCGAACGAACTGCGCGACCTGGGCGTGCTCGCCGCGAGCGAGCTCGTCGCGAACTCCCTCTTGCACGGCACGCCGCCCATGCGGCTGAGGCTCCGCCGTACCGACCGCCGACTGATCATCGAGGTGACGGACGGGGACGACCATCTGCCGCGCCGTCGCCGCGCCGAAACGGAGGACGAGGCGGGCCGCGGGATCTCCATCGTCGCGACGATCGCCTCGTCCTGGGGCAGCCGCCGCACTCCCGGCGGCGGCAAAGCGGTGTGGTGCGAGTTCGCGCTGCCCGACTAGGGGACCCTGGGCCGGGGTCCCGTCAGGGCCCGGCTCCGCGGCCGGGCCGGAGGTCACCGCGCTAGGCAGTGGCCTCGATCTTGTCCTGCCTCGGCCGGTGCCGGGCGACGATCCGGGACCTCGAGGCGAGCGCGGGCCGGTCCTGCACCGGTGTGAGCTGCTTCCCGAGTCGCAGGGCGAGGGCGGTGATACCGAGGGAGAAGAGCACGAACGTGACGATGTACGGTCCGTGCAGCGCCGCCCCCATGGGCCCGCCGACGGCAGGTCCGACCGCCAGAGCGAGCTGCTTGACCAGGGCGAATGCCGAGTTGTACTGCCCGACCATCGACTCCGGCGCCAGATCGGCGACGAGCGGCGCCACGGTCGGTGACAGCATCGCCTCGCCCAGCCCGAACAGCGCGTACGTCGAGATGAACGCGGCCGTCGCCATGACCTGGCTGCCGTGCCCGAGGCCCGCGTACCCCGCGAAGAGCCATGCGACGGCCCAGATCAGCCCGACCGCGGCGATCACGCGCGAACGCCGACGCCGCTCGACGAACCTCAGTACGAGGAACTGCGCGATCACGATCACGGCCGTGTTCGCGGCCAGGGCGTAGCCCAGCGTCGCAGGGTCGATCCCGGCGGCCTCTGTGCCGTACGCCGCCAGCCCGGACTCGAACTGTCCGTAGCAGGCGAAGAAGAGGACGAACCCCAGCACGGACAGCTGCACCATGGCGCGGTGACCGAGCAGGGCCCGCAGTCCGCCCTTGGCCTTGGCCTCGGTGTTCTCCGGCATCGCGTCCGGGATCGCGGGACAGGCCGGCATCCGCACGGTCGCGGCGATCGCGGCCAGCACCACGAACATCGCCGCCTCGATGCCGAAGAGCAGGGTGAAGCTGGCGGGACGGCTCTCGTCGACGAGCTGTCCTCCGATCAGCCCTCCGATACCCAGCCCCAGGTTCTGCAGGAAGAACTGCGTCGCGAAAGCCCTGGTACGGGTGGAGGGGCTGGAGCACCACACGATCATCGTGGCCAGCGCGGGCTGCATCACGGCGGTACCGGCGCCGAGCAGCGCGGCGGACAGCACGGCCGCCGGGACGCTGCCGGCCAGTCCCATGGTCAGCGCACCGGCGGAGGCCAGCAGGGCAGCCACGACGAGCACGGGCAGCGGGCCCCGGCGGTCGATGGCACGCCCGGTGAAGGGGAGGACGACGAGGGCGGCCATGGCGAAGACGGCGAGCACGGCGCCTGCCGTACCGGCGCCCAGCTCACGCACCTCAGCCACATACACGTAGAGATACGGAACGGTGAACCCGAGCCCGAACGCGCTCAGCACGTTCCCTGCCTGGATCCGGCGCATCGCAGCGCCCATCGCCTTGGTCACACTCACCTGCCTCGGTCGGTCAGCCGCTGGAGGACTGAAGCTTGAAGACTTCGAAACTAAAGTTAGGATCTGAACAATACACATCGAAGGACTTAGAAGCCAACCCGATGCATGCGATAGTGAGGCGCATGTCCGACACCCCCCAGCGAGCCGGCCGCACGCAGGCCCCAAAGGCCTCCCAGGCCCCCCAGGCCTCGCAGCCGTCGCAGCCGCCCCAGGTCGACGGCACCTCGCAGGAGTCGAGCCTCGACGAGCAGATCGCCGCCTACCAGCGCGAGTTCCGTGACCTCGACCCCCAGGTCGAGAAGGTCGTCTCCGCCCTCGGCCGGCTCAACCGCCGGATGAACGTCGCCTACGGGCGCCAGGTCGCCGCGCTGGGCATCAGCAATGCGGAGTGGGAGGTGCTGAAGACCATGGTTCTCTCCGGTGCCCCTTACCGCCTGGGTCCGGGAGAACTCGCCAAACGTCTTGGCCTCACCCCGGCCGCCATGACCCACCGCATCGACCGCATGGCGGGCGAGGGCCTGGTCACCAGGGACCGCGACGAGAACAACCGGGTACGGGTGATCGTCGAGCTGACGGACGAGGGCCGTGCGAAGTGGCTGGAGGCGATGCGCATGGCCACGGCCTTCGAGGAGGACCTGCTCCAGGACCTGTCCAGCGAGGAGCGCGGGGTACTGGGCGAGATGCTCATCCGGGTCCTGCGCCGGGTGGAACACGCCCAGCCGGACGCGGGCGGTCGGCTCACCGACCTGGACTGACCTGCCTGCCGGGAGGTGTCGCGAAGATGGACGAACGGGTGGGTTGACACGCCCCTTCTCGATCCGTAAGGTTCTTCGAGTTGTCACGGGGCCGGAACGGTTCTGCGATGACCGATCCGGCCGCCGATGGCGGCAACCAAACTCAGCACGATCCCCAACCGGGACGAATTTCGGCATGCCGAAATTCATTTCGAATGGCTCGATTATGAGTCGCCTGGGAAATCCGCTAGAGTTTGAGCGTCGGAACGGCCGCGAGGCCGGAACGGCAACCCGCTCCGACGGGGAATCGGGCCCGAAAGGATCTGATAGAGTCGGAATCGCCGGAAAGGGAATTCGCGAAAGCGGAGGAACAGCCCGGCAGCCCGCTCCAGCGGGTGGCAGAAACGGAAATCGGATCTGCTAAGCTGGAAACACGAAAGACCGAAGGGAAGCGCCCGGAGGAAAGCC
>NZ_JBHVDH010000021.1:0-136913 GCF_042802855.1 Streptomyces sp. NPDC057445 | reverse complement strand
ACCGACGTCATGTCCGCACAGGTGACCCTGCCCACCGACCGCCCGGTGGTCTTCTCACCCTTCGGCCTCGGCGTCCTCGACCTCGCCGTCGGCAAATACGTCTACGACGAGACGAACCGCACCGGCGACCAGCATGTCGTCGACAACTTCTTCCACGACATGAGCCGCCACGGATGAACGGGCCGGTCGCACCGCGCCTGCCGTGTTCAGGGCGGTCGGCTGCGCTCAGTGGGGCGTCGCTGTCGGCACATCTAGAAGTTGCCGTAGTTGACCTGCCAGGTGGGCAGGCCCATGCGACGCCAGATCGCGACGACGCGGTCGCGGTCGTCGAGGGACACACGCACCGCGAAGCGGTGGCGGACGTGCCGGTCGAAGAGTTCGGCCTTCACGACGTCGTCGCGGCGGCCGTCACCGGCGGCGCGCATCCACAGTTCGTCGTAGGGGACCTCGTGCCGTCGCAGCCACGCCTCGGTCAGCTCCCGGTGCTCCTCGCCGCGACCCGAGAGCAGCACGACGGCATCGCCGTCGGCCCGCCGGAAGGAGCGCAGGGCGCCGCGCACCGCCACGTTGAGCAGGTCCTCGTCGCAGCGGGTGAAGTCGTACGGGCCCCGGTTGCCCCTCATGGCGAGTGTGCCGTCGATGTCGCACATGACCGCCGAGGGAAGCGCCGGGTCGGCGGTGTACGGCTCGACCGAGGGCTCGTCGTTGAGCCACGCGTCGGTGAGCCGCCAGCCGCCCTGCTTCGCCTTCGCGTGCTTGTCGGCAAGGATCCGGATGATCTCCTCGCCGACCGCCCGGTCCCGCTCGGCGTCGCGCCGTATGCACTCCTCCGGTGATACGTCGGTGAAGTCGTGCACGACGAACGTGGCCTGCCCGGCCACCGCGGCCTTGAGACGCTTGGGGATGTGGGGCGTCAGATGCGTGTTGTCGACGACGGCGTCGAAGCCGTCGTCCACTGCCGCCCGCACCGCCGCGTCCTGGATCGCCAGCACGGTCTGCTCGTGCCGGTGGGACCTGCCACGCTCAGGTGCCGGGATGTCGAGCATCGCCCGCAGGTCGTCGAGATTGACCCGGCGCATCCGGCCCTCGGACTCCGCCTGCAACCTGCGCGCGGCGGTCGTCTTCCCCGAGGCCGGGAGCCCCGTCATGACGTGTACTACGGGCACGGTCAGTTCTCCTCGTCGGACTTGAACGGGTCGGACGCCTCGGGCCGGACGGAACGGTACGTGACGAGCTCGGTCGGGCGTCCGTCCAGGCGCAGGAACATGGCAGGGCGGACGGCAGCGTCGGACAGGGTCCTCGAGGCGCGTGCGAAGGCGCCCCGGTCGCCGGCGAGATGGGCGAGGGACCGGAACGCCTCGTCGATCGCCCGCTCGCGACGTGCCGCTTCCTCCTCGATGCGGGCAATCACCCCGCGCACCCAGGCGTCGAACTCGTCGGGCACCTGCTCCAGCAGTGCGTCCAGAGGCTTGCCGCCGGACGCCTCGATGTCCGCGACCGAGCAGCCCAGTGCCTGGGCCACCTGCTTGAGGGGCAGTCCGGCGAACCGCTGGATCCCATGGCTGCGCCAGATGTCCCGCTCGGTGACGCCGGTGAGCACCTTGTGAAGTCGTACGTACTCGGAGAATTTGGCCTTGGCACGTACGCCGGAAGCGAAGCGCAGCACGAAGCCCTCCGCGTCGGTGCCCGTGGCGGCCCGGCCGCCGGGCAGCCGGTTGGAGGCGGCCAGGGCGACCAGCTCGGCGAGCGGCATGGCAGGCCAGACGGTGACGACAGAGCCGATCCCCTTCCAGGCGACCGCGGCATCCGTCAGCGGAACCTCCGTGCCGTCCCTACCGAATGCGGCGAGAAGCACCAGGTCACGACGGTTGCCGTAGTCGACGACGATCCGGTTCTGCGGGTACAGGATCTCGGCCAGGTAGGTCACTCCGGGTATCAGGGCGGAGGTGTCCTTTCCGTCGAGCAGGCGCTGTGCCCAGGTGGCCTGGGTGCTGATGAACGAGCCCTTGGACGCGACCCGCCACCGGCCGGCGTAGTGAAAGACCACCGCCAGGCTGCCGTCGACCTTGTCGTACACCTCGAACGACTCGTCCGGGAGCGCGGGCGCGTACGTCTGACCGGACTCGTGCTCGGCGACGTTGAAGAACTTGGGCAGCGGAAGGGCGACGATCTCGCCGGTGGTCTCGTCGGCGACCAGGCCGCGGCAGCGTGTCGTCACCCGGTTCCACACGCGCTCGTACTGGCACGTCCTCGTGTACGTGTAGATGGAGAGCGGCAGTTCGGGGTGCGGCTTGCGGGTGACGTGCCCCGCGTCGAGGGCAGCCGCCAACTCCTGCGCCGGCAGCAGCTCGTGAAGAGTCAGGTAGGCCTGGCTCATGTGTTCCTCCCGTGGGTGAGCCTTGATTGTCACGTGTGGGAGGCTCCGGCGAGTACCGAATTAGCGCCGCTGCGCCCGGGTGGCGATCACACCTTCCCACAGGTCGTCGCCGGCCCGCTCGTGGGGGAGACCTTCAGGTTCATCCGCAGTACGTGCGGAATTCGGCGGAGCCGAAGGAGGCGGCAGGGCCCCCGCACCTGTCCGCCCACTGTCAGTGGGAGCGCCGCCTGTGGCGGAGGTAGCCGCCCGCTGCGCCGACGACAGCCAGGACGGCGGCTGATGCCCACGCGATCGTGAGCCCACCGGAGTTCGCCGTGGCTGAGGCAGGCTTCGCCGCTGCTTCCGGCTGGGACACGACGGGTGCGGGGGGCGGCTGCTTCTCCGGCGTCCGGGCGGCGACGGCAGGTGGCTTCTCCGGCTCGCCCTCCGGCTCCGTCGGCCGGTGGTTGCCAGGAGCCGCCTTCCCGCCGTTCTCAGGCTTCTGATCAGTAACAGCACCAGCGTCACCGCGATCGGAACCGGCAGCGGTGAGGACGACGTCGGAGCAGGAGTAGTACGTGTCCGGTGTGTCGGTGTTCCGCCAGATCGTATAGAGCAGATGGCGGCCGGCTCGTCCGGCGGGCAGTTTGCCTTCGATGCGGTAGGCACCGTCGCGGAACACCGGGTCGGTGGCCGTGAGGAAGGGCTTGCCGTCCAGGTCGTCCCACGCCAGCGGTGAGTTCGGATCGTACCCGTCCTTGGTCAGGTAGACGCTGAAAGTGCCCCGGTGCGGAATGGTCGACGCATAGGTGAGCGCGAACGGCGCGCCGGCTTCGAACGTGTCGGCGGGCCAGTCGGCGCGGGCGATGTCCAGCCCCTTGTACGTGTCGATTCCCGCGCTGCACAACTTCCCGTCGGGGATCATCCGACGGTCACGGCCCGCCACGTCCGCCACGCGCAGGTTGTCCCACTTCTCGAACGCCTCGCGCCCACCGCGCCGGACGGCCGCAACGCACGCGGCCGACTGCGCGTGACCGCCTTGCGGACCGCACGCGACCGCCCGGCTGACCGGATCCGACGGAGCGCCATGTGCGACGGCAGGTCCGGCACAGACTCCAAGGAGGAGCAGTGGTGCGCTCCCGACGAGCGCAACCGTGGCCACGATGGTGCGACGACTGGACATCCCCTGGCAGACCTTCCCGGAGCCGAAGCGGCGGCGATCCCCGCCGCGCCCCCTAGTACGGCCCAGGAGCCCGGCAGCGTTCAGCCGAATCTCGGCCTGATCGGACTCCGTATGCGTCAGGATGCATCAGGCGGTCTCGCCGTTGGGGGCGCTCCTCCCAGTTGCTCGTGTGATGCGACGTCTCAACATCGGCCTGGGCAACACTGGAGCCCACCCGTCGCCGGGCGACGAGAACACGCCGCCCAACGACACCGACAGCGCTTGCCGCCCTCCGGGGTGGGCAGCGGCGCCCAAGAAGTACTCCTCGACAGAGTTCCGCCTTTCGCCGAATCGGCGGTCCCCACCCCGTACCGACGGCCACCGTGCCCGCTCGGTTGCGGGCACGGTGGCAGATCACCTCCGGGTGACCATGCCGACCAGGCTGTCGGCCGTCTCGGCCGTCACGTATCGCCGCAACCGCGTGGAGTCGGCTGCCATGGATCTCAGTTGGCAGGGGCCTGGTAGAGCCCGCGGCCCGCGCGGTGGGCGCGAGAGGTGGCGACAAGCCGGTCGAGGGTGCTGCGCACCGTGTTGATGTCGCCGGCGCTGTCGTCCCGGCCGAGGACCTGGGCCACGTCCCGGGCGCGCAGCGGTGTGCCGGCATCGCGGGCGAGGACGGCGATCACCTGCTCGGTGAGACCCCCGGCATCCAGGACTGCCTCAGCGGGAGCGGTGCTCTCCGTCTGCTTGGCCTTCGTCGCCTTGGCAGCGGTGGGCTTCTTCGCGGGGCGTCGTGTGGCCACCGGCTTCTCGTCCGCTCGGGAGGCGGCCTTCTGCTTCGTACCGGCGCCGGCCTTGCGGGCCCGGCGAGGAGTCGCCGTCTCCTCGGGAGCAGCCGAGGGGATTTCCGTCGGTGCGGCTTCGGTGGTGGTCTCTGCGGGTTCCGGCGTTGTGCCGGTGTCAGCCTCGACGGAAGCCGTCTCCGCTTCGGCGGGGACGCGGGCCTCGCCCTCGGCGGTGCGGGGATGCGGGACCGTGGTGGCGGACAGGGCGCTCAGCGCGGTCAGGGCGCCGCGGACCGATTCCAGCCGCTCGGAGACCGCGGCAAGTTGTTCCTGCAGTGCCTGCTGGTGCTCTTCCAGTTGAGGAAGCTCTGCCTGCAGCAGGGAAGTTGTTGTTTCGATACTGACCGCTGCATTTGCCGTCGTTGTCATGGTGTGCTCCTGAGAACTGCGATGGGTGTACCGAGGATGCCGTGTGTTGTGGCTGCAGAGTACGGCTGTTGCGCAGCGGATGACACATTGAGTCCGACTTCATGTGCGTCCTCGCTCGTCCTGCCGACAGGCATTCGGCGAACTTGCGGTCCCCCGTCGAAGCCACCCATGGCGAGGCCGTGCGGGCTTGTGCAACGCTCAGAGCCGCCGAGAGCGCCATGTCAGGCCGACTCTCAAGGGCCGTCGACCCGATGGAGAGCCTGGGGCCGTTGATGGGCTGCCGCCTGTCATCTCGTATCTCTGTCCGTACGCCGTAGGTTGACGAAGTCGGTCGACACATCGGAGCGGAGTCGGGCCCACCGCTGGTTATGAGGGCAAGCGATGCGAGAGCGGGTGGGGGCTCGGGGCGGCCTCACGACTGGTGCCAGGCCGGAAAGGTCGGCGTCGCCTGCTGTCGCCGCATGCGCTCTGCGGTGAGGCTTGGTATCGCTGTCGTCTCGCGCGGGTGTCCCCGGTACTTGTGTTCGGGCGAAGTCCCTGGAAACTCCGGCTTTATCAGCCATGGAATCCGGACACGCGGGAAGCAGAATACGCCGGTGGAGTTCCGGCGCGCGTTCGTCGTTGTCAGTGCTTCGAGCGCCGTAACATCGCCATGTCCGTAACTGCCTGTTACACCTTAGGGTTAGGACCGCCTTACTGGACAAAGCCGAAATCGGCTTTGTCGGTTCGTCGGCTTCCGGAAGACGGGTCGGCGTTCTCACTTCTCGCCGCGGCAAGGCATCAGTTGTTCCCGAGCAGGTATCGGCTGCCTGCCGAGCCGCTCGCCGAGAGGGTCCGGCAATTCGGGTTCCGGACCTGGTTCAGCCCTGGCAACGGTGTGCTGTTTCCCCATGCCGTGACAAACACGCCCAACAAGGCCTGACGAGCATGCCGTAACGAATGCACGGAGGTGTGACATGAGCGGTCGAGCGGTGGCAACACGTGGAAGGGCGCGAGTGAGCGCGCGGGACGTCCTGGTGACGGGTATGGGTTTCTGTCTGCCGGGTGAGGGCCGGCCCGCTTTCACCGCGGAGGAAGTCTGGGACATCGCTTCACACGGACGTTCATGCCTCTTACGTGACGGTGTCTATCACGGCCCCGTTCACCTTTCCGGTGCCATGTTCGAGGAACGCCTGCCCGAATTGCCGGGTGTTTTCGTCCGGCATTTCACGGCGGCGCACCGGTTCGGGCTGGTCTCACTGGCAGAGGCGTGCATGGATGCCGGCGTGAACCTGTACGCGGGAGACCTGGCCGCCGCGGCGATTCTGGCGGGGCGGGGCGGGGTGGACGCCCAGGTCGGCAGCTACCAGGCGGTCCTGCGGGCCGACCCTGACACGATCACCGCCCTGGAGGCGATGGATCTCTTCATCGGGGCCGAACTGGCCGTATCCCCCTCCGATGTCGCCCTCGTCCAGGGAGCGGTGACCCGTTCCACCGGCCCCTGCTTCACGGTGTCCTGTGGCTGTGCCTCGTCCGCGGTCCAGCTCGGGAACGCCCGTGGCCTCATCGCCGACGGTGTGGTCGACATTGCGGTGGTCACCGGTGTCGATGTGTTCCATGTCGGTCTGGTCCGGAAGGCTCAACGTCTGCTGCGCGTTGCTCAGGAAGCGGACGCCTCCGTCCGGTCGGCCGGAAAGCCCGCGCTGCTGCCGTCGTTCGACCGCCTTATGCGGCCCTATGACCGGCGCGCGGACTGCGTGAACTACGGCGAGGGTTCCGTCACACTGATCCTGGAGAGCAGGGAGCACGCATTTCGGCGTGGCGCGAATGCGTATGGCCGAATCCTTTCCCAGGCCACGACACGTGACGGTCTTGCCAACCCGCTGGCGAGCGACGAGAGCGGAATGGGTCTGGTGGCCGCGGTCCGCGCCTGTCTGGGAGACCGGTGGTCCATCGACCAGATCCCCTACATTCACGGGGGCAGCGATGGCGACGCTGTTGTCACCGCGTTTGAGGTGAATGCGGTCAGACATCTCTACGGGCCGTCCGCGGCCAGCCTGCTGATGACGTCTCAGGAGGGCTGTTTCGGCCACAACGGTGCCCCGGCGGGATGCCTCGGGGTGGCGCTGACCCTCCTCATGATGGAACGCGGCGAAGTGTGTCCTACGACGAACTGTGAGCAGCCGGCCGAGGGCCTCGCATTCGATCCCGTTCCCGGTGTGCGCACGCGCCCTCTCGAATTCCATCACGCGCTGAACTTCACATACCAGATCGGCGGAGTGAAGAGCGCGGTCCTGCTGGGAAGCCCGGACGTCGATTAACGGGCCGAGAGCCCGAGCGGTGCAAGACCATTCCACAGCGTGTATCGATCCCGGGCCCGGGCGGGCGACGGGCGGAGGAGGCATCCGATGGTCCAGCGTGAGCACTCTGCGTGCGAAGAGCACAGCCGTATCGCCGTTGTCGGCCTGGGGTGCCGGCTTCCCGGCGATGCCGATTCACCCACCGCTCTGTGGCGGCTGATGGCCGACGGACGGGACGCCGTGGGCGCCCCTCCCGCCGGCCGTGGCGGCCCCGCATTATCCGGCGATCGTCACGACAGCGCCGGGCCCGGGAGGACCGCGGTCCGGCAGGGCGGCTATCTGCGGGACGTGTCGGGATTCGACGCGGGCTTTTTCGGGGTGTCCGGTCGTGAGGCGGACGTGCTCGACCCGCAGCACCGGCTGCTTCTGGAGGTGGCCTGGGAGGCACTGGAACACGCGGGCATGCCACCCGACGGTCTGGCCGGGAGTGCGACGGGGATGTACCTGGGCATCAGCTACAACGACTTCTACGAAGGTCTCGCCGGCCGGCCGGTGGAGCTGGAAGGCTCGCTCCTGACGAACGGCCACTGTGTGGCCGCGGGCCGGATCTCCTACCTCCTGGGGCTGCACGGTCCCTGCGTCGCGCTGGACACGGCGTGCTCCTCGTCGCTCGTGGCCATTCACCTCGCATGCCGGGCGCTGGCAGCGGGCGAGTGCGAACTCGCTCTGGCCGGAGGTGTCACGCTCATCCTCGGATCGAGGACCATGAGGTCCTTCGCGCGGATGGGCATGCTGTCGCCGACGGGGCGCTGCCACACGTTCGACGCCGCCGCGGACGGCTTCGTACGCGGTGAGGGGTGCGGAGTCGTCGTACTCAAACGCCTCGCGGAAGCCCGGCGGGACGGCGACCGTGTGCTGGCCGTGATACGCGGCTCGGCCGTGAACCAGGACGGCCGCTCCGACGGCCTGGCCGCCCCGTCCGCGACCGCCCAACAGGCCCTGTATCGCATGGCATTGGGCCGCGCCGGGACCGACCCACGGGACGTGGGGATGATCGAGACGCACGGCACGGGCACGCCGCTCGGGGATCCGGTCGAGTTCTCCAGCCTGGCCCAGGTCTACGGCACGGGCCGGGACCGGTGCGCGCTCGCATCGGTCAAGACCAACCTGGGACATCTCGAACCCGCCTCCGGAATCAGCGGGCTGATCAAAGCCGTGCTGTGTCTTCAGCACGGACTGGTCCCGCCCAATCTGCACTTCACGCAGTGGAACCCTGCCATCGCGCCGGAAGGAACGCGCTTCTTCGTTCCCACAGCGATGAGCGAGTGGCCCACCCGTTCGTGCCCCCGGCTTGCGGCCGTCTCGTCCTTCGGCTACTCCGGCACCAACGCCCACGTGATACTCGAGCAGGCGCCCGCCGCCGCCCTCGACCTGCCCACCCCACGCCCGCTCGGTCGTCCCACGCCCGAGGTCCTTCTCGTACCCGCCGGCTCCGCCGGGACTCTCCCGCTCGCAGCGCAACGTCTCGCCGACTGGCTCGAGAAGGACGGCTCGCGCGTGCCGCTGCGCGATGTCGCCCACACCCTCGCCCTCAGGCGCTCGCCGGGCCGCGGCCGCCTCGGTGCGGTGGCCGCCTCCCGCCATGAACTCGTGGGTGCCCTCAGGTCCTTCGCCACGGGGCTGACCCACCCCGGCCTGGTGACCGGCACGGTCGCCACCGGAGTCACCCGGCGCCCGGTGTGGGTGTTCTCCGGGCAGGGCTCGCAGTGGCCGGGCATGGGACGCACACTGCTCGACCACGAACCGGCCTTCGCCACGGCCATGACCGAAGTTGACGCGCTCATCAGCGACGAGGCCGGCTTCTCCGTACTCGACATGGTCTACACCCGCGTGCCGGTGACCGAATGCTCGCGGGTACAGCCCCTGCTGTTCGCACTGCAGGTCTCGCTCGCCGCTCTTTGGCGGGCGCACGGGATCGAGCCGGCCGCCGTCGTGGGCCACTCCATGGGAGAAGTCGCGGCCGCCGTCGTGGCGGGCGCGCTGAGTCCCGCCGACGGTGTCCGGGTCATCTGCCGCCGGTCCTCGCTGCTGACGCGGATCGCGGGAGCCGGCGCGATGGCCACCGTGAATCTGGACCAGGCCGCGGTGGAAGAGGACATCGACACCGCCCGGGCAACCGGAGCGGTCTCGGTCGCGGTCCTGGCCGCCCCCGGCTCGACCGTCGTCGCCGGTGAGAGGCGAGAGGTGGAACGGCTGGTCGCCGCCTGGGATTCGCGTGCAGTCCCCGCGCACCTGATCGCGGTGGACGTCGCCTCGCACTCCCCGCAGGTCGATCCACTGCTCGCCGACCTCCGCACCGCGTTGGAGTGCCTGACACCCCAACAGCCCCGAGTCCCCTTCTACTCGACCGTTCTGAACGACCCACGCCGCGTCCCCGACTTCGACGCCGTCTACTGGTGCGCCAACCTGCGCCGCCCCGTCCGGCTCGCCTCCGCGATCGCCGCCGCTGCCGCGGACCGGCACACCGTCTACGTCGAAGTCTCTCCCCACCCCGTCGTCACCCGCTCCGTCTCCGACAGCCTGCCCCGTCTCGTCGACAACCCGGTCGTCCTGCCCACGCTGCGCCGGGGCGAGGACGAACTCGCCACCTTCCGCACGCAGCTGGCGGCTCTGCACTGCGCGGGCGTCAAGGTCGACTGGTCGAAGCTCTACGCGGACGGGGAACTCGCCGACGTACCCACCCTCGCCTTCGACCGGCAACATCACTGGGCGGACGCCACCCCGTTTCCCGACGTTCCCGTAGGAACGGCCCGCGCCCTGCCCGGCACACGCGCCGAGGTTCCCGGTGAACAGGTCCGCCACTACTGGCGAGCGGACGCGGGAACCGCGGCGGTGCCATGGCTGGCCGACCACCGGGTCCACAACGATCCGGTGTTTCCCGGCGCCGGGTACTGCGCCGTCGCCCTGACCGCTGCCTGCGAGGTGTTCGGCGCACCTCCGCAGGAGATCGAGGTCACCGGCGTCCGGTTCCTGGAGTTGCTGCACCTGTCCGAGCACACCGAAATGGTCACCACCGCGACCGTGACCGGCCCCGTTCATGCCGAGTGCGAGATCTTCGCCCGAGGTGATGACGGAGGCTGGGTACGGCACGCGACCGCTGAACTGCGCCACGTCCCCGGCGCACCGGCGTCGCCGTTGGCGGCGACGCTGACCGCGCTGCCGGCACAGCACCCCATCGCTCTTGACCCGGCCTCCCTCTACGCGAGCATGCGATCCCGCGGGATCGAACACGGACCCGCCTTCACCGGCATCACGAAGCTGCGCATCTCACGCGACGGCGAGAGCACCTGGAGCCGGGTCGAGTTACCCGCCGCCGCCACGTCCGCGCCGCACGCCCTGCGTATCCACCCAGTCCTCGTCGATGCCTGCGCCCAGGCGCTCGTGGCAGGACTGGTCCGGGAGAGGGGACAAGGCCTGGTCCTTCCGGTCGGTGCCAGGTCCATACGGGTCCTCGGCGATCCCACGGCGGCCGTGTACTGTCACGCCCGCATCGTGGAGGAGACGGCCGACGGCATCACCGGAGACGTCCGCCTGCTGGACGAGGCAGGCCAACTCGTCCTCGGTATCGAGGGCCTGCAGCTGGTCCGCCACGGGGCACCCGGTGCCGGCGAGGTGGACGGCTGGTTCCTCGAGCCACGCTGGCTGCCCGCCCCGCGCCCGGTGCGCAAGGCAACGACCCGGCCGGGGAGCTGGCTCGTCATCGGTGAGGCGGACGGCTCCGCCCAGGCGCTGGCCGGACTGCTGCAAGCGGCCGGGGCGACCACCGAGGTCGTCGAAAGCCCGATGGGTGACCATCCGCTCGGACTGCTCAAAGGCGCACTCCTCGAACGGTGGGCCGCCCGCCCCGCGCCCCCGGAGAATGTGGTGCTGCTCTGTGCGCCGCCCGTCCAGGCCGCGGATCCGACAGCGGACGCACTGCGACGCACCCGACGTCTGATCGACACCGCCCAGGCGGCCGCCGTCTGCCCGCAGCCCCCTCGCCTCTTCGTGGTCACCCGTGGCGCCCAGACGGTCCAGCCCGCGGAGACGGCCGACCCCGCCCAGAGCGCCCTGCGCGGAGTGGTACGCGTACTCGCCTACGAGCACCCGGAGATCCGCCCGACACATCTGGACGCCGACCCGGCAGATCCCGCACTGCACGATGTGGCCGCCGAACTGCTGGACAACGCACCCGAGGACGAGACGGCCGTACGCGACGGCACCCGCCACATCGCCCGGCTCGACTACGCGCCGCTCACCGAGACCGAACGCGCCACGGCCACCACACGCACCGTGCGCTTCGGCAGGGACCGCTTCCGGCTCCGAGTCGGCCGCTTCGGCGACCTGAACGCGCTCGAACTCGCCGAGACCGACAGGCCCGCACCTGGCCCGGGAGAGGTCGAACTCCGAGTCCACGCCGCGGCGGTGAACTTCAGGGACGTGCTCACAGCCATGGGCCTCCTGTCCACCGACGAGGACGCGAGGTACCGCATCGGCTTCGAGTGCACAGGGACGGTGACCGCGGTGGGTCCGGACGTCGACACCGTTCGCGTCGGAGACTCCGCGCTCGCCATCGACCTGCACGGCGGTGCCTTCGCTTCGTTCGTCACCGTGCCCGTGCACGCCGTCGCCCCCGTACCGGCCCGTGTCGCCCTCACCGAAGCGGCCGGCCTCCCCGCCGCGTACATCACCGCCTGGTACGCACTGCACCATGTCGCCCGTCTCACCGCCGGTGAACGGGTCCTGATCCACTCCGCGACCGGCGGGACCGGCCTTGCCGCCATCGGCGTCGCCCGGCTGCTGGGCGCCGAGGTGCTGGCCACGGCCGGCAACGCGGAGAAACGAGGCTATCTGCGCGGAATGGGAATCGAGCACGTCATGGACTCCCGGTCCCTGCACTTCACCGATCGGACACGTGCCGCCACCGGGGGCGAGGGCGTGGATGTCGTCCTCAACTCCCTGGCCGGCCCGGCGATCCGTGCCGGTCTCGAAACCCTGCGCCCCTTCGGCCGTTTCGTCGAACTCGGGGTCCGGGACATTCTCTCCGACACACCCATCGGGCTGTCACCGCTGCGGCACAACATCACCCTCAGCACCGTCGATCTCATCGAGCTCCAGCACAGGCGTCCGGAGGTGTTCACCGCCGTGCTCCGCGAGGTGCTCTGCGAGATCGCCTCAGGACGGCTCAAGCCGCTGCCCTACCGAAGCGTCCCACTGGCCCAGGCGACAGAGGCATTGCGCACCATGGCCGGTGCGAGCCACATCGGCAAACTGATCCTCACCGTCCCCGAGCGGGGCGACACCACCGCCGTGCTCACTGAGGGGCCCTCGGCCGTTCACCCTGACGGCGCCTACATCGTCACCGGCGGCCTGCGCGGTGTCGGACTCGCGACAGCCTGCTGGCTCGCGCAACAGGGCGCCCGCCACGTCGTCCTCAACGGCCGCACGCCCCCCTCGCAGTCCACCGAGCAGACCCTTGAGGAGCTGCGCTCCCGCGGGACGCGGATCACCGTCACCCTCGGCGACATCGCCGAACCGGGCACCGCCGAGCGCCTCGTGACCGCCGCCACCGCGAACGGCCGGCGCCTGCGGGGCCTCGTACACGCCGCCATGGTCCTCGACGACGCGGCAATCACCAACGTCACCGACGACCAGCTCCTGCGCGTCTGGCGGCCCAAGGCAACGGGGGCGTGGAGGCTGCATGAAGCCACCGCCGGTCACACCCTCGACTGGTTCGCCGTGTTCTCATCCATGGCATCCCTGCTGGGCAATCCCGGTCAGGGCGCCTATGCCGCCGCCAACTCCTGGCTCGACGGTTTCGCCGACTGGCGGACGAGCTGCGGCATGCCCACGCTCGCCGTCAACTGGGGCGCATGGGGTGAGACGGGAGCCGCCGTCGACTTCGCCGAACGCGGCTACCGGACCATCCCCACGAAAAAGGGACTCCAGGCGCTGAACGCCCTGATCGTTCACCGGCGCATACGCACCGGCGTCATCCCCGGGGAACCCGACACCTGGATCCTGCCCGCGGTGCGGCAGTCGTCGCTCTTCAGCCTTCTCGCCGACAACCGGCCGGAAGACACCGGGCAGGACACCGGCGCAGGCATCTGGACGGAGCTGAACTCCCTGCCGGCAGGCCTGGCCCGGCGCACCGCCCTCGAAACCCACATCGCCGGCCACATCCGTGCGGTACTCCGGCTGGGCAACACCACCCTCGACCCGCAGACCCCGCTGAAGTCACTGGGGTTCGACTCACTGCTGTCCCTGGAACTGCGAACCCGGCTGGAGACAGCGCTCGGAATCAAGATCGCCACCAACTTCGTCTACCAGCACCCGACACTGGCAGCCCTCGCCACAGGTCTCGCCGACCACATGGGACTCACACTCGAGGACCGATCCGGTTCATGAGCCCCCGGGCGAACCGTGCAGACGGCTCGCCCTCCCGGCTCGTCCTTCGACGCCGCTCCACTCCGTCTCGTCCCAGGCTGCTGGAGGCACGAGCCATGGACCCATCGAACGTCGTGCTCCTTCAAGGAGGTCCCGACGACCTTCCTCAAGTCTGGGCGATGCCGCCCGGCGGATGCGGTGAGCCTGTCAAGATTCTGCGCCACAACGCTTATGAGCACTTCGAGTTCACGAACGAGTACCGCACTCTGCACGG
This sequence comes from Streptomyces sp. NPDC057445, assembly GCF_042802855.1. Taxonomy (NCBI): domain Bacteria; kingdom Bacillati; phylum Actinomycetota; class Actinomycetes; order Kitasatosporales; family Streptomycetaceae; genus Streptomyces; species Streptomyces sp. NPDC057445. The sequence continues at coordinate 123,202 of NZ_JBHVDH010000021.1, read as the reverse complement.
CGAGTCGCTGCCGGTCTACCGCTGGGCCTACCGCACCTATATCGCCGAGTGATGCTGATGCACCCGGAGGTCCTGGACGGGGGGACGTCGCCCGCGACGCCCCCCATGACCCGTCGTAGCGCGGATCTAGTCGACAACTTTCTGCCACGCCGTAGTGCCCAGCAGTCCCGTTTCGCCGATGTCGAGGCCGCCGTCCGGCTGCACGGTCTGCCGGTCGACCCCGACGGCCGGGGCGATCTCCACATAGACGCCACTGCCGCGCTGTGTCGCCGTGTCGACGGCCGAGTAGCGCCAGACGAACACACTGCGCGCGGATTCTCCGGGTTTGAGGGTGACGGGGTGCGCTCCCGGGTCGTCGAGCTGTGTGATCGGTCCGGGCCCCTTGAGCACGGTGACGTCCATGCGCTCGTGGTCCACGTTCCGCACCCGTACGTCGGGATAGCCGTTCAGCCGGTGGTCGCGCTCGGCGCAGTTGGTGAGCGTCACGGGCATGGCGCGCAGTCCCATGGCGGCGCTCACTGCGCCGGTCGACACAAGCACACCCGCATCCGGGCAGGCCTGCGTGTCCACGGGCGGGGGCTGCCCCGCATCGCCAGGCGGATTCGTCCGCGCACCGGCGGCCGGCCCGGGACCCGACGGCCGGGGCGAGGAAACCCTCGCTCCCGTCCGTGCGGGATCCGCCTCACGATCGAGTTCGGCCGAGAGCCCGCACCCGGTGCTCAAGAGGGCCACCGCCGCCACGAGCAAGGCGTGTCGCACAGGTATGACGGTCATGCCGCGATCATCACACGCGGTGTCGGACGCCCCGGCCGTGATCCGCCGGATGCGCCTCGTCGGTCGTGGTCGCGATCGCGGGGGTGGCGGACGGGGGGCTCCGTAAGCTCAGGTGTGTGCCTGGTCCGTGACTCCGCCGGGAGCGGGAAGCCGATGTGAGGATGCTCAGCGCGTTGGCGGCAACGATCGCTCCGATACTGCACCACGCGGTCCACCCCAGGTTCTGGCCGAGGGCGACCTGGCCGACCACCGCCGCCAGCACCGGGTTGACACTCATGAAGAGCCCGAATGCCTGGGCCGGTACGTGGCGCAGGGTGAAGAGATCGGCAAGGAAGGGGACGGCCGAGGACAGGATCCCGGCGGCGACAGCGCAGGCGACCGCCCCGGGGGACGGTGGATGGCGTACGACGACGGCGAGACCGACCGGCAGGAACAGCAGCGCCGACAGACCCGCGGCAGCCGCCGACCCCTGCGCTCCGGGCACCCGCCGGCCGACAGTGCGGTTGAGCAGGATGTACGACGCCCAGCAGACGGCGGCCACGAGCGCCAGGCCCATGCCGACGTAGTCCGTGGTCGGCCGCGGTCGCATCAGCGCGGTCACGCCTGCCGCGGCGATCACCGCGCAGCACATGTCCATGCGTCGGCGTGAGGTACTCAGGGCAATGCTGAGCGGTCCGAGGAATTCCAGTGTCACCGCCAGACCGAGTCCGATGCGGTCGATCGCGCCGTACAGGGAGAGATTCATCGTCGCGAACACCAGCGCCAGCAGCAGCACCGGCCACCACTGCTGCCAGGTGAGGGCACGCAGCTGGGGGCGTGCGACGGCCAGCAGGGCGATCGCGGCGACGCACTGGCGTACCGCGGCGACCCCCAGAGGGCCCAGCGCGGGAAAGGCGAGTGATCCGACGGCGGCGCCGACCTGGTTGGACAGGCCGCTGCCGAGCATCGTGGCGATACCGGAGAAGGGCCCGCTACGGGGCTGCGGGGGAGTGGGGGTGTCGTGACGGGCAGGGGCTGCTCGGTGCGTGGTTGCAGGCCGCATTCCACGATCGTCCGGCAGTGCTCCGCTTGCGTAAAATGAATGATTCGCAGGAGTTATACGCTGGGGTTATGAGTGTGGAGCTGCGGCAACTGCGCTGTCTTCTCGCGATCGTGGACGAGGGCACCTTCACCCGTGCCGCCCTTGTACTGGGGATCTCGCAGGCGGCCGTGTCGCGCACGGTGGCCGCGCTCGAGCGTGATCTCGGGGTGAGGGTTCTGCGGCGGAGCACCCGCGAGGTGACCTTGACGGCGACCGGACTACGCGTCGTGTCCCATGCCCGCCGGGTGCTGGCCGCGGTTGACGAGCTCGTCGCAGCGGCGGGGTCGGGCCAGACCCACCTGCGGATCGGCTATGCGTGGTCCGCACTGGGCCGCCACACCCTGGAGTTCCAGCGCCGGTTCAGCGGAATCAGTCCGGGGACGCAGCTCCGGCTCGTGCGTACGAACTCCGCCACCGCGGGGCTGGCGGAGGGCGCTTGCGACCTTGCGGTGGTGCGCAGAGATCTGGACGACCGGCGCTTCGACTCCGCCATCGTGGGACTGGAGCGGCGCTTCTGTGCCATGGCCGCCGACGATCCCCTGGCGCGGCGCCGTGCCGTGCGGCTCGCCGACATCAGCGGTCGCACCCTGCTCGTCGACCGCCGGACCGGCACCACCACGGCGGGGCTGTGGCCGGCGGACGCCGGCCCGGCCACGGAGGACACCCGTGACGTGGACGACTGGCTCATCGTCATCGCCACGGGCCGCTGCGTGGGCGTGACGGCGGAATCCACCGCCAACCAGTACCCACGGCCCGGCATCGTCTACCGACCCGTCCGCGACGCGGAGCCGATCGCCGTACGGCTCGCCTGGTGGCGCGACGACCCGCACCCCGCCACCCAGGCGGCGGTCGGGCTCCTCACGGACCTCTACCGCACCGGGTGACCCGCCTGCCTGTCGGCACGGAGGTCGGTCACCCTCCGGCTGCCTCGAGCAGGATCCGTGCCAGTTCGCCCGGTTGGGAGAACATCGGCCAGTGTCCGGTGTCCATCTCCACCAGCCGCCAGTGCTCGCCGGTCAGCAGCCGGGCCACGTCGTCGCTCGGCTCGGCGCCGTCGAGCAGGCACTTGACGTACGTCACCGGGAGCTCGCCGAGCGGCCGTGCCAGCACGGCCGGCTCGGACAGAGTGGCACCCGGGTGCGGCGTCGAGCCTCCCACGATCCGTGCGATGTGCTCATCGGTGAGGCCCTGGCCGGCACAGTCGGACGCGGTGAGCGGTGCCCAGAAGCCGCCGTTCCCGGCGATCGACACCTCCAACTTCGCGGGACCCTCCCACCAGTTGGAGACGAACGACTCTCCGTCGGTCGGGACGTTCGAGTCGACGAAGACGACGTGGGCCAGCCGGTCGCCGATCCGCTCGGCGGCCTGCCCGACCGGGATGCCCGAGTAACTGTGCCCGACGAGGACGACGTCCCGCAGATCCCGGAGCTCGACCTCGTCGACGATGTCCTGCACGTGGGTCTGCTGCCCGGCGGGCACGCCCTGCTTCTCCGCGAGGCCGGACAGCGTCAACGGGTGGGCCCCGTGGCCGGCCGCACGCAGCGGCGGCACCACGTCGTCCCACGCCCACGAGCCGAGCCACGCGCCTGCAACCATCACGAATTCCGTCATGACGGCAACGTAGCGGAGCGGTCCGACAACCGCTCATCAGCTCAGCGACCGCTCGAACCCGACGCGACACCGCGGCCGTCCTCGCACTCGGCGATGCGTCCGGCGCACGCCGGTAAGGGTCGAGCCCGTGACCGACGGCTGGCGGGCCCGTACATACGGGGTGGCCCCGTCCGCATACGGACGGGGCCACCATCGGAACTACCGGGACAGGATGCCGACGGACACCGCTGTCGGCACGGGGGCGTAGCCGGCGGCCCGGGTGGCGAACGTCCCCCGGCCCTGGGTCCGGCTGCGCAGCCGGGTCGCGTACCCGAACAACTCGGCCAGCGGCACCCCGGCGGTGATCACCGCTGTACCGCCGCGCACGGTCGAGCCCGAGACCCTTCCGCGGCGCGCCGCCAGGTCGCCGAGTACCGCACCCACGGTGTCGTCGGGCACCGTGGCCGTGACCTCGACCACCGGTTCCAGGAGCACCATCACGCAGGCCCGCAGCGCCTCCCGGAGCGCGAACCGGCCCGCCGTCCGGAACGCCATCTCCGAGGAGTCCCTGGGATGGGTGGCTCCGTCGGTCAGGGTGACCCGGAGCCCGGTCACCGGGTGGCCGCCGAGGGGACCCTCGGCCAGGGCGTCCCGGCAACCTGCCTCCACCGCACGGATGTACTCCTGCGGTACCCGGCCCCCGGTGACGGTCGAGCGGAACACGAAGCTCCCTGCGCCGACAGCGGCGTTGTCCCCGACCGCCTCGGTATCAGGCTCCAAGGCCTCGACATCGAGCACGACATGGGCGAACTGACCAGCGCCGCCATCCTGCTTGACATGCCGGTGCACCAACCCGGACACGCCCTCGGCGACCGTCTCACGGTAGGCCACCTGCGGCCGTCCGACGCCGACGTCGAGCCCTCTGGCACGGCGGATCTTCTCCACCGCGACCTCCAGATGCAGTTCGCCCATCCCCGACAGCACCGTCTGCCCGGTCTCGGGATCGGTCCGGACAGTCAACGACGGATCCTCCTCGACCAGCCCCGCCAACGCCGAGCCCAGCCGGTCGACATCGAGGCTCGTGCGGGCTTCGATCGCCACCGAGACGACAGGCTCGGCCGCGGTGGGCGGTTCGAGGACCAGAGGCGCGGCGGGCGCGGCCAGGGTGACGCCGGCCCGAGCGGTCTTCAGCCCGATCACGGCGACGATGTCCCCTGCCTGCGCCCGGTCCACCTCCGCGTGCCGGTCGGCCTGGACCCGCAGGATCCGGCCGATCCGCTCGGTGCGCCGCACCCCCACGTCGAGCACGGTGTCTCCCTTCCGGACCGTTCCTGAATACACACGCAGGTAGGCGAGCCGTCCCGTGGCCGTCGCCTGCACCTTGAAGACCAGCGCGGCGAACGGCGCCGCCGGATCAGCGGCCCGTTCCTGCACCGTGCCGTCCAGGGTGCCGCGCACCGCCGGCACATCCGAAGGAGACGGAAGGTACGCGACGACGGCCTCCAGCAGCGGCTCGATCCCGCAGTTGCGGTAGGCCGACCCGCACAACACCACCACGCCCTCACCGCTACGGGTCAGGTCGCGCAGTGCCGCGGCCAGAGTTCGGGCGGAGAGCGTCGACTCCGCGCAGAACTCCTCGAGCGCGGCCGGGTGGAGTTCCGCCACCGCCTCCTCGAGCAGCCGGCGGCGCCGCTCCGCCTCTGCCCGGAGTCCATCGGGCACCGGGCCTTCCTCGAACGTGTCGCGGCCAGGGCCCCAGACCAGCGCGCGCATGCGCAGCAGATCCACCACACCGGTGAAGGCGTCCTCCTGCCCGATCGGCATCTGGACCACCAGCGGGACCGTGGACAACCGCTCCCGGATCGACCCGACCGCCGAGTCGAGGTCGGCGCCGGCGCGGTCCAGCTTGTTGACGAAGGCGATCCGCGGTACCCCGTGCCGGTCGGCCTGACGCCACACCGACTCGCTCTGCGGCTCGACACCGGCGACGGCGTCGAACACCGCGATCGCGCCGTCGAGCACCCGCAGCGAGCGCTCCACCTCGTCGGAGAAGTCGACGTGGCCCGGTGTGTCGATGAGATTGAGCCGGTGACCGTCCCAGGCGCAGCTCACCGCCGCCGCGAAGATGGTGATCCCACGGTCGCGTTCCTGCGGGTCGAAGTCGGTGACGGTCGTCCCGTCGTGGACCTCGCCCCGCTTGTGGGTGGCGCCGGTGATGTACAGAATCCGCTCGGTGACGGTGGTCTTGCCTGCGTCGACATGGGCGAGGATGCCCAGATTACGGATGCTGGTCAGGGGATTGACGGGATGACGTCGAAGGTCGCTGCGCACGGCCCGAGGCCTTTCAGGAATGACGAGAACAGGGCAGCGCGATTTCCGGACGAGAGGACCCGACAGCGAGGAAACGTTCCTGACACGGTGTCATCTGCCGCCGCAGACCCGGCATCGGGATGCCCCCGGGCCGGCCGAGCCGCTGTTCGACGGGGGAGTCAGATCTTCGTCACGGACATCCGGTGGCGGCCGCGCAGCCGGCACCGGGCACTCGAAGACATCAGAATCACGTCGAACCGTGAACGGGGAACGGCGACAGCAGCGCGGTAACGCACGGTCGGCTCCCCTCACTTGTCGATGAGGCGCCGCGATGTCGGAGCGGCGCACGAGGCGAGTCTAGAGAGCCGGGCCCGAGCACGGCACCGGATTATTGGCCGGCAGGCTGTGGATGGGGCGCGGAACCAGCGCGCCGTCGGCATCGGCGACCAGAGCACGCAGACTCTGGTCCCGGTCGGGGAAGTGCTCCAGAACGGCGCGCTTGGCGGTTGCGGTGTCGGTGAAGTCGATGCCGGAGATCCAGTCCTGTGGCACCTCGAGCGCGGCGTGGACGTGCAGGCTGCCGCGGTGGCCACCTGCAGGAGCACATCCACGCCCCAGGCCGCCTGTCCGTCCGGCATCCCGCCCTCGCTCAGCAGTGCCGGCAGTGCTTCGACCAGCGCGAGCCACCGAACATGTTCGTCACGAACGAGTTCGGCGAGGGACTGCGACTGCCTCCCCTGATCCACGGGCAGGCGGCCGACATGACGATGCGGGCCTCCGTGCCGTAACCCGGCTGTGGTTGTTCGCGTTCGCCACCTGAGTCCTTCCCCGCCGCCCGTCCGTACTCCGTGTGAAGCAACACCCCATGTCCCGGCCGTTCGACCAGAAGAGGAACGAGACCTCCATGCCGTCTCTCTCCGTACCGCCACAGGCTCGTAGCATGCCGTCCGTCCTGGAACCCCTGCATGCGGAAGTACTGCGGCGCAGTCCCGGCGAACCCGAGTTCCAGCAGGCGCTCGGTGAGGTGCTGGAATCACTTGAACCAGTGCTGATCGCCCGCCCTGAGTTCCTGGAGGCCCGTCTGCTCGAGCGGATCGTCGAACCGGAACGTCAGATCATCTTCCGGGTGGCCTGGCAGGACGACTCAGGTGTCACGCGCGTCAACCGGGGATTCCGGGTCGAGTTCAACAGCGCGCTCGGCCCCTACAAGGGCGGACTCCGCTTCCACCCCTCGGTGAATCTGGGGATCGTGAAGTTCCTCGGCTTCGAGCAGATCTTCAAGAACGCGCTGACCGGCCTCGGTATCGGCGGTGGCAAGGGCGGCAGCGATTTCGACCCCCGCGGACGGTCGGACGCCGAAGTGATGCGGTTCTGCCAGTCGTTCATGACCGAACTGCACCGGCATCTCGGTGAGAACACCGATGTCCCGGCCGGGGACATCGGTGTGGGCGGCCGCGAGATCGGCTACCTCTTCGGCCAGTACCGCCGCATCACCAATCGCTGGGACTCGGGTGTCCTCACGGGCAAGGGCCTCGGATGGGGAGGGTCCCAGGTCAGGGCCGAGGCGACCGGGTACGGAAACGTCCTGTTCGCGGCCGAGATGCTGAAGAGGCGGGGCGAAGACCTGGAGGGCCGGCAGGTGACCGTCTCCGGGTCCGGCAATGTGGCCGTCCACTCGATCGAGAAGGCGCAGGCGCTCGGCGCCCACGTACTGACCGCGTCGGACTCCACCGGCTACGTGGTGGACGAGAAGGGCATCGACGTCGCGCTCCTCAAGCAGATCAAGGAGGTCGAACGCGGGCGTGTCAGCGACTACGCGGAGCGCCGCGGATCGTCGGCCAGGTACGTCCGCGGCGGCTGCGTCTGGGATGTCCCGGCCGACGTGGCCCTGCCTTCGGCGACGCAGAACGAACTCGACGCCGACGCCGCACTGACCCTCGTCCGCAACGGCGTGAAGGCCGTTTCCGAGGGAGCGAACATGCCCACCACCCCCGAGGCGGTTCGCATTCTTCAGGAGGCCGGCGTGTCATTCGGCCCGGGCAAGGCCGCCAACGCGGGAGGGGTGGCGACCAGTGCGCTCGAGATGCAGCAGAACGCCGTCCGGGACCACTGGGACTTCGACGAGGTCGAAGCACGGCTGGCCGGCATCATGCGGCGTATCCACGACATCACGTACGAGACCGCGGAACGCTACGGAGCCCCGGGCAACTACGTCGTCGGTGCCAACATCGCCGGTTTCGAGCGGGTGGCCGACGCGATGAGCGCGCAGGGCGTCATCTGATCGCCGTGGACCTGGAGATCAGCCGGAGCGGCACTGCGTTCGGTCACACCGACGCGGTGCCGGCCCGGGCCGGCGGCAGCGGGCGTTCGCGCCTCCCGGCGCACTGCGCTGCCGCCCGGCTGGGAAGAACTGCGCACAGCGGATCCGCGGAAGGGGCCGGCCAGGCCGCAGGCGAGGCCTGGCTGCGGGTCGAGTTCCCATGTTCTTCTGGCGATGCGCCCTGTCCGGATGCAACGGCATCCGGACAGGGCGCCGCAAGCGGGTGCTACTCGGGCATCAGGACGGTGTCGATGACGTAGACGTTGGCATTGGCGGTCTTCACGTTGCCGCAGACGACGCTCGCGCTGTCGTTGACCATGTAGGTCTCACCGGCGCCGGTGGTGGTCAGCTTGGTCTTCTCCAGGGTGTCGAAGGTGCCGTTCTCCAGCTGCTCGGGCTCGAGCTTCTGACCGACGACGTGGTACGTGAGGATCTTGGTCAGGGTGTCCTTGTCGGCGAGGACCTTCTCGAGGTCGGCCTTCGGGACCTTGGCGAAGGCGTCGTTGGTGGGGGCGAAGACCGAGATGTTCTGTGCGTTGTTCAGTGTGTCGACCAGGCCGGCCTGCTTGACCGCCGCGACCAGCGTGGACAGCGCGGGGTTGTTGGAGGCGGCAGTGGCGACGGGGTCCTTGGCCATGCCGTCGAAGGAGCCGGCGCCGTCCTTCGGGACCGATGCGCAGGCCGGGCCGAAGGGCTTGTCCGCGGTCGTGTTGTCGTCCATGGAGTCGTCGGACTGCCGTGAGTTGGAGCTGTCGTTGGTGGCAGCGGCCTGATCGGAGGCGGAGTCGCTTCCGGAGCCGGAACACGCGGTGAGCGAGAAGGGCAGGACGGCCGCCGCGGCGACGGCGATCGCGGTACGGCGGATCCGCAGGGTGCTGGACATGGCAGGTTTCTCCTTGTTGATGATTGAACTGTTTGGAGGGTGGCTTGGTGGGTGACACCGGCCCGCGTGTGGACGGGCGGGGCTATCCGGCGGTGACGAATACGCTGTGCCGGCCGCTTGCGCCGTCGGGGATGGTCCGCGTGCGCTGCTCGCTCTGCACCGTTCCGGTGCCGTCGGTCGCGCGGACGGTCAGCGTGTGGCCTCCTGGGGTGGTCCTCCAGGGGAAGGACCACTGCCGCCAGGTGTCGTTGGTGTTCTGGGCACCGAGGTCGGCGTCCTGCCAGGGCAGGTCGTCGACGCGCACCTCGACGCGGCTGATGCCGCGGTGTTGGGCCCAGGCCACGCCCGCGACCATCACCAGTCCGGCGGCGGGGCGGGCGAAGGGCTTGGGGGTGTCGATGCGGGCCTGGGTCCTGACCGGCGCCCTTCGGGCCCACTTCCGCCTGACCCAGTAGGGGTCGTAGGCGTCGAACGTGGTGAGTTCGATGTCCTCGATCCATTTGCATGCCGAGACATAGCCATAGAGGCCGGGAACGAGCATGCGAACGGGGAAGCCGTGGTCGAACGGCAGTGGTTCGCCGTTCATGCCGACCGCCAGCATCGCGTCACGGCCGTCCATGACGTCCTCGACCGGGGAGCCGAGTGTCATCCCGTCGACCGACCGGGCCACCAGCTGATCGCCACGGCCCCCCTCGGACGGGGGCCTCACCCCTGCCTCCCGCAACAGTGGGGCCAGAGGTACGCCGAGCCAGCGGGCGTTGCCGACGTACGGCCCGCCGACCTCGTTCGAGACGCACGTCAGGGTGATGTCCCGCTCGATCAGCGGTCGGTCGAGCAGATCTCGGAAGGTGTAGGTGCGAGGGCGGGTCACTCCTTTCCCGTGGATACGCAGCCTCCAGGTGCCGGCATCCACCTGGGGGACGACCAGGGCGGTGTCGACCCGGTAGAACACACGGTTCGGCGTGGTGAACGCGCTGATGCCGGGAACCTTCATCTGAGCCCCCGCCGGTACGGGGGGCGCGAGGGATGCCGGGACGGGGAGAGCGACGGCGTTGCGGGAGGCGACGGCGCTCCGGCCGCGGCGCACGGCCAGGGCACGACCCAAGGCGCCCGCACCGGTTGCGGCGACGGCGGTGACGGATGCCGCCACGAGGAACCCCCGCCGATTCCATTCCGCGCCGGCGCCGGCGCCCTCGTCACCGGCCGTGGACGGGGCAGGAGTGAGCGTTCCGGCCAGGAGGAACAGGACAGTGGCCCCGACGAGCGCCCCGGCCAGGGACGGCAGGGCGTCCACCGCGCCATCAGCGTCGGGACGGGTGAGCGCGGCTGCCGCACCGACCACACCGAAGACCAGCACGCCCGCTGCGCCGGCCCGCCGGTGCCGCAGAACGAGCAGGCCCAGAAGCACCGCGAGGAAGCCGAGGGCGGCCACGATCCCCAGCTGGAGCACCAGTTTGTCGTTCTCGCCGAAGGTACGGATGGCCCAGTCCTTGACCGGTGCCGGTGTGCGGTCGATGGCCGCACCGCCCACCGCGGTCACAGGGCCGGCCTGCGGCCGGGCCAGCGAGGCGACGAGCTCGGCCACCGCCAGAGCGGCGCAGCCGGACAGCAGACCGGTCACGGCGCCGAGTGCGCTGCGGGTGGGTGTCGTGCGGAAGTTGCTCACATCGGCACTTCGGCAGCCTCGGGAACACGGATTGGTCCGCCCACCGAACGGATGAAGATCGATTGTTGGGTTGACGATGGTGACCATGAACCGCACCGCGGAGTGCGGCAACTGTGGTCCGACGACCGCGGCACCATGCGTCCGGCCGGCCTCCTCCAGCGCGACGGCGCCGTCCTCATGCAAGGAGATCCGGCCAGGGCCGGGGCCGTCGCGCTGGCCCTCGAACCGGCGGGCGGCGCGCCCCGACCCACCACCGACCCGCTGCTGTTCCTCAACCCACCGGCCCGACGGGACTTGCCCCGCTGGACCGAGGTCGTCCTCCCAACGGCTCGAGGTGACCGTCCGGGCGCTCCGGGCCCCACTCTTTCGGTGAGGCTGCCGTGGCACGCGCCTGTTGCCTCCACCTCTCCGGCCACCGCCCACGGCACAGTGGAGACATGAAGGCGGACGACAGGAATCTTCTGGCCCGAGCACGCGTGGCGACCAGGCTTCCGGCACAGGACCTGGACCGGGCGCGGCGTTTCTACTACGAGCAGCTCGGTCTGGAGCCCGTCGATGAACGGCCCGGTGGGCTGCTGTACCGGTGCGCGGGCGCGGACTTCGTACTGTTCCGATCGACGGGAGCCTCTCCCGGCACCTTCACCCAGATGGCGTGGGAGGTCGACGACATCGAGAGGGTCGTGACGGAACTCGGACGGCGCGGCGTGGTGTTCGAAGAGGTCGACGTACCTGGGTTTCGAACGGTGGAGGGGATCGCCGAGATCGAAGGGAACTACCCGAGCAAGGGCGCACGAGGTGAACGCGGTGCCTGGTTCCGTGACAGCGAGGGGAACCTGCTGGGCGTCGGCGAACCGGTCGTCTGAGGAGAGCGCCCGATCGGGGCCTGGAGCCGCGGTTGCGTCCGGCCCCCCACCCCGCCGCGCGTTCTGCGATCCCGGAAGGTGTTCAGGCGGTCAGTTCGGTCTGGGCTGTCGATGTGGCGACAGGGTTGTGGCGGATGTACCACTCGGTGGCGAGCAGCTGCTCCTGGTGAGGTGCCGAGAGACCGGCGATCAGACCCGGTACGGCTCCCCGGTCCACTTCGGTTCGGTGAGCCAGTACCGCGGCGACCTTCTGCTCCAGCCAGGGGCGCACGTCGACAGTCGCCGTGATCCGCTCGTCCGGGACGCTGCGCAGCGCCTTGCCCGTCGGGGCCAGGAATCCACCCAGCGCCCGCGCAGCCGAGTCCGGGTGCGTGGCCAGATAGAGCGCGCCGGGCTGCCAGGGATCTCCGGCGCCCGGGTAGAGCCGGTCGAGCCCGGCGGCCTGGACCGCGAGCATGGTCACCCGGTGGGTGTGCACATGGTCCTGATGGCCGGTCAGGCCGCCGTAGGCGTCGTGGGTGACCACGATCTCGGGGCGGAGCTCGCGGATGTGCTCGACCAACCGTCGCACCGCCTCGTCGAGCGGAGCATCGCAGAACCGCTCGCTGCCCGGGGCGGACTGCGGTGCACGGGCGTCGGCGTATCCGAGCATCCGGGGCTTGTCGACGCCGAGGATCCGGAGCGCCTCCGCCAGCTCCGCAGCGCGCGGGGTGTCCTCGGCCCAGGTTGCCGTGACGACCGCGGTGCGAGCGCCCGCGGCCGCGTGACGGGCAAGCACTCCGCCCGCACACAGAGACTCGTCGTCCGGGTGCGCGAAGACTCCGAGCAGACTCGGCACGGGCATCGTGGATCACCCTCCAGGTGCGGGGAAGTCGGCCATGGTCCCACGCGACGGTCAGAACACCACCGACGGGCGTCGGCCGAGGCGGCGGAAGCCGCTCAGCGGGCCATGGTGCGCTCGACCGCCCCGGCGATGCCGAGCGGGCTGCTCCGAGGATTCGACCAGGAGAGCTCGAGGGCCCGCTCGCCGTGAGGCGTCGGCGACCGTGCGGTCCGCTGCGCGAGTACGGGCGCACGTCCGTCACGACGACGGGATCGTGGTGATGCCCAAGTCCCGCCGCATGGCGATCTGCATCACCATGATCACATCCCAACTCTTGATCAGGCCCGTGTGGAGTTCCTGCCATTGGTCCGGGCTTTGCGCGGTGTCCTCCCGGAAGCTGTCGATCTGCTTCTTGGCGTCCGCCAGAGCCACACGCACGGACTGACTCGGTTTCAGGACGGAGTCGGGGACGAGCATTTGGGCCTGGGCATAGGTGTCCAGGAACTCGTTCCGAGCGGCTTCCGTGGCGCCGTTCGCGTCCGGAGTGGTTCCGAGGCGCAGGGCGTGCAGATCCTCCATCATCCGTATGCGCCACCGGCGGGCGCTGGCGTTGAGGGCGACATAGGTGTCACGCCTGCGCTCGAGCTCCTGCTGGGCGTCCTCGTCACGTCGTCTGGCCGTCTCCGCGCGCTGCTGGAGCTCGAACTCCTGTAACCGGCCTCGCGCGCCGACCCAGGCTGTTGTGATCGGTGCCAGCAGTGTTCCCATCACGCCCACCGCGGCGACCAGTATCGTGACCATTCCCGTGCTCATGGTTCCCCCCAGGAAGCCTCACCCGGCGGCTGCCGGAAGCCGTTGTCGCGCGTCGGCGGCGCCGCTCCATACCACGCCTGCCTCCATAGTGGAGCCGTCGACCGGGTGACGACCAGCCCGCGACCGCCTTGGCGCTGCCTGAGGACGGCAGGGCCCCTCGACGCGGTCCCCGCTGTCCGGCCGGCGCTCAGGGGCGGGAGGCCGGACTCGCCGCCGTGGATGTGCTGCCGCGGTCGCGCTGCCCAGCGGTCATGCCAGGCGGACATTCATGATAAGAAATTGAGGCGGCAACTACTTGCATCCGGCAACTCTTGCCGCTCTATCAGCCCACTGCTTTTGCGTCTTCATGTGTCACAGGCCGAGAGAGATGGCCAGGCGTGTGAGTTCCGCCGTGCTGTTGATGTTGAGCTTGGCCCGGATGCGGCGGAGATAGGCGTCGACCGTGTGCTTGGAAAGCCCCATGTGGCGAGCCGTTTGCAGGTAGGTGCAACCGGCGGCGATATGTCGCAGGGTCTCCCGCTCGCGGGGAGCCAGTGCAGGGGTGGGGGCTTCGGTGTACGGCGTGGCGAGTGTGAGGCTCATGGGAATTTCCTCCGACGGATCGGCTCGGTCATCACTGCTCACACCCTCGGAAGCAGGGGACATATGCCTGAAAGCTGCCATTTGTCCGCTTTTGAAAAGTCTGTCCGGGCGACTTCATGACGGCGTCCGCCGGCTGTCACAGACGTGTCACAGGCCACATCCTCAGGCGCGTCGCAGTGCCGCGGTGCGATCGCGCGGAAGAGCCGTGCGGCAAGGAACCAGGTGACGCGCTTCGGCGCGGGACTTTGACTGAGTGCACCGCTTGGTCACTGAGTGTGATGGGCGGCCGGATCCCTGCACCGTGGCGGCGGGTGGAGGGGACGGAGGGCTGTGCCCGCACGTCAACCGCATCAAGACGCTCAAGCGCCGCAAGCAAGTACTCGTGCGTTGATCACCGGACGGGTGCGGTGAACTCGATGGCGACGGCATCGATGGCTGTGCAGGTGTGCTGTGCCGCCGTCCGACCAGGTCTACCGTTCGGGGGCCGCAGCGCCGACCGATGCGGGTAACGAGGTGATCATGAGGATCAAGGCGGTGCGAGGAAAGGGCAACATGCGCCCTGGGGGCGAGGCCACGGGCGTCCCGGACAACTTCGTCATCTTCACCAGCTGCCCGAAGTAGGAGAGGGAAGCAAGCATGGCGCAGCCACACCGGCACCTCGGTGTCGACATAGGGCTCAGCGGGCTGATCAAATGGATCCGCTACCCCTTGGTCAACAGCGAGGCCGCGGGACTGAAGGTCGTCGGGAGCGTCGCGGACCGGTTCGAAGGGGTGTTCGCCCACCAGCTTCTGCGGGACTGTCTCGTGCTCCTGGACTCACCTCTGTCCAGCCGGGACGTCGAGATCCTGTGGCTGGCGGGGACGTTCCGGGAATTCGACCTGGAACGCCTCGGGATCGACGGCCGGTTGTGGCTGCGCCGGATCGCTGACATCTGCACCGGCAGGATCCGGCGTGACGACCCCTCCTTCTCGCCCGTCACTGCCACACCTGTGGTGGACGAGGCGACGAAGGAGGCGGTCCGAGCCGAAGTGAGATCGGTCGGACCTGCCCTCGAGCAGGCGACGGCGCACCACTCCTACCACCCGCTCGCCGGTGTCGTCCCGGCCCTGGAACAGGCGGTGGACATCGACACGGATCTCGCCTTCCGGCTGTTGCTCAGGGCGGTGAAAGCGTACTCCGTACCGATCAGCGAGGTCCGTTACGAGCGCTATCTGGCGCTCGGGGACGAGCTCGGCCTCGGTGAGGACGTCGTCGACGACACGGATTTCAACGTCTGGACGGACTTGGTGGACTGATGGCGCGCTGATAGAGCAGCGACGTCTGATTCAGGACGGACAAACACGGGCGCCCCTCGCGAAGAGGGGCGCCCGTCGTCATAGCCCGGCGAAGGTGCCGCCCGCGTGGACGAGGTCGTCATGGTGCCCCTGTTCGCCGATGTGCCCGTGCTCCATGACCACGATGTGATCGGCGACTTAGGCGTTCTCGAGCCGGTGCGTGACCACGATCGTGGTGCGCTCCCTCGAGATCGTCCTGCACGGCCAGGGCTTGGCAGGTCCTGTGGATCGATGAGCTGACGCACAGCCACCACAAGCCGCCTGGCGGCGAATCCCCTGCGGGCAGCGTGCGAGGGCGGACGGAACCGCGTCCCGTTCTTGGTCCACCCTTCATCGCATAGATGCCTCACCCCTCTTGGTATTCCGCCGAAACACCTGAAAGCTGTGGCGGGCATGTCAACGGTCGTGTACCCCACACGCGGTCTCCAGGAGGACTTGGTGCAGCAGAGCGCAAGAATCCGCAGAACTTCGCTCATCCTCGCCGGCGCGTTCGCGCTGGTGCTCGCCGTTCCGAACACTGCCCTCGCCGCGCCGCTGGCCGCCCTGCCGGCCAACGCGGACGCGCTGGATCAGACGTTCCAGCCGGCCTACGACTACGACACCGACGGCTGTTACTCGACGCCGGCCATCGGTCCCGACGGCATCATCAACCCCGGTCTGAAGCCCACCGGGGCCCTCAACGGCAACTGCCGGGACGCGTCGGACCTCGTCAACACCAACGGGTACTCGCGCGCCAAGTGCAACAACGGCTGGTGCGCCATCATCTACGGGCTCTACTTCGAGAAGGACCAGGCCATTCCCGGCATCAGTCTCGGCGGGCACCGCCACGACTGGGAGCACGTCGTGGTCTGGGTGCAGAACAACCAGGCGAAGTACGTTGCCACCTCGGCCCACGGAGATTTCAACATCTACCCGCGTGACCAGATCCGCTGGGACGGCACACACCCGAAGGTCGTGTACCACAAGGACGGTGTGAGCACCCACTGCTTCCGACCCGCCAACTCCAACGACGAACCGCCGGAGAACCACCAGCACACCTGGCAGTTCCCCAAGCTCGTTGGCTGGAACGGCTACCCGGCGGGCCTGCGCGACAAGCTCAGCCAGGCCGACTTCGGCAGCGCCCACTTCGGGCTCAAGGACGGCAGCTTCACGAGCCACCTCGCCGAGGCCAAGCCGGCCGGCATCCCGTTCGACCCCAATGCGTGACCGGTAGCCGTGCTCAGTCGTTCCTCGGCGTGACGAGGGCAGCGGCCCTCGCGCCGCCGCGGGGATGACCATGAACCGGCCTGGCGACGACCGTCAGACCGAGCTTGCCCGTTCCGGTCACCGGTACCGCCCCGTACTCCGCTGCCTGGAGTGCGGGGTGCCGCTGACCGACGCGGAGCGACGGCGCCGGGGCCGTCTTGTCTCCGCGTCGGCGCCCAGCCGGTTGAGACGTCGAGCAGGACGCCATGCCGGGCATCGGCTGAGGCAGACGCGGCGCGTACGGGGTGGTCGACGCTCCAAGTCTGCTTCTCGGGCCATTGGTTCGGCCTACGGCTTGTCCCGCAGACCTGGATGGCCTGTAGATCTGTGGCCCGAAGACTCGTGGGAGGGCCGGATGACGGTGAGGTTCGTGTACCAGGCAGGTCGGCTCCGTCTTCGAGCCGGACGCGTGGACCTCGCCGTCCCTCGGGACGTTCTTGTGGCGGAGATAGGACAGTTCGTGACTGCCTTCCGCAAGGGCGTGGTGGGGATCGGCGTCGACCCCGGCTTGATACCGATCCCTGAGGCATGGCCCCGGCAGTGCTCCGTTCGGCGGATGATCTCGCCGGCTGTTCGGGGCGTCCGACGGGTCATCGGCCACACGGTACGCAACCGGACCTTGACCGGCCTCTGAGAAGGGCCGGCCGGTAACCGGGACGGGACAGGACGTGTCAGTCGGTGAAGGAACCGTGCCGTCCGGCCCCGGACGCGAAGCGCGCAGCACCCGAGAGGGTCTCGCCGGCCGACAGCGGCACCATGCCGTGCCGGAGCTCGGCGGCCAGCGCCTCGGGCTCGGCCAGCCCGTGCTGCTCCCGTACGGAGAGCCGGTCGTGGCGCAGGCACAGCTGCGGGAACGCGGCGATCTCCCGGGCGAGTTCCTCCGCCGCGTGCCGGGCTTGCCCCGGCGGTACGAGCCGGTTGGCGAGCCCGATCGCGTACGCTTCGGCGGCTGGGACCGGCCGGCCGGTCAGGATCAGGTCCATGGCGCGGCTCTCGCCGATCAGCCGCGGCAGCCGGACCGTGCCGCCATCGATCAGCGGTACCCCCCACCGGCGGCAGAACACCCCGAGGACCGCGTCCTCCTCGACCACGCGCAAATCGCACCACAGGGCCAGTTCCAGCCCGCCGGCCACGGCGTGGCCGGCGACTGCCGCGATGACCGGCTTGGTCAGGCGCAATCGGGTCGGCCCCATCGGGCCGTCGCCGTCGGGCTCCACGCGGTTGCCGCGTTCGGAGCCGACGGCCTTGAGGTCGGCGCCCGCGCAGAATGTCCCGCCCTCGCCCCACAGCACCGCGACCGAGGACTCGTCGTCCGCTTCGAACGCCCTGAAGGCGTCGGCCAGTTGCCGGGCAGTCGGCCCGTCCACGGCGTTGCGGGCGGCGAGCCGGGACAACACCACGGTGGTCACGGGCCCGGCACGCTCGACGCGGACGGCGGGGGCAGGGACGGTGTCCTGCTCCGCCACTGTTGCCGGGGCAGCCGAGGTGGCCGGGGTATCTGGGGTATCGGTCATGGCGGCATTCTCACGTGGCCGCAGTCCGACGACCAGACCGACGATCACGACGGCGATCCCCAGCCACACCGACAGCCCCGGCGTGTTCTCGCGGGCAGGCGCCCCCGGGGGCCGCCGCGGCGAGCAATGCGATCACCTCTGTGGTCGGCCTGTGAATCGGATGTCAGCGTTCTGACCAGGGGAGAAGCGGGCGGACTGTTCAGGAACAGGATGTGCCCGGCGTATCGACGGCTGATCGCCTCCGACCGTGACCGGATGAAGCGACGGCGGCGCGGTGTGCGCTGTTGATCGCCGCCTCGCCGCGTCGCCGCGTCGTTGGTGGCCATCGTGTCCGCCTGGCCTGGCCGCCCGGTGGTGGCCGCCCGGTGGTGGCCGATCCGGTCGGACCGAGGGTGCCTCTGTCCGGACGCATCACGCCGTACGTCCATCGGCGGCTTCGACGGCTTCGGCGGCTTCGGCGGACACCCCGCGGGGCCGAGCCCCGACCCGAAACCCCGGTCCGTGCAAGGGAAGGGCCTGCCACTCGCTGCCGGCGCGCTAACGGCTGCGCGTGACGCCTGTTGCCACCGCCGTAGGCAGCGCGTGCAGACTGCCGTGCGAGGCCGCGGCGTAGACGGTGCGGCCGCCGGGCGCGTGGGCGATGGCGAGGATCTGGCCGCCGAGGTCGAAGCTCTGCAGCGAGGCTCCGTCCGCGGCGTCCAGTAGATGGAGCCGGCCGTGCCAACCGCCCGCGTACACCGTGGTCCCGTCGGCGCACAGTGAGAAGAACTCCTCGCCCTCGGCGTATTGGGCACGCCAGATCTCCTCGCCGGTCTTGGCGCTGTGGCAGTGGACGGTTCCGGCCGTGTCGCCGACGATCACGGTGTCGAGGACGCGCACGGGCGGCGCGACGACCGCGGCCCCGAGCCGTGCCTCCCACAGCGTGGAGCCGTCGGCCGCGGCCAGGCACCGCAGGCCGCCGTCGCCGTCGGCCACCACGAGTCCGTCGTCCAGCGGCAGCGGAGCCGCGAGGACGGTGACGGGCAGCCGCACCGGCCCGTCCCAGCAGACACTCCCGTCCTCGTCGTCGACGGCGAGGAGTTCGCGGCCCTGCCCGGCAGAGAGATAGACCTGCCGGGCACCCGCCGCGACCGGTGCGGCCGGATCGTCGAGGTCGTCCGTGAGGGGCTCGGTGCGCCACCAGACGCGGCGGGTGACGGCGTCGAAATGATGGATCCGGCCCGTCCCGTCGCCGAGGAACACGCTCTGCCCACGCAGCAGCACCCGGGCGCCGGTGAGGCTGCCCGCGGGGACGGACCACCAGGGCGTACGGGCACGGGTGTCCCAGGACTCCAGCCGGCCTGCGGCGTCGCAGACGAGCAGCAGGCTTCCCTCCGCGCACAGTTGCACCGGGGCTTCGAAGTCCCGGTGGTGGGCCTCCTCCCGGCCCGTGTCCGCGTCCAGCCAGCGGACTCCGCCGCTGCCGTCGGCGGTGACGACCGTGCCCTGTCCGGTGGAGACGACGCGATGTGGCCATTCGCCGACATCGGCGCTCCAGCTGCGCCGCCCGGGACGGAACGGCACGGTCAGATCTGCGGCGTTGCCGGCACCGACGAGGAAGTCCCTCAACTCCGACCGGTAGTCGGCGAGCGTACGGGCGACGCCGTCCGGCAGTCGCAGGGTGCCCGGCTCGCCGAAGCTGTGGGCGACCTCCTCCAGCGTGGGCCGGTCGGCCGGGTCCTCCGCCAGACAGGCGCGGATCAGCCGGCCGGTACGGTCGTCCGGCAGGCCCGACAGATCCGGGGCGACGCCGGCCACGCGCCGCATCAGCATGGCGCGGGAGTCGGCGGCGCCGGTGTAGGGCGGGTGCCCGGTCAGCCCGTACAGGACGATGGCGCCGATGCCGAAGACGTCGGTCGCGCTGACCGTTCTCGACAGGCCCATGAGCTGCTCGGGCGGGCAGAAGTGCGGGTGCCCGATGACGGTGTCCAGAGTGACGGTGACCCGCTGGCCGCGGATGCGCGTCAGACCGAAGTCGATCACCCAGGGGCCGTCCTGGGTCAGCAGGACGTTTCCGGGGTGCAGATCGCGGTGCAGCAGGCCTTTGCTGTGGGCGGTGTTCAGGGTGTCGACGAGCTCGGCGGCCACGGCGTGCACCGTGTCGGGGGGAAGCGCCCCGCCGTGCGCCTCCAGGATCCGGGAGAGCGACAGACCGGGGATGAAGCGGGTCGCCAGGACCGGCTGCCGGCCGCCTCCGAAGTCGAAGACGAGGAGTTCCGGGATGCGAGCGCCCTTGCAGCGGTCGAGCGCCTTGCTCTCCTGGTGGAAGCGCTGCAAGTGCTGGGCGTCCTCGCTGAATTCGGACTTGAGGAGTTTCACGGCCCCGAGGGTGTCGAGGCCGCGTTCCTCCCCCACCGGTCTGCCGAGGTAGACCGTGCCGAACCCGCCCGTGCCCAGCCTGCCCAGCAGCCGGAACCCCGCGGCCTCTGACGGGTCGACGGCCGGGTCCAACGGCATCACCATGTCGGTTCCTCTCTTCGGGCGGGCTGTGGCGGGCTGTGGCGGGCTGTGGCGGGTGGTGCGCAGGGCGCTGCGGTCGTCACTGCATGACGACCGAGCGGCTCTCGGTCTCGTGCGAGAAGCCGATCCCGCACAGCACCGTGGACTTGCCGAGTTCGCACGTGCCGCTGTCGCGCAGCCGGTCCCCGCCCGCCCGGGGCGCCTCGCGGTCGCAGCGGAGGGCGAGCACGAGTCGGCCCGCCTCCAGCCGTCCGCGTACGGTGATCTGGGCCCGTACGCTTCCCGCGTCCGTCTCCTGGGTGACCTCCCTGCCGCGCAGTGGAATGGTCTGGCGGCTGCCGGAGCGCAGGTCGGTCACGATCAGCACCCCGGTCAGCCGGGGGTTACGGCGCTTGTAGGAGCGCCACGCGGCCGCCGAGCCGAGCAGGGCCACGAGAAAGACCAGCGGGTAGAGCCAGCCGGGGGCCCGGCCGGGGACCGTGCCCACCAGGTCGACGTCGGTGACGGTGGGCCCGCCGGTGGCGAACGTCGGGTATCCGAGGGAGCCGCGGACGGCCGGGGTCCAGGGCGAGGAGACATCGGCCCGGATCTCCACCCCGGTACGGAAGTCCCGGGCGCCGGGAATCAGGCTGAACTCGGGGTCCTGGTCCCAGGCCAGCTTCAGTTCGACCGTGCGGCTCTGGCCGGGCATCAGTTTCACCGGCCCGTTCGGCCCGGTGATGCGCACCTTCGGACCGCCGGGCTTGGAGGCGGCCTTCAGATTCACGCTGAGCGGTACGTTCTTGGTGCGGGAGGCCAGGGTGACCCGCAGGGTGCTGGAGCGTGTGCCGGTCCGGGCACCCGCGGCCAGGGTGACCTTGCCGGGGCCCGGCGTGCGTACTCCCTCGCCGGCGACGGAGACGGTCACTCCCTTTCCCTGGTCGGTGCGGAGCAGGCTGGCGGCCTTCTCCGCCCGCACCTGCTCCTTGGCGTCGCCGAGCTGCGAGCCCAGTGCGGTGGGATCGACGGGCAGGATGCGCGGGACACCGAACGCCCCGCCGAGGACCTCGGCGACCCGGGTGCCCTCGGCGAGCGGTACTCCGTAACCGACGATCTTCCGGTTGGTGCCCATCGCGGTGTAGCGATCCTTGAGCCGCTTCCACGCGGGTGTTTCCTGGCTCGCGTAGGGGCTGCCCGGTGCGTTGACGGCGCCGTCGGTGAGCAGAAGCACCGCCCCGACCGGAGCCGTGCTGCCGTTGAGCTGGTCGGCCGCGGCCTCCAGGGCGGCGCCGTGGTCGCTCGCCGACTCGCCTGCGGTGGGCGGGAGTTCGTTGCTGAAAAGACCCCCGGTCCGGTTCGCGGGAGACATGCGGTGGACGATGCTGGTGGCCCGCCCGAAGGTGACGACGGACACCTGATCGGCGGGGGTGAGTGTCTTCAGGAAGTCGGCCAGACGCTTCTTGACGGTGGTGTAGAGCGGGACGCCGTCGGGGCCGCGGTCCTGCATCGAACTGGATGTGTCGACGAGCACGACGTAGGCCGCCGGGACGTCGTCGACCTTCAGCGACCGGTAGATGCCGTCGCGTGGGAGTGGCGTGTCGGCGGCCGCGGCGGGCGCCGCGCCGGAGGCGGCCAGTGCCGTGGCGAGGGTGAGCAGCAGGGCGCGGCGCGCCGGTGCCGGGACGGTGTGCATGAGGGGTCCCCCTGTGTGGTGCGTGGACGGGCCTCGGCCCCGGGCGTGACGCCGGGGCGGGAAGGCCGGTCGGGGCGATTGCCGGGAGCGGGTCCGGGACGGGTGCCGGGACCAGGCCCGGGGCGGTACGGAAGGCGGGTCTGGGGCGGGTAGGGGAGCGGATCCGGAAACGGAGACCGGGACCATGTCCGAGGGGTGCGTGGAGCGTGTCCGGAACGAAGGCCGGGCAGGGACGGAGTCGGGCGCGGGAAGTTCGACCAGGGCGAAGGGCGAAGGGCGAAGGGCGGCGGGCGAAGGGCGAAGGGCGGGCGCCGGGGCGGGTTCAGCGGCGGCCTTCGGAGGTCGCGGCGTCGAGTTTGCGGAGCCGGGCGATCTCGTCGTCCGCCCGCGACTGTCTGTGCCGTAGTTCCTGGATCTGGCGGCCCAGGTCGCCCCGCTGCCTGTCGAGCGCTTTCAGGGAGTGGTCGCAGTAGAGCCGCCAGATCCTGCGGTCCGGACCTCCTCGGGCGAACGCCATCTCCAGCTGCTCGCTTTCCTCCGCGGCTCGCCCTTCCCCTGCGTAGGACCGCCAGGTCGCGTGGTAGGCCTGGAGGATCGAGAAGACCCGGGCACCTCCGTTCGTCGTGTCCGCCCAGGGCTGCAGCGCCCGGCAGAGCTCGTCGTTGCCCGCTCCGGCCTGGCGGGCCGCGTACAGCTGGGCGGCCAGCTCTCGGCAGTCATCCGGGCTGCCGCCGACCCGCCGGGTGGTGCGGTGGACGCCGCGGAGCACGAGGGCAGGCGCCAGCTGCGGCAGCTGGTTCGCGATCCGGTTCAGCCACTGTTCGTCCCGCTCCGTCTCTTTCCAGAGCGGCTCCGCGGCCAGAAGCTGCAAGGCCTCCGTGACGAACAGGACGTGCGGGCCGCGCCGTTCCAGCAGACGCGTCGTCAGCTCCCGGCCGGCCTCGTCGGGCCCTTCGCCGTTCTCCGGGTTGACCGTGAGGACTCCCTCCAGCAGCTGCTGGACGACCAGGGCCGCGTGGTTCCGCACGGGTGTGCTCTCGAGCTCCGAGTGCAGGGTCGAGAGGTAGCCGTCGAGGCGTGTCGAGAGCCCCGCGGAGCCCCGCTGGACGGGCGCCGCGGTCAGGCCGAACAGGGCCAGGGGCGGCAGGTCCGTCAGCGCGCAGAGCACGTCCCAGCGGGCCGCGGTCTCCGGCCGCAGACCGGTCGGCAGGTGCTCCAGCACGTGGTTGAGCAGAACGTTGGGTGGCTCTTCGAACGGATCGGACGAGGTCGTCCGGTACGAGCAGGCGACGAGCCCGTGGAAGAAGCCGTTGAGGAGAACGGAGTCGGCGTACCCGCAGGCGGCCGCGGCACCGAGCAGCCGGACGGCCGCTTCGGGGTGGGCGTCGACCCATTTCTTCAGGGGTCCGGCAGTGCCGCTTCCGGAGTCCAGCAGTGCGTACAGCACCGGCAGTTCCGCGCTGCCGGGGACCTTGGGCCCAGAGCCGTCGCCGAGCCACTCCAGCCAGGCCATGACGTCCGCGGCCGGGTCGGGGCGCTTGCACAGGACCCTGACGAGCCGGCCGGCCAGTCCGGGGGTGCGCAGCAGAAGGGACTGGGTGAAGGCCATGGTGCCGACGGCGAACGGTTCGACGGTGGGCAGCAGTTGTTCGACGACCGGGTCCGGGGAGCCCGATCCGGACCCCCGTACCTCGTCGATCACGAGCGCCAGTACCTGGTCCAGGGGCTCCAGGTCCTCCTCGGAGCCGGAGGTGGCGTCGCGCACGCTCTGGAACCTGGCCCGGGCGCTGTCCGGCCGGCCGTGCAGCAGATCGTCCACGATCTGGGCGCGGAAGGCCTCGGAGACCTCGGGGTGCTTCAGGTGAAGTGCGAGTGAGGCCATGTCGGTGGAAGGTCCTGCCAGTTTCCGTTCGGAGAGAAGGGTGACGGACCGGGGGTCGGCCGCCGGGTGGCGCAGGGCCGCGTCGATCCGTTCGGCTCCCACCTCGCGCCCTTCGCGGACCTCCTGTGCGACGGCGAGCGCGGGGTCGAGACCGGCGAGCACCCGCAGGGCGTCCGTGTGGGCGCTCCCGCTGGTGATGTCCAACGGTTCGCGGGCACCCTCCAGATGCCTCACCACGGCTTCTCCGCCGTGCGCCGACCAGGCCGCAATGAGCAGATCGTGGTACGAGCGGGCCTCGGGGGACAGTCCACCGAGGCCCGGAAGTCCCCCGCCCCAGGCCAGGACGGCCAGACCCGGTTCCTCGTCGGCGACCCCCCAGTACAGCCGCATGCGTACCTCGGAGCCCGAGGAGGTCCCGGTGGCTGCGGACAAGGTGCTGCGCATGCCGAGGGGCAGCATGGCGGCGACGCAGTCGAGGACCGTCAGCAGTTGGAGCGGGTCGTAGTGCCGGGCCCCGGTGACGACCACGGTGCCGTCCAGCAGGTACGCCGCCGCGGCCGCGAGCCAGCGGCTGGCCTCGGTCATCGAGGAGGTGATGACGCTGCCCAGCTGGGTGAGAAGCCCGCCTTCCGCCACGGACAGTTCGGCCGGTGCGGTGCCGGCCGTCGCCAGCTGCGGTACGGCGTCGAGCGCGGCCCTGGCCAGTGCGCACCACCCGAGAGCGTGCGCGCCGACATGGGCGGCGGGTACGGCGAAGTGGTTGATCCGGCAGATCGGGCGGTTGGTCCGGTCGACGGCTTCCGTGCCTTCGAGGACGAAGACGCCCACCGTGTCGGTGCCGTCCGCAGCGGTACACGGCCCGATGGTGATCCAGGGCAGCTGGTCCCGTCGCGCCGGGGTGCCGGGCGACCAGTGGTGGATGGCGGTGTTGAAGTCGGCGCTCAGGTCGGGTGGGTACGCGGCCAGTACCTTGTAGCCGCTGTTGGTGTGCGGCTCTTTGCCCCACAGGGCCCAGTCGGCCGTCAGCCCCGGTGCCATGGCGGGTCTCCTTTCGTGCGGTGGTCGGATGCCGGATCAGGACTGCTGCGGGCCGACGCCCCGCAGGAAGAGGAAGGGCTCGAGAATGTTGACGGGCTGGGGCGACGCGACGAAGCGGACGTCGTCCTCGACGGGGTTCACCAGAGACGGGTTCTCGAAATCGAAGCCGCGCTCGGGGTCGACCCAGAAGCCCACGGCGGAACACACGAAGTACCCGACGCGTTCGGGGGCGAAGAACAGCTCGATCTGCTGCTTGATCTCGCGCAGGCTGCCGTGCGGAAAGGCCTGGCAGAGCCCGTCGAACAGGCGCTTGGCGTCCATCACTTCCGGCTGTCCGGTGCGCGGGTTCAGCCGGACGTTGCCCTGTTCGCAGGCGAAGCGGAACACCCGGTCGTCGTCGAACTTCGCCAGACAGACGGCGATGCTGTGCGGCAACTGGTTGCCCTGGCGCTCGCCGCGCATGTTGACCTCGGTGGCCACCCCGGCGAGGACATCGGTGAAGAAGTCCGCGTTCTGCCGGGCGTCGTCGCCGACCGGTCCGTCGTCACCGTTGACCTGCCATTCGCGGACGGGGTCCACGACATAGACCATCGCGCGGGACGTCCCCAGGTCCTTGATGAGCTTGCCGCCCAGGGCCGCACCGGTCTCCGAGTGCAGATCGAACGCCTCGCCGGGCAGATCCCGGAGCGTGACCTTGAACTCCATGACATCGCGGGCGGCGGTGGAGCCGCGCCACCAGCGCTTGCGGCCTCCACGGGAGAACCGGGTCCCGGCGAGATCCCCGGCCAGTGTGAAGCGGACCGGGCGCTGCTCGGTCAGCGTGGCCATGGGGAACGTACGGTCGCGGTAGAGGACGTGGGCCAGGTCGCTGAGGAACTTCTGCGACGCGTGGTCCTCCGGCCACATGCTCCACTTTCCGTACAGAGGATCCTGCACGGCTCGCGAAAGCGCGGCCAGCAGCGTGGACTTCCCGCTGCCCATCCCGCCCCACAGGGTGATCGTCGACTCGGGTGCGGACGCGGCCCCTTCGGGCTCCTGACGGGCCTCGTCCTGCCGCGCGGTCTTCTCCGCGGCGGCAGCGGCTCCCCGGGCGGGCTTCTCGGCCTTGTCGAGTTCGACGAGCTTCTCGGCGAAGGCCCGGGGCGAGGCCGCGGCCCGCCGCCCCGGATCCGCCGAAGGCGCCCCGGGTGCCCTTGTCTTGTCCTCGCGCGGGGCCACCGGCGGAGATACGGGCGCGGCGGGTACGGCGCCGTTCCGGTGCGGGGGCGCGGCGGTCGCGGACGGCACCGGCGCCGGTGGCAGGGCGGCCCGGCCGCCGACCAGTGTGGCCGGGTCCCAGACGTCGAACGGGCCCTCCACGGCCTTGTCGTCCTTCATCCGGTCCTGCTTGTCGTTCTTCCCTCGCTCGGGGCGCTTTTCGTCATCGGTCATGATGGGGTCCCCCTGTGTCGGCAGCGGCGATCGTCCGCCGCGGTTCCTGCCTGATCGCGGTCGCGCGCCCGGCGCGCGGCCTCGTCACGTATTCCTCAGCCGGCCGCTGCGTGCAGCCACTCCCCGTCACCGTCGGGAACGACGAGCCGGATCGGCACGCCGTCCTCGGGAAGGCAGAGCGCCGGTGCTGCCACGGCGGCGGCGATGCGCCGGGGATCGTGGCCCGCGGTGAAGCGGCCTTCGGCACCGAACAGGTCCCAGGCCCGGTCCGCCCATCGGGCGAGATGGGGCTCACCCTCCAGGTGGTCCATCCACGCCGGCTCGTCGACGACCGCCACACAAGCGACACCGTCGTGGTGGCGCACCGCTTCCAGGGCGGCCTCCCACTCCAGCCGGTCGGGGCAGATACGTACGGGGGCGCTGCGGCGCAGTACCTGGGGTGGCCGGCTGCGCGGGTGCGGGGGCCTCGAGCCGACCACCAGGAGCACCCGGTGGCTGTCCGGCCGCCACAGATGGCGCCAGCCGGTGAGTTCGTGGGGCACATGCTCGAGACCGGTGGCGAAGTCGTGTCGCAGTGTGCTGTGGTGCCAGCCCGACAGGGCCTGTTCGGCGACCTGCGCGGTCGACATGCCCACCCGGTGCACGATGGGGTCGCTGTCGTACGGCCGGTCGAGCGGTGCGTGGTCCCGGTAGCCGATGAGGCCCACCCGGAGTGTGTCGCCGCTGCCGACGGCTTCCCGTACGGCCGTCACCACGGCCGCCGCCTCCTGCAGGCGCTCCTCGACCGCCGTACCGCCGCCGGCCTGCGGACCGGCGATCTCCAGGGCGAGCACCAGATCGACAGGGCGGGGCCGCGAGAGCCGCCGCGGCGTGCCGTGCGCCAGGGAGGTCCAGGGCGAGGTCTCCGGCTCGTGGTGGCCGTCGTACCGGAGTTCCACCCGGCCTGGTCCGCGTAGCCGGTAGCGCAGTGTGGCCCGGGAGCCCGGCGGGAGTTCGAGCCGGTCGAGCCGGACCGGGCGCCACCGTGACGGCGGCTCGTCCCGTCCGGCGGAGACGACCGCGGCGACGCTTTCGCCGGTGGTGGCCCCGTCGGGCGGCGCCGTGACCGGGACCTGGACCGCGGGGCAGGTGTCGTGGGGGTCCCCCGTGCGGCTGCCGGCCGGGAACAGCGCCCGGCGGACCAGCCCGACCGTTCCCGACGCGCCGTCAACCCGGGCGCCGGTCAGCCAGACCGTGCGGCGCAGCGGCAGTCCGGTGGTCAAGTCGTCCGGCGTCCTCGGCCAGTGGGCGGGCAGGCGCAGCCGCAGCAGCGGGGCGACTTCCTCCTGCAACGTCTCGGCCGCCCGCTCGACGGGCCGCCAGCCCGCCGCCCTGACGACGACCACAAGGGGGCCGAAGTGGTGTGGTGTCTCCCGTACGAAGGAGCGCAGCGCCCGCCTCAGCGGTGCCGCGACATCCGCAGGGACGCTGCCCGCACCGCCCGCGAGGAGGAACAGCCTCGGGAGCCGCTCGGCGGGAAGGGCCGAGGCGGCGGGGGCGAGATCGCACCATGCGGCGTCGGCCAGTGGCTGTGCGTCGGGGCCGGCGACGGCGCCGTCGTAGGTGACGCGGCTCAGGCGCAGCCGCTCGCAGCCGATCTCCAGGAGGTCCAGGGCGGGGAGCCGCCCCCCGGCCAGGGAGGTCAGGACCCATCCCAGACCCGCTCGGGTGGTACGGGCGCTCTCCCCGGCGAGGACCTCGTGCCAGGCGCGACTCCATGCCTGCGGGCCGGGGGCCGGGTCCCTGTCCGCGACGAGGTGCGCCACCTTGTGGTGGTCGGGCCTCGCGGGTGCGGGCCCCGTTGCCGCTCCGGCGTGTGCGCCGCGTGCCCGTACGGCGGGCCCCCCGTAAAGCACATCCGCTGCGCGGAGCGCGGCACGGAGATCGCCGTCACGGCTGCGTCCCCCGATATTCGGCTGCACTGTTCCCCACCCCCGATGCGATCGCCGGTGCGCACACGGCGCTGCCGACCATCGATGTTGAACGTGATTCAGGCATGGATGTGCCCAGGTGAAGGTGCACAGATGACTGATCACCGGAACCCGGAGTCCCCACTCCGGTTGACGATTCACATTAATCGCCTCGCCGAGGGGATTGCAGCCTTTTTCGCAGGCTTTCTTCAAAAGTCGACCGGCGAGTTCTGCGACCGTTCCGGCAACCCGAAGAGAGTGACCGAGAAAGACCGGAGGAGATCAATTCCCCTTTCTTATTCTGAAATCACTGCGCCCATCACTGGCGGAAAATGACAGAAGTTGACGCCGCATGGCCGGGGGAGGGTCTGGTGCGACACGGTCAGGGACGCGTTCCAGCCCGTACGGCGTGCCTGGGTCGGGCGAGGAGCGGGCGTTTGGGCAGCCCGCCGGTCCATGGCACCAGCGAGGACGTACCGGTTCACTCGCGGCGAGGACGCGTCGGGGCGGGCAGAGAACCTCCCGGTCCTTCCAACCGGTTGAGGAGCACGGACGGGAGCACGGAGGGGAGCACGGACGGGAAGTCGGGCTGGACGCGGGTGTTCGAGTCGCTCATCCGGACCGAGATCCGGTGGACGACATGGTGAGGTCCACAGCCAACTACGTTGCGGAGCCTCCGTGTTCGTTCACGGGGTCAGCACACGATGGGTGCAGCGTGTCCACGCAGTGCGGTCCGGCGCATGGAAGGCTCCCAGAGTTCGAACAACCGTACTTCGCGTCCCGGACACGCCGTTGAGGGCACGGGGACGCCCGTCCAGGGAAAGGACACCCCCCACACCATGTCCACCCACCGCCTGCACCGCCGCAAACCCTGGCACATAGCCGCCGTCGCCGTGGCCGCCGCGGGTGTCGCCGCGCCCACTGCCGCGATCGCCACCGAGGCTTCCTCCACGCCCGTCCATGCCCGCCCGATCACCGCGGTGGGGGCGTATGACGACACCTACTACAAGGACGCACTGGGCAAGACCGGCCCGGAACTCAAGAAGGCGCTCCACACCATCGTCAGCGAGCAGACCAAACTCTCCTACGACGACGTCTGGGACGCCCTGAAGGCCACCGACGAAGACCCCGGCAACCCGGCGAACGTCATCCTCCTCTACACCGGCCGTTCACAGAGCAAGGACAGCAACGGCACCGGAGACGACGACTGGAACCGCGAGCACGTGTGGGCGAAGTCCCACGGCGACTTCGGCACGGACACCGGACCGGGCACGGACGTCCACCACCTGCGCCCGGCGGACGTCTCGGTGAACAGCATCCGTGGCAACAAGGACTTCGACGCCGGCGGCGACGAGGTCGCGGAAGCGCCGGGGAACCACACCGACAGCGACTCCTTCGAGCCCCGCGACGCGGTCAAGGGCGATGTCGCACGCATGATCTTCTATATGGCCGTCCGTTATGACGGCGAGGACGGTTTCGCGGACCTCGAACCCAACGACAAGGTCGACAACGGCTCCGCTCCACACATCGGCCGTCTGTCGGTCCTGAAGGAATGGAGCCGGCAGGACCCGCCGGACGCCTTCGAGCAGAAGCGCAACCAGATCATCTACGACAAGTTCCAGCACAACCGGAACCCGTTCATCGACCACCCTGAATGGGTCAACGAGGTCTGGAAGTAGAACAACGCGTCGATCTGACCAGCCCTCCTCCGAGGGTGGTGCACGCTGCAGCGCCGCGCCACCCTCGGAGGCTGCGTCACGTTGCCCGGCCACGCGCTGCGGCGGGTCAGGTTCAGGGACCTTTCACCAGCCGGATCGCGCATCGCGAAGGGGAGCGCTGCGCGGGGCTCGCCCTGCTCGCCGCGTCGTTGGTGGCCGTCGTGTCCGCCGCCGTGGCTGGATGGCCTATGCGGGCAGGTTCAGCTGCCAGGAGACGCCGAAGCGGTCGTTGACCCAGCCGAACTTCTGGCTGAAGCCGTAGGACCCCAGCGCCATCAGCTCCGAGCCCCGCTCGGCGAGGGCCGCGTACAGGCGGTCGATCTCGGCTTCGCTCTCGCACTGCACGTAGAGCGAGATCGCTGGAGTGAAACCGAAGTCGTGCTGAATGGGGCTGTCGATGCACATGAATCGCTGACCGGCGAGCGAGAAGGTGGCGTGCTGCACGGTGCCCTCCTTGCCGGGGGCGTCGGCCCCGTAGCGGGTGATGTCGACGATGTCGGCGTCGTCGAACAGCGAGGTGTAGAAATTCACCGCTGCCTCGGCGCTGCCCTCGAACATCAGGAACGTGGTGATCTTCTGCGGTGTCGCGGTCGCCATCCCGGCTCGCTCCTTGGGGTTGTTTGGTGGGTCCCATCGTGGCGTAGCGACAGCGCGGCCCATCGCAGGCTGCGCGTGCCTTTCGGAAAGCCCGAGGCAGGCTGCCGACGTGCTGCGGGGGATGGGCCCGGAAGGTGGACGGTGACGGCCTTCGGCGTGTGAGTTCGCGCCGACGGCGCAGCGCCCCGCAACCCCCGAGCACACCGGCGACTCCGGCCGGCAGACCTGCGGCGCGGGTACGCGGGCGAGCCCGGCTCGGCGACCGCCGCCCTCCCCGGCTGCGGTTCCAAGCGTTCAGCAGGCCGAAGTGCCCTGATGGAAGTACATCAGTTCACGCGACGCACTGAGTGACGGTTGGCTGCCGGACCGGGCCCCGGGAAGTTGCCCGGAACCCGCCGACCCTCCGCTCCGCCCTCACTGCTCTGCTCGACAACTGCACCGCTGACGCCGCTGACGCCGAACCGCGCGGCCAGGAAGAGGAACACCGTGCGCGGCGACTCCTTGAGCGCCTGGCGCCGGTTGTCGCGCCGGGCCACAGCGGCCCTTGTCGAGTGGCTGCGGATGGTCCAAGAAGAGACGCACCCCGGTGGCCGAAGCAGCGTCGAGCGCGATGCTCAGGCGGCGTTGCCGCCGTCGGACTTGTCGCCGGCGCCGCCGTAGCGGCGTTCGAACTGGGCGATACGGCCCTCCGAGTCCACCGTCCGTGCCTTGCCCGTGTAGAAGGGGTGGCTCTCCGAGGAGATCTCCACATCCACGACCGGGTAGGTCTCGCCGTCGTCCCACTCGATCACCTGGTCGCTCGTTGCGGTGGAACGAGTGAGGAAGGCGTAGCCTGCCGCGCGGTCGCGGAACACCACAGGGTGGTAGTCCGGGTGCGTGTCCTGCTGCATGAGCGCTCCTTCAAGGGTGCAGGACAGCCATCCAGCAGGCCTGCAGAGCTTTCACCATTCGGATCCAGCACTTCGGATCTGGTCGGACCGGGAGGACATCGCCCCGGCGGCAAACGCGCGCACATGCCCTGACCGGCCACGGCCTGCGAAACCGAGCGGACCGCGGGCGCCCATGCCGATGCGCCTCACTTCAGCTTTCCACCCCATTCCGGGCCCCCGCAACAGCGCCACCGTGCACGCCGACGAGCGTGGACCGGCGCCCGCAACCTCTTCCCGTGTATGACAGCGTTCTGCAGCCGCCACGACCACGACCGGCGCCGTTCGGCGTTCCTTCGACCCCGCCTGGACCTGCGCGGGCCCGAATCGCACCGTTGACGACTCGGTGCAGCGTTGAGGGCTTCTGGGCACGCCGCTTGACTCTCAAGCCGCGGGCGGCGTTCGTCGCTGGAATACCGTGTCGCCATGGTGCGCGCCGGTAGCCCCCAGGACGACGGACCGGACCGGCCTGCGGCTGCGGGCCGGCACCTGGCGCCGCTCCTCGCGGTCTGCGCGGGCTACTTCATGGTCATCCTGGACGTGACCGCCATCAACGTCGCCGTTCCGGTGGTGGGACGGGAGATGTCGGCCTCGCTCACCGGGATCCAGTGGATCACGGACGGTTACACCCTGATCTTCGCAGGCCTTCTGCTCACCGGCGGTGCGCTGGGGGATCGGCTGGGCAACCGCCGGATCTTCTGCACCGGGGCGGTGGTGTTCACCGTCGCCTCGGCCGGCTGCGGACTGGCCGAGAACACCGGGACCCTGGTCGCCGCCAGGCTGGTCGAAGGAGTCGGCGCAGCACTGATCGTGCCCGGCTCCCTCGCCCTCCTCCAACAGGCGTATCCCTCGCCTGCCGAGCGCTCCCGGGCCTTCGGCCTGTGGGGCTCCATGGCCGGCGTCGCTGCCGCCGCCGGACCCCTTCTGGGCGGCCTCCTGGTCACCACCGTGGGCTGGCGCTGGGTGTTCTTCATCAACCTGCCCGTCGGATGTGCCTGTCTGCTGCTGACGCTGCGCCATGTGCCCGCTTCCGCCCGGCGCACGGACCGGCCTGTGGACTGGCCGGCCCAGTGTGCGCTCGTCGCGATGGTGGCGCTGCTCATCGCCGTCCTCAACGAGGCCGGACGACGTGGCTGGGCGGACCCACTGATCCTTGCAGGGGCCGGCCTGTGCCTGCTGGCAGCCGCGGCGTTCGTCCTGCGTGAGCGCGCGGCGCGCACCCCCGTGCTGCCCCTGCGGCTTCTGCGCTCCCGCCCGATGGGCGGGGGAGCGGCCATCGGCCTGCTGTTCAACTTCGCCTTCTACGGCATGATCTTCACCGCCAGCCTGTACTTCCAGCACCATCGCGGGCTGACCGCGCTGCGCACCGGGATCGCCCTCTTCCCGGCGGTGGCCATGACCATGTTCGCCTCCGTCCTGTCCGGGCGACTGGCTCGCCGCACCGGGCACCGCCCACTTGTGGTCACCGGCATGCTCCTTGGAGCGGCAGGGCTGGCCGGCTGGGCCGCGGCCGGACCGGACCCGGACTATCTCCTGCTCGTGGCGCCGATGATGGCGGCGGGATTCGGCACGTCCTTCGCCCTGACCGGATCAACCACCACCGTGATGTCGGCCGCCCCGGACACGTACTCCGGCACCGCCTCCGCCCTGTTCAACACCACCCGCCAGATCGGCAGCGCCGCAGGCGTCGCGCTGGGAGGCTCGCTACTGGCCGCCACAGCCAGCTTCACCACCGGGCTGCGGACCAGCATGGCCGTCGGCGCGGCGGCGTACCTGACGGCCGCCGCCCTCGCGCTCTTCTGCATCCCGCCGAAGGCACCCCGCCACGGCGCGGACTGAGGCCTGCGGTACCCCACCAGGGCGACCGACTTCAGGCCGACGTTCCCGCGACGGACGTACCCGCACTGGTCCTCCACGCAACGGCCGACAAGTGTCTCCCCAACGACCCCACTGCCTGCCCGTCAGCGGCCGTTTGCGTCCGCGGCCGCTGCTGGGCCGGTCGGCGGCGCCGCCGGCGCAGGTTCACTCCCCGTCCGGCTGCCCGCCGACCTCATACGTTCGGCCAGGACGAACGTGACGCTGATGAGCAATGCCCAGGCGCCGAACTTGGTGAGCGCCACAGGCTGCCATCCCGAGAGCTGGTCGGGGTAGCTCCAGGCGCCGACATAGGTGGCGGCGTTCTCCGCGACCCACAGGAAGAAGCCGATCAGGACGAAGGAGACGGCCAGCGGCATCCGGTAGCGGCGCCGGCCCACGGTGAACCCGACCCGAACCCCCGCGGTGACGCCCACCATCGCGGCAGCCAGTGGCCAGCGCAGGTCGGGCAGGAAGTGATGGGTGAAGAAGTTGACGTAAACGGCCCCTGCGACCACTGCGGTGGCTGTGGCGCGGTAACCGGTGAAGCGCAGCTCGAACAGGTGCCATGCCCGGCACACATAGCTCGCGACCGCCGCGTACATGAATCCGCCGTACAGAGGCACTCCGGCGATCTTCGTCACCGCGTCCTCCGGATAGCTCCACGATCCCATGCGCACCTTGACCAGTTCGAACAGCAGCCCCACGACATGGCACAAGGCGATCACCATCGTGTCCCGCCCGCTTTCCCACCCCGTTCGGCGAGCCACGACGGTGAGCAGCAGGCCGTACACGAGCACGAGGTCGTACCGGGCGATCGGCGAATCCGGCAGCAGGCGGGACACAGCGATACCGCCGAGGAGCGCCACCGCGAACGCGCAGCACCGCATCTGCAGTATCGCGAACCTGACCAGCTGACTCATGGCGCCTACGACCTCGCCTACGACCTCGCCTACGACCTTGTGCATGCCTGGTAGGACGCGGCGCGGCCGCCGGCGGTTTTCCGACGGTGCCGAGGGCCGGTCCCGATCCGCGTCAGAGCCCGCCGGACACCGCAGCTGCTGGTCCGCCTTGGGCAGGCCGTCGGCCTCCACCTGCTGTCGCGGACCTCCTCGCCGCGACACGATCGCGCCAGAGGCGGCCCGCCGGCTTCTCAGAACGCGTTGTGAAGCCGCAGTCGCAGAGGGCGGCCGTCCGGATCGACGATCACGCGGTAGAGCGGCGTGGCGAGCAGCCGCTGCACTCGCGAGAGCTCCGGTGGCCGGTAGGCGCGCAGACGTCCGGGCGGCCGTGGACCCGAACGGCCGTTTTCGTGCCAGGAGTCCAGCGCGGCCGCTGCTGCCGCGAAAGCGTCGAAGGCACCTACCGGATCGCACAGGACGTCGGGGGTCTGCGGGTCCCCGGGTTCCTCCCGGTCCAGGTGCTCGCGCGCGAGCATCAGCCGGAGGTTCCTGGCGAAGCGGCGCGCGCCGTCGCCGAGACCACCGGGGTCCTGCGGTTCCCGGAGGTCCGTGGTCTCGTCCAGAACCGCGCAGCTGAGTTCGGAGTCGTGCGTCCAGGAGCGCAGGTTGATGTTGTCGGAGCCGGCCGCGGCCCACACGTCGTCGATCACGCACACTTTGGCGTGCACGTACACCGGTGTCCCGGCATGGTTCTCGATCCCGTACACCGCGACCCGCCCGCCGCCCGCCCTCCGCAGGGACTCCAGGGCGGTGATGCGGCCGATCAGGTTCATCGGCAGTGTGAGCGGGCCGTCCTGCTCGGGGACGGTGGGGATGACAGCGATGAGGCGTAGCCCGGGGTTGGCCCGGAGCGCCCGGGCGAAGTACTTCACCACGTTCGGGGACCACAGGTACTGGTCCTCCAGATAGATGAGTGCCCGGGCCCGCCGCAGTGCCTTCAGGTAGGCACGCGCGATGCTGCGTTCACCGTCGGGGGCGAAGTCGTAGCCCCGCAGCAGCCGGTTGGGGTACGTGCGCAGCACCTGCACCGTGTGCGTGCCGCAGGGCGGGGGATCGGGCAGCTGAGGGGGCAGTGGGTCCGCGTGGGTGTCCTCGCGGTGCAGCCGTTCGCGCAGCCGGGACAGCGGGCTGCGGCTGAGGGGCGCCGGGTCCGTCCAGCGTTCCCGGAAGACGGTCTCGATGTCGCCGACCGCCGGGCCCCGGATCGCGAGCTGGATGTCGTGCCAGGGCGGG
The DNA here is from genome assembly GCF_042802855.1 of Streptomyces sp. NPDC057445. Taxonomy (NCBI): domain Bacteria; kingdom Bacillati; phylum Actinomycetota; class Actinomycetes; order Kitasatosporales; family Streptomycetaceae; genus Streptomyces; species Streptomyces sp. NPDC057445. The sequence continues at coordinate 87,642 of NZ_JBHVDH010000021.1, read as the reverse complement.
TGCGGTCCGTACGCGTCGGCGATGGGCTGGGAGTGGTCGTCGCCGCCGTGGTCGATGTCGTCGTTGCGGTTGTGGGACAGGTCGATGCCACCGATGTACGCGATGTCGAGCTCGGGACGCCCGGGATGGCGCAGGAGGACGCACTTCTGGTGGTGCGAGCCGCCCGGACGGACCCGCATGTCCAGCAGGTACTCGCCGCCACCCGCCCGGACCTCCTTGCCAAGGTGGCGGTTCTCCTCCTCGCTGAACTGGAAACTGTCCAGGTGGGACCGCCAGACCAGACCCTTGACGACGACTCCGCGCCCGGCCGCCTCGCGCAGAACGGTGCCGATCTCGGTCCCGGGTCCCGCGAGCCGTTCGTCGGGATCGCCGCGCCAGTCGGTGAACAGCAGCAGGTCTCCGGCCCGCAGAGCGCGGACGGAGGCGAGCAGCTCGGCGAAGTACGTCGCGCCGTGGACCAAGGGGCGGGCTTCGTTGCCGACCGACCATGCGGTCCCGTCGGGGCGCCGACGGTCCAGGCAGGTGGCGGGATTGCCGCGTTCACTGGCCGTCAGCAGCCAGTCGGTGGGTTCCACGGAACGGCACCTCCGACCTACGACGCTGGGGACCACGTGCGCTTCCAGCGGTCTCTTGCGTACCGCTCTCGGGCCGATCCCGTGGACTGCGACATCAGCGCCGACGCGCGGGAGACCCTCGTGTCCCACCGTAGTGCCCCACCGACCCAGACCGGCAGACTGCGTCCGGCGCGGTGCGTCGTGGACGACGGCCGGTCGTCGCGGTGGGCCGCGGAACGCTTCCAGGCCGGCCACGCCACCGCCCACCGGATCCTGGCCCGTCACCGGGAGCGGGATTCGTCCCGCGGTCGACGTTCCTGACCGCGGGGCTGTCCGGAGGGGGCACGGTGGACACGGGGAGTCCGGCTTCAGAAATGCGCCCGGCTTCAGAAATGCGCGGTCACGCTTCAGCGGGACAGCTCACCCGCTGCCCGTGGACGGATGGCGGTCGTTCGCGGACGCATGGCCTCCGGGAACGGCCAACCTGCCGGCTGCATCCTTCGAGACCGACTTCGGTACGGCGTATGCGGACTGTCGTACCGAAGTCGGCGGCGGCCGACGGGGGTTGCGGCGGGACGCCGGTCGGTTCAGTAGGCGAAGCTGGACTTGCCGGTCCTGGAGGTCGCGACATGGTCGATGCCGCTGCCTGCGGGCAGGACGACCACGGGCTTGTCGGTGGAGTTGGTGGTGCCGTCGCCGAGCTGCGCATTGGCGTTGGCTCCCCAGGCGAGCACCGAGCCGTCGTCGAGGGCGGCGACGGTGTGGTCGAGCCCGCCGGCGATGTCCCGTACTCCCTGCAGCCGGTCGATCGGGACGGCGGTGGTGCGGTTGGTGGTGGTGCCGTCCCCGAGCTGGCTGTTGCTGTTCCTGCCCCAGGCGACGACGGATGCGTCGTCCAGGACGGCGAAACTGCTGTAGGCGGTGGCGGAGATCCGTGCGACGGCGCTGAGGTACTGAACGTCGACGGGGACGCTGCTGTCGGTCACCGTGTCGTTGCCGAGCTGGCCTTCGGTGTTGCGGCCCCATGCCTTGACGATGCCGTCGGCAGTCAGGGCGAGGACGAAGTCGCAGCCGACCGAGATGGCCGCGACGTCGGTGAGGTCATTGACCTTCTGCGGAGTGTTGCGGGCCGTGGTGTTGCCGGTGCCGAGCCTGCCGTTGTCACCCGCCCCCCAGGTCCAGACGGTGCCGTCCTCGCGCAGGGCGACGCTGAAGTCGCAGCCGGCTCCGACGTCCTTGACCTTGGCGAGGCTCTGCACGTCGACCGGGGTCTTCTGCACTCCACCGGGGTCGGCAGCGGTCACACCGGTGCCCAGCTGCCCCTTGGCGTTGCTGCCCCAGGCGAGGACACGGCCGCCCTTGACCGCGAGGACATGAGTGCTCCCCGCGGAGATCTCACTGACGCCGGAGAGCCCGGCGACAGTGGCGGGGAAACTCTGCGATGTGGTCGTGCCGTTGCCGAGCTGGCCGGTGAGGTTGGCGCCCCACGACTTGACAGTGCCGTCCTTGAGCACGGCGACGGCGAACGGGTTCGTGGTGGCGTCGCCGCCTCCGGACAACTCCCGTACGTGGTCACGGGCGATGCCCTGGACGTCGGACGGCGTCTGCTGATTGACGGTGCTGCCGTTGCCGAGCTGACCGAGACCGTTGGTTCCCCAGCCCCGTACCCAGGGGTCGGTGCCGACCGCGTGGGCCGGCAGACAGGGCGCCGCGAGGACGGCGAGAGACAGGGAGGCGGTGATCGCGGTGCGCAGGGTGATCGTCATGCCAGGGCCTTTCTGGGAGGGAGAGAGACTGGTGGGAGCAGGCCGGTTCAGTAGGCGTAGCTCGACTTCCACACGGTGGAGGTCGCGGCGCGGGTCGTGCCGCTGCCCGCGGGCAGGGAGCGGACCGGCGCGAGAGACGCCGTGGTGGTGCCGTCGCCGAGCTGACCGGCGCTGTTGTCACCCCAGGCGAGGACCGACTGGTCGTCGAGCACGGCCAGGGTGTGGTTGTATCCGCCGGCCATGGACTCGACACCGACCAGGTGGGGCAGGGGGACGGGCGTCGTTCTCAGGGTGGTGGTGCCGTCGCCGAGCTGGCCGGCCCAGTTCCCGCCCCAGGCGCTGACAGTTCCGTCGTCCAGGATCGCGAAGTTGTGGTAGCCGCCCGCGAAGACTGCGGAGACGCCCTCGAGCTTGTGTACATCGACAGGGATGCGGCTCTCGGAGGTGCTGTCGTTGCCGAGTTGGCCGTCGACGTTGCGGCCCCATGTCTTGACGGTGCCCGCGGCGGAGAGGGCGACCCCGTGGTAGCAGCCCGCGGAGACGGCCACGATGTCCTCAAGGCCCTGCACCTTCTTCGGCGTGTTCTGGTCGATGGTCGAGCCGATGCCGAGCTGACCCTGGGAGTTGGCGCCCCACGTCCAGACCGTGCCGTCCTCGCGCAGGGCGACGGCGTGGTAGCAGCCCGCCGCGACGTCCTTGACTCCGGCGAGGCTCTGCACGGCGACCGGGAGGCTCACGGGGCCGTCCGTTCCTGGTGCGGTGATGCCGTTGCCGAGTTGACCGCTGGTGTTCCTGCCCCAGGACAGCACCCGGCCGTTGCGCACGGCGAGCCCGAAGTTGACGCCGGCGGCGACATCGGAGGCCCCGGAGATCGCGGAGACCGCGGAGGGGAAACTCTGCGAGGTGGTCGTGCCGTTGCCGAGCTGCCCGTCGACGTTGGCGCCCCAGGACTTGACGGTGCCGTCCTCGAGCAGGACCAGTGCGAAGGGATTGTTGTCGTTGCCGCCCCCTGCCGCCAGTTCACGCACCTCGTTGCGCGCGATGCCGGCGACCGATCCGGGGGTCTGCTGGTTGAGGGTGGTGCCATTTCCGAGCTGCCCGACGCCGTTCAACCCCCAGGCCCGCACCCAGGGGTCTCCGGTTTCGGCACCGGCGGGCCGGGCGGTAGCGGCGAGCGAGGCCAGGGTGAGGGGAACGGCCAGCGCAACGGTGAGAGCGGTGCGCATGCGGCCCCGGGCGCCGGAACGCTCGGCGGAGGAGGAATACGTGAGTGTCATGAGCTTCTCCGGCTCAGTACGCGTACGTCGTGTTGCCGCCGAGCGAGGCAGACACATCCTTGATCGCGGATCCCTCGCTGAGGATCTTCACGGACTCGTAGCGGGCCACGGTGGTGCCGTTGCCGAGCTGGCCCTCGCCGTTGTGCCCCCACGTGAAGACGTCGTCGGCGGTGACGGCGACGCCGTGGCGCGCCCCGGCAGCCAGGTGCTGGACCCCTTCCAAGCGGGGGATCTCGACCGGAGCCGTGCGGTTGGTGCGCGAGACGTTGGCGTCGAACGCCTCATCGGCTTCAAGCAGCTGGCCGTACTGGTTGTTGCCCCAGCCCCAGACCTTGCTGTCGCTGGTGATCACATAGTTGTGGTGGGCGCCGGCCTCGATGGAGGCGACATCCTCGAGCCAGTCGACGTCGACCGGGGCGGTGGAGGACTTGGTGCTGGAGTTCCCGAGCTGACCGTAGAGGTTGTAGCCCCAGGACTTGACGGTGTTGTCGGCGGTGAGTGCGAGTGCGTGGTAGCAGCCGGCGTCGATCGCGACGATGTTCTCCAGACCGGTGACCTGCCGCGGTACGGCGCTGGTGGCGCGGTTCCCGGTGCCCAGCTGGCCGTGGATGCCGCGGCCCCAGGCGTAGACCTTGCCGTTCTCCAGCAGGGCCAGGCTGAAGTCGCAGCCGGCGGAGATCTGCTTGACCTTGGGCATTCCCTGGACGCGGTCCGGGACGGTACGGCTGTCGCCGGTGCGGTTGTTCCCGAGCTGCCCGTAGGTGTTGTCGCCCCAGGAGTACACCTGGCCGCTCGTGTCGAGAGCGAGGCCGTGCTGGCCGCCGGCGGCGATGTCCTTGATACCGGTCAGTCGTGGGACGGTGGTGGGCACGGTCTGGTTGGCACGTCCGCCGTTGCCCAGCTGGCCGGAGGAGTTGTGTCCCCAGGACTTGACGGTCCTGTCGGTGCGGGCCAGGGCGAACGAGTCGGAGGACGACGTACCGCCGCCGGAGAGCTGGTCGACGTCGCCACGGAAGAGGCTGGTCACAGAGGAGGGTGAAAGGCTGTCGGTCATGGTGCCGTTGCCGAGCTGGCCGGTGCGGCCGGCGCCCCAGCTCAGAACGGTCGGGTTGCCCTCGTTGGCGATGGCGGTGGGGGCGAGTCCGGACACGCCGGTCAGAGCGGCGGCCGTGGCGAGTGCGGCGACGGCGAGGCCTGTGCACCTGCGCAGGGGGCTGCGACGGGAAGGGGACATGGCTCTCCTTCGGAGGAAGGGCGGGCACACGCGCGGGCTGCGACGTGCTTCAGGGGGATATGCGTGCGGGGCACGACATGCTTCGGCCTCTGGGCTCGAAGGGCTCACGGCCGGGAGCCGGCAGCCGGGATGGGGCTACCGGTCATCGAGCAGACTGCCCTACGAAGATCGTCAAAGGCGAGTCAAAACCGCCGAAGTACCCGTATGGCGGAAGGTCGTTCGGATCGGCCGGGGCGGTGTCACCGATCCGCCGAAGCGGTGAGCCGGGACTTCCGGCGCGCCGCCCGTGTGTCCTGCCGTGACGTCGAGGGGGATCTGGGTACGTTCGGCGTGCGCTTGGTGATCTTGGTGGCAGGGCTCTGCCCCGTCCCGGCGCTCCCCTCGTCCCTCTCCCAATTTGTCTCCACCTGCCGGGAGTTCGCATGCACCCCCTCATGACCGTACGTCGCGCCCTGCTCACCTCCGCTCTCGCCTCAGCCCTGTCCGTCACCGGCGTTCTGCCCCTGGGCGGGTTCGTCTCCCTCGCCCGTGCCCACGCCCGTGCCCACGTCCCGGCGGCGGCCGAATGCCAGCCGGAGGACCAGGCGTGCAAGGACCGCGAAGCCAACGAGGAACAGGCGAAAGAGATCGACGAGCAGCAGAAGAAGACCCAGGCGGCGGCCGACAAGGCCGGCAAGGACATCGACGAGACCGGCAAGAAGATTCAGGAATGCCAGCCGGGTTCGAGCGACTGCATGGAGAAGTTGGCCGGCAAGGGCGAGCGTGAGGAAGGCGGGATCACAGACATGACCAACACCATCGACACCTACCGCCCGGAGCCCGCCGACAACGCGAAGGAAGCCGTCGAGTCGACCTGTGAGGGCTTCCCCGCTTCCCTGCCGGAAGGGTCCACGGACGCGGGCAGTTCCCCCTTCCCCGTCTCACAGCTGTGCGCGCTCCTCGGACCCTGAGTGGCGCGGGCGCGGTGAACACCGTGTCCCGTCCCGGACATCCGCGCACCACTCTTCCTCAATCCCCGAACAGAAGGGACTTCCCCATGAGCACGCGCCCACTGCGCCGCGCCACGCTCCTCGCCGTCCTCGCCCTCGGCATCGCCGTACCGCTCGCCCCACCTGCCGTCGCCGAACAGGACGCCGGGAAGGTGCCCACGGCCCGCGGCTTCACCGCCGACCGTCGCGAATCATCGATCGGCGACATCGTGGAGTACTGCGGGACCCAGCGGTCCGCCTGCACCTTCCAGATCGACCCCACCGCCGACCGTGAATACACCACGGCGGTGAAGTCGCTGGGCAACGCGGTGGTCAACTGCACCACCGATCCCATGCAGATCGACCGGACCGTGACCCTGCGCACGAGCAGCTCCGACAACATCGGCGGCGAGATCTCGGGCAAGGTCACCGCGGAAGGCACCGTCACCGCTTCCGGCGAGGTCACCACGACTCTCGGCAACGAGACCAGCAGCAACATCAAGACGCCCAACCTCAAGGACGGGCCGACCTCGGAGAACGGCACCAAGGTCAACGTCGGCGGCGGGGCCAAGGTCTCCGGCTCCCTGAGCGCGAAGCTGGCCTTCGAGGCCGCGTTCAAGGCGACGTACTCCAAGTCCTGGACGATCGAGAACACCGAGACCACCACCTACAGGACCACCGTCAAGCCCTACGACATGCTGGTGTTCGGAGCGAGCGCGGCGATGCGACGGGTCGTTGGCAAGCTCGTCACCGACAAGGGCCAGACAATCACCAACGTGGCCGTGGACAGCCCCTCCATGGTCAACAGCAGCACCTTCGTCGCCCAGACCTACGCCGTCCCCGACAAGCTCTGCGGCCGCAAGCGTCCCACCGGCGACACGGCCACCGACGGTGACACTTCTCCCTGATCCCCTGCGTACGAGCCCTGTCGCACACGCGCAGGGCCGGTCAGCCTCGTAGTTCCGCACAACAAAGGAGCACCCCCACCATGCGCCGCCCTGTCCGCCCGCCGCTTCACCTCCTGGCCGCCTTCGGTGTCGCCGGGCTGATGCTGCCGTCCGTCACGACACTCGACGCGGCCGGCGCCACGGCATCGCAACCCGTCCCCGTGCTCAACGGCGACTTCGCAGAACCCGCCATGAAGGGGGAGGGCCCCGTCACCGTCGCCATCGACTTCTGGACAGGCGCCAACCAGCGCTACTCGCCCTCTGCTTCAGGACGCGCCGACAACTCCCATGGCGTGGCGCTCCAGAAGGACGGCAACTCCCTCCAGCAGCGCCTGCGGGGAGTGCGCGCCGGAGCCAAGGTCACGGTCAGCTACGAAGACAGCCCGGCGGTGTCCAAGGAGTGCACCGGGGAACAGGTCGCCGACGGCCAGCCGTACACGGTGGAGGGTGTTGGCGGACAGATCCGGCAGGCCACCACGGCCGGCGATCCCGACCGTGCCAAGGGCAGACCCGGACCGGGACGTTGGACGCGGCGGACCTATGAGTTCACCGCCGGCGAGAACGAGCCGATGCTCACTTTCACCTCGAAGGTCACCGACACCCGAACCCATGTGACCTGCACTCCCATGATCGCCAGGATCCGTGCCGTCGAGGTGCCCCCGGCTCTGGACAAGACCGTCGACAAGACGACACTGCAGAGGTCCGAGGCCTACAAGGGCAATGAGCGCGAGAAGTGGCTGCACAACGCCGCCGCCGCCTGCAACGGTGAGAGCGCCTGCACCTTCCGGCCCGACCTCCGTACTTCCTTCCGCTACTACGACAGGGCAAGAGTGATCGGAGAGGCGTTCATCAACTGCACGCGCAATCCGCTGGAGCACACCCGCACACTCTCCTACGCCGAGCGCAGCCACGACAGCATCGCCCAGACGTACGCGGACGCACAGCTCGCCCTCGACGAGGTGGCGCGACTGCCCACGACCGGAGTGCGGCAGGAGGACGAGAAGCGGCTCAAGGAGCGCCCCATGGCTGCTCAGTTCGCGCTCGCCTACGAGAAGGGATGGCACCGGCCCTGGCAGTGGTTCAGCAGTGACCGGCGGGAGGTCGTGGAGAAGATCCAGCCCGGCGAGGTCAGTTGGGTGGAGATGCAGCCCAGCAGGGAGCGCGTCGAGGGCTGGTTCGTCAGCAAGAAGGACGACTACCGGCTGCACGCCGTCATCGACGGACCCTCGCGGGCGGTACCGGACCGCATCCTCCAGCGCACCGGTCCCATGACCGAGTCCGAGAAGCAACGCTGCGCTGCAGCCCGGCCCATGACCACCACACCCGTGGGCGCGGATGACCCGGCGAGCTCCGCCGACAAGGGGCTGCTGGACATTCCTGCACCCACGGCACCCGGCGACCGGACGGCTCGGAGCGTGCCAATGGGGTGAGGTTCGCCGAGGCGTTCGCCCGCGTGTTCGTCGACGTGGTCCACCAGGACGATCGCGACATCGCCGGTCTGTGTCCCCTGCCCCGGGTCGGCGTCAACCGGCGCCGCCTGGCCTCCAGTCACGCTGCGCGGAGGGAGGATCGCGCATGGGGCCGCCGGGTACGGCAGGCCGAGCGCCGCCGTCGCTCACCCCCGTCCGGGCGCTCCGAGTGCTCCGGACGGGGGCGGGCGGCGGCGTGTCGGTTTGAGACGCTGCACAGCCCCGGCTTCGCCGGGCCGCTGCGGCGCCGCGCTCGGTGTCGGTACCGCAGCAGATGACACACCCCCTCTACGGCGGAGTCGCCGGCCACCCTTCTTTCGGCGTCAGCTGACATCCCGGATGCGGCCGGGAAGCGGGCGCCGGAACGGCACTGTTCACCGGTCGGCATCATGGTGGACAAGACCGACGCGGTCAGAAGTCCGACAAGGGCTTCGGCTTTGTTCAGCGGGACGGCGCGGCCGAGGACGTTCTCGTACACTGCTCCGCCATCCAGGGGCGGCGGCTTCAAACCGCACCGTGAATGTGTCGACTCCCCGGCGTATGCGCTATCGCCAGGGGCAGGGAGATCGGCTGCTATACGCCGTTGGCTTCCTTGACCAGGCGGCGGGCTCGCAGCACGCGGGCCATGGTGTAGACGCGCATGGCGGTGAATACGAGGACTGCCGTGCCGATGGCGGCCATGACCGGTTTCTCGTCCCGGGCAGCCGCGTAGAAGAGAAAGCCGCTGAAGGGGACGCCCAAGGCGACGAGCAGGGGCTCGCGGACCCAGAACGGGAGGACGCGGAGAAGTATTCCGAGCATTCGGTTACCTCATCAGTTCCAGGCCGGCATCGGCTGTGGTGGAGCCCACAGTTCCGGGAGTGGTGTCCGCCTTCTCGACCACGGGTAGCGGGGAATGCTTTCTTGCACCAGTCATCGGTACTCGCCTATCCCGTGTTTGCGCGGGGCATCGGGGGGATCACGGCTCTCGTCGCGGTGGACGTGGCCGGGGCGTGGCACGGCGCTCCAGCGGCCGTTGGCTGCCACGTCAGCGGCCACACGGCCCGTCGGCACCCGTTGTCACACTTCGGGCTGCCACGTCGTCCACCTGATGCCACAGGCTCCACGCATCCATCAGGGAAGGACGAGCACGATGAACCAGACCATCTTGGTCACGGGCGGCAGCGGAAATCTGGGAAGCCATGTCATCGGTCAGCTGACCGGGCAGGGACGGCAGGTGAGAGTGCTGTCGCGCAGCGTCCGGAGCCGCCACGGCGCGCCGGCGGTCGAGTGGTGCGTGGGAGACCTGGCAACGGGCGAGGGCCTCGACCAGGCGCTCGAAGGCGTCGGCACCGTCGTCCACTGCGCCACCGACGGCCGCACACAGCACGGCGACGTCGCGGCCACGGAGAACCTGCTGAAGGCCGGGGCCCGCGCCGGCAGCTCCCATGTGGTGTACGTGTCGATCATCGGCGTCGACCGCCACCCGCTGCCGTACTACCAGGGCAAGTACCGGTGCGAGCAGGCGATCCAGGAGTCCGGACTGCCCTGGACCGTCCTGCGCGCGGCGCAGTTCCACGACTTGGTCCACTTCGCACTGCACCAGGCGGCCCGGCTACCGGTGATGCCCGCGCTCGCCGACACCCGGTTCCAGAGCATCGACACGGCCGAAGTCGCCCGCCGTACAACGGAGCTCGCCATCGGCGAAGCCCAGGGGCGGGTGGCGGACCTCCCCGGGCCGCAGACACTCGCGATGGCCGACATGGCCCGGATCTACCTCCGCGGCACCGGGAGGCGGCGCCCGGTCCTCCCGATCACACTGCCCGGGAAGGTCGCGAGGGCCTACCGCCAAGGACTCCATCTGGCGCCGGCACCTCTCCCCGGCGGCCGGACCTTCGAGGAGTTCCTCGCCGCCGGGCCCGAACTGAAGCCCCCCGCCGCGGCCCGCAGAGCGGCCCGGTAGGCCGTCGGCGAGCGGGCGCGCCCCAAGACCAGGCGTTCGGCGACCCATCTTGAACAGCAGCGAGCGGCCAGAGGCGGCCTGTGCTGCCCCGGAACGAAGGGAGCCGGTGGTGAGCGTGTCCGCTCCGCTGTGGGCCTTGGTCTGAGTGCGTCCCCGGCGGTGTCCGGTTCGGTGTCACCGCCAGCCGAAACGGCGGTCCACTACCGCCGCGAACTCCTCCAGGGTCAGTACCGCGTCCCCGTTCTGGTCGGCGGCGTCGAACAGTGCGGAAGAGGCATCGGCGTCCCCTACGCCCCAGAACGGCAGATCCCCCGACGCGGCTAGCTGTGGGCCTCTCGTCCGCAGGGCAGTGATCACCTCCTCGCGGGTCAGGGTCCCGTTCTGGTCGAGATCGAGCGCCTCGAACAGCCTGCGGGCCTTGTCACTGATCACGTCGTCCCCGTCCCTTTCGCTGATGGGCGGGCCGGCCCGCCCACTCACGGTCTCCAACGCCTCCGGCCCCGCCCCGGTTCCCCCGCAGGGTGCCACGCGCCGCGCCGTCTTCCGTCCCGCGGCCGCCCTTGCCGTCGCCCAGCGCTCACGCCCGTCTGTCCCGGCCTCATGGCTGTAAGGAGTGGAGCATGCCGAACCCGCCGGACGACTTCGAAGAAGCGCAACCAGATCATCTTTGACGAGTTCCGGCACGACCGGAACCCCATCGCGCTCGCCCCGGGGGAGTGCACGGCGGGGCCGGAGAGGGGGGACTGTGAGGTCCCACTGAGATGCTATCTTAGGTAAGCCTAACCTAAGGAGTGTTGATGGCGCTCGCAGACGTACGCGTGGACGAACCCACTGCCGCGGAACGGATTCGTTCGGTCCTGCTCGCTTCCGGTTCCCTGAGCCTGACAACCGGCGGAACCTGCTACGACCTGACAGCCATGCACACCGTCGACGACAAGGGACAATTGCGGGTTCACGCCCCGGCGGACAGTCCCCTCGCAGCTGAGGCCGTGTTCGCGCCGCGCGGACTGCTCGCCGGCCTCGCGCAGTTCACCGACATCGCGCCCACAGCGGTCCGCGACCGGGTCCGGGCCAAGGTCACCCTCTCCGGCTGGCTCACACCGGCCGACATCCAGGCGTCGCCGGACGTGCTCATGCTCCGTCTCGACGCCGCGCGCGTGACCATCGAGCGAGACGCCGGCGCCGAGGTGGTCGGCCTTGACGAACTGGTGCTTGCGCACGCCGACCCGTTGGCCGGACAGGAGGCAGCACTGCTGTGCCACCTCGACCACGATCACCACGACGTGGTCACTCAGCTCAGCCGTCTCGCCGACCTTCAGGTGCTGCGAGGAGCCCTGCGGATCCGCCCGCTGGCCCTGGATCGATATGGCTTGACCCTGCGCTGCGAGTACTCCAGCGGGCACCACGACTTCCGTATCTCCTTCCCCACTCCGGTGCGCGACCCGGCCGAGATCCGCGAGCAGCTCGAGCGGCTGCTCGTCCGGGTTCGCCGCGACCACGCGCACGGCCGCCGTGCCGGGCACTCGTGACCGGACCATCGAACGAGCGGCCACTCCCTCAGGGATGCGGCGTGCCGTACGACCAGGTGGCGGCCATCATTCGCGCGGCACCCCGCGCCGCGGCCCTCTACTCGGTGCCGTGTTCCCATGGCGGTGCCGCGAGGATCCCGGCTGAAAAGGCAGGTCCGGGGCGGCGGGCAGAACAGGCCCCGCTGACAAGCTCCCTCGTGACGGCGAGGGGAGGAGGTTGGTTCTGACTGCTTGCGAGTGAACGGCAGAGCTTTGCGCTCGCGTCGAACCCAAACGGGAGATCAGCGACGTTAGGGTACTCCCGTGCCGCTGAGCTGTGTCTTTGTGAACCTCAAGCCCGGAGTCGGCAAGACGACCAGTGCTGTATGGCTGGCACATGCCCTTCATGAGTCGGGCTACTCGCCGCTGCTGGTCGACGGCGACCCGGCCTCCTCCGCGCTGCGCTGGAGCGAACTGGCGGAAGGCTTTCCGTTTCCCGTCATCGCCTTGCCGGTGGGAGACGTGCACCGTCGTGTGAACGACTTCCTGGGCGATAGGCAGGCCGTGGTGCTCGACGCGCCGCAGCTGGAGGACCATCCTCGCATCGCCCGCAGCATCATGAGGTACGCGAGCGAGTGGATCATCCCCGTGACCCCCGCTCCCATCGAACTGGACCGGATGGGTCCCATCCGGTCCGAGATGGACGAGGTGAACTCCCTGCGTGCCGAGCCGGCCCGGGCCGCAGTCCTGCTCAATCGCACCAATCGTCCCGACGCCACGCGCACCGGCCCCGATGCTGACGCTCGTGAGGCGCTCACCGAGTGGGGCTTCGTGGTGTTGGACACCCAGATTGCACGGCTCGAGCTGTACGCCCAGTCGTTCGGAAGTCCGGTCCGGGCCAAGGGGTCGGCGTACATGGACCTCGCAGTGGAGCTCATCAAGCGTCAGGGAGAGGCATGAAGGAGCGGAAGGACAGGTACCGCGCGGCGCTGGAGCGCGTCGGTGACAGCGCTGCCCGGTCCTCGAAAGTCACCACGCTGGACAGCAGATATGTCCGCGTGACCATCGAAGTGGACCCGGACCTGCAGAGAAGCCTGACGCGATGGGTGGGTCCGCCACTCTCCGTGCTGGTGCTCGCCGGCACGACCGTCCTGCGCGTTGTCACCGATACTGCCGCCAGGGTGCCCCTGCCTGTCGGTGGTGCCCGTCGTTCGTAACGACTGCACCCTTCGTCCCGAGGCTGCTTGGGCGGATACCGCTACGGCGACCTGCGACCTGCGACCTGCGACCTGCGACCTGCCGAAGACGTTGCCGAAGTAGTCCACGTTTTTCGGCTGTTCGATCCGGTTGTGAAGCGGGTCGGCGTTCCGGGATCGGTACCTGCCGCCGGCACCCTGCACCTGCTCCGCAGGACAGCGCCGGAATTGTGGGGTCAGTGGCGCCCTCTGCCGTGGTCGTCCTGCAGGGTCGCCGTGAGTTCGGTTGCTGCCTGTTGCAGGAGCTCCCCGAGGTGGCGGATATCGGGGCGCCGGGACGTGCCGCTCCGGCTGACGGTGTAGACGGTGCGGGTCACCGGGTGGCGGAGGAGATGCAGACTGATCGGCCCCGGCGTCGCGGACGGGAGAGCCATGCGAGGCAGGAGGGCCGCTCCCGCCCCTGCGGCAACCAACGCCGCCAGCACGGAGAAGTCGCTGCTGCGGGAGCGGATGTCCGGAACGAATCCGGCCGCACCGCAGGCACGCTGGATCATCTCGTAGCAGGACGTCTCCGGGCCCGGCGTGAGCCAGGAGCTGCCGGAAAGGTGCGCCAGGTCCACGGTCTCGCCCGGCCCGATTCCCATGCGTGCGGCGTGATCGGGGTGGAGCGCGAGCAGCACGGGTTCCTCAAGGAGCTTGGTCTGCTCGCATCCGGTGGGGAAGTCCCGCGGCAGAACCGTGTACCCGTGGACGACGGCCAGATCGACGTCCCGGCGGCGCAACGCCTTCAAGGCCGCGTCGGGCTCCTGCTCAACGAGCTCCAGCAGCAACGAGACGTCGGCTTCTTCCCCCGCGTCGAGGATGCGCTTCCAGACCGGAGCTATCAAAGTGCGGGCCGCGGAGGCGAAGGCGGCGATGCGGACGATGCCGTGACCGCCACCCCGGATGGCCTCCAGATCGGACTCGGCTGCAGCCAGATTGCTCAGCACGATCTCGGCGTGGGACACCAGCAGCTCACCGACGGAGGTCAGGCGCAGGGTGCGCCCCTGCTTCTCCACGACGGGCAGCCCCACTTCCCGTTCCAGCGCGGCAAGCTGCTGGGAAATGGCGGGGGCGGTCAGATGCAGCGCCTGCGCCGCGGCCGCGACCGTGCCGTGGGTGGCCAGGTATTGCAGGATCCGGAGTCGTCGCACGTCAAGCATGAAGACTTCCTTATGTGTCGCGCCTGAACCATCAAGCATAGCCTTCTGTCGGTCAATGGGTCCGCTTGCTCCGCTCTCGCGACGCTCCCGGCCGCCCGTCGCCTCCAGAGCCCGCCGATCTCTCCGGGGGTCACCGGCCCGCGTCCCCAATTGGTTCAGCTGTTCTTTATGATCAAGCAAGAATAACTAACTGGACCTTTTGCTTTATTCGACGCATCGTAAGAGATGTGAACGCACGCATCAGCTCCCGCAGCTTCCTCGCCCTCGTGGGCGTCGTAGTGCTCTGGGCCTCGGCATTTCCGGCCATCCGCGTCGGGGTCGACGGCCTGGGTGTGGCGGCGCTGTCCTTCCTGCGGCTGGCCATCGCCGCCGTCGCCTTGGCGCTGGTCGCGCCGTTCCTCGGCGTCCGGCGCCCCCGGTCCCGGGATCTGCCGTTGATCGCGCTCGCCGGCGCAACCGGCATGACCGCCTACCAGGTACTGCTCAACTGGGGCGAGGTCCATGTCTCCGCGGGCACCGCGAGCATGCTGATCTCCATCGCTCCTGTCTTCAGCGTTCTGCTGGGCAGGGCGTTCCTGTCCGAACCTGTGACGCGCCATGTGGTCGTCGGCAGCGGCGTCGCCATCGGCGGTTCCGTGATCGTCGCGCTCGGAGGTGGTTCCACGGGTTTCTCCGCCGGTGCGCTCGTGATCCTCGCTGCCGCCGTCATGCAGGGCGTGTACCACTTCGTCTCCAAGCCCCTCCTACGCCGCTACAGCGGCGTGGAGGTCGCAACGTACGCGATGGTGGCGGGGACCGTCCTGGCGCTGCCATTGATACCGGCGACATTGCGCGCCGTCGCCGGCGCGCCGGCAGGGGCGCTCCTATCGGTGGCATATCTCGGTCTCCTGCCCTCCGCTCTGGGTTTCGTCATCTGGGGCTACGCCGTGGCCCGGCTGCCGCTGGCCGTCTCCACGGCCGCCTTGTACTTGGTGCCGCCGGTCGCGCTCATCGTCTCGTTCGTGTGGTTGTCCGAGGTTCCCCATCTCCTTGAGGTGGCGGGCGGCGTCGTCATCATCAGCGGCGTGGTGCTGATCAACCGCCGCTTCCCCGCGACCAGGCAAACCCCGGTTACCGCGGAGCGCCCCGTGGATCCCGCCACGGGGCCCGTCGCCCGGCTCTCCCAGCCGGTCGGTCCCGCAGCCGCTTTTGACCACCGGCGGCAACCGGGGCTCGACCAGCCTCGCCGACCACGCCACCCACGGGCCCGGCGCCGGAGCCGGTCTGCATCACGATGACCCGGCCCCGGGCGCGCAGCACGGCCAGGGACTCGCAGGTACGCACCGTCGCGCGTACGAAGAACAACAGGCTTCTCTCGTCCAGCGCGTGAGGCCGGGCGGCCGCCGGGCCGTCGACTCCAGGTAGTAGGGCTAGTGCAGCATCAGCGGGTCGACCCGGTCCGAGGACACGAAGGCCACGACTCCGACGGCGACCCCCTAATCAGCGACGTGAAACCGCGCGGGACTTGGACGAGCAGGGCACCGTGTGCGGTGGTTCGCAAAGCTCGGTGCCGCAGGCGGTGCGCGGATTTTCAAGGTGACGGTTCCAGGTGATGAGGGCGCCGGTCATGTCGAGCGGGGCCGTCGAATATTTCCGTGCGTTGCCGTCGGTGGCGGTGCAGACTCGCTCCATGGCGGAGATGCGGGCGTTCCGGGACGAGGTCAGTGGCTGGGCGGCCGGCGGTCCCGGCGGCCCGGCGAGTGATCTGGCCTTGCGACTGGGGGTGCGGACGGCGGTGCTGCTGGAAGGGCTGAGTGACCTCGCGGCCGTTGAGGCACTGGCCGCCCGGCGGGGCCGGGACCTGGCCGCCGAGGGGGTGTGCGTCGTGCCGATGGGCGGGGCGATGAACGTTGGTCGCTACGCCGGCCTCCTCGGGCAGCCCGGCCTTGGCCTGCGCCTGGCAGGACTGTGCGACGAGGGCGAGCAGCGCTTCTATGATCGCGGCCTGAAGCGGGCACGGGCGCCGCACCGGGACATCTTCGTGTGCGTGACGGACCTGGAGGACGAGCTCATCCGCGCGCTGGGCACGGCAGGGGTCGAGGAGGTCGTCCGGGCCGAGGGCGACTTCCGTGCCTTGCAGACCTTCCTGCGGCAGCCCGCACACCAGGGTCGCCCTCGGCAGCAGCAGTTGCGGCGCTTCCTCGGCACGAAGAAAGGCCGCAAGATCCGCTACGGCCGCCTCCTCGTCGAGGCTCTCGACCCCGAACAGGTACCGAGCCCGCTCGACGACCTCCTCACGAGCTTGTGACTTGGTGGACGAGGACGACTGTTGTGAGGACGGTGGTTGAGCACGGGTCGCCCTGTGGGGCGTCAACCGCTGCAGGAAGGGCGGCGGGACCACGCTGAGCCCACTGAAGTCGATCTGCGCCGCCCGACTCCTGTCAGCCCACAAAGGCGCCGACAGCCGCCACTGGGCAAAGACACACAGGGTCGAACTGTGCTTCACGCCGACCTGTGCCTCCTGGGCCAACCGATCGAAGCCCACTTCGGACCACTGCGGCAGTTCACCGTCGCCAACTCCCACCACCCCAACCGCACCGTGCAGACCCGGGCCTTGCACGCCTGCCTCCGGTGGCGGAACGCGAACGCCCGCCACCGCGGCATCCTGGCCGCCGAACGCAGGGAACGCGCCCGAGCAGAAGCGAGAAAGGCATCCGCTGGGGCGGACGCCCCCTCAAAGCCGCGGCCTGACTCAACCTGGCGAACCTACGCGGTCACAGCACTAGAGGTGGATGAGGATCTGTCGTACGGGATGTCCGAGTGCGTTCGTGAGGGAGGCCAGTTCCTCGTCGGTCAGCCATGCCCGGTTCGGATACAGGACCTCGATCCTGAACCGCGCGAACCCCATCGGCCAGTCGTACACCAGCTCGTTGAGCGACGTCTCGGCGTCACAACAGGGAACCGTCACCATGAGTGTCGAAAAGCCTTCGTTGTAACGCTCCGAGACAGCCTCCGCCCACCAGCCGGGTGTGAACTCCGCACCACAGCGCAGGCAGGAGATCTTTTGCAGGTTGGCGCCGCAGATGACCACCTCGACGCTGTCGTGCCACTTGGCTTCCAGGCCATGGCGGGCGTCGTCGTCGGGAAGCATCCCGGACAGCACGGCCGCAGCACGATCCGCCGCATCCTTACTGGGCCGCCAGTACGGATCAGTCGGAATCACCGTCAGGTAGTTGTCACTCATCGCCCGCCTCCCCCTGCCCGCCGGGGCCGCTCCTTGTCCACCGACCCGGCGAACCCATCCGGTCGCAGTACTAGGCCTTCTCTTCCGGATCTTGCCTGACCCGCGCCACCCGCACCACTCAGCGGAGCCGTGGAACCCGCCGCCCACCGCGTGCCAGCCGGCTCTCCCCAACCTGCCCGCACTCGGCCTGAACAGCCGAAGCAGCCCGCCGAACACCCGACGGACCGTCATGAAACGCCGAGGTCAACGCGCGCTTACGTAGTCGAACTAAGTGGTTTCACCGATGCGCTCGGCCGTTACTCTGCGAAAGGGTGAGGGCGTTCTGGGAGGCGGGACAATTCCGAGGCTCTCGTCGTGTGACGGCGGAGCCGGAGGCTTCGCGTTTCCCACGGAGGTTCATCTCACAAGGTGAGTCTTCCTCAACTAGCTTCGTGGAGACGAATTATGCGCTTACCTGCCCTGTCTGTCACCGTCGCGGTCGTGGCCGCGACGGTAGCGGGGGGAGCGGCTCCGGCCGCTGCCGACACCTTGGTCAGCACGGTCAACCTGGATGCCGGTGCCGGCCTCCACCACAGTTCCGCGACTGTGATCTATGAGCACGTCGACGGCGCGGTGAACTCGGTCAAGATCATCTCGCTGCAGGCCTTCTCCGGCGAGCGCGACTGCGTCTGGGTGGAGTGGAACGACCCGAAGGACGTGGGGGACGGTTGGGCCGCCCTCAACTCCGAGCCTCCGTGTGACGGCGGCAGCATGGGGGAGACGCTCAACCGGATCATCAAGGCACCCAAGGGCTATCAGCTCAAGGTGCGCCTGGCCGCCTACCACGACGGCGGGATCGAAGTGATCCACAAGGACATCGCAAAGCTCTAGGCCGCCTTTTCGGATCACCTCGCTGACCAGATGAAGATGGCTGCGATGTGGAGACCGGCGAGGTGGATGGTGGCGGTCTTGTCGTAGCGGGTGGCCAGGCCGCGCCACTGGTCGGGTAGCCGGGTCACGTTGCCGTGACCCGGCCCCCTCAAAACCGGACGTGCCTGTTTCCAGGCATCACGGCTCAAGCAAGCCCGGAGTCTTCACAGGTTCTGCCTTTCCTCGGCCGCTGTCGTCCGCATTGCGCTGACGATGGCATTCGGATTGGACGAGTCGAAGGTTGTTGCGTCGCTTGTATGCCGCAGCCGGTTGTGGACTCATTTCCACGACCCGAACTCGGCGGGCAGGTCCATCCAGGGCGAATCGGTCCGGTACTTCCACGCGATCGCGTCGATCACCTGTCGGTGATCCCGCCACCGCCCACCTCGCCGAGGTGTCCGGTCCGGCAGCAGCGGCTCGATCCGTGCGGGTGTCAGCCGACCGTGAGCACCATCCGGAAGCGCGCCTTGCCGGCGAGCATCTTCTGGTAGGCCTCGTCCACACGGTCCAGCGGCACGGTCTCGGTCATCGGTCGGATGCCGTGCAGGGCGCTGAACGCCATGGTGTCCTCCACGTCCTGCGAGGTCCCGGCCGGGTGGCCCCGGACGATGTAGGCGCTCATGAGCAGCTGGGCCGGGCTGACGCCCAGCGGCGCGGTGTCCACCCCGATAACCACGAGCTCCCCGCGGGGGGCCAGGCCGTCCACGACGGCCGTGATGGCCTCGGAGTCCCCGGCGGTGGCCAGGACGACCTTGGCGCCGCCGAGGGACTGCAGGGCCTCGGCGACCGGAGTGCCGGACGTGCTGTCGACGTAGTGATGGGCTCCCAGCTGTTTGGCGAAGTCGGCCTTCTCGGCTCCGCGGGCGACAGCCACTGTCTCGAAGCCCATCGCGACGGCGTACTGCACTCCGAGGTGCCCCAGGCCGCCGAGACCAAGCACCGCGATCAGATCGCCGGGCCGGGCGGAGCTGCGCCGCAGCCCGTTGAAGACGGTCACGCCCGCGCAGGCCATCGGACCCGCGTCGCTCGCCGACATCGCGTCGGGGATCCGGGCCGGCGCGTCGACGGGCGCGATCACCTTCTCGGCGAATCCTCCGTCGTACGCCCACCCAGGGACCTTCAGGTTCCGGCAGACGATGAAGTCGCCCTCCCGGCAGGGTTTGCACCGGCCGCAGCTGCCGCCGAACCAGCCGACCGCGACCCGGTCGCCGACCTGCCATCCACGGTCCTGAGCGCCTTCGCCCAGTTCCTCGATGTGCCCGGCGATCTCATGTCCGGGTACCTCGGGGAACGACACGCCTGGTAGTCCCGCGCTCACGAATGCTGCGTCGGAATGGCAGACGCCGCACGCCTCCACGGCGATCCTGACCTGGCCGGAACCCGGCTGCGGCACCTCTCGCTCGGCGAGTTCGAACGTGCCGTTGGGTTCGTTCACCTGCGCGACTCGATAGGTACTCATCGTCAGCGCTCCTCGGGGAAGTCGTCGCCGTACATGGGCAGACCGCTCAGGGACTGCTCCCGGGAGGCTTCTTCCTCGATCACATCCCAGTGCTCCGCCAGGATGCCGTCCTCGAGGCGGAGGAAGTCGGCGGCGATCCACGGGGCGGGTTGCCCGTGCCCCGAGAAGCGCCCACGCAGCATGACCATGTCCCCATCCGCCATGATCAGCTCGCATTCGTGCTTCAGCTCCGCCGGGAGGCTCTTGACCAGGTCGAAGAGCCCCTCCCGGCCGGGCGCGATATGGGCGCTGTGCTGGATGTAGCCGGGGGACCAGAACCGCTCGGCAGCAGCGTAGTCCCGCTTGTTGAACAGAGCGTCGAATGCTTCACGGACGATGGCCTTGTTCCTGTCTTCGACGGTGCTCACGGGATAGTCACCTTCCATCTGTCGCTTGCAGAAATGGGTGCAAGAACCCTGGAATTCATGTGGGCGAAGGCGGCGGTGTTATCGGTGAAGATGGGAATCGCCGGCACGTTCTCCCATCTCATGATTGTTCAGCGAGCTCCTTGGCCAGGGCGTGCTTGTCGCTGAGGGTCCCTTTCGGGGCATGCACGTCGAGCATCGGCACGGCAGCGGTCCGAATCTGTGAGGAGGTGCCGTTGCCATCGATCCTCGTCGGAGTAACGTCGATCAACGACGATGTTCAGTGCCATGACTCGTAATTTTCGGGACATCTGAGCCGCCACGATCGGGCGAGCTCACCTCGGTGTCCAGGTTCTTGGCTTTCACGTCCCGTGGGTCTGGGGCCCTGCCGTGGTTGTCGGCTGAAAGGTCCGCCGGTAGGCGGAGGGCGTGGTGCCGAGGGCGTCGCGGAATCGAGCACGGAGGTTGGTGCTGGTGCCGAGCCCGCTTTGGGCGGCGATCCGTTCGATGCCGAGGTCGGTGACTTCCAGGAGTTCGCGGGCGTGGTTGATACGGGCGGTGAGCAGCCACTGGTGCGGGGTGATACCGGTTTCCTGGCGCCACATGCGGACCAGGGTGCGGGCGGAGACGCGAGCGTGCCGGGCAAGAACCTCCAGCGTGAGGGCTTCGTCGAGGTGGCTCAAGGCCCAGTCGCGGGTGTCGGCGAGGGTGCGAGTGGTGGGCTCGGGCAAGGACTGGGCGATGTACTGGGCTTGACCGCCTTCGCGGTGCGGTGCGGCGACCAGTTCGCGGGCGATGTCGTTGGCAACGGCAGCACCGAGGTCCTTGCGGACGATGTAGAGACACAGGTCGATGCCCGCGGTCACGCCCGCCGAGGTCAGCAGGGGATCGTCGTCGATGTAGAGGACGCTGCGGTCCACCCGAATCTGGGGGTAGAGCTTCTCGACATCGTCGGCGCTGGCCCAATGCGTGGTCACCGTACGGCCGTTGAGCAGCCCGGCCGCGGCGAGTGCGAAGACGCCGGTGCAGATGGAGGCGATGCGGGCGCCTCGGCTGAAGGCAAGTTGCAAAGCCGCCGTGACCTCGGGCGCCGGTGGCCGCTGGTAGTCCCAGTAGCCAGGCACGATGATCGTGTCCGCCTGGGCCAGGGCCGGCAGCCCCGCTGTGCCTCCGACCGTGAACCCGGTGCTGGTCGTGACGCTGCCACGGGCTCCGCTGCACACCGTGAGTTCGTACGGCGTGTTGGGCCGCGCGTTGAAGATCTGCGTAGGGATGCCGAGATCGATGGGAAGTACGAGAGGCAGAACCAGGACCGCGACGCGATGGGGAGCCATGGCTCCAATGCTACGACCGTAACTATCTGGACAGGCTGAGCCCGGTACCGTACCGCAGGGATGTCTGGCGGCCCGTGGCAGGTGAGGACGTCGGCTGTGCGGAACCCGGACGCAAGGTGACGGTGTGCATGAGCGGTCCAACGCCCCGGCCACCCGAGCAGCCGTATCGGCGCAACAGCGGGCAACAGCGGGGAAGCCGTCATTGTGATCGCAGCCATCGGCCGTGGTGAACCGAGGGGCGGCGACGCGGCGGTGTTGGTCAGCGAGTGATCGTCCGCATGGACGTGTCCCGAAAATTGCGAAGCGTGGCATACGAGCTTGTGGTTGATCGAGAAAGGCTGGACGACGATCGAGTCACGAGCAGCATGGCCCACCGCCGGGGCTCACGCCGGTACCGGCCGCGGCAGAGCGGCTCCGCACCGGCCCAGGCAAGGACACCCGACTGTCGTGACCACGTACACCCCGATCGGCCGGTACTTCGACGTGAAGGACGGGCGGGTCTACGGCCACGTCCGCGAGGGCGACGGGCCGGCCCTGGTCTTCCTCCACTACTGGGGCGGTTCCCACCGCACTTGGCGGCCGATCATCGAACGCCTCAGCCCCGCACAGGCATTCGTCTCGTACGACCACCGCGGCTGGGGTGAGTCCCCCCAGGTTCCTGGCCCCTACGGCATCGAGCAGCTCGCCGACGATGCCGAGCGCGTCATCGACGCACTCGACTACGGCGAATACGTCGTGGTGGGCCACTCGATGGGCGGAAAGGTGGCCCAGGTGCTCGCCTCTCGCCGCCCTGCCGGACTGAAGGGCGTGGTGCTCGTTGCACCCGCCCCGCCGGCTCCGATCGGTGTGACACACGAGTTCCAGGAGGCGCTGGCGCACGCTTACGACAATGACGAGACCATCGACCACAGCATCGATCACGTACTGACCAATGGCGAGCTGTCCGCCGAGGTGCGCCGGCAGGTGCACGAGGACAGCTCCCGGGCAGGCGAGGCGGCCCGCATGGCGTGGCCACGACATGCGCTGGTCGAGGACTTCACGGACAGGGTCGGTGCGATCAACGTCCCCGTACTGGTGCTGGCCGGCAGCGACGACCAGGTGGACCCGCCGCAGATCCTGCGCGAACACCTGCTTCCTCTGATCACCACTGCCACCCTCACCGAGCTCGGCGGTACCGGCCACCTGTCGCCACTGGAGGTCCCCGATCAGGTCGCCTTTCACATCAGTGCGTTCGTCACCCGCCTCCAGGACCTCGGCCGGGCAGCATCACCCACCTCGCGGGATGCGAACGCGAGGCGGTAACCAGCCGGAAGGCAGCCCGTCCCGTGGATCGCCGCCGACTTCCTCCGTCTCGAGGACGGCATCCTGGCGGAGCACCTGGGATGTGATCGAGGAGGGAGCCTCCCGGGAGCAGTCCCTGAGCGGTCTGCCGATGTACGGCGACGACTTCCCCGAGGAGCGCTGAGACCTGTTCCGCGAGGTGGGGATCAGTGGGATCGGTTGCAGAGGTCATCGACGTATGTGCGCGCATCCACCTTGGGTAGCGTCCAGGGCAGGAAGATGGCCCTGTAGATGATGGAGGCCACCACCCGGTCGATGACCTCGTTGCCGCTGAAGGTGCTGCCGGGCCGGGAGGCGAAGCCGGCTGCTTCTGCCCGCCGGTCGCGCAGGCAGTCCGACTCGCTCTCGCCGGCTGCGGCGGCCCCGCCCCGCAGCAGGGCGGCGAAAGCGCGGGCTGCGGTCGAGCCCAGATATGCCCGGATCGACGGATGCGATCGGGTGATCTTCAGTGCGGTTGGTCTGTCTCGCCGGACGAGGGGTTACGCGTGGCGACATGAACGAATCGACTCATGCTCTGCGTCTGCGTCTCGCTCTGCCCGCATGTCTCTTCGCCTGCTCCGCCCTGTTGGTCACCTCCTGCGGCAGCGACGAGGGGACCGAGGTCTCGGCGGCAGCCGCGAGCCCCACACGCTCTCCGAGCCCTACGGGCACCGAGACCCGTCTCACCGACGACCAGGCCGAGCGCAAGGCGCTGATCCCGGCGGCCAAGGTCACCTGGGACCAGGCAGCCGGAACCGCGGTCGGCGAGGTCACCGGGAGCAAGCTGCTCGAGATCGACCTGACGCGCTACGACAGCGGCAGCACCGCCAGTCCCGCACCGAGCCCGGGCAGCCCCGCGTGGGCCGCCGAAGTCGCTACCCAGGACGGCACCGTCCACAGGGTCCTCGTGGACGCCGAGTCCGGCACGGTGCTCCTTTCCCAGCCGGAGAACGACCAGGACGCCGACGACAAGCGTGAGATCGCCGATCTCCTGAGCAAGACCCAGGTGACTCCGGAGCAGGCCGTGAAGACCGCGACCGGGAAGAAGCAAGGGACCGTCACCGACGTCCACCTGGAACGCGACGACGACACACTCATCTGGTCGGTCGACGTCGTCAGCCAGGAGGACTGGAGCAAGACGAACTTCGACATCGACGCCGCCAACGGCGAGATCCTGCGCGAGCAGGTCGACCAGGACTGAGTCTGCGCGCATGAATGCGCCCCTGCCCGCCAGTTCATGACCCGCGGGCAGGGGCATCTCCTCGCGCAGTTGCCGGGCGCGCTCGCCCGTACGCCGCGCCGAGCCGGCCTCGGACTGCAGTGGGCGGCGACGCGACGTCGCCTTGTGGCCGTGGGCCTCAGTCGTCGTACTGCGTCCGGTCACCGGGGAACCGGCGCCTACCGTTCGAGTAGGCGCGCCACCGTTGAGGTCCGGGCCGCTGCGCCTCGCCGACCTGCCGTGCGACCTCGCGTGGGCAGATCAGTCGCTGGAGGCCGGCGGCCCTCCTGTCTGCCTTCCGATCAGCCGTGTCAGTCCCGCGTGATCGGAGCCGACCTTGCGGTATATGTCCGACAGCAACCGGGTCACCACCGCGTCCTGGGTGCCAAGCTCCTCGGCGATGCGGGCGTTCGTCCAGCCGCCGGCGGCCCATTCGGCCACGGTCCGCTCCTGTGCGGTGAGCGGCTCCGTGGCAGCGGTGCGGAGCTGGAGCGGCCACATGCCGACCGCGTCCAGCTCGTCGCGGGCCCGCGACGCGAGGGCGTCCGCCCCGCACTGCACGGCGTCTTCCAGGCCGCGGTGAAGCTGCTCGACGGCTTGCTGCGGCAGCCCGGCGCGGCGCAGCGCCACACCGTGGTCCACCAGCGCACACGCCAGGTCGTAGCCGGCGGGGGAGCGCTCGAGGTGTTCAACGGCCTCGGCCAGCAGGGCGACCTGCTCCGTACCGTGCGCCACCGCTGCCTTTGCGAGCAGCGCCTGCCCGATGGCCGACTGAGTGCCGAACTGGTGGGCCCTTCTCACGCCTTCGGAGGCGAGCTCGAGGGCTCGCTCCGGATCGGACGCCTCCACGGCCTGGGACAGATGGAGCTGCCAGGGGCACCAGGCGGGGTTGCGCATGCCGCGCGGTTCGAGCCGTTCGCCGACCTGGATGAGCTGCCGTTCGGCCTCCCGGCGCATGCCGAGTGCGAGCAGCAGCTCGCTGTAAACGGTCTGTGAGTCCGGGTACACCACGGCGCTGGGCACGATGGTGCCGTAGCTGTACGTGGTGGCGAGTTCGTGCGCGTCCTGGATGCGTCCGCGGGCGAGCAGGATCTCGATGAGGATGCCGATGGCGAAGTACTGTGCGGGCACCTGGTGGCCGACCCTGTCCGCGATCCGGAGTCCGCCACGGACGAGGGACTCGGCTTCGTCAAGACGTCCGCGGCGATAGCGGATGTATCCCAGAAGGGTGAACCCGAACGACAGATGGGCGCCGCGCCAGCCCTTCTTCTCGCATTCCGCGATGCCCCTGTTGAAGAGCTCCTCCGCTCTCCCCGGCTGGTCGCAGTACATGAAGGTGAGAGCGACCAGCACCGGGACCTCGAAGCCCCACTGCTCGTCGGTCCAGCTGAGGCCCTCGCCGAGGGCTTCCTCGGCGTAGTGGAGCGCGGTGGTCGCGGGCTCGCCGCGCACCATGGCGTCCCAGGCGCGCAGCCCCAGGATGTACCGCTCGGCCATGCTCCGGCCGGTGAGGTGCTCGGCCAGCCGGGCCAGTCTGCGGGACCGGGCGGGAGAGTCCTGCTCATCGGCCCGGAAGGCGTTCCACATGAACTGTTCCGCCTGCATGCGCAGCCGCGTCCTGGCATCGGTGGCCCCTCGGGCGGCTTCGGCGACCGATTCTGCCGCCTCCGCCATCCGGTCCGAGTGCCCGAGGGCCTGTGCCAGCCGGTAGGTGATCGCCTCGCGCATGGCGGGATCGAGGACGGGCTCCTCCAAGGCCGCCCGCAGATGGTTCACCGTGGTCGCGGGTTCGGTCAGCAGCGCGGCGCAGCCGAGTTCGAACAGGACGTCGGCCCGCTCGTCCAGGGCGGGCGGCTCGCGGAGCGCCCGGGCGAGGCAACGCCGGGCGGCCTCGGGAGCACCGGCCCTGATGTATTCACGGGCGGCATGCCGGAGTTGCTGCACGGCCCAGGGGTCGCTCTCGGGGTGCATCTCCAGAAGATGGCGGGCCGTCGTGGTGGCGCCCAGGCCCGCACCGGCGACGACCGCGGCGGCCTGGCCGTGCATGGCGACCCGGAACGCCGCGGGAATCGCCCGGTAGACGGCGGTGGCGACCAGCGGATGGAAGAACTCCAACGCCTCGTTGTCAGAGGCGCCGGGAGCCGCGTCGGCGAGGATACGGGCCTCTCGCAGACCTGCGACGGCGTCGACGGACTCGGCCTCGCCCAGCCCGCCGACACTCGCGGCCAGGCGCCGGGACGCCTCGGCACCGAGCACTGCGGCGCTCCAGGCGAACCGGACGGTGGAGGTGCCGAGCCGTTCCAGCCGCTCGACGAGCCCGCTGCCCTTCACCGCGGAGGCCAGCTCTCGCAGTTCGGGCACATGGACGACCTGCGGCTTCAGCCCTCGATCGGCGACCTTGGCGGCGAGTTCGACCGCCTCGAACGGGTTTCCTCCGGTGACGGCCCAGGCCTCGCGACAGAAGGCCTCGTCCGCTTCCTCGCCCACGGTGTCGCGGACGATGCGGCTGACCGCGCCTGGGGTGAGCGGTACGAGGTCGAAGGGGCGCGATCCATGGCGCTCGGCCAGTCGGCCGAAACCGGCTGCGTCGACAGGGAGTTCGTCCGGGCGGTAGGCCACGACGAGCAGCATCGGAAGTTCGGTGACCCGCGGCGCGAACCCGGTGAGCCATGCCAGCGACTCGGCGTCGGCCCAGTGGGCGTCGTCCAGGACCACCACCAGCGGCGCGCGCTGCACGGCGAAGCGGGTGACGATCCAGTCCAGGCCGTCCCGCACGCCCTGGGGATCGGGCGAGGCGTCGCTGTTCTGCGCCACCAGGCCCACCGCAGGGGCGACGATGTCGTACCAACTGCCAAGTATCTCGCGGTGTTCCTTCTCCGTGCCCGCCGCCAGAGTGGGCTGGACCAGCTGGCGCACGACATGGAACGCCACGCCCTGCTCCTGCTCCCCTCCACGGGCGAAGAGCACCGTGCAGCCACGGGTCACGGCCCTCCTGCGCACCTCGGTGAGGAGGGAGGTCTTGCCGAGTCCGGCCGGCCCGGCGACGGCCAGCAGGCCGCCGGTGCCGGGTGTGGCCGAGCCGGTGGCGGCCCCGCTCAGTTCGGTCAACAGGGCATCCAGTGCCGCCAGTTCCACATCGCGTTCCAGTAACAGCCGACGCTGTCCCGGCCGGTCTCCTGTGTAGGCCACATCCGTTCCTTCGACCGTGTGTCGTCCTCAAGTACGCGAAGAGTACGCCCGT
Organism: Streptomyces sp. NPDC057445; assembly: GCF_042802855.1. NCBI lineage: Bacteria > Bacillati > Actinomycetota > Actinomycetes > Kitasatosporales > Streptomycetaceae > Streptomyces > Streptomyces sp. NPDC057445. Next base: position 60,470 of record NZ_JBHVDH010000021.1, on the reverse strand, counting down.
GAAGACGGTGGGGCGTCCCGCCTGCCGGAAACGATGAAATCTGATAACACCGGCGACCGTTGTCACTGCGTCCCTGGGGGCGCGCACGCGGTTGCGTGCGCCGGTCTCTCACCCCATGGCACCCGTCGGGCGCTGCCGTTCGACCGGAGTGCCACCTAGTGTCGTAGCGCGGCGATAACGCGTCACGCCCGAATCTCCGAGCCGGCGGGACGCGGACCACGATGCCCAAAAGGGGTGCGTATGTCGAGCGCAAGGGCTTCCCGCTTCCATCAGGTGCCGTCGGACCCGACGCGGCGCACCGCAGCCATCCGACTTCCGTTCCCCACCCGTTTCAGCCCACACGCCGAGCGCGCGCGGCGGCACACGCTGCAGTGGCTGCAGGAGACGGGCCTGCTGCGGGGAGAAGCCGAGGCGGCGGAGTACGACGCGCTGCGGCTCGAGCGGCTGATGGCGTATTTCTACCCCGACGCGACGGGGACCGACCTCGAGCTCGCAGCCGACTTCAACGCCTGGTTCTTCATCTTCGACGACCAGTTCGACGGTCTGCTGGGGACGCGGCCCGAGGCGATCGAGAGCGTCGTGGACACCCTCGTGCAGACCATGACGGCGGACGAACCGCCCCCCGGGCCGCCCGACTTCCACGACCCGCCGCTCGTCCGGGCGTTCCGGGACATCTGGCGCCGGGCCACCGCCGCCACTCCGGACAGCTGGCAGAACCGGTTCCGGGCCCACTGGCGGACCTACATGGCTGCCCATCAGGGCGAAGCGCACAACCGGACCGCGGACCGCCTGCCGTCCCTGGAGCAGTTCCTCGAAGTCCGTCGGCACTCCATAGGAGTACAGCCCTGCCTCGACTTCACCGAGCGCTGTGGTGGCTACAGCCTGCCGGACGAGCTGCTCGACTCCTCGCCGCTGCGGGAGATGCGTCGCATCACATGCGATGTGGTGATCTTCGTGAACGACATCGTCTCGCTCGTGAAGGAGATGGCAGCGGGGGATGTGAACAACAGTGTCGTCATCCTCCGCGAACAGGAGGGCTGCACGCTGGAGGAGTCCCTCGATCGCATCGCCGCGCTCGCCAACGCACGGACCGCCCACTTCGGCCGGCTTGCCGCTGCCCTGTCCAAGAGGATGAGCCAGCACGGCGTACTTCCCGAGGTGCGAGGGCACGTCGACCACTTCGTGCAGGGCATGGGCAATCTGATGGCGGGCAACCTTGCCTGGTCCCTCGCGACCTCCCGCTACGACGAGACCGGGGTCGCCGCCGTGAGCGGTGGACGGCTGCGTCCCTGGGCGCATCTCACCGCGTTGCCTGAGCCCTGCGTCGAAGGGCTCTGCCGCGCGCGGAACACGCCGCCGGAGGGTGCGTCGATCTAACGGCCCTGTTTTCCCCAACGCGGCCGGCCGCAAGGCGTTTTGCCGCCGGACGGGCGAAGCCGGATCCAGTCCACGCAGTCCGCGCGCCTGGAGGCAGCGCCTGAACGAGCGCGGCCGACAGCAGCACGGCCGACTTTCACCAGAGAACGAACCTGTGCACCCATTGGCGCATGCGGATGCGGCCGGGGCGGTTTGGAGAGACGCTCGGGGCATGGCTGATCCGCTTGTGATCGTCTATCCGACAGACGGGCAGCGGATCCGACGAGTGCGTGTCAACGGCATCATCATGGGCCGTGCATGTCGCCGAGTTCTAGAAGAGCGTTCTGTCCCGGTGCGGGTGTCTGGTATCGGGGGTACCGCCATGCGGCTACGGCTGCTCGGCAGGTTCAATGTGAGTATGGATGATGCGCTGTGGAGCAGGTTGGCGGTCGAGGTGCGAGCAGAGGTGGACGGTCTGATCGCCGGTGGCCGCCACATTCTAGATAGAGACGCGTGGTGCCGAGGTCGATCAGGTGTCGCGCCGATCCGGGGTGGATTCGCGAGTCGGTCGGCGGCTCATAAAGGTTGATCATCGCGACGTGGATTATGGCTTCGGGTCGGTGTGGGTATGTTTCGTCGTCGCGGGCGAGGCGTCGGTGGTGCAGGAGCCGGCCGACGGTCCGCTCGGCAGCCCAGCGGCGGGGGCCTTGAATCCTTTGACGCCGGGGCCGCGTTGGACAACTTCGACGTCGATGCCGAGGCGGGCACCGTGGTCGATGACCTTGGTGCGGTAGCCGGTGTCAGCCCACGCCCTGGTGACCCGGGGGTAGGCCTTGGCGATGTTCGAGAGCAGATGGATGCCGCCGGTGTTGTCGGATGCGCTGGCGGCGGTCACCCGGACGGCCAGCAGGAGACCGAGGGCATCGACGCCGAGGTGGCGTTTGCGGCCTGCGATTCTCTTGCCTGCGTCGATGCCTTGGCCGGCCGCGGGTACGTCGGCTGAGGTCTTGACGGCTCAGCGACGCTATGGCCTCCGCCTGTGACCAAGAACCGCAGGCAGAGCGAGACGCCTGACCCCGACGAGCTACCGCACTATCAAATGCTCCTGGACGGTACGGATTGGGCGTCTCTCGCCACTGCGTGTGGGACGGGCGAATCCCTGCCGGCGGCACTGACAAGCCTCCTCGACCCCGACCGCCGCCGTCTCGCATCAGGAGTCACTGCAGGTCCCGCGGAGATAGCCCTCGCTGCCCGCGGGCACGAGGTTCAGGTCCCGCCGGATGATGCTGATCTCGTCGCCCCAGCCTTGGCACGCCCGTTTCAGGCCCTGCTCGCTGTACTCGATCACGAGGACGTTGTCGCCGAACGCGTCGGTGAAGTCGCCGCATTCGTCGTACTGGCCGCACTCCTCCACCACGGCGAAGTCGAGGCCGACCTCTGCGCGGGCCGGAGCGAGGGCCGCGGTGTTCTTCTGGCCGATGGCCAAACCCTGCGCGTGTGCGTGGGTAGAGAGCAGTGAGAGGAACGCCTTCGCGTCGTCCGCGGTCAGCAGTCCGTCGGGCACGCGTGTGTAGCTGTCATAGTTGTCCGGCTCGACGGCCTGGTAGCCGTTGGCCGCGCATGCGTCGATCCAGGTGTTCACCTTCCGTGCGATCTGCTTGCGCTTGGCGTCGGTGCCAATGTCCAGAATCGCCTCCCCCCAGTCCTCGTCCATGACGACCTCGCCCCCCTTGTCGCGGAGCAGCAGACCGGCGTCCCATTCCTTCTCCGCGCCCGGCTGAGCCTGGAAGGCGTTGACGTAGCAGATGTTGTAGATCCCCTGTGCGGGCGGTGCCGTGTGGTCACGGGCGACGACGGTCACCCCCGTCGGCAGGGTGGAGGGACCACCGAGCTGATAGTCGAAGCCCGCATGCACGGGGGGAAGGGTGACCTTGGACGGGGACGCGGGAGGCTTCGCCTCGGGATGGCCGCCGCTCGAACAGGCGGTGGCCAGAAAGGAGACGACGACGGCCGACGCCACAAGTGCCGAAGGGACCCAGGGGGAACTACCGGGACGCATGGTCGACAGACTCCATATAGGGGCTTGCCGCCTCCTTGGGAAGCGGTCAGTTCGTCAGGGAGATCAACACGGCGGCGCCGAGGAAGGTTACCCCGCCGAGCAGCAGGAACCCCGCTGGCCCCGTTGTGTGCCGCCACATGTCCACCCGTCCCGTGTGGCTGTGCCGCTCCATGTACACCACCGGCACCTCACGCCCGGTGGCCAGGCCCATCCCGCTCCCTCGCATCCGATCCGGGGTAAGAACTCCACGCACCGGCCCCGCTGGTCCAGGAAGGCGATGACCGGTACCCAAATGTGCCCCTCGGAGTCCCCGCCTGGTCGCCGTCGGCCCCCCCCGACTCCGCCCCCGCCCTGCGTGCGGCGCCGGCCGCGATGCGGCTGCCGGGTGCGGAGCACGGCGGGGCCGTCCGCTGGTCCCTGCTCGGGATGATCGCCGCCGTCGAGATGTGGGACATCGACGCGCCCGGGGAATGCGGACGCCGCTACGCCGCCGCAGCCCGCCCCCACGGCGCGCTGCGCATGCTCCAGATCTCCGCGCACGCCAACGCCACCTCGGAGGTCCTCCGCGGCAACCTCACCACTGCCGCGGCGCACTTCGCCGAGTTCAAGGACTTCGCCGACGCCACCGGCGCCGACGCACGCTTCTCGCACCCCACCGACGCCATGTTGCACGGCTGGCGCGGGGACGAACCCGCCATCCTGGCCGCCGCCCACGCGACACAGGACCCGTACCCCGAACTCCCCGGCGGCGTACCGGCACAACTCGAGCTGACAGGGGTCCCTGATTGTCTGGTGACCGGTTGTCGGTCAGAACTTCCCGCTGTGCTGCGCGGTTCGGTGTCCCAGTTGCCCTGAGAACTCGGCGACGAAGTCGTCGGTGAGCGGCGGCCATCCCCAGAAGTCGAAGGCGAGCGCACCGAGGGCAAAATCGCTGTCCCACTGCCACTGGGTGATCGGGACAACGGCTTGGCAGGCGGTGCAGCGGGCGTGGCCTTCACCCGTCTCCTTCCAGTCGGTGATGGCGCCCCGGAACGGCTGCCAGACCTGCTCGTCGGGGTCGAAGGACTCGGGATAGTCGATGAACACCGTACGGGTGGCGCAGCGCGGGCAGAGCGCGTACTCCGCCGTGTCCATGCCCTGTCCACCGACATGGTGGTCACGCCCGACAATCACGGCTACCGGCGCCGGTATGTGGTCGTCGTCCCACTCTTCTGCGGCCCGTGCCCAGTTCGGTCCCGGTACGTAGCCTTCGTCGACCTGCAGGCTGTACATCGCGTCGCCGGACATCTCGCGCGTGATCAGGCCCTCGGTGACCATCCATTCGACCATCCGCTCGGCGAGCGGCCCCGCCTCCTCGTGGGACACCTCGACATCGACGATCCGCTCGTAGAAGTCGCCCATAGTCGCTCAACCCCTCCTCGATCAGTTCCGCCCACTGTGCCACCGCCCTCTGACAGCCGGGCAGTTGTCGATGCGGAGGCCCCACAGTTGACTTCCGTGCTGGAAGAGATCCGTGTTCTCGGCCGGGCGGCGCACACCCGCCCACTCGGCCCGATCACCTTGGGGCACGAAGCCTGTTCGTCGCGCCGCAAACGTCGTTACCTGCATCGACGCCAGATCAACCACACGATTCCGGAACCCAGGGACCAGCGGGCCAACCGCCGACGCCGCGGCAGTAAGGGTGCCGTCCGACCGGGTTCGACAGAGATATCTACAGGCGTCGCAATGAAGTGGAGCGGACGATCAACCGGCTCAAAAACTTCCGCGCGGTCGCGACCCGTACGACTGGCCGCCGCGAAGACACCACCGGCCAGACCACCGTGACGCTCGGCGGGAGGATCCTGTTCGGCAAGGACAGCGCCACACTGACCGCCGCCGTCCGCGCCCGTATCCGCGCCGTCGCCGGTGAGATCCGCAGCCGGCACGCCACGAAAGCCACCATCGCCGGCTACACCGACGGCCACGGATCGGCCGCCCACGGCCTGACACTCTCCCGCCGGCGCGCCGAGGCGTGCGCGACGTCCTCCGCGACGAACTCGGCACCGGCGTCACCTGCACCGTCAAAAGATTCGGCGAAGCCAACCCGGTCGCCGACAACAAGACCGAGCCCGGCAGGGAGAAGAACAGGCGCGTCGGACAGAGCGGCTAGCGTGGCGTGGTGTCGTCGGCCCTGAACGGGCCGCCGTGGCCGGGCACGATCAGGTCCGCGGCGGCCAGCACCCGTAGCCGGGAGGCGCGCAACACCTCACGGTCGGGGGCTACCGGGTCGTCCGCCGGGCCGTCCGCGTGCCACCACAGGTCACCGGCGAAGGCGACCACGCCCGAGTTCGTGCCCGCGAGCAGTGTGATGTCCTCGGCGCTGTGGCCCGGGGTGCGGATCAGCCGTAGCGACGGGGTGAGTTCGTAACCCTCCGCATCCCGGTTCCTCCACAGATCGCCGAGGTACTCCACCTTGTGGTCGTGCACCCGGGCCCGTCCGAACAGGCCCACGTTCATGGTGTTGTCCGGGTGGTGGTGGCTGAGCACCACGTCGGTGATGTCGTCGGGGCCGAGCCCCAACTCGTCGAGCGGGGCGAGGATACGGTCGCGACTCGCCACCATGCCCGGGTCGAAGATCACATGCCGGCCGGCGTCGAATACGTAGGAGACGGTGGCGGCGACTCCGGGGCCGGTGGAGCCGACGTATCCGGTGGTCAGGATCGTGTACACGGCGCTGCGGCCGAGCGGTGCGTCTGTCATGGCCTCAATCCTTCCGGGCAGACCGATCGTTCACGAGTGGCACAGATGCCGCTGATCGCAGGATTAGTGCCACACTGCACGTGTGCCTCCCTTCGTGACCGTCGCCGCGTACACCCCGCCCGGAGTCGGCATGCTCGCCGTCGGCATCGTCACCGAGGTGTTCGGCCCGCACGGCGAGACACTGCCCGGCTTCGACTTCGCCCTGTGCACCGACCGGCCCGGGCCGGTCCCCACTGACTTCGGCGTGCCGCTCACCATCACGCACGGCCTGGACCGGCTCGCCTCAGCCGATCTGGTGATCGCCCTGCCGTGGGCCGGCTTCCGCACACCACCCGCTCCCGCCGTGCTCGATGCACTGTCGGCCGCACACGAGCGCGGCTCACTGGTCGCGGCCCACTGCGTCGGCGCTTTCGCGCTCGCCGCCGCCGGACTGCTCGACGGTCGGCGGGCCACCACCCACTGGCGGTTCGCCGAACTGCTCGCCCGCCGCCACCCCGAAGTCACCGTCGAACCCGACGCCCTCTACATCGACGAAGGACGCATCATCACGGGCGCGGGAGCCGCCGCGGGCTTCGATCTCTGCCTGCACCTGCTGAGGCGGGAGTACGGAGCCGCGATGGCCAACGCTGTTGCCCGGGACGTGGTGCTGCCCTCCCACCGCGACGGCGGGCAGGCACAGTACCTGGCCGCCCCCGTCCCCGAAGACGGCCGCGACGAGCGTCTCGCCGAGGTACTCGCGTGGGCCCGCGAGAACCTCCACGAGCCGCTTCCCGTCGCGGAACTGGCCCGGCGTGCCTTGATGAGCAAACGCTCCTTCGCCCGCCGCTTCACCGCCGCGACCGGCACCACCCCCCACGCCTGGCTGCGGAGCCTGCGTCTGAGCAGCGCCGAGGAGCTCCTGGAGACCACGGACCTGCCGGTCGAGGAGATCGCCCACCGCGTCGGATACGGAAGCGCGGCCGTCCTGCGCGAACAGTTCGTGCGCCGCCGGGGAGTGCCGCCCCGCTCCTACCGCCGCTCCTTCACGAACACGCCGTAACGAACAAGGCAGCCTCCCACTCCCGCAGGCACCTGGCTACGGCATGAGCTGCGGAACTCCTCCCGGTCAAGGCTCGCTGTCACAGGACACCTGAGCCTGGCTTTGGTCACGAGCATGGACAGCACTTGTGCGCCAGTTTGGGAGGCACCTGGATGTCGCGAGTGATTCGAAATGGTCCCGGTGGGCATGCCGGCCAAGTCACAAGCCGAAGGCGCCGCCCTCGATGAGGATGGGCAGGCCGATGGCGATCAGAAGGGGCCAGCAGGATGTGGCCCCAGCGGGCTAGGTGTATTGAGCACGAGCGTTGTTGACAGTCGTAGGGCTTGATCATGGCGAAGGCCCCCGTGTGTGGTGGAGGTGTCGAATCTTCACCGCACGGAGGCCTTCGTGTCCCACCGTAATGCCCGGCTGGCCTTCTTCGGTAGGCGTCTGCTGGTTGATCGTGTCCGCTCCGGTCGTCCGGTGGCGCATGTCGCGGCCGAGATGGGCGTGTCCTGCACCACGGCCCACAAATGGGTGCGCCGGTTCGCGGCCGAAGGCGAGGCGGGGCTGCGGGACCGGTCCAGCAGTCCGCACACGACACCGCACCGCACCCCGGCCGACACCGAGGCCCGCGTATGCGCCGGCTTCGGCAGGAACGCAAGCCGGGGCCGGCGCGGATCGGCCCCATCCTGGGCCTGCCCTGCCTCGACCGTGCAACGGATCCTGACCCGGCACGGTCTCAACCGCCTCTGCTGTCTGGACCGGCCCACAGGGCAGGTCATCCGCCGCTACGAGCGTGCCCGCCCGGGCGAGCTGGTCCACGTCGACGTGAAGAAGCCCGGAAAGCCGCCGCACGACCGGCAGACCGAGGTAGGGGATGGCGGACTCGGGCAGGACGCGGCGGCTACCGCGACAGCGAGGATCGCAGCGAAGCCCAGGTACTGGCCAAGCACGATGCGGCGCGCCGAACCGCGGTGCCCGGCGCCCTGGGCGAAGAACAGCGCCAGGGTGCTGTCGGTCGACGTGAACGATGAGGCGGTTCTGATAGAGGCCCGGTGCACGATGGCCGGGGCCGACTGCGTTGGGTACAGAGGCTGGTCGGAGCGGGTTCACAGGCTGTGTCTGCCGGTCCGCCGGTTCATCTGCGGGAACGCGTTGTGCGAACGGCGTACGCCCGTCGAGCAGGTCGCCGGCTGAACCAACGGTACGGCCGGTGGGCCGAGCGGCTGCGGTCGACACTGGCCGCGGTCGGCCTCGCGCTCGCTGGCCGGGCCGGCGCCCGCATGGCCGGTGTCTTCGGAGTGCCCGTCAGTCGCAGCACTGTGCTTCGGCTGGTTGAGGCCCTGCCCGACCCCGAACCACCGGTGCCGCGGGTGGTCGGCGTCGATGAATACGCGACGCGCAAGGGCCGCTTCTACGGGACCGTTCTGGTCGGCGTCGAGCACCCCTGCGAGGACAATCAGGTGTCCGAGGTGTCAGTGGCGCGCTGTACGTTGCGGCCATGGGCATATATCTGGTCAGTGTTGGCGCGGAGGAATGGTTTGGTGAGGAAGAAGACGGGTGGGGGGAAATCGCCGCGGCGCTGAACCACGAGCTGCGGCAACAGGGGCTGCCACCCTATGAGTCCGTGCCCGAGGAGATGGACTTCGTTCGCGGTTCGGGGCAGGCTTTCGAGGAGAAGCTGATCCCCTCGATGGACGGGTTTGGGGTGCTATGCCAGACGCACCTGTCACGAGAGGAAGCGGAGACTGTCTGCGGCTGGACGGTGCTGGTGCCCTTCTCGCTCGACGAGGAGATCTGGTTGCCCATCGACTCCAGTTATACGGAGTCGTCGACCATGGTCGCCGGTGCTCCTCAGGTGCTGGCGATTGCGGAAAGACTGGCGACGGCCATCGACCTGCCGGCCGAGACCCCACAGATGTGCGACAACCTCGATCTGACCATGTGGTTCATGAACGGAGCAGCGAAGGAATTGGCCGCTGCCCGATCAGGCCCATGGAGCGATGACCTGGATACTGCCTTCTACGTCGCACTGTTTCTGCGCGCTGCTCAGCACTCGGTGCGGCGGGGCTGCCCCATCGTCTACTCCTGACACCTGCGTAGGGTCCTTGCTCCGAACCGGGCCGTAGTTCGCCTGCCCCCGACATGCGAGTGACTGACAGCAACGTGGTCACGGAAAGTGAGCCAGAACCCGAAACTGGTGAACGAATCAACCTCGTTGCCGGGAAGATGCGGACCGCATTGGCGGCCGGAGGAGTGAACGTCCTCAGTGCCGGCGGCCCGGGATCGGAGCAATCGGTACCCCATTTGCACTTCCACGTGGTTCCCCGCTGGTCAGATGACGGGTTCTCGACCTGGCCGTCGCAGCAGTCCCAGCACGAGATCGCCGGTGACCCTGTCACACAGCTTGCTGACGCCATGACGGCCAGTCACGCGACATGAGCATCACCACAGAAGATGAGCCAGAACGTTCTCATGGACATAACTACTGTGACGACACGCGGCCGGGCTGCGACGGATTTCATGGTGGCGGGGGCCGGGTCCGTGTAGCGTCACCATCAGCTGTCGTGGTTCCGAAGTCCCTTCCGCCCGTGAGCACATGCACGGGCGGTTTTGCTGTTGAGTGCCGCTGAGGACCCGGCGATCACCTCCGGGCCCCGCGCGGTGCGGGGACCGTACCTCGAGTCCCATGGAGGACGTACATGCCCAGCGGAACCGTGAAGTGGTTCAACTCCGAAAAGGGCTTCGGCTTCATCGAGCAGGACGGAGGAGGCCCGGACGTCTTCGCCCACTACTCCAACATCGCCGCCCAGGGCTTCCGTGAGCTGCAGGAGGGCCAGAAGGTGAACTTCGACATCACCCAGGGCCCCAAGGGCCCGCAGGCGGAGAACATCACCCCCGCGTAACCCCGTGCTACCCCTGCCCGTCCCCGCGCGTGGGGACGGGCAGGACCCACGCCCGCAACGGCGGTGCGCTTCACCACCTGGCGCCGCAGGCAGCCACGCCCTCTGCCAGTACGGATGCCCGGCTGGAGCGTCGCCGCAATCTCCTTCTCCGCCGCCTCGGGCTCGGCCGTCTCCCCGCCGGTGCCGGGTGCCGCCCCGCCTGCGGAGTCGTTCTCGACGGCCGTGCTAGTACACCGTCGTTGCCTGCTTCGTCCGCTCCGCCAGGCTCTTGGCAAGAGGGTATCCAGCGCGTTGCGCACGACCTGGGTGCTGATGCCCGCCCGCTCCGGGTGCGCCTGCTCCGGTTCCTTGACCACCTCGCTGACCGTGCGCGGCTCGCCGGTGAGAAGGTCCCTCACCGGCTCATGCAAGAAGTGCCCGCTCTTCTTGGGCATCGCCTTCTTGACGCTCCTCACCTTGCCCCTGGGGCTTGGGCTGCGCAGTCTTCTGCTGCTGGCGCCCGCGGGTAGCGCTGCCCGCCTTCTTCGCCCCCCGCGGCTGGGGAACAGCCTGCGGGGCAGCTTCCTCAGCCCGGTTGGAGGAGATCCGCGACAACCTTGTCGCCCTCACCGCCGAAGCCGAACACGAGGGCTGGCTCGGCGAGGTTGAAGGACTCCGGGTCAGCTTGGCCGGCGCCGAAGGACTGGGACGCCGAGACCAACGTCATGATCGAAGCCAGAGGCGAGCGAAGACGAAGATCAAAACGGAACCGACAGCCCGGCCTCGCGCAGCTGGGACAGGGCTGTGGACATGCATTGCTGCCCAGTCCTCCCGTTAGCACGCATGCCATGCTCCAAGGGACCCCCACTGGCGGCGAACGTCCACGCCGGCGCGTTGTCGGCCACCCTCTCGGCGTCCACTCTGATCATGGCGTTCACGCCCTGCTCACCCAGCCATTCCAGGATGAGGAGTGTCACGTCCTCGATGCCACCATCCTGGTCGATCTTTGGCCAGCGGCCCTGGTTTCCTGTCATTGCCCAGACTCTACGGAGGGGTCCGAAGCAGTCGGCGTCCAGCGGTCAGGTCGGGAGGCTCAGTGCCTGGTTTCCATTCTGGCAAAGAGTTCAGCGCACTCGCTGGCGAAGGAACAGAGCTGGTCCACGACCTGCCGGTACTCCTGCGGATCCCGCACCATGTTCGGCATGGCTCCGATCGAAACAGCACCACTCCCGATCGGCCAGAACACGCGGATGATCCACACCACCCCGTCCCAGGCCACGGGGCACGCTCTAGGGGCGGCGGGCCAGCAAGTGGGCGTCGAGGAAGCCCCGCTCGGAAGCCGGGTCGTGGAGCAGCCGAGCGACCGTGATGAACCCGGACCCGGCCAGCAACTCGGCGAACCGGTCCATCGGCCAGCTATAGGCGGGCGTCACCTTGTGATCGAAGCGGACCGGCTCCGGTCCCTCGGTCCCGAAGAACGAGACCAGGAGCAGGCCCCCTGGTGCCAGGACACGCATCTGCTCGGCGAGCAGCGCGGGCAATTCCCCAGGCGGGGTGTGGATCATCGAGTAGTGGGCCAGCACTCCGCCGAGCGCGCCGTCCTCGACCGGCAGGGCCTCCATTCGCGCTTCGTCGAACCGCAGCGCTGGATGGGCCCGCCGGGCGTGGTCGACCATGGCCGGGGAGAGGTCGAGCCCGAAGGCGTCCAGCCCCAAGTCGTGGAGCATGGCCGTCAGATGTCCGGGCCCGCACCCGACGTCGGCGGCCCGCAGGTTCCCCGTCCCACGCACGAGCTCGGCGAAGGTGCCGATCATGTTGCGCGCGAACGGCTGCGTCTCCAACCGATCAGCGAACATCGACGCATACAGCTCGACGACCCCGTCGTAGGCCGCCCTGGTCTCGTCCTGGTGTTCCAACACGGGAGGAAACTAACACCCGAGCCGTTCGCAGCCGTTCTCCGGCCACATCCCGACCACCCTTCCCCTCGGGACTGATCGCCCCGTCGCCTGATCACGGGCCACCTTCAGCAGTTCGGAGAATGCACCTGCCGGAGAAGTACGGAAACTGGCGGGGCGTCTACAACCGGATGCGAATGTGGGCGGCCGACGGCACCTGGGAGCGCGTGTTCACCGCGTTGACGGCCCAGGCCGATGAGGAGAAGAACCTCGACTGGGCGGTGTCCGTGGACTCCACGATCGTCCGCGCTCACCAGCACGCTGCTGGGGCCCGCAAGGAGGGGCCCGGCAGGCGAGCCGGCCGACCATGCCATCGGTCGGTCCCGCGGAGGGCTGACCACGAAGATGCACCTCGCGGCCGCCGGCCGGTGTTCGTCCTGACCGGCGGGCAGGCCAACGACGCGCCCACCTTCACCGGGGTGATGGCACGTCTACGTGTGCCCCGTCGACGGGGAAGGCCCCGCAACCGGCCGGATGTGGTCCTGGCGGACAAGGTCTATTCGTCGCGCGCGATTCGCTAGCACCTGCGCAGCCGTCGTATCCGGGCGGTCATCCCGATCCGGGCGGACCAGAGCACCCACTGCTTGCGGCCAGGCAGCCGAGCCGGGCGCCCTCCCGCTTTCGACCGTGAGGCGTACAAGCAGCGCAACACGGTCGAGAGGTGCGGCCTCCACGTCGCGGGCATCTTCCTCTGGTCAGCCCGCTGATGCAGGGGAAACGGCCTGGCGGTACGCGTCGCGATACCTGCGCAGCCGGGGGGCGCGTACGGCGGGTAGCCGGACCAGGGTGTCCTCGAAGGCGCGGTGGTGGGGCGTCAGTGGGCACCAGGGGCGCGGCGGCAGGGGGTAGTCGTCGCGCAGGACGCCCTCCGGGAGGACCCCGGTCGCGGGCATCGGCGAGGTCTCGCCCGGGTGGGCGAGGTACGCCCAGACCCCGCTGTCCAGCGGCACCACAGCCCCCTCATCGCCTGGCGGACGCCAGGGCGCCCCCGTGAGGGGGTGGCGGGGGACCAGGAGGACGTCGGGGCGGTGCCGGGGCAGGTGGATCCCCGGGCCGGCCAGCCCCACGGACCGGGCACCGGGCCCGGCGGGGAGGTACCGGCCGACGGCGTGGCCGAGCAACTCGGCGACGGGACCGACGGGGAGGTTCACCGGGCGGTCCTCGGTGACCGCCACGAGATGGGCCAGTGCGACTCCGACCGCCGCCTCCCAGCGACGGCTCCACGACCCGTCGGGTTCGACGGGTGGGACGCGGTGCTCAGCGCGTTCCAGATCGTTCCAGTCGGGAGGCGGACCGGCCGAGAGTCCCGAGGGGCGGCGTACGACCGCGTCGGGCTCAAGCCACACCGTCTGCCACATTCCGCAGTCGTCCATGCGGGTTGCCACGGCCCGCCCGCACCCCTCACACGCCAGGTTGGGACCGGCCCGGCCATCCACACCCTGGCAGTAGCCTTCGCACTTGTCGGGGATCAGGGTCATGGACCGGGAGTCGCCGGGGGCGATGACGATCCTGTTCCGTGCGCCGAAGGAGACGGAGTACACCGGCGCGAACACGCCTTGCCGAGCCGCCGCGTCCGCTCCGACCTCCTTCCACAGCCGCCAGGGCGGTCCGGTGGGCCGGGGGTCGACGGCGTACGTCGCGGGCTCCATCAGCGGAGGATGGAGTTCCTCCCACCCTCCGTGGTGGGCGTGGACGGGGAGGGCGACCCGGGACACCGGTCCCGTCAGCTCCGTGCCGCACCCGGCACACGCGAACACGTCCAAACAAGCGCCCCCTCGCCCCGATTCCTAGGGGATTGTGTCTCGCCCACAGCGGAGAATCCACCGGGATTCGGAACGACTCGTAGGGTGCTTCTTTCGGATCACCTCGTCATCGTCATCTGGTCAGCAAAGTGATCCGGAAGAAACGGCCCAGTCGCTGGTTGTTGCTGCCGGACGCTACTCACCACGAGGCGGCACACAATGCGCTCCCACGATCTGCACCTGTCAGAGTGAGAGGCAGCAGCGCCGCGCGGGTTGGTGCCGGCCGACGGTCCCCACCACTTACGAGTAGTTTGCCGCCCCTGCCGCGGCATAGGCTCGTGTGTGTTCCATAGTGGAGCCTCAAAGTGGGGGGAACGGAGGGGCAATGAGTGCGATGGCCCAGTGGTCTGAGAATGCAGCATGCGGGAGCACCGACCCGGAGGACCTCTTCACCGATTCGGCTGGACAAAAGCGCGCCAAGTCCCTGTGCATGAGCTGTGCGGTGCAGACCGAGTGCCTGGCCGAGGCACTGGACAACCACATCGAATTCGGCGTCTGGGGCGGCATGACCGAACGAGAGCGACGGGCCCTGCTGCGCCGCAGACCTGATGTCACCTCCTGGCGCACTGTCCTGGAAACCGCTCGCCGTGACCGTGAACAACAGCGGGCCAGCTGACAGCGAATGCCACCCGCCAGCGGCTTTCGTCATGGGGATGAGACGGTGCCCGCCACTGGCCGGGGCCGGGTATGCGCGACCACATCCGCCGGCCGATGCGCTGAGAACGGGCGGGCCGGGGCGGGCCGCCGACGGGGCGACTGACCGCCGACCGAGCCCTGGCGGCTGTGCAAGGCCATGGCTGCCCTTGTGATCAGAAGGGTTCTCGGGGTCTGTCCGACCTCTGAACGCCACTCCCGCGGGCAAACCGCATGGACAACTCGCCGTCTCTCCGCATAGGTTCCGCGAGCGTCCCCCGCCAGGTGGATGTCGCACACCTGGGGGGGGTTGTCTTTCATGTCCACTTTTCCCGTGTTCACGCCCAGACCCGAGTTCCGGGTGCCGGTGCCGACCGGGCTTGCCGCGGCGACCTGTGTGCTGCTCGGTCTGGCCATGTTGGCCGACGTGTTCGCGCTCGTCACGGGGCGCAGTACTACCGGCTTTGGAGCGGCTTGGGCGAGGAGGGGTTCCATACGGTCGGCCTCGAAGAGGTGGAGGGAGTCGAGCGCCTCTACAGCCTCGCGGGAGTGATCCAGACCATCACTCTCCTGACGTGCGCGATCGTGTTCATCCTCTGGTTCCGGCAGATGCGGGAGAACGCCGAGCTCTTCGCGCCCGACGCTCACAGCAAGGCTCGGCTCTGGGCGGTGTGGGGCTGGCTCCTGCCGGTCGTCTCTCTGTGGTTCCCGCGCCGCATCACCCTGGACATCGGGACGGCGAGCGAGTTGCGGCCCGGCGTGCCCGACGCGCCGCGTACGCCGGTCACCCTCGTCAATGCGTGGTGGACGGTGTGGATCTGCGACATCATGCTGAGCAATCTGGCCTCCCGCTACTACACCCGTGCCGAGGAGGCAGATCCGGTCAAGGAGGCAGTGGGACTGATGATGGCCGCCGACCTCCTCGACATCGCCGCCGGTGTGCTCGCCATCCTCGTCGTGCGCAGGCTCACCCGGATGCAACTGCGCAGGGCGACGTGGACCGGCCACGACAGCCCGGCAGAAGCTTCCGAACAGCCCGCGTGAGGTACTCACGTACTGGCAGCCCAGCGATCCGGAGAGCTCGGTCATGCTCGGTCATCCTCTGGGGAAGTCTCCAGACACCGGCTACACCCGCGCCCGCATCACACGCCGCCTGGTGGCCCAGAGCTGCTCCAGCCCTGCCATCACTGCTTTCGCGGGGGCTTCGTCATGGGCGGTGAGGTCTACGACGACCGAGCCGGGCTCGCTGGTCTGCGTGTCGCTTGATGCCGAGCTTGGGCAACAGGTGTTGATCAAGCAGGTCCAGAATGTTGTCGAATGCCAGGAACACCGCATCGGCGTGTCGGGGTGTGAAGAGGGTTGAAGGGTAGGACGGATATCGTCCCTGGCATGACACAAGAGTTCGATCTCGCTGCGTCTCTTGCCAGAGGCGTCGAAGGCCGCAGTGGTGCATGGAGCTTCATTCAGGGCTTCGCTGACCATTGGATCGGCGCTCTGGAGAACAGTGACGGCTGGCCGGATGCGGATCTTGACGCTGCCGAGGGCCGGCTGGGTCTCCGACTGCCGACGGCGTTGCGCGAGGCGTATCTGCTGTTCGGGCGGCGGCAGGATCTCACCAGCAACCACGATGTGCTGCTCAGCCCAGCCGAGCTGTATGTGGATGACGCCAAGGAGGCCTTGGTCTTCCGGCACGAGAACCAGGGAGCCGCATCCTGGGGCGTCCTCCTCGACAGCCTTCAAGATGACGACCCGGCGGTGTTCATCCGGTCCGACCTGGCAGACAAGAGCGCCGAGCAGTGGGAGGCGTGGCTGGATCGTGTTTCCCTCTGCTTCGTCGAGGTCGTTCTGTCCGAGTCACTGCAGGGAGATGAAGAGCTCTGCGACTTTCTTGACCCGGATGAAGACACAGTCGAGCTTCTGGAGACGAACGCAGTCCGGTTGCCTTTCCCGGTGTATCCCATCGGTGAGGAGGAACATGGGATCAGGTGGTACCTGGGCCAGGACGTCCTTCTGCGCGACGACGGCATGGCGATTCTGGCCCGTGGCCGCACGACAGAAGACCTCGACCGTGTTCGTGACCTGATCCCGGGCGACTGGCTCAACGACTACCGCTGACCACGTCCAAGGGCTTCTGTCGGTCAGGTTGCCCGCATTGGCGTCAACCCAGGGATTGCTGTTCGGCGCGTGCGTGGGTGGCGCCGAGGTGGCAGGCGTCGGTGCCAGTTTCGATGATGTTGCCGCCGAAGGTGAGGCTCCCAGTGAAGGGGGCCAGGTCTCACTTGGCCTGGCCACGTTCGGGTGCAGATCTCAGGCATGTGGCCGCGGGTCCCTTTTGGCGAGGCAACTGGTGGTAATTGAGTCGTTGTTCAGAGAACGGGTGGCACCCGTCCGGCCACCGTGCGCCCAGATGCGGATGACAGTTCTTCGACGGTGGTCTCGTCCTGACGTGATGGACTCACGTCATGACGACACTGGCACCCCGCGTCCTCCACGCACTTGACCGGTTCCACGCCGATCACCCCTGGGATCACAACGCCCACTATCACCGGTGGCTCCTGAGGCAGCTCCCCAGGCGCTTTGACAGCGCCCTGGACGTCGGATCCGGCAGCGGTGATCTGGCCAGGCTCTTGGCCACACGTGCCGGCGCAGTGCATGGAATCGACGCCGACCCCACAATCGTCGCTCGGGCGCGGGAGCTCACTGCTCCAGCTGCCCCCGTGACCTTCACCGTCGGCGACGCTCTCAGCGATATGCCATCTGGCTCCTACGACGTCATTACGTGCGTCGCCACCATCCACCATCTGCCGTTCAGTGACGCACTCACCCACTTCCGTCAGCACCTGGCGCCCGGCGGAACCCTGATCGTCGTGGGCGTCGCCCACGCGCAGTCTCTCTGCGATCATCTGCTCGGCGCTGCCGCCATTCCGTCGAACGTCGCCATGGCCTGGATCAAGAACAAGGGCTGCAAGGCTGCGCGGCCGGCCTCAATGACCGCCCCGACCCGACCTGCGACCATGAGCTTCCCCGACATCGTTCGCGACGCCCAACACGTACTGCCCGGCGCACGGCTACGCCGTCGACTGTTCTGGCGCTACACCCTGGTCTGGTACCAGCACTAACTGGCCACGCAGGTGGGATTTTCCATCCCCGCGCGCAGCGGCCAGCAGCAGTGAGACAACCCGAAGACCGGCGTCTGCCCAGTGCCAGGTAAGCGCCTGATCCCAGGCCACGGTCCCAGAGACAGGACACACCGGCATGCCACGGCCAGGTCCCGTGCAGCCTGCTGCCCACCCCTTCTCGGCCGGCTGCGCCGCCGCCCGCAGCAGCCGGCTCACGGCTCCGTCATCCAGTGGGTGGACGAGCACGAAGGCTGTCGCCGCGGGCGGGAGGACGCCGGGAAGCACACACCGCGAGAGCGCCGCCGCAGCTCCTCGCGAACCCGCGCCCAGGAGGACTCATCCAGGGTGGCTTTGTTCATGAGAACGTTCTGGCTCATCTTCTGTGGTGATGCTCATGTTGCGTGACTGGCCGTCATGGCGTCGGCAAGCTGTGTGACAGGGTCACCGGCGATCTCGTGCTGGGACTGCTGCGACGGCCAGGTCGAGAACCCGTCATCTGACCAGCGGGGAACCACGTGGAAGTGCAAATGGGGTACCGATTGCTCCGATCCCGGGCCGCTGGCACTGAGGACGTTCACTCCTCCGGCCGCCAATGCGGTCCGCATTTTCCCGGCAACGAGCTTGACCAGCGCCATGGTGTCGGCAAGGACCTCCGGCGGCGTATCGAAGATGTCCGCGTAGTGGGACGTTGGGACTACCAGGGTGTGCCCTGGCGCGAGTTGGTTCAGCGGAGCAAACGCGGAGGCCACAGATCCACGGATCACCCAACGAGCGGTGTCATCGCGGATCAGCCGGCAGAAAATGCAGTCCATACAGGCTGACCCTGCCAGGGCCGGCACGGCGCTCGCCAGCCGATTCATGCCCGGCCAGGACTCCCGGGAACTGAGTGTGACCGCTTCACAGAAGCTGAGCCAGAACCTGAGAACGGACAGCAGATGTCGACCACTTCGGGAGTCACCTTGGCTCAGCCCTGTTCGATGTTCATGACTTCGGCCGACACAGCTCCTGGAAGGGCCACGATCGGCTGTCAGCCCCTTCTGCCAGCATGCTGCCGTGACAGCCACACATGATCAGCGTCCAGCCGAAGCCACTCTCGACTTTCTGCGCTCCGCGTTCCCGCCGGAATGGCGCGAACCGGCGCTCGGCCATGAAGCCGTCGCAGCGTGGGAGGCAGAGAACATGGTTGTCCTTCCAGAGCCGTACAGGACCTTTATCGCCGAGATCAGCAACGGGTCGAGCCTCGGCCCCGCCGGCGACGGTGGCCTCCAGCCACTTGGCTGGTTGCCCGACAGCTGGCCCGACCTCGGCCCACGGCAGCCGGGGGAGCGGTTTCCTCTGCAGGCAGCCTGGCACTGGGAGGACGACGAGGACGTCGACCTCGAGGACCCGCGGATCGATGCCGCATTCAACAAGGGGTCAGTCGTTCTCGGCTCCGAGGACGGGCAGTCGTTCTGGCTCCTGCTGACCACGGGGCCTCGCCGTGGCGAGGTCTGGATGGTTGCCGACGTCGGTGCCGTTCCGGCGCCTGGTGACCACGCCTGGGGCTTCGAGGGGTGGGTGCGGCGCTGGCGCACCGGCGACGACTGGTGGGACTGAACGCTCCGTCCTGGGCAGTCGAAGCTCACCCGTCGTTCGAATCTCTACTGCCTCTGCTGCCTCCCGAAGTGGTGGACATCCTCTGTCCGTTCTCACGCAGCAGAGTCATCCAGGGTGTGGGAGTGCGTGATGTCGCGCAGTAGGGAGGCCAGCGGCCCAACTTCGATCCCGCGCAGCCACCCGCCGGTGTCCATGCCTCGTGTCCCTCCGCGTCACCTGAGCGGCCGGCCTGCCCATGCGGTGCCGTCGGCCCCGGGGTGGCACCGTAACGGCCCTTGCCGACGCTGTGCGGCGTCCTTTTGCCAGGCAGCCTGCTGCCCTACGGTGGACCCTCCAAGGGGAGATCACGGGAGGCAGGTGTGGACGCGTTACGGGCCAAACACCGCTCGCCGATCGGCGACGACGGCCATCAGCCCCACCGTCCCGTCCCCCCTCCGCCCCCGCCACCGGCCCCGGACAAGAAGTAGAGTCGCCGCTCTCGTGACCACGCCTCACGCCGCGCTCGCCGAGAGCCTGCTGCGCGACGTCACCGAGTTCACCGGCCCGCTGCCGCGCGCCTACGAGCAGGCGCTGCGCCAGGTCCCGCGACACCTGTTCCTGCCCGACCGGCTCTGGCTGCGCGACAGTGAGGGCGGCTACCGGCCCTGCGACCGGGCCAAGGACCCGCACGGCTGGATGACAGCGGCCTACGCCGACACCCCCCTGGTCACCCAGTTCACCGACGACGTACCGACCTCGTCGGCGTCCATGCCGTCCATGGTGCTGCGCACCCTGCTCCTGGCGGGCCTCGACGATTCCAGCGCACCACCTCCCGGACGGGTTCTGGAGCTGGGCGCCGGGACGGGATTCAACGCCGCGCTCCTGTGCGAACTCCTGGGCGAGCGGGCCGTCACCACCGTCGAGCTGGATCCGCTCCTGGCAGCACAGGCCGAGCGGAACGTGAAAGCCGCCGGCTACGACCCCGAGGTCGTCGTGGGGGACGCGGCCGACGGGTGGCCGCCTGGGGCGCCCTACGACCGGATCATCGCCACCTTCTCCGTCGACCGGCTTCCGCCGGCCTGGCTGCAGCAGACGGCACCCGGCGGGCGGATCGTCACGCCATGGACGTCCGCCTGGTGCCGCTACGGCACCCTCGCCCTGACAGCAGGGGCGGACGGCAGCGGGCGCGGCCGCTTCCACGCCTTCGCCTCCTTCATGCCCATGCGCAGCCCAGATGAGGCGCCTCCAACTCCGCACACCGGCCAGGGCGCTGCTCAACCGTGCCGGACGGGGACCACGCGCCTGTCGCCCTGGCAGGTCGCGGGCGGGGACCTCGATGCCGAGTTCCACATCGGGCTCGCTGTGCCCGGTGCGACGTTCGCGTGGGACACCAGCGGCGAACACGCGCCGACCCGCCTGCACATCACCGACACCACGAGCACGTCCTGGGCGAGCGTGGACCACGACGGCCGACAAGCGGACAGCTTCGCCCTCACCCAAGCCGGCCCGAGACGGCTGTGGGACGAGATCACCGCCGCCCACACAGCGTGGGAGAGCTTGGGGCGCCCCGGCATCGACCAGTACCGGCTGGAGGTGACCGCAAAGGGCACGCACCGCGTCGCCGTCCACGTTGCCGCCGGCGCGCACACCGTAAGCGAAGACTTCGCAGCGAAACGCTGACGGGGGTCGACCGACCAGTGCGAGGTGAGGGCCCTTGGCCTTGGCCCCGAGGGCTCTCAGGTACGGGCTGATGGGCGCGCGGCATCCTCGCCACCCTGCGTGGCCTCGGCGGCCTGTGCCGGGTGCGGCTCGAAAGCCGCGCCGCCCCGGGGTGGCCGTCCTCAGCTCGGTCCGTTGCGGGCCTGTGTCCGTGCCTGCTGCACCGGCGGGGGCGTTTGTCGCTCGACGACGGCAGTGGGGCGAGGTGTACTCACGGTTCTTCAGTGATCTTGCATGGGCGTGGTGGGGACTGTGAGTTGGCGGCAGAGACGTCTGTGGCGTCGTGGGGCGGCACTGGTGTGCGTGACAGTCGTGCTGTCCGTGGCAGGGTGTGCAGGTAAGAACGACAGACCCGCCGCGGATGAGGGCGAGGAGCGGTCGGCTGTCCCGGCTGTGGGCGGCAAGGTGCTGGGGCAGCAGGCTCTTCAGCGGGCGATGGTCACGCAGAGGGACCTTCCCGGGCATGCATTTAGTGCGCTGCCCAGTCCAGCCCGGGCGGACAGCGCGCCGGTCAGTCCGTCGGTATGCCGGCCAGTCGACGCCGCGGTGGGTCTGGCCAGCCCGGTTGCGCCCAAGGCCCGTGTCAAGCAGGTGATGAGTGCAGTCACGGGCGACTACGGAGGTTCCATGGCGCTGGCGTCGTACGCACCGAACCAGGCCACGGAAGTCATCGCCACGCTGCGGACCGCGCTGCGTTCCTGCACGGCATTCACCCCAGCGTACGGCTTCGCCTACGAGGACGTCACCGCGTTGCCGGATCCAGGGCTCGGCAGTGAGTCCGTGTCCTTCCGGCTGCTCCAGGTGGTCTCCTCGGAGCTGAGGAATCGGTGAAGGTGCCGGTGACCGTCATCGTGATACGGGCGGGCGCGACCATCGCCACGTTCCAGTCGGCGAACACCAACCGCGACGGTCAGGCCGTAGTGCCGTCCGACGTTGTCTCCAAGCAGCTCACCAAGCTCGCTGACGCGACCCCCTGACCAACCGTCGCCGTAGTCGTTGCCTCCTTCGCGTGCAGCGCACCACTCCCCAGCCGGTGTCGGCGCGCAGAGCAGCGACCCTGCCCTGCGCCACGGCGGTGGCCCGTACCGCGTCGTGCAGCGCGTCGACCGGTCCCGGCAACGCCGCCCCACCTGCGCTTCTGCTACGACATCTCACCGGAGGCGAACTCGGGAGAAACCGGCGCAGCAGATCCGGCTGGTCCGTCGATGAATGGCGCGAATGTTGCGACAGGTGTCACGCATGCACCTGCCGTGGTTGGACTCGGGACGCCTAGCCTGCACATATGGACTTCTCGCTTGAGCTTCCGACCGGCCCGTTGGCCGAGGCCATCGTCTCCGCGGTGCGTGACTCCGAAACCACTTCCGTCTTCAACCACAGCATGCGGAGTTTCCATTTCGCGCAGCTCCTGGCTGAGCGCGAGGGGTCTCTGGAAGATGCCGCCTACGATCGTGACCTGCTGTTCGCCGCAACCGTCCTGCACGATCTGGGTACCGGCAATCTCGCGAAGGGCGAAGCCCGCTTCGAGGTGGAGGGTGCCGACCTGGCGGCAGCTCTGCTGCAGGAACATGGCATTCCCGCAGCGGACATCGACCGCGTCTGGGAGGCTATCGCTCTGCATACCTCCCCTGGCATTGCTGAGCGCCGAGGGTTGCTGAGTTACCTCACTCGCGAAGGTGTGGGGATGGACTTTGGGCGCAATGCAGAGCTGGCCTCTGAACGGCAGGAGAAGATCCACGCCGCCTACCCCCGTCTCGACATGGTGCGTTCGTTGGTCGACGCCATCGTGGAACGAGCTGCTCGGTCAGACGCCGCGGCGCCTCGCTACTCCATTGGCGGCGAACTGCTGCGCGAGCGTCAGACCGACGGTGTGACGAGGATGGAGTTGGCGGCCGCCTCATCTCCTTGGGGAGAGTAACCACTCGGCCGGCCAGGGAGCCAACGTTCCCAGAGGCCGGCGCGCGGCGGATGCTCATCAGGCAAAGCGCATCGCCTCGCGATCGGCTTCGGAAGCGACTTCGTTGGGACGGCCTGCCCGACGGCACCGGCCGCCGTACCACCACCCGTGTCCCCGAACCCGCGGCCCGCAAGCGGTCAGCCACCCCGTCCGACAGCCCGCTGCAGGACCTGATCAACCGGACCTTGGCCGCCCAAATCACCGTCGGCAAAAGGCCGTTGTCGTTCTACGACGACATTGCCGGCACCCGGCCGAAGGCTCGTCCCGACATCGTCCCGGAGTCGAAGGACACCGCGTGAGTGAACTGGTAACCGCCGCCTGCGATCGACTGCCACCAAGCTAGGCCTGCCCCACACCGCCACCAGTCTGGAGCACCTGATCCAGCGGGCGGACGCCAGCAAGCAAGATGCGCCTCTACCAGCGGCCCGACGTCCTGGTGGTCGATGAGGTCGGCTACCAGCCGCTCGACCGCGACGAGGCCAACCTCGATGTCCAGCTGATCCCGAAGAGATACGAGAAGGGCTCCATCATCCTGACCTCGAACAAGACCTTCGGAGAGTGGGGGCAGGTGTTCGGTGACGAGGTCCTCGCGACCGCGAGCCTCGACAGGCTCCTGCACCACTGCGAGGTCGTCTCGATCAACGGCAACAGCTACCGGCTCAAGAACAAGCTCTTCGCCATCGACGGAGGTGCCACCTCCGCCTGACCCTTCATCCACAGGCGCCGGGTCGCGCAGTCACCCCACGTCCCGCAACAGCAGCTTGACCCGGCGCCTGTCCAGATTGATTTCAGCGACCTCGACCACCAGCACGTCACCGATAGCCAGAGGCAGGTCGCCGCCCTCCCGCTCAGGCAGCTCCGAGGCCGGCAGCAACTCTTCGACGTGATCGTGGACACGAACGAAGACTCCGATCGAAGCCACCTTGGTCACCCTGCCCGGAACCACGAGCCCAGGATGCGTCCGGGCGAACTCACGAAACGGATCATCCTGCAGAGACCTCAAGGACACCGTGAGCCAGTCCCGATCCACGTCCCCGTCCAGGACCGTGACGGTCACGTCCTGCCCCACTCTCAGAACCTGGTCCAGCGGCACCTCGCGACGATTCCAGGACACCTCAGGGGTCCGCAGCAGACCGTCGAACCCGCCAAGATCAACGAGGGCGTCGACATCACTGACTGATGAGACAGTTCCGCTGCAGACCTGTCCCTTCTCGAGCGTTCTCAAAAACGCTTGCGATCCTCACTCGCAGGAACGTCCGCCACACCACCACCCCTTCACCGCCGACCAGATTCGCATGTCCGCTCAACACCTGCCTACCTCTGCACGTGAGCCCGTACTTCGCTCTGCACATGAGCTAGTACGCCGACACTCGGACCAGATCGTCCTGCGGTTCTGGCCATGGCGGCAGCCCCAGGGCTCGGCGAGTTGGGCGACGAGGAACAAACCGCGTCCTCCCTCGTCGGTGGTGTGGTCGCGCCGTAGGCGAGGCTGGGGTGCTGCTGCAGTCGCTGACCTCGCACACCAGGACGTTGTGGCGGATGAGCCGCAGCTCCGCCGGTAGCGGATGGCGTTGGTGACCAGTTCGCTGACTGGCTTCGTTCACTTCAACCGACAGCGTTTGTTCGTGGGTTCCGGCGGCGCTCAGTGATCATCGGCACCCTGGATGTTCACGGGAAATAGCGACAGCGTCTCGGCCGTGCCGCTCGTCGACCTGCTTCGCAGATCGGCGTGATCGTTCAGCGGAAAAGGGGCCGTGCTGTCCGGGGCAGAGGTGGCAACATGCGGGGTCATGGCAGATGACAGCACCAGTGCGTTTCAGGCGGGCCAGACGGGGCTCATCGTCCGGATCCCGGAGGCAGAGCCGTCCGTCCGCGGGTGGCGTGAACGGCTCGACCCCTCAGCCCAGGCTGGGGTTCCAGCACACGTCACCGTGCTCTTCCCGTTCCTCGATGAGAGCCGAATAGACGCGCTCGTCTACTCCGCTCTCGCGGACGTTCTGGCCAGCCACCAGGCCTTTGAGCTGCGGTTCGAGCGGTGTGGACGTCTCCCGGAGGTGCTGTATCTCGTCCCCGAGCCTGACACGCAGTTGCGGCGGCTCACGGAGGCGATCGCTGATCGTTGGCCCGAGGCTCCGCCGTATGGCGGCCGATTTGCCGAAATCGTGCCGCACCTGACCATCGCTCAAGGTCAGGAAGACGCCGTCCTGGAGGAGATAGAGGCCGACCTCGCCAGCAGGCTCCCGTTCACGTCTCATGTCGCGTCGGTTGAACTCATGGTTCACGACGGCGTGAAGTGGCAAGAACGGGAGTCGTTCGCACTCGGAGGACGAGGCAGGTCATGAGGCTTGCCTGGTCCGCTGCCCCTTGGGCAGCGGACCGGCAGGGACTCCAGTTAGCATTGGCCGACGGCTTCGGCCCGTGGGAGGCAGCCACCTCCTATGAGCCTGATCGGATCCCGCGCCCCAACCGCGATCTGACAGCCATCGCTGAACAGTTCGCACCGGGCCAGCGTCGGTCAGCCGCTACCGTGATCGAGTTGGCCACCCAGGAGTTCCCTGAATTCGACGACACCATCATGGAGCTCTGCCGCTGATTCTGCGCCGGAGACCTCCCCGGCGCTGAGCTATCAGCGAGGGTATCGAGGCCGCTCATCATGAGGTGACGTCCGCTGCGTGTTCCTCGACCAGGCAGTGGAAGATCCGCGTGATCGTGTGCCGCTGCTTGCGTGGCGCGTCCAGATCCGCCTGGAGCATCCCGTCGATCACCGGCTTGTCCGGATCCAGAGCAGTCCGCCGCGGCGGAAGCTTCTTCCGCGGCTCGGGCCAGACCGAGTCGACGGTCTTGCGGACCGTCCGCCACGACACGTTGTACTTGCCGTGCAGCGTCGGATGACCGGGTCATGATTTCTCCTTATCCATCTCTGGATCCACTCTGGCTTCCTTTACGAGAGGCTGCGGCTCGAGAGATCGGCCTGCTGGGCGGCCGTCGGCCGCCTGGTCGGCAGCGCGTCACACCGCAACGGCTTTGGAGGGCAGGTCTTGTTCGGCCCAGACGACCTTGCCGTCCGTTGCGGAGCGGGAGCCCCACCTGCGGGACAACTGAGCGACGAGACGAAGACCGCGGCCGTTCTCGTCGATGATGTGGGGATGACGGGGGCGTGGGTGGCTGGTGTTGCTGTCGGAGACTTCGCAAGTCAAGACCTGGTGCTGGATGAGCCGTAGGCGGATCGGCCCGCCGCCGTAGCGGATGGCGTTGGTGACCAGTTCACTGACGATCAGCTCCACGCTGGTCACCAGATGCTCAAGCCCCCATTCGCTGAGCTGACGGGCGGCTGCCTGCCGGGCGTCGCGGACGGCGGACGGCTCGTGCGGCAGTTCCCAGGAGGCGACCTGGGCCGGTTCGAGTCCGCGCGTCCGCGCAAGGAGCAAGGTGACATCGTCGGCCGGGGCCTGAGTCGGCAAGGTCTCGATCACCTGCGAGCACAGGTCTTCCAGGGACGAGCCGGTCTCTGCCAGGACGGTTCCCAGGCGATCCAGGCCCACGTCGATGTCGTCGTTGCGGGACTCGACCAGACCGTCGGTGTAGAGCGCGAGCAGAGTTCCCTCGGGCAGTTCCAGTTCCATGGACTCGAAGGGGACCAGACCGAGGCCGAGGCCGAGCGGGGCCCCGGCGGGCATGTCGGGGAAAGTGATATGGCCCTGCGGGTCGATGATCGCGGGCGGGGGATGCCCGGCCCGCGCCATCGTGCACCGCCGGGTGACCGGGTCGTAGACGGCGTACAGACAGGTGGCACCCACCACCGCGGGGACCTGGTCCGGAGCGTCGGCGTCTTCCTCGCTCAGCCGTCTGACCGTGTCATCGAGGTGCGTCAGCAGTTCGTGGGGAGGCAATTCCATGTCCGCGAGCGTGCGGACGGCGGTACGCAATCGGCCCATCGTCGCCGCGGCGTTGATGCCGTGTCCGACCACATCTCCGACGACGAGGGCCACCCGGGCGCCAGACAGCTTGATCACGTCGAACCAGTCGCCCCCCACGCCGTGGTCCATGTCAGCCGGCACATAGCGCGAGGCCACATCGACGGCGGCGCCGCCTCCCACATGGTGGGGGAGCAGGTCGCGTTGGAGGGTCAGGGCCGCGGTGCGTTGGCGCGCGTACTGGAGTGCGTTGTCCAGGCTGAGCGCGGCCCGGGTGACGAGCTCCTCCGCGAGGAGGAGGTCGTCCTCCTGGAACGGTGTCGGCTCCTCGGAGCGGCCGAACACCGCCAGTCCCAGCACACAGCGCCGCGCACGGATGGGTACGACCATCAAAGAGTGCACGCCGCTGTCACGGACCTTCTGCGTCCGCACCGGGTCGTGAACGACCCAGGGGCCTGAATCGGTGTCCAGCGCCGATTCCAGATAGGACCTGCCCGTGCGCAGGGCGGTGGCGAACAGCGAGGTCGGGAAGGGGCGGATCACCTCTTCGCGCACCCATGGCAACTTGAGGCTACCCGGGTCGATGGAGGCCAGACCGGCACGGCGCAGCACAGGTGGGGGGCCGCTCGCCCTGCCGGTCGCCGCCGAGGGATCCCCGCCGAACGGAACCGACTCCACCAGGTCGACGAATGCGTGGTCGGCCAGCAGGGGCACGGCAAGGTCGGCCAGTTCCTGCCCGGTCTGCACGACCTCGAGGGTGCTGCCGATGCGCGTGCTGGCTTCACTGAGGATGGCAAGGCGCTCGCGCGCCCGCCGGTTGCCGGTGACATCCACGCTCATGGAGCACACTGCCAGTGCCGTGCCGTTCGCGTCCTGGAGGCAGAAGAACGAGGCCGAGAAGGCGTGCTCCCGGCGCCGGTCCGCCGACGACCACGTCCGGTACTCGTGGACCGTGGTGGTGCCGCTCTCCAGCACCTGCCGCATCACCACCTCGAGCGCTTCGGCCTCGACGGCGGGCAGTGAGTCCTGCAGGCGGCGTCCGAACCGTCGCTCACGAGGAGTGCCGTCGTGGCGCTCCATGACGTCGTTG
Organism: Streptomyces sp. NPDC057445; assembly: GCF_042802855.1. Classification (NCBI taxonomy): domain Bacteria; kingdom Bacillati; phylum Actinomycetota; class Actinomycetes; order Kitasatosporales; family Streptomycetaceae; genus Streptomyces; species Streptomyces sp. NPDC057445. The sequence continues at coordinate 32,649 of NZ_JBHVDH010000021.1, read as the reverse complement.
ACCCAGGTACAGCGCAGCTGCGGGTCATAGACGGTGATGCCGATCGGTGCGTGGGCCAGGAGCGACTCCCGCACAGCTCCGTTGGACGTCCCCGAAGACAGGGTGCCTACGTCGGTCACGGACACCAGCCACCGGGTGCCGGCGTCCTGCCCCCACAGCAGCGAGATCCGCAGCGTCATTTTGATGTCGTGGCCGTCGCGGTGGCGGACCGTCACGGTGCCGGACCAGCCATCCTGGGCACGGCACTGCTCGGCGAACGCTGAAGCACTCGGGGCGTCCTCTGCGGGCGGCACCAAGGGCGCGGCGGACCGGCCCACCACTTCTCCGGCCGAGTATCCGACAAGATGCTCGGCGGCGTGCGTCCAGCCCACCACGGTCCCCTCCGTATCGAGCATCGCTATTGCCGCATCGGGTATCTCTCGGGGGCTCACCGGCTCGGCGAGGGGCGTGTGGTCGGTCTTCGTCATCCGGTTCTTCCCATCGGTGCGCGGGTGTGAGAACAGCGTCGGCATGTGCGGCGTCGGCCCGATCCGTAGCCGTGGTGGAACCGCGATGGCCGGGGGCTGAGGATCGCCCCGGTGGGACCCCGGGCGTGCGATGCGGCGAACGCCCTCGCCGGCGGTTGAACGGTCACCGGCGCGACATCTGCCAACCTTGGACGACTTTGTCCACTTCTGATGAAATAGTCAGATACGATCGCCTTGTCGTCAAGCCCCACGAAACTGATGGAATGGTCAGATGTGATCGCGTGCTGCCACATCACGCAACCGCGGCGTCGGGATTGGTGGGCCAGGGTGGACAGTCGAGGCGCGCAGTGCAATGATGATTTCATCAGAACTGCTGCTCTTATGCACGGAGCATGCCGATGCCAGCTCCACGCAGGAACCGATTCGAACGCCGTCGTGCCGAGACCCGCCAGGCACTCGTCCGCGCCGCGCGGCAGATCCTGGCCGAGTCCGCTGGCACCAGCGCCAGCATCCATGCCATCGCGGAGCGCGCGGACGTGGGCCTCGGCTCCTTCTACAACCACTTCACGGGCAAGCCGGACCTGTTCGACGCAGCCGTGGCCGATGCACTGGAGGAGTACGCCCAGGCCGTCGACGAACGCCTGCACGGCGTCGATGATCCCGCCGAGCGCCTCGCTGGGGGCATGCGGCTCAGCGCGCGCATGGCCGAGTCATACCCGGAGATCATGCAGATCCTGTGCCACAGCGAGCTCGGTCGGATATGCGCCGGCGACGGACTGGCTCCGCGTGCGAAGCGCGATGTGGAGCAGGGCATGGCCGCAGGCCGGTTCACCGTGGTCGACCCCGTGATCGCCCTGACCGCGCTGAACGGCAGCCTGCTGGCGCTCCTGGAGCTGTGGTGCAACCAGCCCGAGGCCGACAATGGCCAGGCTGCAGGCACAATGGCTGAGATGATCCTGCATATGCTCGGCCTCTCCCCGGACGAGGCCCGTGACCTCGCCCGGCGGCCCCTTCCCGCCGCAGCGTGAAGAGGATCCCGTCGCGCACCGGCCGACTGGCGCCGACTGCGCACCGGCTCCCGCGGCCTGCGTGATGAACCGGGGTGGCTGGTCTCTCTCGCCTGCTGTCGCCGCCCCGGCCTCAGAATTGGATGGGCAGGTGGCGGGGGCCGCGGAGCATGGCGTTCTGCCGGTAGGGGGGCGGGTCCTGGACGAGGCGTGCCGTGCCGAGGTGGGGGAGCAGCGCGCCCAGTGCGGCCTGGGCTTCGATGCGGGCGAGGGGTGCGCCGTAGCAGACGTGGATGCCGCTGCCGAAGCCGAGGTGCTCGTTGTCCGGGCGGGTGGGGTCGAACCGGTCGGGATCGTGGAACCGCCTGGGGTCGCGGTTGCCCGAGGCCAGCACCAGAACGACGGGGGTACGTTGGGCGATCGGCGTACCGGCGACGTCGATGTCGGCGAGCGGGATGCGCTCACGTATGTGGACCGGGGGCTCGTAGCGCAGCAGTTCCTCCACCGCTCGCGGCAGTAGGTCGGGGTCACGGCCCAGCTGGTCCAGGTGCTCGGGTTGGCGCAACAGGGTGAGGACCCCGTTGGTGATCAGGTTGACGGTGGTCTCGTGTCCCGCGATGAGGAGCAGCACGGCGGTTTCCGCGAGTTCCTCCTGGGTGAGCCGCAGGGCCGGGTCCGGTTCGTTGACGAAGGCGGAGAGCATGTCGTCGCTCGGGTTGCCACGGCGCTGTTCGGCGAGGTTCACCAGGTACCCGCCCATCTCGATGCGCGCCCGGTCACCCGTCTTGTCCGTCTCGGTGGTGTCCTCTTCGGGCCTGACGTCGGCGGCTGCGACCAGAGCGTCGGACCAGGCCCGGAACAGGGGCTCGTCCTCGCGCGGTACGCCGAGCAGGCGGCAGATCACCGTGACGGGCAGTGGGTAGGCGAAATCGTCGACGACGTCGATCTGCCGGCCCGCCTCGAAGGACTCCATCAGTTCTTTGGTGATCCGGTCGATCTCGCCGCGCATGGCATCGACCCGGCCCGGGCTGTGCGGCGGGCCGAAGGGCCGCATGGCGAGGGTGCGCAGCCTGTGGTGCTCCGGGTCGTCGAGCCGCAGGAACGGCGGTTTGTGCGTCACTTCGCCACGGCTGCGGGGGTCGACACTCATCCGCGGGTCGTGGAGCAGAGCGGCGATCTCGTGGTAGGTGCCGACCAGGTAGCTGCCGTCTGCCTGCTGCACCACGGGACCGGCCTCGCGGAGTTCCGCGTACAGCGGGTAGGGGTTGGGGCGACTGGTGTAGTCGGTGATCCGTGCCAGCAAGGTCTCGGAGGCCATCGTGGCTCCTCGTGGTTGGGCGGGACGTGAGTCAGCCCGTGGGCTGCACCACGGTCAGTCGGCGGTCGGGCAGGTATCCGGTGAGCGCGACGGTGGGGCCGTGGGACAGCCCCTTCGGGTCCGGCACGTCGGACGGAATCGGGATGTCGGCCGCGATCGCACGGTCCTGGGCGCCGGGCGGAGGCGGGAACGGTGCAGCCGTCTCGATCAGGTGCCGGTAGTAGTCGAGCGACTTGGCCATGTCGACGGTGACGGCGGCGGTGACCCGTCCCTGGTAGCCGTAGACCATTGCCAGACGGCGCGCCTCGAGGGAGCCCTGGGCGATGACCACGTGGTCGGAGTAGGTGGGCACGCCCACCGATTTGATGTTGAGCCCGAACTGGGTCGACCAGAACGACGGGACGGCCAGGTGCGGGCGCTGCAAGGGCCCCGGATTGACCATGTTGTGTGCCGCCACCTCGGCCTGCTCGACCGCGTTTCCCCAGTGTTCCAGGGAGAGCATCTGGTAGCCGAACAGCGGGTGGGGGAAGCGGGAGACGTCACCGGCCACGAAGACGTCGTCGGTGACGATTCCGTACATGTTGAAGGCCCGGCATCCGGCGTCGCAGGCGATCCCGCGCGGGCCTGCCGCCAGCCCGGACTCCGCCAGCCATTCGACGTTGCGTATCGCACCCAGTGCCACGACGCAGACGTCGGCATCGACGCGGCTGCCGTCGGACAGCTCCGCACCGGTGAAGCTGCCGTTCCCGCGCAGGGCGGTGACTGTTACCCCGGTGCGCAGGTCCACGCCGTGGTTGCGCTGCATGACGGCCGCGAGCTTCGACAGGGTGCCGCCGAGCGCGCCCACCAGGGGTGCGGGGCCGCGTTCTGCGACCGTGACTTCCAGTCCCCGTTCCCGGCAGGCCGAGGCGATCTCCGAGCCGGTGAAGCCGCCGCCGATCACCAGCACCCGTCGCGGCCCGGCGGCCAGCCGCTGGGCCAGTGCCCCGGCGTCCTCGCGGGTGCGCAGGGTGAACACTCCGTCCAGGGCCGCTTCCTCCGGGTTGGGCCAGGGCCGCGCGCGGGTCCCGGTGGCGATCAGCAGCCGGTCGTACGGCAGTGACTCGCCGTCCTCCAGCAGCGCCTGTTTCGCGAGCAGGTCCACGCCGGTGGCGCGCACGCCCAGCCGCCAATCGGCGTTCGGGTCCTTGCGCATGGGCAGCCCGACGGTGTCCGCCGCCGCCTGGCCGAGCAGCACCTGCTTGGACAGCGGCGGCCGGTCGTAAGGCGGGTGGGGCTCATCCCCGACCACGGTCAGTGAGCCGGTGAAGCCCTCCTCGCGCAGTGCCTCCGCGGCCCTGAGCCCCGCCAGCGACGCGCCGACGATGACGATGCGGCCGTCCTTGAGGTCACCGGGCACCGGCGCTCACCTCCTCACCGAGGAGGATGGCCTGCACCGGGCACGCCGCCGCGGCCTGGCGAACGCGCTCGACCTGGTCGTCGGGGACGGCCGTGGCGTACAGCAACCCCTCCTCCCCGTGCAGCTGGAACACCTCCGGCGCGAGGAACACGCATTGCGCGTAGCCCTGGCAGCGCGTGAGATCCACAACGGTCTGCATCCCCACCACTCCCTCCGTTGTCTCACCCCCTCGTTCCAGCATGGGGCCGGGCCCGGGCGCCCGCACGCCACGGCTCCGAGACGGAAATCCCGGGCAGCTCGTCCGCCAGGGCGACGGCTCGGCCCAGGGCGTGGTCCAGTCCGAAGGCCATGCCGATAAGGGAAAGATGGGCGAATACCCGGAATTGTCTGCCCAGTTGCTCGCCGGCGTAGCTGATCTCCTCGGTGTAGAGCCCGAGATGGTCGATTCAGGTAAGCATCTTCTCGAACGGCAGGCGCGCTTCGTCCGGGCGGCCGACGCGGTCTCGGCGGACGTCGAGCTGATCTTGCCGCTGCCGGTCTTGCGGGCCGGTTTCGCCGCCTCGACATTTCCATACGTTGTATGGTAATTCTGGAAGAGCACTTCCATACGCTGTATGGAAAAGTTTGCTCGGACCACGCCAGGCGCCGTACATCGCCTGCATGCAGTCGATGGTGCAGGTCGCGCCGATCGGGAAGGAAAGATCATGAAGAAGCTCACAGGGCGCGTTGCCGTCACCGCTGCCTCCGTGGCGGTCGCGGGTGTCGCCGTTCTTGGTGCCGGGAGCGCCGCTTCGGCCGCGACTTCTGCATCCGCGCACGTCCAGCACCCGGCCGTCAGCGTCGACGCCGACGACTACCGCTGGGACCACGGTGTCGGCTACCTGCTCGAGCAGGGCTACTCCTGGGACGAGATCCATGGCTGGCACCACGACGGCCGGGACGAAACCGGCTGTCGCTGACCGCGGCCCAGGCAGGAGCGAAAGTCGATGGAGTCTTTGAAGACCGTCATGCAGGGGGTGGCCGTGCAGCTTGTCATCTCGCGCAGCTACTCGCTGTCCATGTGCTTGAGCCTCCGGTACGAGACCACTGATCCCTACGTCGTCCGTGCCGCCTTTTTCACCGACACCGACACCGACGAGCCGGTCGAATGGGTCCTGGGGCGTGATCTTCTGGCCGATGGCCTGAGAGGTTCCGCAGGCTGTGGGGACGTCCGGGTCTGGCCGGCCGTCAGCCGTGGTGACCAAGCGATGTACATCGTCCTCGGGCCTCCCGCGGGCACCGCCTTGCTCGAGGTTCCCGTGCAGGACGTCAAGGCCTTCCTGGAGAACACGGAGGCGCTTGTGCCACGGGGTACCGAGTCCGGACACATCGACTGGGACCTCGAACTGGCGAACCTGTTTGCAAAAGGTTGAGAGAAGCCTCCCAACCACCGTGCGGATGGGGATCTTTGTCCCGGTCACAGAAGAGAAGGAAAGAGAGTTCATGTCCCAGTACCAGCTTCGTGTCTACACACTGCGCAGCCCTGAGGCGCTCGTCGCCTACGAGGACATCTGGTCCGATCACATTCCCGGTATGGCCAAGCACAGGATCACCACACACGGTGTCTGGACGGGGCCCGCAGCCCCCGGGAGTGAGGTTCCCCAGCTGTACGCCCTCGTTTCCTACCGGGACGCCGACGACGTTCAGGAGCGGCTGGAGGCGTACCTGTCCAGCCCCGAATTCCGCGCGGACATGGAGGGCTTCGACATGGGCCAGATCGTTGGCGTCGCCGAGTCCGTGCTGACGCCCACCGCCGACTCGCCCTTGCGGTGACAGGTAGCGAGCCGCTCGAAGTCTGCGGTGACCTTCTCGTTCGTGCCGGAACGCCGCGCATCTCGGCCAAGGCTCGCCCGGCGGCAACGGGCATGGCCGAGATCGGCGCGATCGGGAGGTCGGGGGAGTTGCCGAAGCCCCGGTTGAGTGCCCGTCAGTACGGCGGCCGACGCCCGGTGACATGGAGGCCCAGCCGACCGGGAGTGAATGCGTACCGGCGACATCCAGGCACGCGCACCAGCGGCATGGGTGAGCGTGAGGTGGCGTAGGACAAGGTGTTCCCGTAGAGCGCGCACATGGATCCGCCGACGGTGTAACCCTCAGGTCCGCCACAGATCGGTCGCCCGGCCCAGCCGCAGCACACCGCGCATCTGCAGCGGCGCGTGGAGAAGGCCTTTTCGCTATGTGGTGGGCGCCTCCTCATGCGCGGCAGCCTGCGCCCGCAGGGCCACGGGCCGGCTTCAGGCCGCAACGCTTCAGGACTCTGAAATCAATGGCCGGTGCCCTGGCCGTCGCGATCGGCGGCGAGTCGGCTCTCCAGACCCGTGATGAGCGTGTCCAGTGCCAGGCGGAAGACGCGGTTCTCGTCACGGCCTGGATGGGTGAACCCGTCTTCGCCGACGGTGGGGGGTTTGAGGCTCGACCACTGGTGGAGTGCGCCATTGAGCTCGGCGGCGAGGACACCGGTGATGACGGCGCATACGAGAGCGGCGATCTGCGGGAGCTCGGAGTGCGGCACCCCAGCGGCGTCCAGGATCGCGGCGAGCGCGACCCAGAACGGGTCTTCGGGCTGGATGAAGTCCGCCTGGTGGCTGAACGAGTAGGCCATGAGCTTGGGGTGGCGGTGTGCCAGCGTCCGGAAATCCGTGGCGAGCAGGCGGATGCGCTCCTGCCAGGGAGCGTCCTCCAGCGCCACGGTGCGGAACTCGGTACCGACCATTCTCGCCACGCCGCGTAGGAGTGCGTCCTTGTTCGGAACGTGGTGGTACAGCGACATCGGGTTCGCATCGAGCGTGGTCGCGAGTTTGCGCATGGTGAGCGCCTCGACCCCGTCCGCGTCGATGAGCCGCAGGGCGGCGGCATGGATCCCGGCCTCGGTCAGAGGCACGTCTCTCTTCCTGGTGCCCCGCGGGGGACGCTTCGCCTTTTCCATACTTCGTACGGTATCAGTTTCGTACAGTGTATGGAAATTACCTCGCCTGCATGGCGACGCGACGCCCGCTTGCGTGACCTCAGGGGGTTGCAGTCGCTTTCCATACGTCGTATGGTACTACTTCCATACGGTGTATGGAACTGTGGTGCATCGCGGCATCGACCGGCGCCCTTGCCCCATTCCCTCCCCTGCCTGAAGGAGCAAGCCATGACCACCCAGTCCAAGAACGACCTGCGACCCATCCGGTCTCCGCGCGGGGTCCCCTTCCTCGGCCACACGCCGCAGATCCCCAGCACCAACCCAGTGGAGTACTTCGGCGAGCTGTCCAAGCAGTTCCCCGAGGGCATCTACGGCATGGAGATCGCCGGCATCGAGCAGGTCTTCGTCTCCGACCCGGACCTGGTGGCCGAGGTCTGCGACGAGACGCGGTTCTTCAAGCAGATCGAGAAGACGCCGCTGAACCATGTGCGGGACTTCACGGGTGCGGGCCTGTTCACGGCCCACCAGCACGAGGAGGAATGGGGCATGGCGCACCGGATCCTCCTGCCGGCGTTCAGCCAGCGGGCCATGAAGGCCTACTACGGGCAGATGCTGGAGATCGCCCAGAATTTGGTGGGCAAGTGGGAGCGCAAGGAGGGCCGGCCGGTCAACATCACCGACGACTACACCCGGCTCACCCTGGACACCATCGCCCTGTCGGGGTTCGGCTACCGGTTCGACTCCTTCGCCAAGGAGGAGTTGCACCCCTTCCTCAACGCGCTGCTGGAGGCGCTGGTGGAGTCGCTGCGGCGCTCGCAGGAGCTGCCGATGATGACCAAGCTCCGCAAGGGCGACGACAAGAAGTACCGCGAGAACGTCCAGCTGATGCGGGACCTGGTCGAAAGTGTGATCAAGGAGCGCCGTCAGGGGAAGGGCACGGCTGAGGAGGACCTGCTGGGCCTGATGCTGGAGGCCACCGATGCGGAGACCGGAAAGCAGCTGGACGACGACAACGTCCGTGACCAGGTGGTGACGTTCCTGATCGCCGGTCACGAGACCACCAGTGGTCTGCTGTCGTTCGCCACGTACTCGCTGATGCGCAACCCGCACATCCTGGCCCAGGCCTACGCCGAGGTGGACCGGCTCATGCCGGGCGACACGGTCCCGGACTACGACACCATCATGCAGATGGACGTGATCCCGCGGATCCTGGAGGAGACCCTGCGCCTGTGGGCTCCCATCCCGCTGATCGGCAAGTCCCCGCTGGAGGACACCGTCATAGGCGGCTGCTTCGAGCTGAAGAAGGGAGCGCAGGTCAACATCCTCGAGGGCCCGCTGCACACCCACCCCAAGGCGTGGGACCGGCCGGAGGAGTTCGACATCAACCGGTGGCTGCCGGAGAACCGGGTCAACCATCACCCGCACGCCTACAAGCCGTTCGGCAACGGCGTGCGTGCCTGCATCGGCCGGCAGTTCGCGCTCACCGAGGCCCGCCTGGCCCTCGCGCTGGTGCTGCAGAAGTTCAAGTTCTCCGACACGACCGACTACAAGATGGACGTCAGGGAGGCGCTGACGCGCAAGCCCGGCGGCTTCGAACTGACCGTGCGCACCCGTCAGGAGCACGAGCGCACCGTCTTCGGCGCCGCGGACCTGCACACCGACGACACGCAGCAGCAGACCGCGGTCAGCGGTGTCGGTGTGAACCTCACCGTCGCCTACGGCTCCAGCCTGGGCAGCAGCGAGGACCTCGCGCGCACCATCGCCGACCGCGGTGAGCGCTCCGGGTTCGGCACCACCCTGGTCGGCCTGGACGAGCTGGGCGACAACCTGCCCACCGAGGGCCTGCTCCTCGTCGTGGCCTCCAGCTACAACGGCAAGGCCCCGGACAACGCGCAGCGTTTCGACGACCTGCTCGCCGCCGGGCTCCCGGAGGGCTCGCTGTCCAACGTGCGGTTCGCGCTGCTGGGTGCCGGCAACACCCAGTGGGTGGCGACCTACCAGGCCTTCCCCAAGCGGATCGAGGAAGGCCTGCTGGCCGCCGGCGCCACCCCCGTCATCGAGCGCGGCATCGCGGATGCCGCCGGTGACTTCGACGGCATGGCCACCCGCTGGATGGACACCCTGTGGGCCACCCTGGCCGAGGAGTACGCCGCCGACACCTCAGAGGCGAGCGGACCGCGCTTCGAGGTGCAGATGCTCACCGAGGCCGACGTGCGCCCGGCGATCGTCTCCGAGCAGGCCTACCCGCTGACCGTGATCGCCAACGAGGAACTCGTGGCCGACGCCACCGGGCTGTGGGACTTCGCCATCGAGCCGCCGCGCCCGGCCGCGAAGTCCATCACCATCGAGCTCCCCGACGGTGTCACCTATGACACCGGCAACCACCTGGCCGTCTTCGCCAAGAACGACCCCGCGCTGGTCAACCGCGCCCTCGCGGGGCTCGGCGTCGACCGCGACCAGGCCCTGCGCCTGGACCAGCCCGCCGGCGGCCGCACCCACCTCCCGGTGGGCACCCCCGTCACCGCAGGCGTGCTGTTCACCGAGTTCCTGGAGCTGCAGGACGTGGCCACCCGCTCCCAGATACAGACGCTGGCCGAGCACACCCAGTGCCCGTGGACCCGGCCGCAGCTGCAGGCCTACACGGCCGACACCGCGGAAGCCGAGGAGCGCTACCGGACCGAGGTCCTGGGCAAGCGGGTCTCCGTGCTCAACCTGCTGGAGCGCTTCCCCGCGGTCGAACTGCCACTGGCGGTCTTCCTGGAGATGATGGGCCCGATCCGTCCCCGCTTCTACTCCATCTCCTCCTCCCCGCTGGCCGACCCACGCCACGTGCGCCTGACCGTCGGCCTGCTGGAAGGCCCGGCCCTGTCCGGCGACGGCCAGTACCGCGGCACCTGCTCCTCCTACATCGCAGGCCTGGAACCCGGTGACGTCGTCTACGGCTACGTGCGCGTGCCCTCCCCGACCTTCGCCCCGCCGGCCGACCCCGCCACGCCGCTGATCCTCATCGGCCCCGGCACCGGCATCGCACCCCTGCGCGGCTTCCTCGAGGAGCGGGCCCGCCAGCACGAGAACGGCACCCAGGTCGGCCTGTCCCAGGTCTTCGTCGGCTGCCGCCACCCGGAGCACGACTACTTCTACCGGCAGGAGATGCAGGACTGGGAGCAGGCCGGGATCGCCCAGGTGCACACCGCCTACTCCGCGGTGACCGGCCACCCGGCCCGGTTCGTCCAGGACGCCATCGCCAACGCCGCCGACACCGTGTGGCAGGCCCTGCAGGACGGCGCGTACGTCTACGTCTGCGGTGACGGCCGCCGCATGGCACCCGCTGTGCGCGAGGCGCTCGCCGCCATCCACCGCAAGCACACCGGCAGCGACGACGAGGCCGCCCAGCAGTGGCTCGCCCAGCTGGAAGCGGACGAGCGCTACCAGCAGGACGTCTTCGCCTGACCCTCCGGACGCCGGGAGGCGCGCGGCGGTTCTGACACCCGCGCGCCTCCCGGCCACCACTCACCCACGAGGCACCACACGGCACCCATAGGCCCGAACCGCCGGGAGTGCCGCTCACAGAAAGCAGAGCACCATGGACACCATGCTCGCCGGACGCTTCCACCTGGACAGCAAGAAGTTCGCCGTGGAGGAGGTCCCCGTCCCCGTGCCCGGTCCGGGCGAGGTTCTCATCGAGGTCAAGGCCGCGGGCGTCTGTCTGTCGGACGTCCACCTCATCGACGGCTCCCTCGTCCCGCTGTTCGCCACCTCCGACGTCGTCACCGTCGGCCACGAGGTCTCGGGCGTGATCCACACCCTCGGCCCCGACCTCAAGCGCGGCCTGACCGTCGGCACCCGCGTCACCCTGGAGGCCGGCAAAACCTGCGGCCAGTGCGCCGGCTGCGTGCGCCGTCGCCCCTGCACCCAGATGCTCACCGCCGGCATCGACTACGACGGCGGCTGGGCCCGGTACACCCTCGCCCGCGAGGACACCCTCATCCTCATCCCCGACAACCTCCCCTTCGATCAGGCCGCGATCATCCCCGACGCGGTCTCCACCCCCTACGCCGCCGTCGTCGCCACCGCGGGGGTGCGCCCCGCACAGTCCGTCGGCATCTGGGGCGTGGGCGGTGTCGGCGCCCACAACGTCCGCGTCGCCCGCCTGGCCGGCGCCGCGCCGATCATCGCCGTCGACCCGCTGCCCGGCGCCCGGGAGCGTGCCCTGGCCTTCGGTGCGGATTTCGCCCTGGACCCGGCCGCCCCCGACTTCGCCGACCAGGTCCGCGCGGCCACCGGCGGACGGGGCCTGGACTTCGCCTTCGACTGCGCCGGCGTGCCGGCGGTCCGTGAGCAGGCCGCCGCGGTGCTCGGCCTGAACGGAGTCCTCATCCTGGTCGGTATCAGCCCCAGGCCGATCACCATCAGCGAGGGCCTGACCTTCAACTACCTGGGCAAGCAGGTGCGCGGCCACTACGGCGGCACCCCCGAGTCCGTCACCGACCTGGTCCGGCTGGCCGAGGTCGGCCGTCTCGACCTGGCCCCCTCCATCACCGACCACATCCCGCTTGCCGAGGCCGCCGACGCGGTCAACCGGCTGGAGAACAAGATCGGCGACCCGATCCGCCTCATCCTCGTCCCCTGATTACTGAACAGAAAGTTCATCAAGACCACCCCGGGCAGGGGTGAGTGGGCGCCGGTGCCTGAGGGAGCACCGGCGCCCACGGTCTTGTGTGGACGGTCAGTTCGCACGGGGCGTGGTGAGCGCCGAGTCGACAAGGGTGTTGGCCGCGCCGATGAGGGTGCGGCGGGCGGCGTACCCGGAGCGGTGGCCCCTTCGCGACAGTGCTCTTCAAAGCCACCGGCCCGCTGGACGACATCGCCGACACACTTCTCGCCCGCGCCCGGACGGCAGGAGAGCGTGCCGACGACACCGCCTTCCTGCTGGTGAAGGTCCCATGAGGCGGGCGCGACGGCTGGACGTCACCGGAGGGCGACAGTCGGGCCGCTCGTCGGCGCGGGGGATCAGGCGTGGTTGAGCCCGTACCGGGGGCCGAGAACGGCGACTGCCTTCTTGAGCTCCTCGCCGAGGTCGTCGAGACGATCCGCTTCTGCGGGGTCGACGGCTGCGCTGATCGCCGCTACCGGACTGCCGTCGGATGCCAGCAGGGGCGTGGCCACGGCAAAGGCGTCCTTGAACGTGACTCCGCGGTTGAAGGCGAGTCGGCGGGAGCGGATCTCGGGGAGCTCGGCGAGGAACTGCCGGACCTCTTCTGCCTGTTCCGCGCCGGCCAGCTCCAGGAGCCGGTACATCTCCTCGTCGGGGACGCCGGCGAGCAGAGTCTTGCCGGCAGCGGTCGTGAAGAGGGGGCGACGGGCGTGGGTGCGCGCGACGAACGTCAGGCCGGGCGACTCCTGACCGGCATGGTCGGCGTAGACGAGGGCGTCGCCGACTCGCACCCCGACGAGGACGGTGCAGCGGAGGACCTCACTCAACTCGGCCAGGAACTCATGATCGAGTGACAGCGCGGCCAGCTTGTTCGCGCGAGCGGCGAGGATGAAGGGCCCTGGTCCGAGGTGGAACCGGCGGTCGTCCTCGATGAGGTAGCCGCGGGCGAGAAGTCCGTTGGTCAGCTCCTGAACGGAGCTCTTCGCCGCGTCCAGGGCGGCTGCTAGCTCAGCCAGCGTCACTCCCCGCGGACTCAGGGCCACGGCTTCGAGGATCCCGATCACTCGGTCGACCGTGCGATGCGGGCGGACGGGCATGCGGCTGATGCTAGCACCGCACTGCCCGCCAAAAGTCCGTGCACGTGTCTTGTCAGGGACGCGGGGGTCACCGTAACGTCCCCGGCATCCGGAAATCCGGTTGACCGTCCGTAAATACGTACGCCTCTTTCATGCACCGCTACGCACCACCTCGCATGTCGCATGTCCCGGAAGGCCAGCACTCGCAACGAAAGGCCCGAAAACATGACCGCATCTGTCTCTCCCGGCGTGGCCACCACCCGCAGCGGCGCCCCGCTGCCGCTCGTCGCTCTGCCGCAGGGTGAGCTTCTGACCGTCAACATCGACCAGATCCCGCTCTTCAAGGATCTTGTCGCCCCCGGCATTCACATCCAGACGCTGCGCCTGGACCCCGAGCGCGGAGATTGGGTTTTCCTTTCCACCTTGGCACCCGGTTGCGAGCTGCCGGTCCATTACCACACCGGTTCGGCTCAGGTGTGGACGATCCAGGGCCGCTGGCTGTACCACGAGTACCCCGACCAGCCGCAGACGGCGGGCTCTTACCTGTACGAGCCCGGCGGCTCGGTGCACACCTTCTACACCCCCGAGGACAACACCGAGGACACCGTTGCCCTGGCCTGGATCGAGGGTGCGCAGGTCAGCTTCAACGAGGACGGCACCTTCCACTCGATCATGGACGCGGTGACCCTCCAGCACCTGACCGAGACCGCGGCGGCGGCGCAGGGCACCGGACCGGTCGGCTACATCCACGGCGGCGCCGCCGGCGTGATCAAGTCCTGATCGGCAAGGGAGCAGCCATGCGACCGGCGTTCGACGGCATCCGGGTCCTGGAACTGGGCCAGATCTACAACGGCCCCTACTGCGGGCTCCTGCTCGCACAACTGGGCGCCGACGTCATCAAGGTCGAGCCACCCGGTGGTGAGCCACTGCGCTTTCGCTCGCACGAGCCGATCGAGTCCCACGAGTTCGTGATGCTCAACTCCCACAAGCGGAGTGTGGTGCTCGATCTGAAGACCGACGCCGGTCGCCAGGCGCTGCTCGACCTGGTCGAGACCGCCGACGTGCTCATCGAGAACTACGCGCCGGGCACTATGGAGCGCCTCCAGCTCAGCCCGGCGCGGCTCCTCGAGCACAACCCGCGCCTGGTCGTGGCCTCCGGCAAGGGCTACGGGTCCACCGGCCCCTACGCCCACATGTCGGCCATGGACATCACCGTGCAGGCGATGTCCGGCAGCGCCTCGGCCACCGGGGAGCCCGACGGGCCGCCCACCAAGGCCGGCGCCGCGTTCGTGGACTTCTCCGGCGGCATCCACCTGTTCGGGGCGATCAGCGCGGCCCTGTTCCAGCGCGAGCGCACGGGACGGGGGCAGATCGTCGAGGTCTCGATGCACGACACCATCTACCCGATGCTGGCATCCAGCCTGGGCGGCCTGCACAACAACCCCGGCCGAGAGCTTCCCGAGCGCACCGGGAACCGGCATTCGGGCATGGCGATCGCGCCGTACAACATCTACGAGGCGAGCGACGGATGGCTGGCGATCATCTGCATCGCCGAGCGGCACTGGCGCGGCGTGGCAACCGCACTGGGCCGGCCCGAGCTGATCGACGACCCCAGGTTCCGCACGCAGAAAGACCGGGTCGCCCACATCGACGCGGTCGACGAGCAGGTCTCTTCCCGCACCAGGACCCGGACGCGTGCCGAGCTGGTGCGGGACCTGCAGGCCGCCGGTGTGCCCTGCGCGCCGGTCAGGTCGATCCGCGAGGTCGACACGGACGAGCACCTGATCCAGCGCGGCATGATCCAGTACGTCGAGCACCCGGCCAGGGGCCGGGTGCCGGTTGCGGGATGCGCCCTGAGGCTCAGCGACTCGCCGGTGGGCCCGCTGCGGGCCGCCCCGCCGCTGGGCGAGTCGACGCGGGAGGTTCTCGCGGAGCTTGCCGGCCACGCGGATGCGGCCGGCGAAGCCGGCACCCAGATCAATGATGAGGATCCCAGGCATGTTCACACCTGAACCCGGTACTCCGCTGGCGGAGTACTACGACCAGACCCAGCCGCGGACCGGAGTCGTCCTCTCGCGCCGGAGCCTCGGCACGCTGGACGCGGTGAGCATCGGCCGCTACGCACTGACCATCGGCGCCGCGGACCCGGTCCACTACGACGCCGCAGTCGCACGTTCGGCCGGGTACGCGGATGTCGTGGCGCCACCGAACATGCTCGCCGCGATCGTGGAGTGGGGCATCGGCACCCCCGAGGCCCAGCTTCAGCCCGACGGAACCCCCCTCAGCGGTGACACACCCCTCGGTGACAGCGACCTCGGGCTGCGTGTCATGGGCGCCGGCGAGGAGATGGAGCTGGTCACTCCCGTGACCGCGGGGACGGAGGTGGTGATCGAAACCATCCTCGAGGCGATCACTCCCAAGCAGACCCGCGCCGGCACCTGCGTGTTCGTCACCACCCTCCACACGTTCACGTCCGCCCAGGGTGCCGTCCTCAACCGCAACCGGCGCACCGTCGTACTGCGCAACCCCTTGCAGGAGTCGTAGTGTCCATCAACTACCAGGTCGGGGACACGCTCCCACGGCTCAAGCACACGGTCACGACCTTTCAGCTGTTCCGCTACAGCGCGGTCACCTGGAACCCCCACCGCATCCACTTCGACGAGCCCTACGCACGCGAGGAGGGCCACGGCGGTCTCGTGGTGCACTCCCACCTGCGAGCGGCGCTTTCCCTGCGCTGTGTCACCGAGGCTCTCGGCCCCAAGTGGCGCGCGACGAAGGTCGCCTACCGCCTGCGCAAGCCCGTCTGTGCGCCCGCCAACCTGGCCTACACCGCCCGGGTGACCCACATCGAGGGCGACAGCATGACTCTCGAACTGGCCGAAGCACACCCCTCCGGCGAGGTGGGGTTCGAAGGGACGATACGGGTCAGCAGGGCCGAGGGAGACAACGCCGGCGGTCTTCGCTCCTCTACACCGGAAGAGTTGGCATGACGTCAGCATCAGAACGGGGCCGGCGCCCCCTCCGCGTCGGGAACTGCTCCGGCTTCTACGGCGACCGCGCCTCGGCCATGGCCGACATGGCCCGAGCGGGCGGTATCGACGTCCTCACCGGTGACTACCTCGCCGAGGTCACGATGCTGATCCTCGGCAAGGCGCTCGCCAAGGACAGCACGAAGGGCTTTGCGACCACCTTCCTGCAGCACCTCGACGCGGCGCTCGAGCATCTCGTCGCCAACCGGATCAGGCTCGTCGTCAACGCCGGAGGACTCAACCCCGCCGGGCTGGCCGCCGCGACGCGCGAACTGATCGCACGCCACGGTCACAACCTGCGGGTCTCCCACATCGAAGGCGACGACGTCTTCGCCGGCCTCGACGATCTGCGGCAAGCGGGCCACTGCCTACCGCACCTGACGATTGGTCAGCCGCTGTCGGACTGGCCGCACCAGCCGCTGACGGCCAACGCCTACCTCGGCGGCTTCGGCATCGCGCGCGCGCTCCACGAGGGCGCCGACATCGTCGTGACGGGCCGCGTCACCGACGCCTCCCTGGTCGTCGGTCCCGCCGCCTGGTGGTGGGGTTGGACGACTGACGACCACGACGCTCTCGCCGGCGCGGTCGCCGCCGGACACGTCATCGAGTGCGGGCCTCAGGCGACCGGCGGCAACTTCTCCGGGTTCCGTTCCGTCCCCGACCTCGTGGAGCCGGGGTTCCCGATCGCCGAGATCGCCGTCGACGGCTCCTCGGTGATCACCAAGAACCGGAGCACCGGCGGCGTGGTCACCCAGGACACGGTCACCGCCCAACTGCTCTACGAGATCGGTGAACCCGCGTATCTCAACCCCGACGTGACCGCCCACCTGGACACCGCCACGCTGACAGACCTCGGCGAGGACCGCGTCCGGATCAGCGGCGTACGAGGCACGGCGCCGTCCAGGACGACCAAGGTCGCGATCACAGGGGTGGGAGGCTGGACGAACAGCGCGATCCTCGCGCTCACCGGCACGGACCTCGACGCGAAGGCCGCCCTCGTGGAGCGATTCGTCCACCGCTACGCCGAGGCCGCCCGCGGGCTCGACGCGGTCGCCGTCGAACGCATCGGGCAGGCCCAGCCCGATCCCGACACCCAGAATGCGGGAACCGAGTTGCTCAGGATCACCGTGCAGGGGACGCAGCAGGCCGCCGGGCGCGCCTTCTCGTCGCGAGTGGTCGAGCTGGCCCTGTCCAGCTACCCCGGGCTGTACTCCCTCGGCCCTCCGCAACCGGGGTCTGCATTCGGTGTCTACTGGCCCGCACTGCTCGACCAGCGGATGCTCCAGCACACGGTCCACCACTACGACGGCACGACCGAGATCATGGCCCCCGGCAACCCGGACAGCGCCGGTGGCGAGGTAATGCCGCAGGCCGAGCCGGCGCTCGCGCCATCGGTGCCTGCGCCGCGGGCAGACGAACTCGTCGTCGCCCCACTCGGTGAAATCGTGCACGCCCGCTCCGGCGACAAGGGCGGCGACGCGAATCTCGGTGTCTGGGTACGCGACCGTGCGGCATGGGACTGGCTCAGGGCCACCCTCACCGTCGACGAACTGCGACGCCTTCTTCCCGAAACACGCGCACTGGAGATCTCGCGCCACGAACTCCCCAACCTGGGCGCGGTCAACTTCCTCGTCCGAGGACTGCTCGGGACCGGCGCCACCTCGACCCTGCGGCTGGACTCGCAAGCCAAAGCACTCGGGGAATGGCTGCGCTCACGGAGCGTCAAGGTGCCGCGATCTCTGGTGCGATCCTGACGACGTCATGACTCACGACAGGCCTCACAGTTGGACGGGCAGGTGGCGCGGCCTGCGGATGTGCGAGTGTGGGGGCCTGGATAGCCGGCGGTCCAACGGCCGACGACATCCGCGACCTCCCCCGGGATCGACGACACGACAAGTCATCACTCCCACGGAATCACCGAGCCCATGTCCCATCGGAGACAAGGCGCTCATCACGCCGGAAAGACAACAGCTCCTCAGGCATTCCAGTGCGCCTCAAGGGCTGCGGCGACCTCGGCCGGCTTCTGGATCAACGTCCAGTGGCTGCAGTCGAGCTTGACGACCCGGGACGCTCGCACAGCTTGGCCGAGTTCGTCGGCGAACGCGATCGGACAGGCCGGGTCGAGCGTCCCCCAGAGGACCAGGCACGGCGTGGACACGTTCGCCAGTCCCGGTTCCCACTCCGCGCCCACCGTCACGGCGGAGCGGTACAGCTTGAGGATGCTGTCCCCCATCGACCCGTCCACGCGACGGACCATTTCCTCGGCCACGTCAGCCGGGACATCGAGTTTGCTCAGGTCCTCGGCGAAGGACGCTGGGTCAAGCTCGTTCATGAACCGGTCCCCCTCGACCGGGTCCTGCCAGATCTTGGCCAGCGGATGCCAGTCGTACTGAGCACTGACCGGAGCGCTGCTGCCGGCCCACGTACGAACCAGGTCCGGCCGTATCGAAGCGACGCGCGCGGTGAGAATGCAGCCCCAGTCATGGCCGACCAGATCCACCGGCTCGCCGACTTGCTCCAGCCGATCGATGAGCCAATCGACGTACTCCTCTTTGGTGGAGCCGAAGCCTTGCGGTCGCGGTGCGCCGAAGCCGGGCAGGTCCCAGGCCTCGACGTCACTTCGGTTCAGGTGCTGGCGCACGCCGTCCCACACACGGTGGGTGTCGGGGACGCCGTGGATCAGAACTGCAGGCATGGACGAGCTCCTCCGTAGGACAAGAACCTCATACATGAGGCTTTTATCATTTTTGCGCCTTTGGTCTCGAAACGCGAATCTAAACCCTGGACCCTGGAGCCGGAGCAACGGCCCCGCGACCACGGCGGGTGATCACTCGGGTGTCGGCGTGAGCGCGAGTAGCGTGGGTTACGGACCAACCCACCTGGAAGGGTGTGACCATGGTCGAGCACCGCACCGTCACGGTTGGAGAGCGTCGGCTCCACATCGCGGAGGAGGGTGAAGGACCCCTGGTTCTCCTGCTCCACGGCTTTCCCGAATGCTGGTACAACTGGCGCCACCAGTTCACGCCCCTGGCCGGGGCCGGATACCACGTCGTCGCCGTTGACCAGCGCGGTTACGCCCGCAGCGACCGGCCCGCCGCGGTTGAGGAATACACCATCCTGCACCTCGTCGGCGACGTCATCGGCCTGATCCGCGAACTCGGCGCACAGCAGGCCGTGGTCATCGGCCACGACCTGGGCGGCATGGTCGCCTGGTCCACGGCGCTGATGCGGCCCGACGTCGTCCGGGGGGTCGTGGGCCTCAGCGTCCCGCCGCCGCAGCGCGGTCCGGTTCCTCCGCTGCAGGCGATGCGCGAGCTGTTCGGCGGCCAGTTCTACTGGAACTACTTCCAGACCTCCGGCGTCGCGGACGCCGAGCTCGCGAAGGACCCGCACGCCACCTTCCGTCGTGTGATGTACGGCCTCTGCGGCGACAACCCGCACAGCGACCCGCCGGTCGAGCCGCTCGTACCACCGGGCAAGGGATTCCTGGACCTCTTCGAGGCCCCCCAGGAACTTCCCGCCTGGATCACAGAGGCCGACATCGACTCACTCGCGACGGAGTTCACCGAAGCCGGGTTCACCAGCGCCCTCAACTGGTATCGCAACTTCGACCGCAATTGGCAGCTGACCGCCCCATGGGGCGGCGCGCAGTACCGGATGCCCGGCCGCTACATCACCGGCGATCGGGACCTGGTCTACGGGTTCCCGGGGATGGAGCAACTCCTCCCCGCCCTGCCCACGCTCCACCCGACCGTCGGAGCGGCGCACATCCTGCCCGGCTGCGGCCACTGGATCGCCGAGGAACGCCCCGGCGAGGTGAATGCGGCGCTCCTGGAATTCCTCGGCGCCCTGAACACCTGACGATCAGTCGGCTGCGGTCGAATCCAGCACGCCTTTTGGCAGCTGTCCACGGAAGCGGCGGGCGCCCACAGTGGTGCGGGCGCCGCCACAGCCTTGATCGCGGCCTGCGGTACAGCCCGCCACTTCGCCGCCGCCTACGGTCGCCGGGGCCGCATCGTCGCCGCCGTCGCCTCGATCACGGCAAGTGGCTGGAGTACTACGCAAAGCTGATCGAGCAATCGGGTCCGTTCCCGCCTCCGCCGCCGGGCTGGGACCATCCCCCCGATATGAAGCCGATCCCGGCCGAGTTCCCGCAACCCGGCGTCCCGACGGCGGTCCCCGACGTCGTCCTGACCGGCCACGACCCGAGCGAGCGGAGGACCGAGTTCCGGCCTCGCCCTCGTTGACGCGCCCGCCGGATGGGCGTCCAAGCGGACAGCATCGACAGGAAGAAGGAGGCTGCCTCCGAGGAGATCGCAGAGCCGACTGGCCGGGGGTCAACGGGCCGTGAAGGAGTTCGGGCAGTTCGCAGCTGAGCTGCTCGACCGGTACTCCCGGCAGCCCGGCCCGGGCATGCTCTGGGCGATGGAATGGCTGAGTACCTGCTGGTCCCGGTGGCGCGATTCCTGATTCCGCTGGGCACCTTCGACCCCCGCCAGGCCGCCCCGCTCAGCGACGCGGGACTGACTAGTTATCACGCCGTCAAGCGATCGCTGCATCTGCTGGGGCCGGGCTCGACCGCGGTCGTGATCGGAGTGGGCGGTCTGGGCCAGATGGCCATCCAGATGGTCCGAGCGCTCAGCGCGGCGACCACCGTCGTCGCCGTGGACACCGATGCCGGCAAGCTGGAAAGCGCCAAGCGCATGGGCTCGGACGAGGTGCTGCTCTCGGGCGAGGAGGCGGTCACGCGCATCAAGGACATGACGGGACAGCAGGGCGCTCAACTCGTGCTGGACATGGTCGGCATAGACCCGACTCTGCGCATGGCTGCTCAGGTGGCCAGGGTGCTGGGCCACCTGACCATCGTCGGTCTCGGCGGCGGAGCCCTGCCCGTCAACTTCTCGAGCCCGCGGCACGAGTGCTCGGTCGCCTCCCCCTACTGGGGCTCCCTTCCCGAACTGATGGAGGTGATCACCCTCGCCCAGCAGCAAAAGATCAAGATGCTGGTCGAGCACTTCCCCTTGGAACGCGCCAACGAGGCATACCAGCTCCTGCACGACGGCAGGATCCAAGGACGCGCCGTCATCACCCCCCACCCGTGAGTACCGTCATCAAGGCGACCGGACAGCCGGTCGAAGCCCCCCGAGGAACCTCGCGATCGCCTCGGCAGGCCGGGCGGGACGGTGCTCATACGACCCCAGGAATACCCTCCACGTCCAGCGCTGCCGCGTCCCAGTAGAGCTCCGGCGCACCCAGGGCGCATTCTGCCCAGACCGTCTTGCCACTTCGGGCATGGCGCGTTCCCCAATGCTCGGCGAGTTGGGCGACGAGGAACAGACCTCGCCCGCCCTCGTCGAAGACACGGGCCCGGCGCAGGTGCGGAGTCGTGCTGCCGGCATCCGCGACCTCGCACATGAGGGTGCGATCGTGGATGAGACGCAGCTGGATGGGAGGCCGGCCGTAGCGGATGGCGTTGGTGACCAGTTCGCTGACGACCAGTTCGGTGGTGAACGCGAGTTCCTCAAGTCCCCAGCTGGTCAGCTGCTCGGAGACGCTCGCTCTGGCCCGGGCGACCGCGGCCGGGTCGGCATCCACGTCCCAAGTGGCCACCTGACGGTCCCCGAGGGCGTGGGTGCGGGCCAGGAGGAGTGCCACGTCGTCGTGCGGTCGGTCTGCGGGCAGCAGCGCTTCGAGGACGGTGTCGCAGGTCGCCTCCAGAGAGGCGGAGGACTGCGCGAGAGCGTTGCACAGTCGGGTGACGCCGGTCTCGATGTCGTGGTCGAGGGCCTCGATCAGGCCGTCGGTGTAGAGGGCGATAAGGCTGCCCTCGGGCAGGTCGATCTCCACCGCCTCGAACGGCAGGCCACCCAGGCCGAGTGGCGGGCCGGCGGGCAGCTCGAGGATGTCGGCGGTTCCGTCCCGGGTTATCACGACTGGCAGCACGTGGCCCGCGCGGGCGAGGGTGCAGCAGCCGGCGACAGGGTCGTACACGGCGTACAGGCAGGTGGCCCCGATGTCCCCCGCGGCTTCGGTGTCCGCTTGGGCAGACATTTCGGAAGAGACTTCGGCGGCCAGGCGGATGACGACGTCGTCCAGGTGGGTGAGGAGTTCGTCGGGTGGCAGGTCGATGTCGGCGAGGGTGCGCACAGCGGTCCGCAGCCGGCCCATGGTGGCGGCGGCGTGGATGCCGTGGCCGACCACGTCGCCCACCACGAGTGCGACCCGGGCACCGGACAGCGGGATGACGTCGTACCAGTCGCCGCCCACGCCGAGCTGGGCGGCGGCAGGCAGGTAGCGGCAGGCGACCTCCACGGCGGACTGCGCGGGTGTGCTGTGCGGGAGCAGACTGCGCTGGAGGGTGAGGGCGGTGGTGCGCGCGTGCGTGTATCGGCGGGCGTTGTCGATGGCCACCGCCGCCCTGGCTGCGATCTCCTGGGCGAGGAGCAGGTCCTCGTCCCCGTACGCGTCGGGCTTGTGGTGACGGAAGAACTGAGCGACACCCAGCGTGGTGCCACGGGCGCACAGCGGTACCAGCAGCATTGATGCGGTCGGGCCGAGGTGGTGCCGTGAGGACCGGCCGGTGACCAGGGCGCGAGCCGGTGGTGATCCGTCCGGATACCTGTGGAGCTGCTGCGGCGGCACGGACGATTTCCCGTAGATCGCTTCCAGGCGGGTCGTCTCGGGGTAACCGTCCATCACCGACCGCTGGGCGACCCGGCGGATCACGAGTGTGCCCTTCGCAGGAGGCTCGTCTCCGGAAGACGTGTCGAGGAGGTCGACGGTGACGGCGTCGGCGAAGTGCTCGATGGCCAGGTCCGCCAACTCCTGGGCGGTGCGGGCGATGTCCAAGGTCGTTCCGACGCGTACGCTCGCCTCGTTGACCACCGACAGCCGCCACTGCACCTGGCGATCCCGCTCCTCCTGGAAGGCCAGGACGCCCGTTTCCGCTGTGCGGTCCGTGTACTCGGTCATCAATGCGATCAGCTTGCGTGTCGCCGCGTTGATCGGCTCGGCATCGCTGGTGAGCCGGGGCAGCACTTCGAGCAGCCGGTCGAGGAGACGGCCTTGCGCGAGCCGGAAGGCGCGCAGCATCGCTGTGACCGGCTTTCCGCGCTGAGCCAGCCGACGCGCGCGCTCTGCGTCGGCGGCTGGCGGATCGATCCGCCTTGGCTCGATGTCGTGCTCGATGCCGAAAAGTATGGCGGCCACGTGCTCGGCGACGTTCACCCCCGTCATCCGTGCGATGTCCGGTTCGTCCCACAGCTCGGGGACCTCGCGCCGCAGGCATTGCTCTATGTCGTGGATCAGCTCGTCCGCTCGCGGGCTGAGTTCATGCGCGGCACGGGACAGAAGACTGTCCGCGGTGAAGTCCACACTGACGACGTTACGCCGTCGTGGTGGACCAGGAAGCCTGCTGACCATCGGGTTACGCGTTGTCCGGGAGGAGCCCGGTCTCACAGGCTGGTAGTGGTCGTGGTCGTGGTCGTGGTCGAGGATCAGGGTCCGCGTGGACACCGGCGGATGGGCCGGCGCCCACGGCCGGTGTCCACGGGCCTGGCGCAGCCCCAGGTGTTCCGGGTCAACTGAGCTGGGGCAGCGCCCGCCGGGTCACCTCGCGGGCCTCGTCCGGTGGGACGCCGAGCATGCGCAGGACCATCTCGGCCAGGTCCGAGGCGGCCTCGTCGCCGTCGAGGTCGGGGCGGGCCAGCCGCAGCGCCACGAGGGACAGCAGGGTCCCGCCGAGGGCGGACAGGGCGGTGGTCGGGTGGGTGCAGGTGAAGCGGCCCGAGGCGATGCCGATCTCCAGGTCGCGCAGGGCTCGAGGGGCGAGGCCCCGGTCGGTGTGGATCTGGGCCAGACCGCGGTCACGCAGGATCCGCATGAGCTCAGGGTGGGAGTCGGCCATCCGGGCGGTGAGCCGGAAGCCGGCCGCGACGAGCTCGGCCGGGTCGTCGATTCCTTGTACGCACTGGTCTATGACCTGCCCGAACTCCTCCAGGGCGTCTGTCACCGCGGCGTCGAACAGCTCCGTCTTGGACTCGAAGTGGTTGTAGAAGGAGCCGAAACCGACGTCCGCGAGTTCGGCGATGGCCTGGATGCTGGCGCTGGTGTCCCCGGTCTCCGCGAGGATCTGCCGGGCCGCACGGACGAGCGCCTGACGGGTCTCGGCGCGGCGCCGCTCGAAGCGATTCTTTGGCAGGGCTGACGTCGGCATACGGCGAGTGTAACAACCGTCGCGATGAGTCTGCCATTAGTGATGAGATCATCAACTATTTTCCCCGACCCTATTGACGATGGTTTCCGCAAAGTTGATGATTTCCTCATTACAGCAGTGTTGCTTGGAGGACACCATGTCCCACACCCCCGTTAACAGGGCCGCTCCCCAGACGCCCCACCAAGACCTCCACAGTGAGCAGGGCGCCCTGCGCGGAGAGCACCCCGGACGTTCCCGGAACCCCGTGATCAAGGTGGCGGATCTGGCCTGGCTGGAGTTCGAGAAGCCGGACCTGGACCGAGCCGAGGTCTTCGCGCGTGACTTCGGGTTCGCGATCGCCGCCCGCACCGAGGATGAGCTGTGGCTGCGCGGCACCTTCGCGGGCTCTCCCTGCATGGTCATCCGGCGGGGGCATGCGTCCCGGTTCATCGGGCCGGCGTTCCGCGCGGCCGAACGGGCCGACCTGGACCGGCTGGCCCGCGCCACCGGCAGTACCGTCCGGGACATTGGCGTACCGGGCGGTGGGCAGTCGGTCGCCCTGCTCGACCCCTCGGGCCTGCCGGTCCGGGTCGTACAGGGCACCGAGCAGCTGCCCGCGCTGCCCGAGCAGCAGCCGCTGATCCTCAACTTCGGTACCGATCACCGTCGTACGAACGCCACCCAGCGTCCGCCCCGTGAGCCGTCCCGTATCCAGCGGCTGGGCCATGTGGTGCTGGAGACACGGGTGTTCGCCCGCACCCTCGACTGGTACCTGGACACCCTCGGGATGATCGTGTCCGACTTCCTGTTCCTGGACGGGCAGCGCGGGCGCGGGCCGACGATGGCGTTCATCCGGTGCGACCAGGGGAGCGTGGCCGTCGATCACCACACGCTGGCCCTGCACCTGGGGCCCGGAACCGGCTACGTCCACTCCGCCTACCAGGTCACCGACCTCGACGCGATCGGCGCCGGCGGGGAGTACCTGACAGAGCGCGGTTACCAGCGCAGCTGGGGCATCGGCCGGCACATCCAGGGCAGCCAGCTGTTCGACTACTGGCGCGACCCCGACCACTTCATGCTGGAGCACTTCGCCGACGGCGACCTGTTCTCCTGCGACCTGGAGCCCGGCTGGGCGCCGATGTCGGCGAGCGGCCTGGCCCAGTGGGGCCCGCCGGTCACCCGCGACTTCCTGGGCGCCAATCCGTCCCCCGCCAAGCTGCGCGAGGTCATCACGGCCCTGCGTGGCGACAACGAACTCGACCCCGCACGCCTGCTGGGCCTGATGAAAGCGATGAGCTCATGAGTACCAACGTTCTGCGCACCACAGACGGCTGGTGGGTCGTCCGGGGCGAGCGCGCCGTACGCGTCGAGACCAAGGCGGTCACCACCGCCGAGCTGCTCGCCGACCGGGAGGCGGTCCGCGATGCCGCTGCCTCCGCCGAGAGCGGCACGCCCGTCGCCGACCTGGTGGCGCTGCCTCCGGTCACCACCCCCTGCCGGGTGGTCGCCCAGATGGTCAACTACCGCAGCCACGCCAAGGATTCGGGCTTCACCGGCGACATTCCGCCCGCCTTCTTCCGCAAGGCGTCCGGCTCCGTCAGCGGACCGCACGAGAAGATCGTCCGCCCCGCGCACGTGAAGTTCCTGGACTACGAGGTGGAACTCGGCCTCGTCATGGGCGCACCTCTGCCCGTGGGCACCGTCGTCGAGGAGCAGGACCTGCCGCGCTACGTCGCCGCGCTTGTCCTGACCAACGACGTCAGCGCCCGCGACGTCCAGCTGACCAAGACCCAGTTCTACGAGAGCAAGTCCTATCCGACCTTCACGCCGACGGGGCCGTACCTGGCCCTGCTGGAGCCCGAGGACTTCGCCCACCTGCTCAACCTGCGGCTGCGGCTGTCGGTCAACGGCGTACCGCGCCAGGACCGCACGCTCGCCGACATGATCGTACGGCCCGCACAGGCGCTCACCCTGCTCGCCCGCTTCCAGACCCTCGACCCGGGCGACCTGCTGCTGACCGGCACTCCCGGCGGCACCGCCCTGAAGGCCCCGCCCAAGCCGATCGCGAAGATCAGTGCGTTGCTGCCGCCCGCGGTGAGGTGGAAGGCGTTCTTCAAGGGCCAGGCCAAGAACCCCCTTTACCTGCGCGACGGTGACCGCATCACCGCCACGATCGCCACCCCCGACGGGCGGATCGACCTCGGCGAGCAGCGGACCCCTGTTACGGACGCACCATGAAGGCCGCGTCCCGGATGCCGGTGGTGATCATCGGCGCCGGACCTGTCGGCGTCACTGCCGCCCTTCTGCTCGCCCGGCAGGGAGTGCGCAGCTTGCTCCTCGAACGCCACCGGGGCATTTACCACCTGCCACGTGCCGTCGTCGTGGACGACGAGGTCCGCCGGATCCTGCAGAGTGTCGGTGTCCACGAGGAGTTCGCCGCCCTCGCACGCCCGGCGCTCGGGCTGCGGCTGCTCGACGCCCGGCGCCGCGTGATCACCGAGTTCCCGCGGTCCCTGCACGGACACCACGGCTTCCCGCAGACCAGCATGTTCGACCAGCCCGAGCTGGAACGCCTGCTGCGCGACGCCCTGGCGCGCCGCCCGGAGTGCGAGCTGCGGAGCGGGGTGGAGGTCGTGTCCGTCACCCAGGACACCGACGGACCGAACGACCCCACAGGTCCGGTCCGGGTCACCTTCCGCAGCGACGGCAGCGACGAGGAGGAGCACCTGTGGGCCGATGCCGTCCTCGGCTGCGACGGCGCGGGCAGCCTCACCCGTGACTCCATCGGCGCCGTGTGGGAGGACCTGCACTTCCAGGAGAGCTGGAAAGTCATCGACGTGCGCACCACCCGCCAGGTGCGCAGCTGGGAAGGCGCCGAGCAGATCTGCTGCCCCACCCGGCCGGCCACCTTCATGCGCGTCGGCGAGGACCGCTACCGCTGGGAGTTCCGGCTGCCCGAGGACGAGAACCTGGACGGCCCGGACGGGCAGCAGCGCCTGCGCGAGCTGGTCGCCCCCTGGGTAAACCTGCCGTCCGATGCCTCGTCGAGCGACGACTTCGAGGTGATCCGGCAGGCGCAGTACACCTTCCGTGCCCGCATCGCCGACCGGTGGCGTCGGGGGCGCGTCTTCCTGCTGGGCGACGCCGCCCACCTCACCCCGCCTTTCGTCGGGCAGGGTCTGTGCGCGGGCCTGCGGGACGCCCGCAACCTCACCTGGAAACTCGCCCGCGTGCTCCAACAGGGCGCACACGAGGGGCTGCTGGACACCTACGAATGGGAGCGCAAGCCGCACGCCCGCCATGTGATCCGCGTCGCGGTCGCCGTCGGCTGGGCCATGACCGGCGGACAGGACCGCGGTGCGGCGCTCCGCCGGGCCGTCGTGGGCACGGTCTGTCGCATCCCCGGCGTGACCGCGGCGGTGAGCCGTGACCTCAGCCCCGCCCTGACCGCCGGTCCACTCGTACGGCGCCGCCCCAGGCTGACCGGCCGAGTGCTGGCCGGCACCTTCTGCCCGCAGCCCTGGGTACGGCACGACGGCAGGCGAGTGCGCCTCGATGACGTCCTCGGGGACTCCCTCGCCGTCCTGACCGCTGTGCCGCCCACGGCGCAGATGACGGCCGTGGCCACGGCACTGGGCGCCCCGACGATCCACGTCGACGACCTGGGCGACGACGGCACCCTGGCCGCCTGGCTGGCACGCGGCCGGTCGGACGCCGTCCTGCTGCGCCCCGACCGCGTCGTGATGGACACCGTCCCGGCCGGCACCGGCGACTTCACGGACGCCGCCGCCTGGGCTCCCCTGCTGCACACGGCCCGCCGTACCGCCGACGCCCGGCCCGCCCCCTGACGAGGAACACCACACCATGACGAGCCCGCACCTCGCGCCGAACCCGGAACCGTTCTTCACTCCCGACCCGCACGTGGCCGCCCGCAGCCGCATGGCGGACTTCGCCGGATGGGCCGCTCGGCACAAGAGCGCCGACGGCGTTCCCGACCCCACCGACTACCAGGCCCTGCACCGCTGGTCCGTCACCGACCTGGAAGGGTTCTGGGAGGCGGTGTGGGAATACTTCGCCATCGACGCGACGACCGAGTACGAGCGGGTGCTGGCCGAGGAGACCATGCCCGGCGCCCGCTGGTTCCCCGGGGCCACCCTCAACTACGCCCACCACGCGCTGCGCAACCTGCAGCCGGACGCTCCCGCCATCACTGCGCTGGACGAGACCGGAGCCAGCTACGAGATCACGGGCCGGGAACTGCGCGCCCGGGTCGCCTCCGTCGCAGCCACCTTGCGCGACCTGGGTGTCGGACAGGGCGACCGGGTGGTGGGTTACCTGCCCAACACCCCCCACGCCGTCATCGCCTTCCTCGCCACCGCCAGCCTGGGCGCGGTGTGGTCGGTGTGCGGCCAGGACTACGCACCCCAGGCCGCCGCCGACCGCTTCGCCCAGCTCGAACCCACGGTGCTGATCACCGCGGACGGCTACCTCTTCAACGGCACCACACACGACCGCCGCGCCGCCTCGCTCGAACTCGCCGCCGCCCTGCCGACGCTGAACGCCATGGTGCGCGTGGACCACGTGGGCCTTGCCTGGCCCGAGGGCGGGGACTCGGGGCTGACGGTTCCCTGGGAGGAAGCGGCCACCCGCGTCGAGTACCTCACCATCGCCCCGGTGCCGTTCGACCACCCTCTGTGGGTCGTCTTCTCCTCCGGCACCACCGGACTGCCCAAGGGCATCGTCCACGGGCACGGCGGGGTCCTGCTCGAGCACCTCAAGACCCTCGGCCTGCACACCGATCTGGGCACCGGGGACCGCCTGCTGTGGTACACCACCACCCACTGGATGATGTGGAACCTGGTCGTCTCCACCCTGCTGACCGGTGCCACCACCTGCACCTACGACGGCAGTCCGGCACCGCAGGCGCGTCCCGACGTCCTGTGGGAGCTGGCGGCCCGTCACAAGGTCACCGTCTTCGGCACCAGCCCCCAGTACCTGCTGACCATGGCCAAGCTCGGCATCGAACCCTCCGTGCACGACCTGTCGGCCATCCGCGTCGTCGGCTGCACCGGCTCCGCTCTGCCCGCCTCCGCCTACCCTTGGGTCCGCGACCACGTGGGTGCCGGCGTCCAGCTGGCCTCCACCAGCGGTGGCACGGACGTCGTCTCCGGCTTCGCGGGCAGCGCCTCCACGACCCCCGTCTGGGCGGGGGAGCTGTCCGCCCCCAGCCTGGGCGTGGCGCTGGCCGCCTACGACGCGACGGGCACCCCCGTCCTCGACCAGGTCGGCGAACTGGTCGTGACCCGCCCCATGCCGTCCATGCCGCTGTACTTCTGGAACGACCCCGACGGCAACCGCTACCGCGACGCCTACTTCGGTGCCCACCCCGGTGTCTGGCGGCACGGCGACTGGATCACGCTCACCTCGCACGGCTCGGTGATCGTCCACGGCCGCTCCGACGCCACTCTCAACCGCAACGGCGTGCGCCTGGGCAGTGCCGACATCCACGACGTCGTCGAACGCCTCCCCGAGATCACCGAGGCCCTCGTCATCGGCGCGGAGGAACCCGACGGCGGCTACTGGATGCCGCTCTTCGTGGTCCTCGCCGACGGGGTCGGCCTGGACGACTCGCTGCGCGACCGCATCCGCGACGCGATCCGCGCCGGCGCCTCACCCCGCCACGTCCCCGACGAGATCCTCGCCGTACCGGCCCTCCCGCACACGAAGACCGGCAAGAAGCTCGAGGTTCCCGTCAAGCGCCTGCTCCAGGGTGCCCCCGCCGAGCAGGTCCTGAACCCCGCGGCGGTCGACAACCCCGAGCTGATCGCCTACTTCGCCCGCCTGGGCGCGGAGCGGAACAAGCAGCCGACCCACCACACATGACGTCGGCGGGGCCACAAGCCCACGTGACAGCAACGGTCCTTGTGCCCTGCCCGGCTCCGTAAACCCCGTCCCGCCGTGTGGTCCCGGGGCGGTCAACCCGCCCCGGGACCACACCATCCGCACAACCGAAGTAAGAGAGAAACCATGACCATGACCGACCGCGAACCGCAGGCCCTCGATGTCCTTGACGACGCCGGGCGAAAGGTGCTGTTCACCGAGGCCCGCACCGCGAACACCTTTGCCGCAACGGCCGTTGCCGACGACGAACTCGCCATGATCTGGGAACTCGCCCGCTGGTCACCGAGTGCCGCCAACGGTCAGCCTCTGCGTGTGCTCTTCGTGCGCACCCGCGAGGGCAAGGAGCAACTGGCCCGGCATCTCGACAAGGGCAACAGGGCCAAGACGCTCAGTGCGCCGGCCGTGGCCATCCTGGCGTACGACGTCGACTTCCACGAGCAGATGCCGACCGTCTTCCCGGCTCGCGGCGAGATGCTGCGAGCCGCGTTCGCCGACCTGACGGAGAAGCGCGAGAGCCTCGCGGCCTACAACTCGGCATTGCAGACCGGAGTCTTCCTGCTCGCGGTGCGCGCAGCGGGGCTGGCGGCCGGTCCCATGGCGGGCTTCGACCGGGCCGGCGTGGACGAGGAGTTCTTCGCCGGTACCAGCTGGCGTTCGCATCTGGTGGTCAACATCGGTCACCCCGGTGCCGACCCGTGGTTCCCGCGGCTGCCCCGCGTACCCGTCGGGGACGCCGTCGCCTGGGCCTGACGGCACTGCCGCCGCCCGGTTGCGCGGGACCGGGATCCGAAGTCCGAGCACCCGAGCGCGGTCGGCGTAGATGGTGAGAGGTGTCATGCCGTGGGCGCCGGTGCTCTCCTGAGTACCGGCGCCCACTTCTCACCCGACCGACACCGGTTTCGCCGAAGCCGTGCTGCGGGCCACCGGCGGAGAGGCGCTTGACCATGCATTCGACTTCGCGGGCGTTCCCGCGGTCCGGGAACAGGCATCGCCCCTGAAGAACAAGAAGGTGCTCGGACACTACGGATCCTCGTTCGACCACGTCTACGAACTGATCCGGCTGGCCTCCAGCGGCTGTCTCGACCTGGCCCGTCTCCATCACCGACCACATCCCCCTGGCCGACGCCCGAGGCGATCCACCACTTTCCATGCGGCGTATGGTGCTACTGGAACAAAGGTTCCGTACGATGTACGGAACCTTGGGGCGCCACCGCATCGGCAACCTCTCTCGCGCCCGGTGGGGCAGCACAGAGACGACCGACGTGCAGGAAGCAGAGCGGCCCACGCCGCTGTCCCGGCCGTCAGGGCTGGCTTCGCCTGCTCCTGCCGGCCAGCCCGCCCTTTGCGGCGGCACGGATGTAGCTCCGACGGGCGTTCTCGTGCCGCCCGCCATGGCCCCCGTAGTACCCGCTTCACTGTTCGAGGCCTCTTTGATTCCGGCGGCAGCCCTTCCGGCGGCCCCGTATGACTCGAGGCACCAGGAGTGACAGTCCGCCTTGCTGGCGCACTTCTCGCTGAAGGATGAAGGTGGCCCG
Source organism: Streptomyces sp. NPDC057445 (assembly GCF_042802855.1). Classification (NCBI taxonomy): domain Bacteria; kingdom Bacillati; phylum Actinomycetota; class Actinomycetes; order Kitasatosporales; family Streptomycetaceae; genus Streptomyces; species Streptomyces sp. NPDC057445. The sequence continues at coordinate 1,125 of NZ_JBHVDH010000021.1, read as the reverse complement.
GCTACCACTCATCGAGAGGCCGGGCCGCTCAAGGGCCCTACGTCACCGAATCCTGTTAGCGTGCCCACCCTGAGGCTGGCACACTGAATTTGTGCTTCCGCTGATGGCCGCTGCTGATCAGAACGCGCTCTCATCGCTTTCTGCCGCCAGTGTTGTGTCGGTCAGTGCATTGGTCTTCACCGTTGCCTCATTCTGGTGGCTCAATGCCAGACAGGGGCGCCTGGAGTCGTGGGAGCCGCATTCCTTTGCAGCGATTGTCCGCGGCTCCATGGTTCGCCTGCGGCTTCCGCTCGTCCTTCACAACACCGGTGCCAAGCCGATAGTCGTGCAGGATCTCAGGCTGACCTTCCCCGATGAGCCCGCCTCTCATCTGCCACTCCTGTGGGCGGCTTCACGATCTCGTCTCCAACCCGGGCCGGACGAGGAACTGGAGTTGCCGACCGGATTCGTTGTGGCCGGCAGAGAGGCGCAACAACTCTTCATCGAGTTCGAGGCACCGTTTTCCGGGTTGGTTCCGGAGGCCCGTGACTACAAGGTCCGAATCCAAGTGAGGGTTGGCCACCGCAAGGGGTGGCACTCGCTTTTGACGTTCACCTTGAGGACCACCAACATCGTCCATCCCGACCGGTACACCGTCTGCAACAACGCCCTTCTCGAACTGACGAAGGAAGACCAGAAGAAGGCGGACGCTGCGCTCCTGGAGCTGTTGGAGGGGCAGGAGAAGGGCAGTTCCGCCAAGGGCGAGACCAAGCGGCGAGACCCTTCGAACGACGAGGGCGACACCGGCACGAATATCCAGGACGGGTGAAGATCGAGGGCTTCGCCGTGGCGAATGTGTCGGTGCCCCGCCCGCTGGCGTCGGAGCCGGTCAGGCCGACCGGCAGGAGAATGCTGGGCCGGTGTGGGAGGCGGCTGGGGGTGGGGTGTGATCACCGCGCTGACCCACGAGGTGCACGTCGTGCCTGGTCCCGGCGGCGGGAAGACCGTCTGCGCACGTCTGCGCTGGTAGACGGGCAGAGGGCGACGACTGGCCGACTGCGCAGGCGGGACAGGAGGCAGGCTGGCCGGGCAGGGGAGGGGTGTGCCACGCTGAAGGAGTCACCCGCCTGGTCTGGTGGGGTACCC
>NZ_JBHVDH010000020.1:0-146165 GCF_042802855.1 Streptomyces sp. NPDC057445 | reverse complement strand
CGTGCACCACCAGTACTCCTGCAGACTCTCGCCCTTCCAGGCGAACACCGGCACACCCCGCGGACTGTCCGGCGTACCGTCCGGACCCACCGCGACCGCCGCGGCAGCATGGTCCTGGGTGGAGAAGATGTTGCAGGACGCCCAGCGCACCTCGGCACCAAGGGCCACCAGCGTCTCGATCAGCACCGCCGTCTGCACCGTCATGTGCAGCGAACCGGTGATCCGGGCACCGGCCAGCGGCTGCTGCTCCGCGTACTCCTTACGGATCGACATCAGACCGGGCATCTCATGCTCGGCCAGAGTGATCTCCTTACGGCCGAAATCGGCAAGGGAAAGGTCGGCGACCTTGAAGTCCTGACCGGCGGCGACAGTCGTCATTGCGAGCTGCTCCTCATGTGGGTCGAGGGTGGGATGGGGCTCGGTTGGGGCTTGCTGACAGCTGCGGTCCCTGCCACGAAAAGGGCACACGTGTGCGAACACAGGCATGTCCCGACGCGCAAGGCGCCCGCAGCGCAGTCCGTCGGAGGCCCTCTCTCCCTCGGCCGGTCCACAGTCCGGACCGCCCGACCGCCATCAGCAGCGACGTCTGGCTCTGGTCACGAATCTACACCGATCGGTGCCGCCGACCACAGCCCGCCCATCGGGCCGCCCCGGCCGGAACGCGCACCAGCAACGTGCGGGCCGCGGGTCGAAAGGGTGCGCCGTACGCACACCCCGCATCCGCCACCGCACCCTGAGGACGAGGCGTACCGGCGCCCGAACGTGCCGTGGACGTCAAGAGGCCCCCGGACCGATCAGTTCGGTCCGGGGGCCTCCTGCAGTCAGGCGTCCGGGGTCTGTCAGTGGGCGGCGTCCGGCCCCGGCCCGCCCGGGGACTTGGCCGGGTCCGCGCCGGCGGCGGCCGCGGACTCGCTGTAGATGTCCGGTTCCAGGTAGATGACCCGGGCGATCGGGACGGCGGTGCGAATGCGCTCTTCGGCCGCGTTGATGGCGTCGGCGACCTGGGCGGCCGTGTTGTCGTGCCGGACGGCGATCTTCGCGGCCACCAGCAGTTCCTCCGGGCCGAGGTGGAGCGTACGCATGTGGATGATGCCGGTGACCGTGTCGCCGTCGACGACCGCCTCCCGGATCTTCTCGATGTTCTCCGCGCCTGCCGCCTCGCCCAGGAGCAGGGACTTGGTCTCGGCCGCGAGCACGAGCGCGATCAGGATGAGCAGGATGCCGATGCACAGCGTGCCGATGCCGTCCCAGATTCCGTTGCCCGTGAGGAGCGCGAGACCGACACCGCCGAGCGCGAGGACCAGACCGACCAGCGCGCCGAGGTCCTCGAGAAGGACGACCGGGAGCTCGGGGGCCTTGGCGTGGCGGACGAACTCCTTCCAGGAGCGGTCGCCGCGCAGGCCGTTGGACTCCTTGATGGCCGTACGGAAGGAGAAGCTCTCGGCGATGATCGCGAAGACGAGCACACCGATCGGCCAGTACCAGTCCTTGATCTCGTGCGGGTGCGAGATCTTCTCGTAGCCCTCGTAGACCGCGAACATGCCGCCGACCGAGAAGAGGACGATCGAGACGAGGAAGGCGTAGATGTAGCGCTCGCGGCCGTACCCGAAGGGGTGCTGCGGGGTCGCCTCGCGCTGCGCCTTCCTGCCGCCGAGGAGCAGCAGCCCCTGGTTGCCCGAGTCGGCCACCGAGTGGACGCTCTCCGCGAGCATCGACGAGGAACCACTGAAGAGGAACGCCACGAACTTGGCTACCGCGATAGCGAGGTTCGCGGCCAATGCCGCCACGATCGCCTTGGTTCCGCCTGACGCGCTCATGGGTGCGGGGTGTCCTTCCTCGAAGCTCCTGCATTTGCCGACTCGTGCCACGGCAGCGCCTCGGCACGGCGGGCCATTGTTGCAGCAGGCGGGGCGGACGGTGAGTCAGGCCACCACTGTGGCACGGAAGACCGTGCCCGTACCGGACAGTTCGGTCTTCTCGTCCGCCGGTACGAAGACGGACTCGCCCGGTGCGAGCGTGACCCCGCCCGCCTGCGGGCGGCCCGCCGTCGCCAGCAGGATCTGCGGGGTGCGGGCGGTGACGTCGGTGGGCGCCGCGCCCTCCGGCCGTACGAACCGCGACAGCCGGAACTCGTCGACCGGTGCGTCGTACACCTCCTCGCCCGCGGGGGACGCCTCCGGGCGCAGCACACCCGGCTCGGATGCCTCGAAGCGGACGACGCGCAGCAGTTCGGGGACGTCCACATGCTTGGGGGTGAGTCCGCAGCGCAGGACGTTGTCGGAGGTGGCCATGATCTCGACGGCGAGGCCGCTGATGTACGCGTGCGGGACACCGGCTCCGAGGAAGAGGGCCTCGCCGGGCTGCAGCCGGACGTGGTTGAGCAGCATGGCGGCGATCACGCCCGGGTCGCCGGGGAAGTGATGCGCGACGACGGCGTACGGGGCGTAAGGACCGCCGAGGCGTTCGACGGCGGCCGCGGCCTCCGAGACGGTGTGGGCCGTCTCGTCCCGGCCGGCTGCGAGGACGGCGGTGAGGACCTCGCGGAGCGCGGCTTCCTCGGGGTGGGCGTGGAGGAGGTCCACGTACGGCTTGAGGGAGTCGACGTCGAGACCGGCGAGGAGGTCGGCGGCCTCGACGGGCGGGCGGAAGCCGCACAGGCCGTCGAAGGGGGTGAGGGCGCAGACCATCTCGGGCTTGTGGTTGTCGTCCCTGTAGTTGCGGTGCGGCGCGTCCACGGGGATTCCGGCGCGCTCCTCTGCGGCGTAGCCCTCCCGGGCCTGGGCGAGGTCCGGATGGACCTGCAGGGAGAGAGGGGCGCCGGCGGCGAGCAGCTTGAGCAGGAAGGGGAGGCGGGGACCGAACTTGTCGGCGGATGCCGGGCCGAGCTCGTGCACGGGATCGGCGGCGATGACGTCGTTCAGGGCACCGCGATCGGTGCGGGAGGGCGCTCCGGGGTGGGCACCCATCCACATTTCGGCCATCGGCTCTCCGGTGGGAGCGGTGCCGAGGAGGTCCGGGATGAGGGTCGTGGAGCCCCAGGCGTAAGGGCGCACGGTGTTGGAAAGGCGGTCCATGAACGGCGATCCTCGGCTCGGTACGTGGCGGGTACATGGCCTGCAGGTGGCAGGCGCGTTGCGGTTGGCGTGTCCGGCGCAGGCTGCGCCGGACACGGTGACCTGCGGGCCCGGGGCGGACCGGGGCGCGGTGGCGCCCCCGGGGGCCGCACGCTGAGCTTGCGGACCGGACGGCGGCCTCGGGGACGCGCGCGGTGACGGTGTCCCGCGCACGACGCCCCGGGGGCGCGGGCACCGTCAGGCGTGGCTGCCTGTCGTCAGGGCCAGGTAGCCGGCCGCGAAGTCGGTCACGGCGAGGAGCTCGGCCAGGGTCTCCAGCTCGCTGCCCTCCTCCGGCTCAAGTTCGCTGATGGCCGTGTCATGGCTGAGCGCGAGTTCGCGGGCGGCCGGGGCCGCGGTGAGTCCGCCGTCGATGCGGTCCCGCATCAGCAGGACGCGTGCGCGCAGGGCCTGGGGCTCCTCGACCCGGTCGCGGAAGAAGTCGTCGGGATCGGCGCCGGCCGCGAACTCGCCGGCGAGGAGGACTCCGTGGGCCGAGAGTGCCTCGGGGAGCTCGGCGGTGAGGGCCGGAAGGCCGGCCAGCTCGGCGAGTACGGCGGCGAACCGGCGGCCGACGGGGGCCGCGGTGCCTTCGGTCCAGATGAGCGGGAGGGTGTCGGCGAGCTCGGCCGCGAGCGTCTTCGCGGGATTGCTGTACGTCGCGATGGCGGGCCCGCACCGTTCGGCCATGTGGTCCAGGCGGTCCGCGACGTTCTGAAGGACGTCGGGGGGCGCGGCCAGCAGCCCGACGCGGTCGAGGAGGGCGAGCAGAGGCGTGAAAAGGGCCCAGAGCGCACCGGGGCTCGCCGCGGCCTGGGTCTCGTCGTACAGCTCGTACGGAGCGGTTGCCATCGGCACCACCAGACCGTGGACGCCGTCGACGGCCTCGGAGAGCGGGGAGCGCTGCGGGGCGACGGCTACGACGGTGCAGCCGCGGCGGTACGCCTGCTCGGCGAGGAGCGCGAGGCCGGGCTCGCTGCCGTCGGTGGTGGCGATGAGGAGCAGGTCCACCGAGCCGGCCCAGCCGGGGAGCGCCCAGCGGAGGGCGCCGGCGGCGGGGGCGACGCCGGTCGGGTGCAGTCGCGTGACCGGGGCGGAGGCGCCGGCGAGCGCGGTGACGAGGTCGGCGACGCCGGTGGCGGCGGTGCCGGGACCTGCGATGAGGACGGCGCGGGGGCGGCCCTCCGGTTTCAGCTCGTCGATTCCGGCCTCGGCTGCGTGCCGGGCCGCGGTGCGTACCCGTGCGCCGGCCTCCGCGGCGCCGCGGAGCAGTTCGCGGCGATCGGCGCGGGCGAGAGCTTCCGGGGCGTCGAGGAGTGACTCGTCGAGCATGTTGATGGGCCTCCGATTCGCCGTACGGATTGCGGGGGCGGGCTTACGCGGGGCGGCGGGCCTCGTCGACGAGGAGGACCGGGATGCCGTCACGTACGGGGTACGCCAGGCCGCAGTCCTTGCCGGTGCAGATCAGCTCGGGCGTGTCGGCTGCCGTCGCGTCGCTGAGCGGGGCGTGGCAGGCCGGGCAGGCGAGGATCTCCAGGAGACCGGCTTCGAGCGGCATGGGATGTCCCTTCGAACATGCGGTTTGGGGCCACGTCAGCCTACCGCCGAGGGGCGGGCGGCGCGGCTCGGCGTCCCCGGACAAGGGATCCCCCTGGCCTGGGGCGAGGGGCGCCGGGGTTCGGGCCGCTAGGTGCCCGTCGGCGCCGGGGCGCCGGCGGGTGGAGAGCCCCACATGTGCGCAGGCGGGGCGGGCGGGCGCTGGGCGCAGCCCGGGCGGAGGCGGGGCGGGCGAACACAGGTCGGAGCCGGAGCTGACTGCGAGGCCCTGTCGCACGTGCCCCGGCACCCCGGCCCTCGGCGCCGCCGCCTGCCGCCGGGCCCGCCTGCCGCCAGGGGCGTCAAGCGCCCCGTACGAGCCCCAGCACCTCGTCGCGCACCGCGACCATGGTCGTTTCGTCACGGGCCTCGACGTTCAGACGCAGGAGCGGCTCCGTGTTGGAGGGGCGCAGATTGAACCACCAGTTCTCGGTGGCGATGGTGAGTCCGTCGAGAGTGTCGACGGTGATGTCCTCACGGCCGGTGAAGGCGTCGCGCACCATCGCGGTCCGGGCGGTCTGGTCGGCAACCGTGGAGTTGATCTCGCCGGAGGCGCGGTAGCGGTCGTAGCGGGAGACGAGGGCGGAGAGAGGGGTGTCCTGGGTGCCGAGGGCCGCGAGGACGTGGAGCGCGGCGAGCATGCCCGTGTCGGCGTTCCAGAAGTCGCGGAAGTAGTAGTGGGCCGAGTGCTCGCCTCCGAAGATCGCGCCGGTGCGGGCCATCTCCTCCTTGATGAAGGAGTGGCCCACGCGGGTGCGCACCGGCATGCCGCCGTGCTCGCGTACGACCTCCGGAACCGACCACGAGGTGATCAGGTTGTGGATGATCGTGCCTCCGGGGTGCTTCTCCAGCTCGCGTGCCGCGACCAGCGCGGTGATCGCCGACGGCGAGACCGGCTCGCCCCGCTCGTCGACGACGAAGCAGCGGTCCGCGTCGCCGTCGAAGGCGAGGCCGATGTCCGCGACCTCGGTGAGCACGCGCGCCTGGAGGTCGACGAGGTTCTTCGGGTCCAGCGGGTTGGCCTCGTGGTTCGGGAAGGTCCCGTCCAGCTCGAAGTACATCGGTACGAGCTCGATCGGGAGCGACGAGAACACCGTCGGGACCGTGTGGCCGCCCATACCGTTGCCCGCGTCCACCACCACTCTCAGCGGCCGGATCGCGGAGAGGTCCACGAGGGACAGGAGGTGGGCCGCGTAGTCGCTCAGCGTGTCACGCTCGGTGACCGAACCCGGGGCCGGAACAGGCTCCGGGGCGCCCTCGGCGACCCAGCCCTCGACGAGTCCGCGGATCTCCGCCAGGCCGGAGTTCTGGCCGACGGGCGCCGCCCCCGCCCGGCACATCTTGATGCCGTTGTACTGCGCCGGGTTGTGGGACGCCGTGAACATCGCGCCAGGCAGCCCGAGGTGTCCGGAGGCGAAGTACAGCTGGTCCGTCGAGCAGAGCCCGATGAGGGTCACGTCCGCGCCGTGGTTGGCGGCGCCGTGCGCGAAGGCGGCGGAGAGCCCCGGCGACGACGGGCGCATGTCGTGCCCCACGACGATGGCGTCAGCACCGGTCACCTGCACGAACGCGGCGCCGAACAGCTCGGCCAGCGACTCGTCCCACTGATCGGGCACCACCCCGCGGATGTCGTACGCCTTCACGATCTGCGACAGATCAGCAGCAGCAGAAGCAGCCACGGCCCAACCCTCCTGAAGTCCCTGCGGTCAGCTCAAACTACCCGCAGCAGGCGTCACCGAGGACACGCCCCGGTGCGGTGAGGGAACGATGCGCGCAGGACCGAGGGAACGGGTCAGGAGTCGGGGGACCGCAGCACCCGCAGATGACCGCGGCGCGCGACCTCCATCGGGTCCGCCCTGTGAGGGCCGCCGCCCGCCTGCGCCCGGCGCTCCTGGGGACGCGCCGCCTCCCGGACCGCATTGGCCAGCGCTTCGAGATCGTCGCCGCTGGGGCGGGTCGGGCCGGAGCCGTCCGAGAGCCGTACGACCTCCCAGCCGCGGGGCGCGGTGAGGCGTTCGCTGTGCTCGGCACACAGGTCGTAGCAGTGGGGCTCGGCGTAGGTGGCGAGCGGGCCGAGGACCGCGGTCGAATCGGCATAGACGTACGTCAGTGTCGCGACGGCAGGGCGGCCGCACGCAGTGCGCGAACAGCGACGTACAGGGCTCACGACGTTGGACGGTACCGCACTCTTGAGCGGGCCGCGACGACTCTCCACCAGGTCACTCCACCGTGTCGTGTTGTGACGTCCGGCACAGGCGCCTTCGGGGTGGCTGCGCTGACCTGCGCGGAGGCGGCGGCACAGGATCGGCGGCCCTATGTGATCCGGTCATCGCGCGATAAGAATCGCGTCATTCACCATGAGAGCCGCGATCACACCGAGGCATCGAAACGAGCCCAAGCTTGGCTGGAATGCTCAACAAGCGACAGGCCGTAAGGGGATGAACGGCACCGTGCCCGACATGCCGGGGAGCGGGAATGCGCCCCTCGGTGCGCGACCGCCCCGGAGAGCTACCCTGCGTCAGTGATGGACAGTCCCGTACCTCCCCGCCCGACCGAGCCCAGGGAACCGCGGCCGCGCCGCCGCGACCGCCACGGCCGCGGTATGCGAGGGCCCGTCGCTCCGCCCCAGGTGCCGCTCTCCGCAAGCCGGGCCGAGACGTTCCGCGATCTTGTGCAGGACTCGGTGGAACGACTGGAGCGGCGCTGGCCGCAGCTCACCGAGGTGGAGTTCCTGGTCCTGGACGTGCCCGCGTCGGCGGACGAGACGGTGCCGCTGGGCAGCTCGGTGCCGGCGGACAAGGGAACGCCCGCGCGCATCGTCGTCTACCGGCGGCCGGTGGAGATCCGCACGAAGAACCGTGACGAGCGCGCCCTGCTGGTCCACGAGGTCGTCGTGGAGCAGGTCGCGGACCTGCTGGGCCTCTCGCCCGAGTCCGTCGATCCGCGGTACGGGCAGGACTGACGGCCGGGGCCCCGCCCGGCGGAACGGGCAGACCGGCGGAACGGGCAGAACCGAGCCGGGGCCCGCCCGGGCGGAACGGTCGGGCCCTGTGTCCACCCGTCCAGGGACCGGCGGACAGAACCAGGGCCTCTCGTTCGGACCTTGCCGGGCTCGTGTGCCCTGGCGCCGCACCTCGCCGCGTTGTCGTCGGTCGCCCATGTCCCCCGGCCACCGCCGGGAGGTGCCCCACCGCGTGGGCTCCTGCTTCTGCCTTGAGATGCACGTGGCGTATGGCCGGACCCCGCTCACCGATCCGGCCTGATCCAGATGAAAGGCCCTAGTCGTCCAGGACGGAAAGGTCCTGCTCCGCCGCCGGGACCTCGACCGTGCCGCGGTCGTCCGGAAGCGTCTGGACCGTAAACATCTCGATCCCGTCCTGCGGCAGCAGCAACGTGCGCGCCGCGTGAACCGGACCGCCGGACCGGGGCTCGACGGTCAGCGCGTAGGAGCCCTTGAGGCCGGCCGGGACGGGCGGGGTGACGGCCAGGGTCGTCCCGGCCTTGACCGTGTACGTCTTCACCGTCGGCTCGCCGCCCTGCGTACCGGCAGAGGCCGTGACCTTGACCTCCGCGGTGGCGGTGGGCGCGGTCAGGGAGAGGATCGACCCCTTGGCGCGGTTGTCGGCCACGGTGGCCCGTTCGCTCACCGGGGCCGTCGCGGGGATGAAGGCGAGTTCCTGCTTGGCGCCCGTGCCCCGCGTGACCTGGAGCGCGGCGACCACGAGGGTCTCCTTGCCGCTCTCCGAGGGGCTGAGCAGGAGCGAGCCCGCCTCCCCCTTGGTGACGTCCTTCAGGTCGACGGACGCGGTCATGCCGGACTTCACCCGCAGACTCTCGGCGCCTGCCGGAGTGATCGTGCCCGACGCCGTGGCCAGCCGCAGCTTCAGATCCGCGTCGTCGTCGCCGGGTGCGAACGCCACGAGCCGTACGGAGGTCGCGTCCGCGGGGATGCCCGGCAGCACGAGGGTGCCGGAGGGGTCCGTGGAGGCGGGCAGCCAGTCGCTGCCGGTCTCGTCGCCCGCGCCCCGCACCACGGCACCGACACGGCCGGTGCGCGTGGTGACATGCACCGTCACGTCCTCGGCCTTGTCGGTCGTCAGCGTCGGGAGCAGCACGGGAACGCTTGCCCCGGCCGGCACCGGGATGCCCTCGGAGAGCTGGGACTTGAGGGCGCCGTCCTTGCCGTAGAGCTCGATGTCGGCGACGGCCGCGGTGTCGTCGGGGTTGGTGAGGTGGACGTAGTCCTGCCGGTCCTTGGCGAGGCTCGCTCCCGGGAACCAGAAGTCGGTGTCCGGAGCGGTGCAGCTGACGCCGAGGACGCCTCGGCCGCTGCCCGCGGGGACCGTCGTGGTCTGCTGCGTCGTCCAGCCGGGGGCGAGCTTTCCGGTGGCCGTGCCGATGAGCGCCGGCGAGTCGCTTCCGGACTCCTTGGCGCCGGTCGGCCGGCCCGGCTCCTTGAGACTGAGGAAGGGCTTCGCGGGCGTGGGCTGCTTCGCGGCGCCGGCCTTGTCCGCACCGGTGCCGGCGCCCTTGTCCCCGTCCTTCGCCCCGTTCTTGGTCTTGTCGTCCTTCTTGTCGTCGGCTGCCGCCGGGTCCGCCAGCGTGGTCACCGAGGGCTTCAGTTCGGCCGTCGACTCCGTCTCCGCGTCGGCCTTGCTGCCTGCCGGCGAGAACGACGTGTAGACCGTCTCCGCGATGTCGGACGTACTGGGAGCCGGGCACAGCAGGCTGGAGCGCTCGACCGGCAGCCGGGCCGGTGCTTTCGCCCCCGCCGCTGCCCCGTTGCCGTCGGGCGCGGTGAGCGCGGCGAGTCCGGTCGCGGCCGCGAGCGCGGTGGCAGCCGCGAGGAGGGAGAGGGTGGTGCGGTTCACTGGTTGCTGCTCCCGTCGGGACGCTGCTCGGTGTCATAGCCATAGGGCTCGTACTGGCCCGTCCCGTACGGGTCGTACTGCTGCTGTCCGTACTGGTCCTGCCCGTACTGCTGCTGCGGCTGCTGCTGCGGCTGCTGCGGCTGCTGCGGCTCCTGTTGGTGCGGCTCCTGCTGCCCGCCGTACGTCTGCTGCTCGCCGTACCCGTCGTACCCGTACTGCTGCTGGTACTGCTGGTACTGCTGCTGCTCGCCGTACGAGCCGTAGTCCGCGCCCGTGTAGGACTGGCTGCCGTCCCACTCGCCGTACTGCTGCTGCGGCACCGCCGCATAGGGCTGCGGCTCGGGCTCCGGGGCGGTCCCGGGCTCCGGAGCAGGTACGGCGGCCTCCGCCTCCGCCTCCGCCTGTGCGCGCAGCCTGCGGGCCCGGCGCCCCTCGCCCTCGACGGGCTGGGCCGGGATCGCGGCCTCCTCTTCCGGCAGGTCGTCGTCGATCTCGCGGCGCCGGCCGGGCAGCGCAAGGACCACCAGAACGAGGGCAAGCACGCCCTGCGTCCAGATCCACGCGGTGTGGGTGGCGGGCTCGTCGTAGGTGAGGTCGAGTCTGCCGCCCTCCGCGGGCAGCTCGAAGCCCTGGGCCCAGCCATCGACGGTCGTGGCGGTCAGGGCCCGTCCGTCGAGCGTCGCCTGCCAGCCTTCGTCGGCGCGGTCCGCGATGCGCAGCACCCGGCCCGATGCGCCCGCGGGGATCTTCGTGTGGGCCTCGACGGGACCGGAGGCCACGGGCAGCGGATCCTCCTTGCCGTTCACGATGACCGCGCGGGCGACCTGGCGGTCGACGCGCCACAGCGCGCTGCCGTCGAGCTGGCTGAGCCGGGACAGGCCGGGCGTGGCGTCGAGGACGCGGCTCATCTGGCGCGGCGCCCCGTCGCGTACGAGCACGTACCGGATGGCGAAGCCGCTGAGCTGGCTCGTCTGGTCGGCGCCCGAGCCGGCGACGAGGTTGGCCACGACCTTGTCGAGGCGGGCGTCGCTGCCGCCGGCCTCGGTCAGTTCGGCGTCGCCGAGGCGGCCGCCGGAGCCACGGACCAGGGTGTAGGACACCTTGGCCGGGGACGTGCCGCCGAGGACGAGCGTGCGGGGCTGGTCGCGGGTGTCGCTCTCCTCCGCGACGAAGGCCGGTACCTGCACCGGATCACGGCGCTCGAGGGGCCCCGCCGCTCCGCTGATCATCCAGTTGACGGCGGCGAGCAGCGGCGCGGCGGCGGCGGCGAGCGCCACGAGCCCGGCGACCGGCTGACGCCAGCCGAAGGACTGGGCGGCGACCCGCTCCCGGGCGCCTTCCGCGCCGACCACGGCGGCGGCGAGCAGCGCGAGGCCGTACACGAGGGTGGCAGGTCCCGCCCAGCCCGAGCCGTTCGCGAGGGCCCCGAAGACGAGGCCGACGAGCGCGACGGCCCAGGCGGTCCTGATCGCGGACTGCCGCTCCCCGCGCAGCAGTGCGGCGAGCGCCGCGAGCACGACGCCGATCAGCACCAGGCCGCCGACCGCCTTCGGGCCGCCCGGGCTGATGCCCAGCAGGTCGAGCGCGGAGGCCGAACCCGCTCCGAAGTCCAGGCCCGCTTCGCCGAAGAACCCGGAGGGGCTGGTCAGCAGGGACAGCGACCAGGGGGCGAGGACCAGGAGCGGGATGCCGGCGACGGCGAGGAAGCGCAGTCCGTACGCGGTGATGTCGTCGCGCCGCAGCACCAGGGCCGCGACGCCGAGGACGACCGCGATGGGCCACACGACGGGGGTGAAGGCCGTCGTGAAGGTCAGCAGCAGCGTGAGCGCCCAGGTCGCGCGCCAGCTTCCGCGCGCTCCGTCCTCACGGCCGACCCCGTATGCCGCCATCGCGGCACGCGCGATCAGCGGCAGGACGATCACGAGCACGGCGGTGCCGAGCCGTCCCGTGGCCAGGGCACCGGTCGCGGCGGGCAGGAAGGCGTAGGCGATGCTCGCCCAGGCGCGCAGCAGGCGGGACTCGACGAGCGGGCGGGAGGCGAAGTACGCCGTCACACCCGCGAGCGGCACCGAGCAGACGAGCAGCACGGTGAGTGCGAGGCCGGTGGACCCGAGGAAGAGTCCCGACAGGACGGCGAGGACCGCGAGATAGGGGGGCGCCGTCTGTGTGCCGCCGGTGCCGAGGGGGTGCCATGCGTCCGCGTACCGCCCCCAGAGCCCCGAGACCTCGTCGGGGGCCGGCAGCAGGGCGCCTCCCGCGAGTGCGCCGCCGGTGAGGAGGGCGCGGCAGGCGACCAGCGAGACGAGCAGCAGGATCGCGAAGAGGACGGGCCCGGGCTTGCGGGCGATCCGCTTGAGCCGGGCGAACTGCTCGACCTCCAGGAAGTCGGCGTCGTCGCCGCCCGGGCCCGATTCGACGATCCCGTGGCGGGATCCTCCGGAGTCGGAGTCCTTGCCCGCGCCGAGGCTGCTCGCGACCTGTTCGACCGTGGCGCGGACGGTGGCGCCGGGCGGCGGGAACAGCGGACGCAGCTCGCCGGCGTCCACGACGGGCTTTCCGCGCCTTCGGCGCCCGGCGAGGATCTTCTCGGGACGCAGGAGGGTGCCGGACAGGCCCATGACCTCGTCGACGGCCTGGCCTGGTGCCTTGCCGACGAGATAGGCGAGGGTACGCAGCAGGGTGCCGAAGACGAGACGGAGCAGTACGTAGGGGAGAGCCCGGCCGCGCGCGTTGGCGAGCAGGGTGTAGACGGCGCCCGCCTTGTCGACACGGTGCGGGCTGGCGACGAAACGGCCCGCGCAGTCGACGGTGCGGCGCTCGCGGGCCGCGGCCTCCGCGTGACGGAGGACGGCACCGGGGGCCACGAGGACACGGTGCCCCGCGGCCTGGGCGCGCCAGCACAGATCGACGTCGTCGCGCATGAGGGGCAGCCTGCGGTCGAAGCCGCCGAGCTCCTCCCACACGTCACGGCGGACGAGCATGCCGGCGGAGGAGACGGACAGGACGGTGCGGACCTGGTCGTGCTGGCCCTGGTCCTGCTCGCGGCGGTCGAGTCCGGTCCAGCGGCGGCCGCTGTTGGCGATGGAGACGCCCGCTTCGAGGAGCTGCTTGCGGTCGTACCAGCCGCGCAGCTTGGGGCCGATGATCGCCGCGTATTCGTCGGAGTCGGCCACGCGCAGCAGTTCGGCGAGTGCGTCGGGCGCGGGGGCGCAGTCGTCGTGGAGCAGCCAGAGCCACTGGACCGGCTCGCCGTACGGCAGTTCCGGCATGTCGTACGCGTCGTCGCGCCAGGTCCTGGTCGCCGGATCCCAGCCGCTCGGCCGCTTCAGATAGGGCAGGTCGTCGGGCGTGAGCGCACCGGCCGTGCGGACGGCCTCCTCGACGGCGGCACCGAAGCCGGTGCGGCGCGCGAGATGCAGCACGCGGTCGGCGCCGAGTGCCTCGGTGACCAGCCGCGCGGAGTCGTCGGCGCTGCCGGTGTCGGCCGCGACGACGTTCTGCACGGGGCGCTCCTGGCCGAGCAGCCCGGCGAGCGCGTCCGGCAGCCAGCGGGCGCCGTCGTGCGAGACGAGCACGGCGGTGACGACGTGCCGCGCGAACTCGGGCGGGGTGGCGGGAACGAACACGGCGGTGGTGGCGGACATTGAGGTACGGGCCCTCCGGCCGGGGTCACCCCGCGAGGGGGCGCTGAAGCGTCTGGGACGGGGCCCCACACTAACGGCTGACACGCGGACGGTCCGCCGCCTGTGGACAGAGCCGGGGCAGCGGACCGTTCTTACGTACGGGTGTGTGCTGTTAAGGGCGCGCGTTGACGCGTGCGCTGCGGAGGGTGTGCTGCGACGGATGCGCTGTGACGGGTGGGGTGTGCGCTCGCGCCGTCGGCCGGACAGCCGGGCGCTCGTGGCGGCGCTGTCGGCACTGTCGGGGGTGAGTTCGGTGCCGGTGGTGACTTCGGTGCCGGCAGCTCGGTCAGACGGCGGCCTTCTTCAGACGGCGGCGCTCACGTTCGGACAGACCGCCCCAGATTCCGAATCGCTCGTCGTTGGCGAGGGCGTACTCAAGGCATTCGGAGCGGACTTCGCAGGCGAGGCAGACCTTCTTGGCTTCGCGAGTGGAACCGCCCTTCTCCGGAAAGAACGACTCGGGGTCGGTCTGGGCGCACAACGCGCGCTCCTGCCAGCCGAGTTCCTCTTCCGCGTCCTCGACCAGCAGTTGTTGGAACAGCTCGGTCATGTGCGCCCCTCGTCCGTCTTTGCGTCCCCGTGATGTAGCCGTTTACCGATTTCGGCCGAACGACACGAGTGAAATTACAAGTGTGCGGATCCGGGCCAGTCAAGCCGAGATCTGCTATTGAGCCCGGTATTCACTCTGCGGAACCAAGGCTATGCGGAAAGTGTTCAAATCACCAAAAACGAGACACATGCCGCCGACCCGTCCGTACGCGCCCCACACCCTCCCCTCTCCCGTAACGAGACCGGCATTCACCGCTCCGTACGAGGGAGGACGCCGACAGGTTCGATCTTGTTGCGGTCCGGGCGCACAAGCGATCCGGATCACAGTCTGATCACGAGAGCACAGCGGCGTTTGAGAGCTTGGTTGCAGCGCCATGTCTCCGGCCGTGCGACCGCACAAACCTTTCTCCGACTGGAGTAACCGGATGAGGTGAAACATTGCCGCCAAATCGGTCATTGAGTTGACATCCGGGATCGTATTGGCCACCTTTGAAGGCATGCCAGCGACCACAGCGCCTTCCGCGACCCCCGTCCGTGGGTTCCGCAGCGCTGTCCAGGCGCGCTGTTGCTGTTCCAGCTGTTGATGCCGTAGCGCTCCAGCCCTTCCTCGTCCGCCCCCGGCGGACGTTCGCGACACCCCAGCACTGACCTTCTGTTTCTGCCGAGGAACCACCGCATCCCATGAACAGCGACAGCGACCTTCAGATCGCCGGCGACATCCTCGAGGTCCAGCACCTCCTCCAGCCCGCCCGGGAGCACCCCGCGACCGTGGCCGAGTTCGCCGGCCTCGCCCGCTCCATCGCGGCGGACCGCGCCCGGTGGGCCCACCTGGTCCGTTACGACGCCACCACCCGCTGGTACCACCGGCTGCTCACCGGCCCCGGGTACGAGGTCTGGCTGCTCTCCTGGGTTCCGGGCCAGGGCAGCGGGCTCCACGATCACGGCAGGTCCTCCGGTGTACTGACCGTCCTGGACGGCGAGTTGACGGAGCGCACGGCCACCGCCGCGCGCACCCTGGCCCCGGGCGCCCAGAGGGCCTTCGCACCCGGATATGTGCACGAGGTGGTCAATGACTCGCTCGAACCTGCCGTGAGCCTGCACGTCTACTTCCCTGGCCTGACCGAGATGCCCATGCACGGGGCGCACTGCTCCCCCGCACGGGAGGATGCCGTCGCCGTCTGACCGGCCCCTGCCACCGCCCCTCGACGACCGGCCTTCGGCTGACACACTGTCCGTATGCGCATTGTGGTTCTGGCCGGCGGCATCGGCGGTGCTCGTTTCCTGCGCGGCCTCAAGGCCGTCGCCCCCGAAGCCGACATCACCGTCATCGGCAACACCGGTGACGACATCCATCTGTTCGGGCTGAAGGTCTGCCCGGACCTCGACACGGTGATGTACACGCTCGGCGGCGGCATCAACGAGGAGCAGGGCTGGGGACGTACGGACGAGACCTTCCAGGTCAAGAGTGAGCTCGCCGCGTACGGCGTGGGCCCCGAATGGTTCGGGCTCGGCGACCGCGACTTCGCCACGCACATCGTCCGCACGCAGATGCTGGGCGCCGGCTATCCGCTGAGCGCCGTCACCGAGGCGCTCTGCGCGCGGTGGCAGCCGGGGGTGCGACTGCTGCCGATGTCGGACGACCGGGTCGAGACGCATGTCGCCGTCGACATGGACGGCGAACGCAAGGCTGTCCACTTCCAGGAGTACTGGGTCAGGCTGCGCGCCTCGGTCGACGCCCATGCCGTCGTTCCCGTCGGCGCCGAGCAGGCCAAGCCTGCGCCGGGTGTGCTGGAGGCCATCGGCGCCGCGGACGTCATCCTCTTCCCGCCGTCGAACCCGGTCGTGAGCGTGGGGACGATCCTCGCGGTCCCGGGCATCCGCGAGGCGATCGCGGAGGCAGGTGTTCCGGTCGTCGGCCTGTCCCCCATCGTCGGCGACGCGCCGGTGCGCGGGATGGCCGACAAGGTCCTCGCGGCCGTCGGGGTCGAGTCGACGGCGGCCGCCGTGGCCAAGCACTACGGCTCCGGGCTGCTGGACGGCTGGCTCGTCGACACCGTGGACGCGGGTGCGGTCGCGGAGATCGAGGAGGCGGGGATTCGGTGCAAGGCCGTACCGCTGATGATGACGGACCTCGATGCCACGGCGGGCATGGCGCGTGAGGCGCTGGCGCTCGCGCAGGAGGTTCGGGCGTGACCGGGGCCGAGGCCCCGGCGTCGTACCGGGTGTGGGCACTGCCCGGGCTGCCCGAGATCCGGCCGGGGGACGACATCGCCAAGCTGATCGCGGCCGGCGAGCCGGGGCTGGTGGACGGTGACGTCCTGCTCGTCACCTCGAAGATCGTGAGCAAGGCGGAGGGCCGGATCGTCGCGGCCGACGACCGCGAGCAGGCCATCGACGCGGAGACCGTACGGGTCGTGGCGCGGCGCGGCCCCCTGCGCATCGTCGAGAACCGTCAGGGCCTGGTCATGGCCGCGGCCGGTGTCGACGCCTCCAACACCCCTGCCGGGACCGTGCTGTTGCTGCCAGAGGACCCGGACGCGTCGGCCGCCCGCATCCGCGAAGGCCTGCGGGACACCCTCGGCGTCGAGGTGGGCGTGGTCGTCACCGACACCTTCGGCCGGCCCTGGCGGACCGGGCTCACCGATGTCGCGATCGGCGCGGCGGGCGTGCGGGTCCTCGACGATCTGCGGGGCGGTGCCGACGCGCACGGGAACCCGCTCAGCGCGACGGTCGTGGCCACGGCGGACGAGCTGGCCGCGGCCGGTGACCTGGTCAAGGGCAAGGCGGCCGGACTGCCGGTGGCGGTGGTGCGCGGGCTCGGCCATGTGGTCCGGGACGGGGCAGAGGGAGCACGCGCCCTCGTCCGGGAGGCCGCGGACGACATGTTCCGGCTCGGCACGTCGGAGGCGGTACGGGAGGCACTGGCGCTTCGGCGTACGGTGCGGGAGTTCACGGACGGTCCGGTGGACCCTGATGCGGTCCGGCGCGCCGTCGCGGCGGCCGTGACGGCGCCCGCGCCGCATCACACGACGCCGTGGCGTTTCGTGCTCCTGGAGTCCGAGGAGTCGCGGGTGCGGCTGCTGGACGCGATGCGCGAGGCATGGATCGCGGACCTGCGGCGCGACGGCAAGTCGGAGGAGTCGGTCGCCAGGCGCGTCAAGCGCGGTGACGTGCTGCGCAACGCGCCCTGTCTGGTGGTGCCGTGCATGGTGATGGACGGCTCGCACACCTACGGGGACGCCCGGCGGGACACCGCGGAGCGCGAGATGTTCGTCGTCGCGACGGGCGCGGGCGTGCAGAACTTCCTGGTGGCGCTGGCCGGCGAGGGGCTCGGTTCTGCGTGGGTGTCCTCGACGATGTTCTGCCGTGACGTGGTGCGCGAGGTGCTCGAACTGCCGGGGTCGTGGGACCCGATGGGCGCGGTGGCCGTGGGCCGGCCGGCCGCGGCGCAGAAGGAACGGGCCGCGCGAGAGGTGTCGGCGTTCATCGAGGTGCGCTGAGCCGGGTGCGGCTCAAAGGACTCCTCCCGATGAATTCCTCCGCCTGATTCCTCCCTCGGACGGCTGCCTCTGCTGCCTCGGACAGCTCCGCCGGTTTCCTCCGCCCGATTCCTACGGTGGAAGCCCGGTCGTAGCGGCTGCCCGTGGTCATAGCGGCTGCCCGTGGTCAGAGCGTGGCGATGTCGTGCCGCGGCATCTTGGGCTTGCGGCGCGCCGGGGTGAGTCCGCTCAGCAGGATCAGACGGGCCGCGCGGTGGCGCTGGCCCGCGTACGGCTCCAGGAGCTCCAGCATGGCGGCGTCATCGGCGTCG
This sequence comes from Streptomyces sp. NPDC057445, assembly GCF_042802855.1. NCBI lineage: Bacteria > Bacillati > Actinomycetota > Actinomycetes > Kitasatosporales > Streptomycetaceae > Streptomyces > Streptomyces sp. NPDC057445. The sequence goes on along the minus strand of NZ_JBHVDH010000020.1, from coordinate 128,542 downwards.
CGGTCGCCCGCGAGGGCGTGGCCGACGATGCCGGGGAGGTGCAGGTCGCCGACGGTGACCGCGTCAGGGGCGCCGTTGCTGCGCTGGACCGTCTCGGCCGAGGTCCAGGGGCCGATGCCCGGGATCAGCTCGAGGCGCGCCATGGCGGCCCGGGGATCCATCGCGGCTGCCTCCTCCAGACGGCGGGCCACGCGGACCGCGCGCAGGATCGTGGACGCGCGCTTGTTGTCGACACCCGCGCGGTGCCACTCCCAGGAGGGGATCAGGGCCCAGGTGCGGGGCTCGGGCATGACGTACATCCTTCCCCGCTCCAGGGGGCCGGGGGCAGGCCCGGGTGCCGGGTCGCCGAACTTGCGTACGAGGAGCCGCCAGGCGCGGTACGCCTCGTCCGTGGTGACCTTCTGCTCCAGGACGGATGGGATCAGGGACTCCATGACCAGTCCCGAGCGGATCAGACGGAGGCCGGGGCGACGGCGGTGGGTGGCCGCGACGAGGCGGTGGCGGGGCTCGAAGGCGTCCGGGTCGTCGTCCTCGCCGAGCATGGCGGGGAGCTGCTCCAGAAGCCATTCGGCGCCGGGGCCCCACGCTTCGGCATGCACGGCGCCGTCGCGTGCGCCGATGCGGAGGGTGCCTGGGCCGTCAGGTGTGCGGGTGGCTCGCCACAACGAGCCGTCCGGGGTCGTACGGAAGGTGGGGTCCCCTGGCCCGCGCCGCAACGGTCCGAGCACCAGCCCGAGGTCGAGCGGCCCGGGCGGCACATAGCGCCGCTCCCGCCCGCCTTGCGGTCGCGCCGCCGCCCTCGGTGCGGGTACGACGACCTCGCCGCCCCGGACAGTGGTGGGGGTGACGGCGGGGCGGGGTTCGAAACGTCCGGCCACGGATGGGGTCCTCGGGGATCGGGGTCTCTTCGAGAGTAGGGGGTGGGGGGCACGCTCCGCCCCGCGAGCCCCGGAGCCCCGGAGAGCCCCGCCCCGAAGCACGGTGCCGGGACCCCGGCACCGCAGACCGGACGGTCCGTCGGCTACTGGTCCGACGAGAAGCGGACCGCCCCGGCGGGAAGCGTGGCGTCGCACCACACCCGGACGCCGTCGCGCAGCTCGTTGTCGGGGCCGACCACCGCGCCGTCGCCGATGACCGCGCCGGAGAGGATCGTGCGGGCGCCCACCCGGGCCCGGGCGCCGATCAGGGAGTCGGTGATGACCGCGCCCGCTTCGACGACCGCCCCTTCGAGGATCGTGCTGCCCGAGATGCGGGCGCCCTCGCCGACGGACGCGCCCTCGCCGACGACGGTCCCGGCGGTGAGTTTGGCGTCGGGAGCCACCGTTGCCGTGGGCAGCACCAGCCGGTCGCCGCAGCGGCCGGGAACGGCCGGGGAAGGGGCGCGGCCGAGGACGAGGTCGGCGGAACCACGCACGAAGGCCTGGGGAGTGCCCAGGTCCAGCCAGTACGTCGAGTCGACCATGCCCTGCAGATGCGCACCGGCCGAGAGCAGGTCCGGGAAGGTCTCCCGCTCGACCGAGACGGGGCGGCCCGCCGGGATGCTGTCGATCACCGAGCGGCGGAAGACATAGGCCCCCGCGTTGATCTGGTCGGTGACGATCTCCTCGGGGGTCTGGGGCTTTTCGAGGAAGGCCGTGACACGCCCCCGCTCGTCCGTCGGGACCAGACCGAAGGCTCGCGGGTCCTCCACCCGGGTCAGGTGCAGCGACACGTCCGCCCCGGACTGCGCATGGGTGCCGACCAGGCCTCGGATGTCGAGGCCCGTCAGGATGTCGCCGTTGAAGATGAGGACCGGGTCGTCGGGCCCCGACCCGAGTCTCGACGCCACGTTCCGGATCGCCCCGCCCGTGCCGAGCGGCTCCTCCTCCGTCACGTACTCCAGGTGCAGCCCCATCGAGGAGCCGTCTCCGAAGTAGGGCTCGAAGACCTCCGCGAGGTAGGACGTCGCGAGCACGATGTGCTCGATTCCCGCCGCTCGGGCCCTGGCCAGCTGGTGGGTGAGGAAAGGCACGCCCGCGGCCGGGACCATGGGCTTGGGCGTGTTGACGGTGAGCGGGCGAAGCCGCGTCCCCTTGCCACCGACCAGGAGGATCGCTTCTTGGGCCTGAGTCAATGCCTTCTCTGCTTCCTGCTGGGGCCGGGCTGTTCGTGCGTATGACCGGCCAGTGTATGCAGCCTGTTCGTACGTACGTATGCGGGACCGCGGTACAGGTTCAGCGTCCCTGGTATTTGGCCGATGCGATGCGCGCCGGGCCGAGCTTGCCGTAGAGCTGACCACCCGGGCAGTCCGTCGCGAACCCGTCGCGGTGCCCGGAGATGACGTTGAGCCTCGCCTGCGTGCCCTTCTTGAACTTGTTGCCGCCACCGGATGTCAGCAATGTCGTCGCCTGCGGGTTCACCCCGTAAAGCCCCAGCTTCCAGGCGGTGAGCCTGGCCACCGCGTTCACCGCGGCCGCGGGCGGGACGGTCGAACTGTACGTTCCGAGGACCGCGATGCCCATGCTGTTGCTGTTGAAACCGAGCGTGTGCGCACCCATCACGGCCTTGGCCACTCCTCCCGCACGTCCTTCGTAGATGTTTCCGCATTTGTCGATGGCGAAGTTGTAGCCGAGGTCGCGCCAGCCGCTGCTCTCCACGTGGTAGCGGTAGATACTGCGGAGGACGGAGGGCGCCTGCCGGCAGGTGTAGCGGTTGCCGGTCGCACTGTGGTGGATGAAGGCCGCTTTGACCGAATTCGTGTAGAGGAACTGCTTCTCGCGGATCGCCTCGTTCGCACCCCAGCCCTTGCGTGTGACGATGGTCGGCCGCGGACCGATGTAGGGCTTCGCGACTCCGTACATCACCGCCTGCGCGTCGGTCTCGGCCTTCGTCCGGGCAGGGATCACCGTGGAGCCCAGGGGCGCCAGATCGGCGTTCACCGCGGAGGCGGCCGCGGCCTCGGCCGTCATGCCCGCGACCAGGGCGGCGTCGACACCGGACTGGCCGCCGCCGGCCGGGTCCTCCTCCTCGCCCGGCAGGGCTTCGGCCGGGGGCTCGCCCGGCAGTGTCTCCGCCGGAGGCTCGTCCGGCAGTGTCTCCGCCGGAGGCTCGTCCGGCAGGGTCTCCGCCGGAGGCTCGTCCGGCAGGGTCTCGGCCGGAGGCTCACCCGGCGGCACCGACCCCGTCTGCCCCTGCGGCCCGTCCGGGACCTTGACCTCGGTCTCCGTGGCCGGTCCCGGGTCGACCAGCTCCAGCCGCAGGCCGTTCGGCAGCGGCGGGGTCCCGGCGCGCGGCGTGCCCGTCCCGGCCGGCTGCGGTCGTACGCGGACCTCCACACCGTCCGATGCGCCGACCCACAGCGGTGCGGTCGAGCCGCGCACCGGGCGGCCGTCGGTCCGCTCGGCGGAGTCCGGGTCGGCACCGTGCTCGCGGTTGTCGGTCACCACGTCCTGCCACTCCGACCAGTCGGGGGTGCCGGCCGCGCGGGTACGGACCTGGACCGTGCCGTGCAACTCGGCCTCCACGTCGTCCCAGATGACCCCGACGAGCGAGAACGGGTGGACGTTGCGTGGCGCCAGACCTTGCGAGGCCGACTCGCCCGGCGCCCGCTGCAGCCCCGGCAGGGGGGCCAGTGGCAGGGACTGCGTGGAGCCGGGCACATCGGGCGCGGTCGCCGGGGGCGGTGCCGCGGCGAACGCCGGCAGGGCGAGGGCGGGCAGGACGAGCGCGGCGGTGCACGCGACGCTGATCGAAGATGCAAGGAAGGCACGCATGAACGTGATCCTCCGCGGCGTGAGCTGGGCTCGCCGCTCGGGAAAGTGACGGTCCGTTGACCCGACCGGGGGGTGGCCTCACCGGTACGGGCGCGCCCGCCCCGACCCCGCCGCGTAATCTTGCGCGGGTGAACGCCAGCGACCGCACCCCAGCCGACCTGCTGCGATCCGCGCTCGCCGCGGACCCGGCCCGCCCATTGGTCACCTTCTACGATGACGCGACCGGTGAACGCGTCGAATTGTCCGTCGCGACTTTCGCCAATTGGGTGGCCAAGACAGCGAATCTCCTTCAGGACGGACTGTCCGCCGAACCCGGCCAGCGGGCGGCTCTGCTGCTGCCCGCGCACTGGCAGAGCGCGGTGTGGCTGCTCGCCTGCTCCTCGGTCGGGGTCGTCGCGGACATCGGCGGGGACCCGGGCGCCGCGGACCTGGTGGTCAGCGGCCCGGACACCCTCGAAGCGGCCCGCGCCTGCCGCGGGGAGCGGATCGCGCTCGCGCTGCGCCCGCTCGGCGGCCGGTTCCCGCAGCCGCCCAAGGGCTTCACCGACTACGCGGTGGAGGTCCCGGGCCAGGGCGACCGCTTCGCCCCGTACGAGCCGGTCGACCCGGAGGCCCCCGCACTCGCCGTCGGCGGTACGAAGCTGACGGGCGCCCAACTGGTCGAGCGGGCCCGTGCGGACGCCGCCGGGCTCGGCCTGACCGCCGGGTCGCGGGTGCTGTCGGGACGTGCGTACGACACATGGGACGGACTGTCCGCCGGGCTGTACGCACCGCTCGCCTCCGGCGGCTCGGTCGTGCTCTGCCGCAATCTGGATCAACTGTCCCCGGCGGAGCTGGAGAAGCGGACCGAGACCGAGCTGGTCACCCGCACCGTGGTCTGACCGCGGCGCGGTCCGGCACGCCCCGCGAAGACCACTCGTACGGCTCACTGCCTGCCGAGCCCACGGGCCTGAGCGTCACCTCCGGGACATGATCGCGGTACGCACGCAGATCGACCGCGAGGATGGACCCACACGTGACCGACAGCGCCGGCAGGCCCGCCGAGCACAGCGCCGCTTCCGGTGCCGGCGCCGTCAGACACAGGCGTCGCCGGTGGCGTTGGGTCGCGCTCGGGCTGTCGTTGGTCGTCCTGGCCGTCTCGGGGGTCGGCTGGTGGTTCTACCGCAAGCTCGACAACAACATCACCACGGACGTCACCACCGCCGAGGAGTTGGCCCGGTACGACAAGGAGCGCCCGCTGCCGGCCTCGCGCGGCGCGCAGAACATCCTGCTCATCGGCTCCGACACCCGGGCAGGCTCCGGCAACCGCAAGTACGGGCGGCCCAAGGGCCAGCGCTCCGACACCACGATCCTGCTGCATCTCGCCGGCGACCGGCGCAGCGCGACCGCCGTGTCCGTGCCGCGCGATCTCATGGTGAACATCCCCAGCTGCCCTACGCCCAAGGGCACCCGCACCCGGGCGCAGTTCGCCCAGTTCAACTTCGCCTACTCCTACGGGGGCACGGCCTGCACGATCCGTACCGTCGAGCGGCTCACCGGCGTCCGGATCGACCACCACATGGTGATCGACTTCCATGGCTTCAAGGAGATGGTCGACGCCGTCGACGGAGTGCAGATCTGCCTGAAGCAGCCGATCGACGACAAAGACGCACATCTACAGCTGAAAGCGGGCAAACACACCCTCAACGGCGAGCAGGCCCTCGGTTACGTACGCGCCCGCAAGTCGCTCGGCAACGGCAGCGACACCGAACGTATGGACAGGCAGCAGCAGTTCCTCGGCTCACTCGTCAACAAGGTCCAGAGCAACGGCGTCCTGCTCAACCCGGCGAAGCTCTACCCGGTCCTCGACGCGGCGACGCGGTCGATCACCACCGACCCCGGTCTGGACTCCCTGAAGGATCTCTACGACCTGACGCGGGCGATGCGGGGCGTACCGACCGACCGCGTGCGGTTCCTCACCGTGCCGCGGCAGCCGTATGCGCCGGACCCGAACCGGGACACGCTTCTCGAGCCCAAGGCGAGCGAACTCTTCGAGCGGCTGCGCAAGGATGCGCCGGTGATCGTGACCACGACACCGAGCAGCGACGGCGACACGGAAAGTGACGGAAGCGCGGACGGTACGGGCTCGACGAACCCGCGCGCGACGCCCACTTTCACCGGCACGGACGCGTCTTCCGGCGGGTGCAAGTAAAGCGATCGCCAAAGTGTGGTCGGCAGTCGACGAGGTTTGGGCAGATTGCCCAGTTGTAAGGTGCGTGGAATTTGTCACGGACGTCGCCCGGCGCTGAACTGGGCGGATAGTGTGACGCGATCCGGTACATCCGGCCTTGAGGCCACAGACAACCGGATCGACGAACCGAGCGTCTCCTGGGGGGAGAGACGCCTCGCGTGGCACCGACGGAGGACTCAAACAACCGTGGACGCGCAGAGCCGTGGACGGGCGGAGGAGATCGACCCCGCCGACCAGTGGGTACTGAACCCGCAGACCGGCAACTACGAATTGCGACTGGACCGCTCCGCAGGGCAGCCGGCCGCCTCCCGTTCCGCCGGCGCCCCGCCCTCGAGATCGTCCGCCCGCAGGGGCACCGGGACCGCGACCCCGACCACGGACGTCCCCGGTCAGCGCACGCGCCGCTCGTCCCGGAGCGGGGGCGCGGGAGGCGGCGCGAGCGGTGGTGGCACGCCCCCCACCGGTCCGGGCCGGCGCAAGCGCAGGCCTCAGAAGGCGCGCAAGAAGAAGGCGCTGCTGTGGACGGGCGGCGTCATGGCGTTCATCCTCGTCGGCGGCTCCGCCGCCGCCTACTACGTGTACGACCGTCTCAACGGCAACCTCAGCACGGTGGACATCGGTGACGCGGGCTCCAGCGGCATCGCGCAGGACGGGCCGCTCAACATCCTGCTCCTCGGCACCGACAAGCGCACCGGCTCCGGCAACGAGGGCTACGGCGACAAGGGCAGCAGCGGTCACGCCGACACGACGTTCCTCTTCCACGTCTCCGACGACCGGACGAACGCGACCGCGCTGAGCATTCCCCGCGATCTGAAGATCGACATCCCGGACTGCCCCACGAAACAGCCGGACGGCTCGACCAAGATAATCAAGGGGTCGCAGAACGTCCGCTTCAACGAGAGCTTCGGAGTCGACGGCCGCGACCCGGGCTGCACGATGCGCACGGTCAAGGAGATCACCGGCGTCCCCGTCGACCACTTCATGATGGCCGACTTCAACGCGGTGAAGACGCTCTCGACCGCGGTCGGCGGCGTGAAGATCTGCCTGGCCAAGCCCATCAGGGACGACAAGTCCAAGCTCGATCTCGCAGCAGGTCCGCACACGGTCGAGGGTGAGGAAGCCCTGGCGTTCGTCCGCAACCGGCACGGCCTCGGCAACGAGAGCGACCTCGACCGCATCAAGATGCAGCAGCAGTTCATCGCCTCGATGATCCGCCAGATGAAGACCGACACCCTCGGCAGCCCGAAGAAGATGTTCGCGCTCGCGGACGCGGCCACCCAGGCCCTCACGGTCGACAAGGCCATCGGCGACATCCCGAAGCTGACCTCACTGGCCAAGGAGCTCGGCCAGATCGACATCAAGCACATCAGCTTCGTGACCGTTCCGGTGGTCGACAACACCGACGGTGCGACCGTCCTCGTGGACAAGTCCCGGGCGCCGCAGGTCTTCAGCATGCTGCAGAACGACGTCTCCTTCACCGAGGTGAAGAAGAAGGAGAAGGACGCGAAGGCGGACGCCAAGAACAAGGCGGAAGCACTGCTCAAGGGTCCGCGCGCCGACGCCTCCGACGTACGCGTCGACGTCTACAACGGCAGTGACACCAACGGGGCCGCGCAGACGACCCTGAACTGGTTGCAGATCGAAAAGGGCGTGCTCAAGTCCTCGAACAAGAGCAACGCTCCGGAGAAGATCGCCAAGACCACTCTGGAGTACGCCCCGAACCAGGCCGACCAGGCCCGCACGCTCGCGGACTTCATGGGTCTGCCCGCCGAGGCACTCAAGCCCGGCACCGAGAACGCCGAGGGGCTGCAGGCGATGGCCCTGACCCTCGGCGCCGACTTCAAGGGCGCGGGGGTGCCCATCAAGGGTGCGGCGAAACTGCCGGACGACGTACAGAAGGTCGAAGCCGACAAACAGGTGTGCGCAAAGTGAGCCCGGACGCCCGGGTCGCGCGGCGCGCCTGAACGACTACAGGGGGACCTGGTGGGACAGAGCAGCGTGCGTGGGGAGGGGATGCGGGAACGCGTCCGGCACGCCGGCGAACGGGACTGGGACAACGGCCCGTCCGAAGAAGGCGGGACCGCCGGGGAGGGACGGGGGACCGGAGCGGACGCCGGCCGTAGGCCGCCGGCCTCGGCTTCCGGTTCCCGAAGGGGGCCGGGGGGACGGCCCGGCGGGCCGTCCCCGCACGGAAGGCGCGGCAAGCGGCGGATACTCCGCTGGGTCGCGTCCGTGCTCTCCCTTCTGATACTCGGCACGGCGGGCGCCGGATACCTCTACTACAGGCATCTCAACGGCAACATCAAGAAGGATGACCTCAACCTCGGCAAGAACCCGATGAGCGATCACAAGGCGAACGCCGCGGGCCAGACGCCGTTGAACATCCTGCTGATCGGCTCCGACGCCCGTGACTCCGCGGCGAACAAGGATCTGGGTGGGGCCAAGGACACCTTCGACGGCCCGCCGTTGGCGGATGTGCAGATGCTGGTGCACCTGTCGGCGGACCGCAGCAACATCTCGGTGGTCAGCATGCCGCGCGACACCGTGCTGAAGATCCCCGAGTGCCAGGACCGGGACGGCACCACGTACAAGGCCACCGGCTTGACGCTCACCAACGAGTCCCTCAACCGCGGCGGTCCCGGCTGCACGGTGGCCACCTGGTACGCGATGACCGGCATCACGATCGACCATTTCATGATGGTGGACTTCGCCGGGGTCGTCTCGATGGCCGACGCGATCGGCGGCGTACCCGTGTGCGTCAAGCAGAACGTCCACTCGCGCAATCGCACGGGCCAGGGCTCCGGGCTGAAGCTGCCGGCCGGCACCCACCCGGTGAAGGGTGAGCAGGCACTGCAGTGGCTGCGGACGCGGTACGGATTCGGGGACGGTACGGATCTCTACCGTACGCGTGCGCAGCACCAGTACATGACCTCGATGATCCGTGAGCTGCGGAAGAACACCAAGCTCACCGACCCGAACAAACTGCGCAAGCTCGCCGAGGCCGCCACGGAGGCGCTGACCGTCGACACGGGCATCGAAACGGTGGGGAAGCTGTACGACCTCGCCGAAGAGCTCAAGCAGGTGCCGACCGACCGCATCACCATGACGACGATGCCGAACTTCTACTCCGAGAAGCCCGATTTCGCCGGGAAGGTCGAGCCCAAGCAGCCGGACGCGGAGACGCTGTTCCGGATGGTCCGCGAGGACATCCCGCTGGACGGCAAGGCCTCCAAGCGCAAGGCCCCGCCGGCCAGCAAGGATCCGGCCGCGCCCGTCGGCGCGATCGGTGTGATGGTGCGGAACGGTACGTACACCGATCAACTGGGTGCGTCGAGGGGCCGGGCGACCGAGGTCGCGGGCCTGCTCGACGGCAAGGGCTTCAAGCAGGCGAAGGCCGACAAACAGAACGACCCGCAGGAGCGGACGGTCGTGTACTTCCCGAGCGTCGACCTCGAGGGCGATGCCCAGGCGGTCGCCAAGGCTCTCGGCATCCCGGTCTCCTCGGTGAAGAAGTCCACCGATGTGTCGGGAGTGACACTGGTCGTCGGCGCGGACTGGCGCGAGGGAGCGGCCTATCCGAAGGCCGCGGCCAACGGCGCGGACAACAAGACACCGGAGACGGCGAAGGCGCTGAACGGCAGCGAAAAGGACTGCATGGACATCCAGCCCGGCTTCACCTGGTAGATCACACTTCACGGAGGGAGCCCCGGGCAGGTGCCCGGGGCTCCCTCTCGTGTCGGTGCGGCCCGCTGCCCGCGAGCGGGCTCAGGCGGTGGTCGTCCGTACCGCCGGCCGACGGCTCGCGATGACCTTCTTCGCCAGCGCGCGCGGGCTGGTCAGGAAGCCGAAGCCCCAGGACATGTGCATGGTGGCCAGCGCCACGGGGATCTGCAGCCGGGCCTTCAACGGCAGGCCCTTGCCCGCGGGGACCGAACCGGCGGTGATCGCCGCGAGATAGCCGGCAGGGACGGCGAAGCCCAGCGGGGTCACCGCCGCGCCCACCACCACGCCCGCGGCGATCGTGCAGAGGGCGACCGGCGGGGCGAGGTAGCGCAGATTGATCGAGCCCTGGTGGTAGCGGGCGACGACATGGCGCCAGCGGCCGTAGTCCTTGTACTGCTTGGCGAGCGCCCTGACGCTCGGGCGGGGCCGGTACTGCACCTTCAGTTCGGGCGAGAACCAGATCAGTCCGCCGGCCTCACGGATTCGGAAGTTCAGCTCCCAGTCCTGGGCGCGGATGAACTCCACGTTGTAGCCGCCCTGCTGCTCCAGCGCCGCGCGCCGGAAGACACCCAGATACACGGTCTCTGCGGGGCCTGCCTGGCCACCCGTGTGGAAGGCGGCGTTGCCGACACCGATCTTCGACGTCATCGCCGCGGCGACCGCGTGCTCCCAGTCGTTCTCGCCCTCGGCGTGCATGATGCCGCCGACGTTCTGGGCACCGGTCTCCTCCAGGAGCCGGACGGCGGTCGCGATGTAGTTCGGCGACAGCATGCCGTGGCCGTCGACCCGTACCACGATCGGATGGCGTGAGGCCTTGATGGCGGCGTTGAGCGCCGCGGGCGTGCGACCGGTGGGATTGGGCACGGTGTGCACCCTGGGGTCCTCGCGCACCAGCTCGGCGGCGATCTCGTCGGTACGGTCCGTGGACGGGCCGAGCGCGATGACCACCTCCATCTCACCGGCATACTCCTGCTGGAGGATGTGGCGGACCGAGTCGCGCAGATGCCGCTCCTCGTTGAGGACCGGCATGATCACGGAGACGGCGGGCGTGGTGGCGGGGGTGGGGACGGGCATCGCTTCCTCGGAGGGTCCGGGGTCGTCCCCGGGAGACTGCAGCATCGCCCGCCACGTTACCGCGAACGGGGGACACCGGTGCGCGCCGCCCGGGCAGCCTCCCTCTGTCGCAGATCGTATGGGCCTACGGTTTCCAAGATCCCCCGAATGCCATCTGCCACCGGCCCCCAGCGGAGGTGCCCCCTCGTGCCCACACCGCCCCGCTCGCCCCGTCCGAGGCCCGTGGCCCGCGCGCAGCCGCCGCGCCGCAGACCGCAGGCCCGGGTCGCTGTGCGGCGGCCGCGCTGGGGAACGCGGGTGGCCACCTCGCTGTCGATGCTGGTACTGGGTGTGGGCGCGATCGGGCACGCCCTGATGACGGGCATCGACGGCGGCATCGGGCGGGTCGACCCGTTCAGGGACATGAAGAACCGGCCGGAGGGCGGGCACGGAACGAACATCCTGCTGGTCGGCACCGACGGCCGGGACAGGATCACCAGGGCCGACCGCAGCAAGTACCGGCTCGGCGGCGCACCCTGCCGCTGCACCGACACGATCATGCTGGTGCACATCTCGGAGGACCGGGAGCGGGCCAGCGTCGTCAGCCTCCCCAGGGACTCGTACGCGCTCATCCCCGCGCACACGGACATCACCAGCGGCGAGCGTCACGGCCCTCATCCTCTGAAGCTGAACGCGGCGTACGCGGAGGGTGGGCCCGCGCTGACGGTACGCACGGTGGAACGCCTGACGAAGGTGAAGGTCGACCACTATCTGGAGGTCGACTTCACGAGCTTCATGAAGACCGTGGACGCGGTCGGCGGGGTCCGGATCTGCACGGCCCGGCCGATGAAGGACGCGTACACCGGTCTGAACCTGCCCGCGGGCACCCATGAGCTGAACGGCGGCCAGGCACTGCAGTTCGTGCGCTCCCGGCACATCGACGGGGCGGCGGACCTCGGCCGGATGCAGCGCCAGCAGCGCTTCATGGCGGCGCTGATCCAGCGGGCGACCAGCAGCGGGGTGCTGCTCAACCCGGTGAAGTTCCGCCAGGTCGGCTCGGCGGTGCTTAACTCGGTGCGGGCCGACCGGAGCTTCGGGACCGACCAACTGCTGGCGCTCGGGGCGGCGATGCGGGGCTTCACCCCCGCCTCGTCGGAATTCACCTCGGTGCCGGTGCGGGACCCGAGCCACCCCGTGAACGGCATCGGCTCGACCGTGAAATGGGACCCCGTGAAGTCGGGGAGGCTCTTCCAGGCGCTGCGCGAGGACAGGCCGCTGTCGCCGCCCCGCCCGGTGGGGAAAGCAGGCGGGACGAGCGCGGCGCCGGTCGCGAAAGCCGTGGTCGACGTGCCGCCGAGGCAGATCCGCGTCCAGGTCTACAACGGCACGGGCATCGAAGGCCTCGGCGCCCGCGTCGACGCCGAGCTGCGTGCGACCGGTTTCGTCACGAACAGGACGCCGCGGAACGGCGGCCACCGTGATGTACGCCGCACACTCGTGACGTACGACCCCCGCTGGGACCGCTCGGCACATTCGCTTGCCGCCGCGCTCCCCGGCAGCGAACTCCGCCCGGTCAAGGGCCAGGGTCCGACGCTGCGTGTCACGGCCGGATCGGACTTCACCAAGGTCACCCCGGTCCGGGCGGAGACTCCCCCCACGGGGAGAGGGACCTTCGGGACGATGACGGGGGACGAGGCGGTCTGCCCCTGAGGGACGGGGCCGGCAGCCCTGAGGGACGGGGCCGCAGTCAGGCGCGCGAGGGCGAGGGCGCTGTCAGTCAGTCCTCGTAGCCCTCGGCCGCGCGCTTCTCCCTGAGCTCCTTGATCGCGCGACGGCGGGCCAGGCGGTGGGTGCGGCGGATCTGGGCCTCCTGGTAGCGGCGCTTGTCGCGTTCCGTCTCGGGGAACACCGGAGGCACCCGGCGCGGCTTGCCGTCCGCGTCGACCGCCGCGAAGACCAGATACGCGGAGCCGACCTGTGTCGCGGGCGTCGACTCGTTCCACCGCTCGGCCAGCACCCGTACGCCGACCTCCATCGAGGATCGTCCGGTCCAGTTGACCTGAGCCTTCACATGGACCAGGTCTCCGACGCGCACCGGCTCGAGGAAAACCATCTCGTCCATCGACGCGGTGACCGCGGGCCCGCCCGAGTGGCGGCCGGCGACCGCGCCCGCCGCGTCGTCCACCAGCTTCATGATCACGCCACCGTGCACGGTGCCGAGGAGGTTGGTGTCGCTACCGGTCATGATGTGACTGAGGGTGGTGCGCGAAGCCGATGTGGGCTTACCCGGAATATCGCCCTCCGGGGGCTGGGCCTGGTCTGTCATGTCCTCCACCCTATGCGGGGGTGTGCACGGCGAACGCATTGCATCAGGTTCGCAACAGGCCCGGTGCGATTTCTCACCCACCCTGTCAGCGGCCGCGCTCCGGCCTGCACACTGGTCCGCATGAATGATTGGCCCGAAGGATACGGACGCGGCAGCCGGGGCGCGGAGCCCGAGGGCGCTCGCGCGATGCGCCATGTGACGCGACGACCGATCCCGCAGCAGCAGTCGCAGGGGTACGACGTCGGTTACGACACCCCCTACGACAGCGGCTACAACACGGGCCAGGTCTACGGCGCTCCCTCCGGAAACGGTCACGGGGGCGGCCACGGCGGCGACGGTTACGGAGGCGGGTACCCGGCTCCCGGCCGCCCCGCGCCCAACTGGCGCAGACGCTTCAAGGTCGGGTCGGCCGTGTTGCTCGTCACGGTGCTCGGAGTCTCCATAGGCACCTACTTCTGGGCCGACTCCAAGATGCGCCGCGAGGTCGACCTCTCCAAGGTCATCGAGCGCCCCGAGGAAGGCAGCTGCACGACCTATCTGATCGTCGGCTCCGACAGCCGCGAGGGCATGACCGCCGATGACAAGAAGCGCCTGCACACCGGCTCCGCCGAGGGCAAGCGCACCGACTCGATGATGATCCTCGCGGCCTGCGGCAGCGGGAACACGATGGTTTCGCTGCCCCGCGACTCGGACGTGGAGATACCGACCTTCGTCGGCTCCGAATCCGGCAAGACGTTCAAGGGCACGGGCCGCCGGGTGAAGCTCAACGCGGCGTACGCGGAGGACGGCCCCGAACTGCTCGTCCGCACCGTCGAGTACAACACCGGCCTGCGGATCGACCACTACGCGGAGATCGGCTTCGCGGGCTTCGCCAACATCGTGGACTCCCTCGGCGGCGTCGAGATGGACATCCCGAAGGCCTTCAAGGACAAGAAGTCCGGCGCCGACTTCCAGGCCGGCAAGCAGACCCTCAACGGCGAGCAGGCCCTCGCCTTCGTCCGCACCCGCTACGCCTTCGCGGGCAGCGACCTGGACCGTACGAAGAACCAGCAGAAGTTCCTCTCGGCCCTCGCCAACCAGGCCGCGACTCCGGGCACGGTCCTCAATCCGTTCACGCTCTACCCGATGCTGGGCGCGGGACTGGACACCCTCCTCGTCGACAAGGACATGTCGCTGTTCGACCTCGGCGAGATGTTCTTCGCGATGAAGAGCGTCAACGGCGGCGACGGCAAGTCCATGAACATTCCGATCTCCGGCAGCCGCGGCGGCAACCTTGTCTGGGACAAGGACAAGGTCAAGCAGCTCGTGCAGCAGATCAAGAACGACGAGAAGGTCACGGTCACGTCTGACCGCTGAGCACTTCGGCGTACGAAAGGGGCCCCGCCGGTTGCGGGGCCCCTTTCTTCGTCAGCCGGCGAACGGGTTCGCGTGGCCGGGGAGTTGCTGTCCGGGCCGCAGGAAGCGCTGCCGCCCTCCCTCGTCCTGTACGGCGACGAACCCGGCGGCCCGGAGCCGCTGCGTGATTCGCTGCCTGCGCACCTCGCCGATCCTGACTCCGCCGATCAGGAGCGCCGCGAGTGCCGCACCGCCGGCCACGGCGGCGAGGTACATGCCGCACACGACCAGGGTGAGCACGACGGCGCCGACGCAGATCCACGCGAAGCCCATCCGACGCTTGTCCGCCGAGTTCGCCATGAGGTCGAAGGCGACCCGGTCCTTGAGGTGTGTCACGGCCTCCTGGGCCTCGGGAAGAGGCTTCAGGGTTCCCGGCCGCATGCCGGGCACGGCACCGCCACGGCCGGCCTCCGGGTACGCGGCGATGGTGGCGGCCTCGCGCGCACGGGCCTCCGGGCGCGGGTCGCGGTACATCCGTACCGCGATGAGCTGCTTGTCCTGGCCGGTACGGTGCGAGTCCGCGTACTCGAAGCCGTAGTGCTCGGCGACATGGGCCAGGGCGGCGACCCGCCCGGCGGCCATCTCGGGTCCCAGTTCGATGACGTCCTGGCTCGCCACCTGCTTGAGCATCCCTGATATCTGACGGTTCTCGAGCATGTTCCTACCACCCCACCCGCGTGCTGAAATCTGGCCGCCCGATCGCGGCAGCGCAGCCTAACCGGACCGGTAGGAAGGGTTCCGCTTGGGTCCCGCACAGCCGCGGAGCACATACGCGAACCCCCGGCGCCGAGGCGGGTGCCGGGGCGGGTGCCGGGGCGTGAAGGGCCCCGGGGCCGGCGCCGAGCAGGCCCGGGGCAGGTTACGCGGTTTCCTGTTCCGTCAACCGTGATCGCTTGACCCGCGCACCTCCCCCTCGGGAGCATCGAGCCACACGCGGGGTATTGGCAGCAGCACGCGAGAGGGGAACCAGGACCATGAAGGTCACCAAACTGGTCAGCACGTGCGACATCAAGGACTGCCCGACGATCTACGCGACGGATCGCGGCACCTTCCTGGTGCAGGGCGAGACTCCGGCCGATCACGGGCTTCAGATTCCCGCTCACGAAAACCTCGTCGAGATCCCTGTGGAACTGATCCAGAAGGCCATCCGTGACAACCTCATCTAGGACCCTCGGCGGCCTCTTCGACGCGTTCGAGCGTGAGGCGTTCCGGCTGGAAACCCTGGACGACTACAGCAAGTCCGGGAACGTCGACGCCTATCACGCGTTCCTGGCCGGGGAGCCACAGCCGGACGACTACAACGCGGGCTGGGTAGAAGAACTCCGCTCCTACGCCGAGAAGGGAAATCGGGTTTACCGGGTGCACATTCTGTCCCGCCCTCTCACTGACTATCTTAGGTTCGAACTCGGGTGGGGTTACCAGAAGAACATGACAGGGGGCGAGGAGTTCTTCATCCTCGACGTCACCGACAGACCCAACCCCCTGGAGAACGTTCCGGACTTCTGGTTCTTCGACTCCGAGTCCGTGGCTGTGATGAACTACGACGGAACCGGGAAGTACCTGGGATCGGAAGTGCTGCCGCCGGAACGAACGGCGGAGTTCACGCGGTACCGTGACGCGGCACTCTCGCACGCTGAACCGTTCACCGAATGGTGGGCCAAGTACGGGGCGTGAACAGAGCACAGCTTGGGGCCGCGCTGCGGGCGCTGCGAGTGGCATCCGGGAAGGAAGCCCCGCAGGTCGGCCGGTCTTGCCCGACCGCTCCACCGTCACAGCGATTTCCGGCAGTGCCCTCACCTCAGCAGGGCCGGCACCGAGTAAGGGAGTACCGCAGGCTGCGGTCTCCGCCTCGGGGAAGCCATGGCCGTCTCACGCGATCAGATCGACTTCAAGGCAGAGGTACTACGCGTCGATGTGGCCTGAGCAAGGCCATGGCTACGGCCCCCGGCGTGATGCCGGGGGCCGTAGCGTTTATGCAGCTCAGAGGTGGTTTCAGTCCCAGTGTCAGCCCAGGATTTCCCCAGCATGACGCCCAGGATCACCCCGGAACGGGCTCGAACAGGACCGGAACCCGAGCCGGCTTCCCTGACCAGGACACAGGGCCATTGACCTGCAATAACCCTGCTACGGCAGGTTGCGGGCCATCACGATCCGCTGGACCTGGTTCGTGCCTTCGTAGATCTGCGTGATCTTGGCGTCGCGCATCATGCGCTCGACCGGGTAGTCGCGGGTGTAGCCGTAGCCGCCGAGGAGCTGGACCGCGTCCGTGGTGACCTCCATGGCCACGTCGGAGGCGAAGCACTTGGCCGCGGCACCGAAGAAGGTGAGGTCGCCGTCCACGCGCTCCGACTTGGCGGCGGCCGAGTACGTCAGCTGGCGGGCGGCCTCCAGCTTCATGGCCATGTCGGCGAGCATGAACTGGATGCCCTGGAAGTCGGCGATGGCCTTGCCGAACTGCTTGCGCTCCTGGACGTAGCCCTTGGCGTAGTCGAGGGCGCCCTGGGCGACGCCGAGGGCCTGGGCCGCGATGGTGATGCGGGTGTGGTCCAGGGTCTTCATCGCGGTGGCGAAGCCGGTGCCCTCCGCGCCGATCATGCGGTCGGCGGGGATGCGGACGTTGTCGAGGTACACCTCGCGGGTCGGGGAGCCCTTGATTCCGAGCTTCTTCTCCGGGGCGCCGAAGGACACGCCCTCGTCACCCTTCTCGACCACGAAGGCCGAGATGCCCTTGGAGCGCTTCTCCGGGTCGGTGACGGCCATCACCGTGTAGTACTCGGAGACACCGGCGTTGGTGATCCAGCGCTTCACACCGTTGAGGATGTAGTGGTCACCGTCGCGGACGGCCTTGGTCTTCATACCCGCGGCGTCCGAACCCGCGTCCGGCTCGGAGAGGCAGTACGAGAACATCGCGTCGCCCTTGGCGAGCGGGCCCAGGTACTTCTTCTTCAGGTCCTCGGAGCCGGAGAGGATCACGGGGAGCGAGCCCAGCTTGTTCACGGCCGGGATCAGGGAGGAGGAGACGCAGACACGTGCGACCTCCTCGATGACGATCACGGTGGCGAGCGCGTCGGCGCCGGCGCCTCCGTACTCCTCCGGGACGTGCACGGCGTGCAGGTCGGAGGCGACCAGAGCGTCGAGCGCCTCCTGCGGGAAGCGGGCCTCCTCGTCGACCGCGGCCGCGAACGGCGCGATCTTCGCCTCGGCGAGCGAGCGGACCGTCTCGCGGAGCATGTCGTGCTCTTCGGACGGGCGGTACAGGTCGAAGTCAGGCACTGTGCTTATCTCCCTTGGCGCCAAGGTCGTCTCTCGCTCCCCGGCCGCTGCTAACTACCGTTAAGTAACACAAATTTTAGTGCGCCGCCCGTGAGCGGCATACGTGAGGTTGCCGACAGCGGAAAAATGCCCCGGCGCCGTCCCGACTATGCTCGGGCCCGCAGTCCTCCCGCACCCCTCAGGAGCAGCAACATGGCCGTCAAGATCACCGTGATCGGCACCGGGTATCTCGGCGCCACGCATGCCGCGGCCATGGCGGAGCTGGGCTTCGAGGTCCTCGGCCTCGATGTCGTACCCGAGAAGATCGAGATGCTGGCCGCGGGCCGGGTCCCGATGTACGAGCCGGGGCTCGAGGAGCTGCTGGCGAAGCATGTCGCCGGTATCGCGGGGGCGAGCGGGCGGCTGCGCTTCACGACGTCGTGGGACGAGCTCGAGGAGTTCGGCGGCGATGTGCACTTCGTCTGTGTGAACACTCCGCAGAAGCACGGCGAGTACGCCTGCGACATGTCGTACGTCGACGCCGCCTTCGACGCGCTGGCGCCGCGGGTGAGGAGCGGCGCGCTGGTCGTCGGCAAGTCGACCGTGCCGGTCGGGTCCGCGGACCGGCTCGCCGGGGTGCTCGCCGAGCGGGCGCAGGAGGGCGTGGAGCTGGCCTGGAACCCGGAGTTCCTGCGGGAGGGCTTCGCCGTGCGGGACACCCTGCATCCGGACCGGATCGTGGCGGGCGTGGCGAGCGAGCGCGCGGAGAAGATGCTGCGCGAGGTGTACGCGACGCCGATCGCGGAAGGGTCGCCGTTCGTGGTGACGGACTTCCCGACGGCGGAGCTGGTGAAGACCTCCGCGAACTCGTTCCTCGCGACGAAGATCTCCTTCATCAACGCGATGGCCGAGGTGTGCGAGGCCGCGGGCGGCGATGTGGCGAAGCTCGCGGAGGCGATCGGCCACGACGAGCGGATCGGTTCCAAGTTCCTGCGGGCAGGGATCGGCTTCGGCGGCGGCTGTCTGCCGAAGGACATCCGGGCGTTCATGGCCCGCGCCGGTGAGCTGGGCGCGGACCAGGCGCTGACGTTTCTGCGCGAGGTCGACTCGATCAACATGCGCCGCCGCGGGCACATGGTGGAGCTGGCACGGGAGGCCGTGGGCGGTGACTCCTTCCTGGGGAAGCGGGTCGCGGTGCTCGGTGCGACCTTCAAGCCGGACTCCGACGACGTACGGGACTCGCCGGCGCTGAACGTCGCCGGCCAGATCCACCTCCAGGGCGGCCAGGTCACGGTGTACGACCCGAAGGGCATGGACAACGCCCGTCGGCTCTTCCCGACGCTCGGCTACGCGGAGAGTGCGCTGGAGGCGGTGCGCGGCGCGGATGTGGTGCTGCATCTGACCGAGTGGCGGGAGTTCCGCGAGCTGGACCCCGCGTCGCTGGGCGACGTGGTGTCCCACCGCATACTGCTGGACGGACGGAACGCGCTGGACGCGGCACTGTGGCGCGAGGCCGGGTGGACGTACCGGGCCATGGGCCGTCCCCGCGCCTGATTCCCGCCGGCGCGGCAGGCACGGAGGGTAGGCAGGCGCCGGCGCCGGGCGCCGGTGGGCGTGCGCCTGAGCCGGCGTGTGCCTGAGCCGGCGTGGCTCAGCAGGCGCAGAGACAGAACGGGTGCCCGGCCGGGTCCGCGTAGACCCGCCAGGTGCGCGAGCGGTCCTCCGCGTCGAGCGGCTTCGCGCCGAGCGCCAGCACCTGGGCCTCGGCCTTGTCCAGGTCCTCGACGGTCAGGTCGAGGTGGAACTGCTGCGAGGCACCGGACGCGGGCCACTGCGGCGGTACGTGGCCGGGTGCCGCCTGGAAGGCCAGCGGCGCGCCCTCGCTCCCCTTGAGATCGACCCATTCGTCGCTCTGGGCCTCCACCCGCCCTCCCAGGAGCTCGGCGTAGAAGCCGGCGAGTGCGCGCGGGTCGGGACAGTCCAGAACGACGGCTCCCACGGTGGCGATGGCCATGGTGCTTCCTTTCGCATGCCTGCGGAGTTACCGGTGCTTTCGCTTAACCGGTAACGCGTTACCTCATGCTCCCGTATGAGAGGTAACGTCGCAACCATGAACGACAGGGCTCCTGCACCCGGGGGTCTCGCGCTGATCGAGTCCCTGGTCAACACGCTGAGCATCGAGTCCGGCGCCGACTCCCTCGACACGGCGGAGGGCCGTGCGGCGTTCGGCCTCGCGGAGGGCGACGTCGCCGCCGCGAGGGAACTGCGCGAGGCGCTGCGCGCCGCGTGTCTGGCACATGCAGGGCACCTCGCCCCGGGCGAGGTGGACACGCTGGACCGTCTGCTGTCGGCCGCGCCGCTGCTGGTCGGTGTGGACGGGGCGGGTACGGCGGAGCTCAGACCTGCCGACCCGGCTTCGCTGGTGTCACGCGTCGCGGCGGCCATCGCCACCGCGGCGGCCGAGGGGACATGGCTGCGGCTGAAGGCCTGTGAGGCGGAGGACTGCCACTGGGCCTACTACGACCGCAGCCCGGCGGGGCGCAGCCGCTGGTGCACGATGTCGGTCTGCGGGAGCCGCGCGAAGATGCGGGCGTACCGGGCGCGACGGGGGCAGTAGGGCGGGGCCGCTCCCGCGCGGAGGGTGTGTGGGCGGCGCCCGGGGTTCCACGTCCGTCACGTGGGGCCGTGTGTCCGTCCTCGAACGCCGGACGGGCCGAAGCGCGGCCCCCTGCCCTCCCGGCAACCCGGCAACCCGGCCGACGCGCCCACCGCGGTCCGACGGCGGGGCTGGACGGCGTCGGACCGGTCCGGAGACTCAGCCGGCGGCCGACGACTGGATCGTCGCGTTCGACGGCGCGCGGGTCGCGCGGAGCTCCGCCGCTACCGACTCCGCGTCCCGCAGCACCCGCACCGCGTTCTGCCACGTCAGCTTCGCCAGGTCCGCGGGCGACCAGCCGCGCCGCAGGAGTTCCGCGACCAGGTTCGGGTAGCCGGAGACGTCCTCGAGACCGGCCGGGGTGAAGGCCGTGCCGTCGAAGTCCCCGCCGATGCCGATGTGGTCGATGCCCGCCACGTCGCGCATGTGGTCCAGGTGGTCGGCGACCGTCGAGGCCGTCGCCATCGGGCGCGGGTTCGCCGCCTCGAACGCCCGCTGGACCTTCATGCCCGCCTCCGTCGTGTCCAGGGGGTGCAGCCCGTGCGCCTGCATGTTCTCGTCCGCGGTAAGGGTCCAGGCGACGGCCGCGGGCAGGATGAACTTCGGCACGAACGTGGCCATGGCCACGCCCCCGTTCGCCGGAAGCCGCTCCAGCACATCGTCCGGGATGTTCCGCGGGTGGTCGCAGATCGCCCGCGCCGACGAGTGGGAGAAGATCACCGGCGCCACGGACGTGTCCAGCGCGTCCCGCATCGTCGTCGCGGCGACGTGCGAGAGGTCGACCAGCATGCCGGTGCGGTTCATCTCCCGTACGACCTCGCGGCCGAACGGTGACAGGCCGCCGACGCGCGGCTCGTCGGTCGCCGAGTCCGCCCAGTCGTTGTTGTCGTTGTGCGTGAGCGTCATGTAGCGGACGCCCAGCGCGTACAGCGCACGCAGCGTGGCGAGCGAGTTGTTGATGGAGTGGCCGCCCTCCGCGCCCATGAGCGAGGCGATACGGCCCTCCTTGCGCACCGCTTCCATGTCGTCGGCCGTCAGGGCGCGCGCCAGGTCGGCCGGATAGCGGGCGAGCAGTTGGGCGACGGCGTCGATCTGCTCGAGCGTGGCGCTGACGGCCTCGTCGCCGGTGTAGTCGCTGCGGACGAACACGGACCAGAACTGCGCCCCGACCCCGCCGGCCCGCAGCCGGGGGATGTCGGTGTGCAGCCGGCCGGTCTGGTCGTCCGCGATGTCCAGGCGGCCGAGGTCGTAACGGACCTGCGCGCGCAGCGCCCACGGCAGATCGTTGTGGCCGTCGACGACAGGGTGGGACGCGAGCAGGGAGCGCGCCTGTGCGAGGAAGTCCACCGGTCGCCGCCTACTTCCCGAAACCGAAGGCCGCGGCGCCGTCGACCTTGGAGCGCAGCCGCTTGCCCTTCTCCGTCGCCTGGTCGTTCAGCTCCTGCTGGAAGTCCCGCATGCGCGTCAGCAGGTCCGGGTCCTGCGTCGCGAGGATCCGGGCGGCCAGCAGGCCCGCGTTCCGCGCGCCGCCCACCGACACCGTCGCCACCGGCACGCCCGCGGGCATCTGCACGATCGACAGCAGCGAGTCGATGCCGTCGAGGTACTTCAGCGGGACCGGGACTCCGATGACCGGCAACGGGGTGACCGACGCCAGCATGCCCGGCAGATGGGCCGCTCCGCCCGCCCCCGCGATGATCGCCTTCAGCCCGCGCCCGGCGGCCTGCTCGCCGTACGCGATCATCTCGCGCGGCATGCGGTGCGCGGAGACGACGTCGACCTCGTACGGGATCTCGAACTCGTCCAGGGCCTGCGCGGCGTTCTCCATGACGGGCCAGTCGGAGTCCGAGCCCATGACGATGCCGATGAGAGGTGCCGAATCGGGAGCGGTGGTCATTCGGTGATCGTTCCTCTGAGGTAGTCGGCTGCGTGACGGGCGCGCTCAAGCACGTCGTCGAGATCGTCGCCGTAGGTGTTGACGTGCCCCACCTTGCGGCCGGGCTTCACGTCCTTGCCATACATATGGATCTTCAGCTGTGGGTCCCGTGCCATGCAATGGAGATAGGCCGCGTACATGTCGGGGTAGTCCCCGCCGAGGACGTTCGCCATGACCGTCCACCTGGCACGGGGACGCGGATCGCCGAGCGGCAGGTCCAGTACGGCCCGTACATGGTTGGCGAACTGGGACGTCACCGCGCCGTCCTGGGTCCAGTGGCCGGAGTTGTGCGGGCGCATCGCCAGCTCGTTGACGAGGATCCGCCCGTCGGTGGTCTCGAACAGCTCGACCGCGAGGTGGCCGACGACCCCGAGCTCCTTGGCGATCCGCAGCGCCAGCTGCTGGGCCTGGCCCGCCAGCTCGCCGTCCAGGCCGGGCGCGGGGGCGATCACCGTGTCACAGACCCCGTCGACCTGCCGCGACTCCACGACGGGGTACGCGACGGCCTGACCGTGCGGGGAGCGGACGATGTTCGCCGCGAGCTCCCGGCGGTACTCGACCTTCTCCTCTGCGAGGACCGGGACGCCCGCGCGGAACGGCTCCGCGGCGTCCTCCTCGGACCGTACGAACCACACGCCCTTGCCGTCGTAGCCGCCGCGCACGGTCTTGAGGATGACCGGGAAACCGCCGACCTCGGCCGCGAAGGCCGCCGCGTCCGCCGGGTCGGAGACGATGCGGTGGCGGGGGCTGGGCGCGCCGATCTCGTCGAGTCTCGCGCGCATCACGCCCTTGTCCTGGGCGTGCACGAGCGCGTCGGGCCCCGGGCGGACGGGGATGCCTTCCGCCTCCAGGGCACGCAGGTGCTCGGTCGGCACGTGTTCGTGATCGAAGGTGATCACGTCGCAGCCGCGCGCGAAGTCACGCAGCGTGTCCAGGTCGCGATAGTCGCCGACGACGACCTCGCTGACCACCTGGGCCGCCGAGTCCTGCGGGGTGTCACTGAGGAGCTTGAATCTGATGCCGAGGGGAATGCCCGCCTCGTGGGTCATACGGGCGAGCTGGCCGCCGCCGACCATGCCGACTACCGGGAATGTCACCCTCTCAGGGTATCCGGAGCTCCGTACGGTCCTGTCCGGCGTGCGTTTTTGTGCGATGCCACAGTGCGAAGACACCTTTGCAGTTGTCCACAGGCAACTCACCGGGGTGCTGGTTAGAGTGGTCGCGTTGACTTACTCGACGGGACGGGGCCAGCGATCACCATGAGCGAACGGGGCGCACTGCGTGTGCGACTGGACCGGCTCACGCGCGAGGTCGCCAAGTTCGGTGCCGTCGGCGCCATGGGGCTGCTCGTCAATATGGCGGTCTTTAATGTGGTGCGGCACACCACCGACATCCCGGTGGTCCGTGCGAGCCTCCTGGCGACGTTCGTCGCGATCCTCTTCAACTATGTCGGCTTCCGCTACTTCACGTACCGGGACCGTGACAAGAGCGGCCGCACGAAGGAGTTGACGCTGTTCCTGCTGTTCAGTGCAGCCGGAGCGGTGATCGAGAACGGTGTTCTGTACACGGCGACCTACGGCTTCGACTGGGACAGCCCGCTGCAGAGCAACTTCTTCAAGTTCTTCGGGATCGGCGTCGCGACGCTGTTCCGCTTCTGGTCGTACCGCACCTGGGTGTTCCGTACGCTGCCCGCCCGTGAGGCGGTACAGACAGCCGAATCGTTCCTGGAGCAGCGGCGGGCCGAGCAGCCCGACCGGGTCGGCTCCTGACCCCGTTCAGCGGACCGGGCGCTCCTGCCCGTCCCTGACCGATTTCGCACCGTCGGCCTCCCTGCTCAGGAACAGCGCGAAGACCGGCGGCTGCTGCTGGAGCAGCTCCAGCCGGCCACCGTCCGCCTCCGCCAGATCGCGGGCCACGGCCAGCCCGATGCCCGTCGAGTTCCGGCCGCTGATCGTCCGCTCGAAGATCCGCGCGCCGAGATCGGTCGGTACGCCCGGCCCCTCGTCGGTCACCTCGATGACCGCCTGATTGCCGGTGACCCGGGTGCGCAGGGCCACCGTGCCCCCTCCGTGCATGAGCGAGTTCTCGATCAGCGCGGCCAGCACCTGGGCGACCGCGCCCGGTGTGCCGACGGCCCGCATGTCCTGCTTGCCGGAGCAGACGATCGCGCGGCCCGCGCTGCGATAGGCCGGGCGCCACTCCTCGATCTGCTGCTTGACGACCTCCTCGAGGTCGAAGGCGACGGCCGAGCCGGTGCGCGGGTCCCTGGCATTGGTGAGCAGCCGCTCCACCACGTCGGTGAGCCGCTCGACCTGGGTCAGGGCGATGATCGCCTCTTCCTTCACCGTCTCCGGGTCGTCGGTCGCGGAGATCTCCTCCAGCCGCATCGAGAGCGCGGTCAGCGGCGTACGGAGCTGATGGGAAGCGTCCGCCGCGAGCCGCCGCTCGGCGGTGAGCATCCGCGCGATGCGCTCCGCGCTGGAGTCGAGCACATCGGCGACCCGGTCGAGTTCCGGGACCCCGTACCGCCGGTGGCGCGGCCGGGGATCACCGGAGCCGAGGCGCTCCGCGGTCTCCGCGAGATCGGTCAGCGGCGAGGCGAGCCTGTTCGCCTGCCGTACGGCGAGGAGAACCGCGGCGACGACGGCGAGCAGCGCGACGGCGCCGATGATCAGCAGGGTGCGGCCGACCTCGCGGGTGACGGTGGAGCGGGACTCCTCGACGGTGACGCTCTCGCCCTGCTCCCCGGTGGTGGTGGAACGGATCACGTTGCCCGACGGCTGCTCGCCGATCTCGATCGGGGCGCGCCCCGGGATCCGGATCTCCGCGTGCCGCTGCGGCCCGACCTGCTGGGCGACCGCGTCGGCGTCGACGGTCTCCCGCTCGAGCACCTTGGACTCCACGACGCTGAGCAGGCGCAGCGCCTCGGAGTCCACGCTCTCCTGGGCGCTGTTGCTGATGGTGCGCGTCTCGACGATGACGAGGGAGACCCCGAAGACACCGATGACGACGAGCACCACGGCGAGGGTGGAACTGATGAGACGGCGGCGCACGGTGCCCTCCGGGCGGGGTTACGCGATGACGAGTGCCTTCGAGCGTACGGGGGCGGGCGACCCTGGGGGCGCCCCCACGGACTCAGGACATGCCCACCCTCGCAGCACGGTGCCCTCCGGGCGGGCGGACATGCGAGGCCTGCCGGCCCGGGCGTACGGGAGGGCGGAAACCACTCGCCTCACGGCACATGGCCCTGGCGGGCGGACGGACGCGCGCTGACCGCCGGACCGTCCGCGATCGGGCCACGAGTGCGGGCCGGCCCCCACGGCCCGGCCCGGCCCGCACGGCCCGGAGCGTCCGGGGGCGCGGCTGCAGTTCTCGGCCCTGCTCGGGGACACGGGAGGGCGAGGCCTCCAGAGGGCCCCAGCAGGCCCCGCCGCGCTTCCGTTCAGCTCTTCTCGAAGCGGAAGCCGACGCCGCGGACCGTCGCGATGTAACGGGGGTTGGCCGCGTCGTCGCCGAGTTTCTTGCGGAGCCAGGAGATGTGCATGTCGAGGGTCTTGGTGGACGACCACCATGTGGTGTCCCAGACCTCCCGCATCAGCTGGTCGCGGGTGACGACCCGGCCCGCGTCCCGCACCAGGACCCGGAGCAGGTCGAACTCCTTGGCCGTGAGCTGGAGCTCCTCCTCGCCCATCCAGGCGCGGTGCGACTCGACGTCGATCCGCACGCCATGGGTCGCGGGCGCGACGGCCGGTTCCGTGGCGCCGCGACGCAGCAGGGCCCGGACCCGGGCGAGCAACTCTGCGAGCCGGAAGGGCTTGGTGACGTAGTCGTCGGCGCCGGCGTCCAGGCCGACCACCGTGTCCACTTCGTCGGCCCGGGCGGTCAGGACGAGGATCGGCACGGTGTGGCCGTCGGCACGCAGCCGCCGGGCGACCTCGAGACCGTCCATGCCGGGCAGCCCGAGGTCCAGCACCACCAGATCGACCCCTCCCTGGAGCCCCGTGTCCAGAGCGGTCGGACCGTCCTCACGGACCTCGACCTCGTAACCCTCCCGGCGCAGGGCGCGCGCCAGTGGCTCGGAGATGGATGCGTCGTCCTCGGCGAGCAGTACACGGGTCATGGGCTGATGGTAGTCCGCGAGAGGGACACGCCGGAGGGTGATCCACAAGGCCTGTTGGTTTGGGATGTGATCCTATTGGTCACCTTCGAATGTGGGCAGACGGTTCCCAGTTGGCCTGTGATCCGCGTCTCAAGTCCTTCCATATGCCCTACTGTCGTGTCGTATGGTGGCGAGACGCCTGTAGCACTACACGGGGACCTTTGGCTGCTTTGCGCGCCAAGGGTCTCTTTTCTGTGCGGGCCGGTCACCGCCGGTCCCGACAGTGAACGACCTCTGGGCCGGGCCTCAAGCGCGACGCCGCGCGGGAGGCGTGGATCCCGGCGGGACGTGTCCCCCGTCTCCGTACTCCACGGAGACCGGCCCCTCGGGCGTGGGGCAGGACCCGCTCCTGCCGGCGCCGGCCCGCCCCCCACCGGGCGCGGAACCGCTCACGAAGCGGCGCGTCCCGAGCAGCAAGGATCGACATGGCGTCCAGCCTGACGAGCGTCTCGACCGGTACCTCCGGCTACGAGAAGACGTTCCTCGGCCACCCCCGCGGCCTGGCCAACCTCTTCATGACCGAGATGTGGGAGCGCTACAGCTTCTACGGCATGCGGGCCCTGCTCGTGCTCTACCTGGCCACCAACGTGGCCGACGGCGGACTCGGCATGAACGACGCGACGGCCGTCGCGATCTACTCCGTGTACAACGCGATGGTCTACCTGCTCGCCCTTCCCGGCGGCTGGCTCGGCGACCGCGTCTGGGGCGCCCGTAAGGCCGTCGCGGTGGCGGGCGTCGTCATCATGACCGGTCACTTCCTGCTGGCCGTTCCCGCACAGATCTCGTTCTTCGTCGGCCTCGCGTTCATCGCGGCCGGTTCGGGTGTGCTGAAGGCCAACATCTCGACGATGGTCGGCCACCTCTACCCGGACAAGAACGACCCGCGCCGTGACGGCGGCTTCACGATCTTCTACATGGGCATCAACCTCGGTGCCTTCGTCGCCCCGCTGACCATCGGCTGGGTCGGCCAGAAGGTCAGCTGGCACCTCGGCTTCGCCATGGCCGGTGCGGGTATGGCGATCGGTCTGCTCTTCTACTTCCTGGGCTTCCGCAACCTGTCCCCCGAGTCGAGCCGCGTCCCGGCCCCGTTGGACGCCGCCGCCCGTACCGCCCTGACGAAGAAGGCCCTGATCTGGCTGGCCGTTGCGGCCGTCGCCTACGCCGTGGTGGGCCTGTCCGGCGTCTTCACCATCGACTGGGTGCTGTGGCCGCTGACCATCCTGGGTCTTGCCCTCCCGGCCTGGTACCTGGTCCGCGTGAAGCGGGACAAGGACCTGGACCAGGTCGAGCGCAGCCGGATGTCCGCCTACGTGTGGTTCTTCGTGGCCGCTGCCGTCTTCTGGGCGATCTACGACCAGTCCGGCTCGACCCTGTCGCTGTTCGCCAAGGACAACACCGAGTCCAAGCTGTTCGGCTTCTCCTTCCCGGAGAGCTGGTACCAGTCGCTGAACCCGCTGTTCGTGATGGCTCTCGCCCCGGTCTTCGCCTGGGTGTGGGTGGCGCTGGCGAAGCGCTCCAAGGAGCCCAGCACGCTGAGCAAGTTCGCCTTCGGCCTGGTGCTCATCGGCACCTCCTTCGGCGTCATGATGCTGGCGCAGGGCGTGGCCTCCGGCGACACCAGGGTGAGCCCGATGTGGCTGGTCTCGGTGTACCTCATCCAGACCGTCGGTGAGCTCACGCTCTCCCCGGTGGGCCTGTCGCTGACCACCAAGCTGGCGCCGCACAAGTACGCCTCCCAGATGATGGGTGTGTGGTTCCTCGCCGTGACCGCCGGTGACTCCGTCATCGCGCTTCTCCAGCTGATCGGCGCCCCCACGGACACCCAGTGGTGGTTCGCCAGCCAGGGCATCCTGGCCGTGCTCGGCGGTGTCGCGATCTTCATGTACCGCAAGAGGGTCCAGCCGCTCATGGGCGGCGTGCACTGAGCACGTCCGTACGGCCGTAAGGGCCGCCGCACCTCGGAGGTGCGGCGGCCCTTGTGTTTTCCGGCCTGTCAGCGCATTCCCCGCAGCCTCCGCCACGGCGTGAACGTGAACAACGCACCGCCCAGCAGGATCACCGTGCCCGCGACGAGGGCGAGGGCGTGGAGGGCCGCGGCGTCGTCGGTGCCCGTGTCGGCGAGGCCGCCGCCGGAGGCGTCGCCGCCGCCCGCGGAGCCGGAACCGGAGCCCGACTCGCCCGACGCGCCGGAGCCGCCTGATGCGCCGCCCGGCTGGGCGGTGGTGTCGAGCTCCAGGGAGACCTCGACGTTGGCCGGCGGGGTGCAGGTCGTCGTCGTACCGAGCGCCTTGACCGTGAGAACGCCGGGGCTGAGCGTCGACCTACCGCCGGCACCCGGCTTGTACGTGCCTGTCAGATCGGGGATCTCGATCGGTTTGCCGGACTTGATGGGTTCCTTGTTCGCCGGGCCCTCTACATGGACGAAGCCCTTGTCGGAGCCGCCGAGCCTGACCTCCATGGAGGGCTTGACGGAGTTGGCCGGGATGTCGGCGGGGCTGTCCATGACGGACTTGGAGAACTTCACGGTGAGGTCGAAGCTCCCGCCGTTCTTCTTGGCGTTGATCTTCACCGGGGAGACGGCGTCCTTGTCACCGATGGGGGTCTTGCAGGAGTAGGCGACCTGGACCTCCTTGCCCTCGAAGTCGCTCTGGCCGCCACCGCCGCCGCTGCTCCCGCCGGAGGTCGTGCCGCCGGACGTGCCGCCCGAAGTCGTGCCGCCGGACGTGCCGCCTCCCGTACCGCTGCTCCCGCCGCTCGTCGTACCTCCGGCGGTCGAGCCGCCGCTCGTACCGGTCGTGGTGCCGCCCGTCGTGGTGCCGCCCGTCGTCGTACCGCCGGAACCGCCGCCTCCCTCGGTCACCTTGACCGTGGCCCCGGGCTGCACCGTCTCCTTCGGCGAGCACTTCGTGTCGGTCGAGATCGGCTTGGAGACGTTGATGTTGTACTTGTCCGGCGTCAGTGTGATCTCACCGGCCGCCGTCAGCTTCAACTTTCCCTTCATGTCGGGCAGCACCATCGGGCTGTTCTTGGGGATCGGCGGGTTCTGCCGCGGCCCCTCCATCGCCAGCTCCGCGGTCCCCGCCCCGGCCACCTTGACCGTGCCGGTCGGCTTGACGGTGTCCTTCTCCAGGTCGAGGACGTCGGGGTTCTTCGACGCGGCCCGGACGGTCTTCCAGACCACCTCGATCTCGTCGCCGACCTTGGCCTCTGCGGGCGCGGTGATCTGGACCTCGGTGGTGCCCTGGACCGGCGGCAGGCCGGAGATCGGCGGGGGTATGCACTCCGTGCTGTACGACACCTCGGCGGCGTGGGCCGGTCCCGCGGTCAGCAGGATCCCCGCGCCGCAGAGCATCAGCGCGACCCCTGCCGCGCTCATCCTCCGTTGCGTGCTCACGTGTGTCCCTTCGTCGTGGGTCGGTTCTCTGACGGTGCGGAGTCCGGGGTGAACCACGGCAGGGCCGTGGTCGTGATGGTGGCGGTGGCCGCGGAGGACGGGGTCCGGGCAGCGGTGGGGGCGTTGCGGTGACGGCCGCCTCGCTGCGGCCGTACGTGATCGACGACAGCCATCCCGATCCGGAACAGCGCGGCCGGAACGACCACGGCCAGCAGCAGCCAGAAGAGCGTCACACCCCAGGGACGGCCCACGCCCCACGGCTGCTCGGCGAGCACCTTCGAGCCGTACTTCACCGAGACCTGGTAGTCGCCGTGGGCGCCTGCGGACAGCTGGACGGGCAGTCGGATCTGCGCCTTCCGCCCCGGCTGGATCGTGCCCCGCCACTGCCGCTCCTCCCACTGCGGGGCGAACACGCCGTGCGCGGTGCCGACCTGGAAGACAGGGTTCTCGACGGGTGCGGAGCCGAGGTTGCCGACGGTGAGGACGAGCTCGCGGGAGGGCGGGGCGCCGAACCGGACGAGCAGGCCGCTCGATCCGCGCAGTTCGGCCGTCGCGAGCACGGCGAGCTTTCCGCCCGCGGTCGGCCGTGGAAGGGGTGCGCTCGGGTGGCCCGCCACGGTGAACGGGGCGTCCACCGCGGCCTGTTCACCGGTGACAGTGGCCACGTGCACCACACACGGGCAGGGCTTCGGGGGCTCCGCGACCGGCATCTTCTTGCTGAAGGCGCCCCTGGCGTCGGTGGTGACGGCACGGCCTTCCGCGTTGGCGCAGGAGTTGGTGCCGCCGATCACGCCCCGACCGGGCGCGGAGCGGCCGCAGATCAGCATCATGAGCAACGCGCCGGGCCGCCAGCCGGCGCCGCTGACGGTGATGTCGCCGCCCTTGCCCCCTTGCGGGGCCGACAGACTGACGGTGGGTCTGCCGTCCGCGGCGGCTGCGGGCCGGGCGTCGGGCGCGGCGAGCAGCGCCCCGGCGAGCAGCAGGACGAGAAGCCCGGTCCGGATGGTCGTACCGCCGTTCACGGTTCCACTCCCGCCTTCGCAGGTTCACGTTCGGTCTCGGTCACTTCGGAGTGCGGGCAGGTTCCCGGGTCGCGGCGTCCGGGCCGGCGGCGTCCGGACCACAGGGCCGCTGACCCGGCGGCCGCGCCGAGCGCGAGCGCCCCGCCCGTCACCGCACCCCAGGGGACGTACAGCGCGGAGCCGGTCGCCTCGCCGTGGGCGCCGCCCGGCGCGGTCACCCGGAGGGTGACGTCCACGGAATCGAGGGCGGGTGGCCCGGGCAGGGGCTCGGTGAGTTCGACGCGCCGGCCGGGCGGGAGCTCGAGCGACAGCGGGCGGGCCGGGCGGGACACCAGTTCGCCGCCGATGAGGCCCTCGGCGGTGAGCGCGAGGCGCGGGGCGAGCACCGTGTTGCCGCGGTTGACCAGGGCGTAGTGGATGCGCTCGCCGTCCACGCGGACGTCCTCCACGGTGAGCGCGGCGAGCGTGGGGCCGGAGACCCGCAGACGGACGCGCACGGCGGCCTCCCTGCCCCCGGCCGTCGCGACGATCGCCGCCGGGTGGTCGCCGGGAAGCGCGGATCCCGGCACCGTGACGGCGAAGGGCACGTCGGCGCGGGTGCGGGGCGGGACGGTGACCCGGGCCGAGGCGAGCGCGATCCAGCGTCCGGTGGCGGCGGGGGCCGCCGTGCGTACCGCGAGGTCGCCGTTCTTCGTGCTGTACGCGTCCACCGCCCGCAGCCGCACGGTCAGCGGCTCTGCGCCCCGGTTGGTCACGGACAGTGCGTCCTGCATTACCGTGCCCGGGGTGCCCTCCAGGTAGGCGTACGGCCGGCCGCCCGCCGCGGGTTCCGCCGTCCAGACCGGCTCCGCTGCCGCCGGTCCCGCGGCGGCGGGCGCGGCTGCGGGGAGCACGCACAGCAGAGCGGCGGCGACAGCGCCGGCAGCGGTGACAGGGGTGGTCACGGGCTTCCCCGGCGGATCAGCTCGCCGGCCGGGCACCGCGGCGGGTCAGCCACAGGACGCCCGCGGCCCCTGTGAGCAGCACCGTGCCGCCGAGCGTGCCGAGTGCCAGGGCCGAGTCGAGCGGTCCGGTCCTCGGCAGCTCCCCCGGACCCGACGAGCCCGGACCCGACGAGCCCGTGCCCGACGAGCCCGTGCCCGGGGCCGTCTGCGAGCCGCCCCCGCTTCCGCCGCCCGCCGCCGTGACGTCGAGTTCGAGGGACGGCTTCGGGTTGTTCTTGGGTGTGCATGTGGTGGTCGTACCGAGGGCCTTGATGGTGAGGACGCCCGCCGTGAAGGTGACCTTGCCCGTCTTCCTCGGGGTGTAGCTGCCCGAGAGGTCATTGATCTTGATAGGGGTGTTGGCGGGGATGGCCTCTCCGTTCGCGGGGCCCGACACCCGCACCGTCCCGCCGTCCGCGCCGCCCAGCCTGATCAGCGCGCTCGGGTTCATCGCGCCCTTGCCGAGCTCGACCGGGCTGGACGAGACTCCCTTCTGGAACGACATCGTGAGCCGGTAGCCTGCGCCGCTCCTGACGGCCTTGATGTCGATGGGCGACACGGCGCCTTTCGGCCCGATCGGCGTCTGGCACTGGTAGTCCACGTCCACGACTTCGGCATGGGCGGCAGGGGCGGCCATCAGCGCCACCGGGCCCGCCACCACTGCTGCCAGCGTGAGAGCTGTCCGCTTCCGGTACGACACCTCGAGTCCCCTCATGCCGGGAAGTCGCCAAAGTTGCTGACGACACATCAGATCGGGCGCTCAAGGTACGCCTGGGGCCTGACGGAGGGAAGACAAAGAGCACGGCGGATCGCCGTGCTCCACAACAGCTTCGAATCGCGGCTCGCGGCGCGGGGCTCCCGTCGCCACCTGTGCCCGTGAGGACCGCTAGGAGGGCGCGGCGAGCTCCGCCCACACCGTCTTGCCGGGCATCCCGGGAGTCCGCAGCACTCCCCAGTCCAGACAGAGCCGCTGCACGATGAACATCCCGTGTCCGCCGGGCCTGCCCGCCCGGTGCGGGGTGCGCGGCGCCGGCTGGCCGGTACCGCGGTCGGTGACCTCGAGCCGCAGCACCTTCGTATCGCTGGAGACCCGCAGCTCGTCCGGGCCCTCGGCGTGCAGACAGGCGTTGGTGACCAGCTCGGAGACGACGAGCAGGACGTCCTCTGCGGCGGCCCGGCGGTCGGCGGACGCGGCGGGCAGCCAGCCCCAGTCGTACAGGGCCTGCCGGGTGAAATCGCGTGCGAGCGGAACGATGCCGCTGGCGCTTCCCAGAGGGAGGGCGCGCACACGGCCGTCCGGCACAGGAGACGCGGCGTCGACGACGGACGGACCGAGTCCTGCGCCGTCCGGGTCGAGGCCTGCGCCGTCCGGCTCGGGGCCGCGGTCGCCCGGCGGATGCTGCCGGGTGGTGCTCATCAGCGCTTCACCTCACCGATTCACCGGTTCGCGATTACGTCAGTACAGAGAGTGCAGGGGGCTGCGCGGTCTGCGGAGGTCTTCTGCCCGGCCGAATCGTGACAACACCCGTCTCGCCGACCGGGCCGGAGATCAGTCGGCCAGTGCCGCTCCGAGCGACTCATGGACGGTGAAGACCGCCTCGGCGCCGGTGATCTCGAAAACCCGTGCGACCACGGGCAGCATGCCTGCGAGATGGACCTCGCCGCCGGCCGCCTCGGCCTTCAGCCGGGCACCGAGCAGCACATTGAGGCCGGTGGAGTCGCAGAACTCAAGGTGTGAGCAGTCGACCACAAGGCGTGTGCGGCCTTGGTCGAGCGCTTTTTCGAGTGGCGCACGCAACAATTCGGCCGTGTGGTGATCGAGCTCACCTGCCGGCGTCACGACCTCACTCCGGCCCTCGGTCCGAACCTCGACCCGAAGCCGGTCCAGATTGGCGCTGCCGACCGTCAAGCGGTCCATGAACGTCCTCTTCGCCGATGCCGTTGTCGTCCGGCAACATTACGCCTTCCGTACGCCCATCGGTAGCCGAACTCCCGTACAAATCAGGCAAATGTGACTTCTGACACTTGCAACCTACGTGGAAAAGCGGGTAGGGCTAGTAGGGACACCACCGACCACGGCCGGCTTTGGAGGCGCCGCACACCGCAGCGACAGGTAGGGCATCGGCAGCCATATGCCGAGAACGATGGAGGAGACCATGTCACCCCGGCTCGACGCAACGCGGACCCCGCACGCGCCGTCGACACGTCCGCACGATCACCTCGACCCCGCACAGCCCGGCCACCCCACGCAGGCCGAGCTCCACGAGCACACAGAGCACGCCGACCACACGGCGTATTTCCGCCGGTCCGAGCACCTCGAGGACCTCGGCCTCCCGGCGATCCCGCCGTTCGGCGAAGTCGGAGCCGTGGACGCGCGCGCGCTGTCGAAGACGCTCTTCGCCCGCCTCGAGGTTCTCGAGGAAGGCACCCACGAGTACGCGTACGTCCGCAACACGCTCGTCGAACTGAACCTGGCCCTCGTCAAGTTCGCCGCCGCCCGGTTCCGCTCCCGCAGCGAGCCGATGGAGGACATCATCCAGGTGGGCACGATCGGCCTCATCAAGGCCATCGACCGCTTCGAGCTCAGCCGCGGCGTCGAGTTCCCCACCTTCGCGATGCCGACCATCGTCGGCGAGATCAAGCGCTTCTTCCGTGACACGTCCTGGTCCGTGCGCGTCCCGCGGCACCTCCAGGAACTTCGTCTCGATCTCGCGAAAGCGGGTGACGAGCTCGCACAGCAGCTCGACCGGGCGCCGACCATCGGTGAACTCGCGGAGCGGCTCGGCCTCAGCAACGACGAGGTCGTCGAGGGCATGGCCGCGAGCAACGCGTACACCGCGAGCTCGCTCGACGCCCAGCCCGAGGAGGACGAGTCCGAGGGTGCCCTCGCGGACCGCATCGGCTACGAGGACCACGGCCTCGAGGGCATCGAGTACATCGAGTCGCTGAAGCCGCTCATCGCCTCGCTGCCGCCGCGCGACCGCACGATCCTGTCCCTGCGCTTCGTCGCCGGCATGACCCAGTCGGAGATCGGCGAGGAACTCGGCATCTCCCAGATGCATGTGTCGCGGCTGCTGGCGCGCACGCTGAGAAAACTCAGGAAGGGACTCACGGTCGAGGAGTGACCGATTCGTCCCCCCGTTCGAAGGGCCCGTTCCGTCAAGGGACGGGCCTTTCCGCCTTATTGACGGTGCGGTCCGGTATGGGCCACATTGAGCCCGGGGCTCAGGGGGGACAGCATGGCTTTCGGGAGCGCCTTGGAGTCGCGGATGCGCGACCGCCTCGGCAGGGAATGTCTGTACGTGCCGTCGTGCCGTTTCGGGCTGTACGTGGCGCTGCGTCACTGGTGCAGACCGGGCGGGCGGGTGCTGATGTCGCCCGTCAACGACGATGTCATCTTCTTCGTGGTGCTGGCGGCCGGACTCCGCCCGGTACAGGCACCGCTCGATCCGCGGGACGGGTCCCTCGACGCGGCGGCCGTCCCCGAATCCGTCTGGCGGGGCCTGTCCGCGGTCCTCACGACGAACCTGTACGGAAACCCGGATCCGGCGCCCGAACTGAGGGCGCGCTGCGACGCGCTGGGCATTCCGCTGCTGGAGGACGCCGCGCACGCGATCGGCTCGCGGGTGGGCGGACGGCCGGTCGGATCGTACGGCGACGCCTCGGTCTTCAGCCTCTCCAAGCACACCGCCGCGAAGACCGGGGGGTTCCTCGCCGTCGCCGACCCGGCGCTGCGGGGCGCACTGGAGGAGGCACGCGACGACCTCCTCGCGCCGTCGCGTCTCACGTCCGAGCTCGCCTACGCCTTACGGCCGTACGCGGAGGCGGGCGTTCGCGGGCTGCGGCTCGTGCGGGCGGCACGGGCCACCATGCGGATCCTCGGGATGGAGGAGCGCGAGGAGATCCGGATGCCGCTGCGGGCCGGTGAGCTGAAGCAGGCGGTCTCTGCGGCCCCGGCGCTCGGGCCGTTCCATCCCTGGGTGCGGGTGGACATGCATGACTACCGGATCGCCCCCGGACGAGCCCGGTACAGACGCACCGCCGGACTTCTGGACCGGCTGGACGATCGTCTCGCCGCCCATCTCGCCGGCACCCGGCGGCTGCTGGACAGCCCCTGGGGAGCGCCAGGGGCCGGCCCCGTACAACCTCTCTTCCGCGTCCCGCTGCTGGTCGCCGACCGGGACTCCGCGATCGCCGCGCTCGCCCGCCACCGCATCACCACGGGCTACCTCTACGACCCTCCTCTCGACGACTACGCGTCAGAGGTCTTCACCGACCTCTCCCCGGACCCGGCCCCCGCCCGCTGGTTCGCCCGCCACGCCCTTCCGGCGAACCCGCTCGAGGCGGACCGCATCCTGGCGGTGCTGCGCGCGTCGGGCGCCCGCCCGGCCGAAGGGCCGCACCGGGACGCGGCCGGTGGCTGACACCGCACGACTGGGCAGGCCCGAGGCAACCGGTCGGGTCACGGCCGCACCGGGGACGGCGGAGGCCGGGCGGGCCGACGGGGACTCGATGTTCCGGAACGCCTACGCGCTGATGCTGTCGACCGGGGTGTCGGCCGCACTGGGCCTCGGGTTCTGGCTGGTGGCCGCGCGGTACTACACGGAGGAGGCCGTAGGCCAGGGTTCGGCCGCGATTGCCGCGATGAGGCTGCTCGCGTCGGTCACGGCGACGACGATGATCGGCGCCGTGGTGCGGTACGTGCCGAGGGCGGGGCGGGCGACCGGACCGCTGGTGTGGCGTGCGTACGCGGTGAGTTCGGCCGTCGTGTGCGTGGCGTGTGCCGGCTTTCTCGTCACGCTCGACCTGTGGGGTCCTTCGTACGCCCCGCTCAGCGGTCTCACCGCGGGGCTCGTCTTCACCGCCGCCTGTGTCGCCTGGGCGCTGCTGACCCTGCAGGACGGGGTGCTGACCGGGCTGCGCAAGGCGGTCTGGGTGCCCGTCGGCAACGCCGTGTTCTCCATCGGCAAGCTGCTGCTGCTCGCCGCCTTCGCCACCGCGATGCCCGTCCTGGGCGTCTTCGTCTCCTGGGCCGCGGCGATCGCCCTGTCCGTGCTCCCGCTCGGCTGGCTGGTGTTCCGCAGGCTCATCCCCCGCCAGGCGGCGGCCGATCGCGACCGTGAACCGCCGCGGATGCGGGACATCGGGCGGTTCCTCGCCGGGGACTCGGTCGGAGCGCTGTTCTCGCTGGCGATGATCAATCTGCTGCCGGTGATGGTCGCCGTCCGCTTCGACGCCGCCCACAACGGCTTCTTCTACATCGCGTACACCGTCGGCGGGACCATGGAGTTCATGGCCATCAACATGGCCTCCTCGCTCACCGCGCACGCCTCGCACAGCCCGGAGAGCCTCGCCGGGGGCGTACGCGGGGCGCTGCGGCGGATGGCGCTGCTCCTGGTTCCCGTGGTGCTCGTGCTGGTGGTCTTCGCCCGGCAGATCCTCGCCCCGTTCGGCCCCGACTACGCCGACCACGGCACGACGGTGCTCCGGCTGCTGGCCGCGGCCGCGCTGCCGCGGGTCGTGGTGGAGCTGTACATCGGGGTGCTGCGCGTCCAGGGACGTACGGGAGTGCTCGCCGTGCTCCAGGGCGCGATGTGCACGCTGGTGCTGGGCAGCGCGGCGGTGCTGCTGGGGCCGGCCGGGATCTCCGGGGCAGGCCTCGCGATGCTGCTGTCGATGACGGTGATGGGCATCGTGTCGGCGCCGGGGATCAGGGCCGCGCTGGCGGGCCGCGCCGGTGGACCCGGTCGCCTCGCGGGGCGTCTGGCGCGGCGATCCGGCGGGCGGCGATCCGGCGGCCGGCGTGTCGTTCCCGAGTACGGCACCACGTGGGCCCGCAAGGCCGCCGAGCGCCTGGCGGCGCAGGCCCGCGATGCCGGGAGGCCCGGCGCGTACGACGCCGCCTGGACGCGGGAGACCGTGTATCTGCGGGGCGTCCACGAGACGGCGACCCCCGCGTTCGGCATCCCCGTGTACGTACCGGAGCCGGAGCCGCGGGGGACGACGGACGCCCGCGGCGACGAGTCGTGGCTCGCCGGGTGGCTGTGGCTGCTGCTGGGGCTCGCCGCCGGGATGTTCTGGGTTCCGCTGGCCCGGGCGGACGACGTCACCGCCGAACGGCTGTCGGGCCCCGAGCTGGTTCAGGCGCTGCCCCCGGTGACGCTCACCGCCGGGGTCCTGCTGATCGTCGTCCACTGCGCGGCCCTCTCGCTGCACCGGCTGCGGTCCGTACTGCTCGCCGCCTGCCTGCTGACCACCGTCGCCGCCCTTCACACGGCCCCGCTGCTTCTCGGCATCCGCCCCGAACCGGCCGGTGGGGCCTGGGCCGTGGCGCTCACCGACTTCGTCGCGGGGGCGGCCGGAGCGGACAGCCGGGCGGCGGTCCTGGCCGTGCTGCCGGCCGTCCTGCAGCTCCTCTGTCTGGCCCTCGCGGCGGTCTCTTCGAGTGCCCTGGGCGTGCCCGGCCGGGTCACCGCGGGCGCGGTGTGGGTGCTGGGGGTGGTGGGATGGGCGGCGCAGGACGCCTTCGCGTCGGCGGCGCCGGCGGTGTTCACCGGATTCTTCGCGCTGGCCGTCGCGTCGCTCGCGTACCGGCGGTCCGTGCGCCTCAGCGGGTCGGGACCCGCTGTCTGAAGTAGTCGCTGCGGCCCGCCTCGCGGTAACCCTCCAGGCCAGGGCCCGAGTTGACCGTGAGGTCGCAGCCCGCGCCGGGCACGGCCCGGTTCCAGTGGACCATCGCCCGCACCCGCGGCAGCGTCGGTGCGACCTCGGGGATACGGGCGTACCAGTCACGCTGCCGCTGTCGCTGCACCGGATCCGGCGCGGTGGCGAACTCCGCGAGCATGACGGGCTTGCTGTCGGAGATGTTGGCGCGCAGCCAGTCGTACGAGGGCCGCTGACTGCGTTCGAAGTCCAGCCAGTTCGGCGACTTGTGGCAGAGGTAGTAGTTGTACTGGTCCATGCCGGTCCAGTCGACGTACTCGTCCCCCGGGTACAGCTGCTTCATCTGCTCCGCGTTGCCGAGATAGCCGGACACCGTCCACACCCAGACCACGTTGTCGACGCCCAGTTCCTCGAACCGGTCGTGGATGTGGCGGTACGCCGCGACGAACTCCTCCGGTGTGCCCGCGCCTTCCTTGATGCGGAAGTCGGTCTCCTGGTCGAAGGAGAAGAAGATGCGCTTGCCGTACGCCTTGATGCGGCGGGCGCCCGGGTCGATGATCTCGCGGTCGTACTTCCCGGACGCGATGTTCCGCCAGCCCAGCTGGGTCTCGGTCCAGTTCGCGTGGTGCGGCTCGGTCCACACCGTGGACTCCCAGGCCAGCATCAGCAGCCGGTCGCGGCCGAGTTCCTGCTCGTCGGGCGTGAGCAGTTCGCCGTCGAGCGGGGTGTTCGACATGTCGTGGTAGTTGTAGACGAGATCGAGCTTGCGGCCGATCTTCTTCTCGAACGCGTACACGGCTTCCGTGAGGGAACCGCTCGGCGCGTACGGCACATACGCACCCCACCAGGCCCCGCAGCGCGGCTCCAGCTTCTCGTCGGGGGCGCAGGGCCCCTGGGGGAGCGGCCCCGACGCCGCGTTGCCGGGCAGTGAATGACCGCCCGGGGGCCCGGCATCGTCCTCCTTTCCTCCGGACCGGGCGACCCACACGCCGAGTCCGGCGAGCAGCGCCCCGACGGCGGCCAGGACCAGCGCCGTGTACGTGCCCCGCGACACCCCGGTGTACCGGCCCCTCATCGTCCCCTCCAGGGCCCGGGCTTCTCGCGCTCGGCCGCCCCTTTGGTGGCGGCGGGGAGCGGCACACCGGGGAGGGCCGCGGCGACCGTCGCGAACGCGGCCAGGGACACCAGGAAGGCCGTCGCGGAGAAGGCCTCCGCCAGGAACAGGGAGGTGGCGGTGAGCGCGCCGAGCGACAGGCTCAGCGGCGCCGCCAGCGCGACGGCCTCCAGCCTGGCTCCCGGCCGCAGTGAGCCCGGCTGCGGGAGCAGCAGCGCGAGTCCGGGCCCGAGGGTCACGAAGGCCAGGACCGGGATCCAGCGCAGCGGCGATCCGCCGGGCAGGGCGGTCGCGGCGAGCGCGAGCCAGCCAGACGCGGCGAGTCCCGCTCTGATCTGTGGACGGTTCAGTCGCATCGCGGTCTCCACGTCAACGGGCGGAAGGGGACGGCGGCCTGTACTCGAGGACGAGCCCGTGCCCGCTCTCCTCCACCACGCGGAAGAGCGGGGACTCCTTCAGTCCGTTCCTGAGCGTGTCGAAGCCGCCGGGCGGCAGATAGCCCTCACCGATGACCGCCTTCTCCTGGGTCGGGGTGAGGATCACATAGGCGGGGCGGTCCTCGGGGATCCCGCGCGCCAGATATCCCGCCGGGTCCTTGAGCATCTTCAGGTTCTCCGGAACGTCCTGCTCGGTGAAGAACCAGCGCTCGTAGTGGTCGTAGCGGTAGTAGGCGCCGGGGAACGACCCCGTCGTGGCGAGGACCAGCGCCCCGTCCGGGGCACGGTCGTAGGCCCGCCGTGTCAGCGCGACCTCGGCGGGCGGCGCGTAGTGCATGCCTTCCTTGCCGTAGTACGAGGGCAGGAAGCCCACCAGCAGGGCGATGAGGGCGACGGGGAGGGTGACGAGCGAGACCCGGCGCGCGGCCCTCAGCGCCCGGCCGGTGCCGCCGGCCGCCGGGACGAGCGCGGCCGCCGCGAAGAAGGCGGTGCCGGGCAGCCCGAACAGATAGACGCGGAAGAGCATTTCACCGCCGTAGTCGTTCACGGCGAACATCGGTACGGGCGCGGCTGCGGCCAGCAGCAGCGGCAGCGCGCTGCGCGTCAGTCTGCGCCGCAGCAGCACCGCCGTGCCGGCGAGCGCGGCGAGCGCCAGCACCATGAGGATGTTGGCGGTGCCGACGAGTTCGGGTCCCGGCCCGGTCGGCTCGCCCGCGTATCCCGCGCGGGAGTTGGAGAGCAGATCGCCGGCCGATTCGCGCAGCGTGCCCAGCGTGTCCAGGAACAGCACGCGCCCCATCGTGACGTCCCAGGCCAGCATGATGAGACCGGTGACGACGAGCAGCCCCCAGTTGCGGTAGCGGCGCGTCAGGCTGAGCGCGAAGAGCGTCGCGCACAGCATCACCGGTGTGAGCTGGTGCGACGCGTTGACGGCCGCGATCAGCGGGGCGATGATCACGACGGCGACGGCGCGCTGCCGGGTGCCTGTGGGCGGCGGCACGGCCGCCGCGGCCGGGTCGAGCAGACCGCGGTCGCGCAGCCGTCCGGCCGAACCGGGCCGGACGAAATGCCGGACGACGACCGCGAGCACGGTCAGATGGAGCAGATACGAGAAGCCCTGCGGGGACAGATAGTCCTGGCCCACCCAGTTGGCGAGCTGGAAGATCCACACGGCCGCCCACACCAGCCGCCAGTCGTCGCTGAAGGTGCGGTAGATCAGCACGAGGACGGGCAGCGTGAGGATGCCGAGCACGACGGGCGCCCAGTTGATGTACGAGGCCGCGGCCTCGACCCCGAAGGCCTTCACCAGGGCCGCGTTGAGCGAGAAGAACCCCGGCCACTGGTCGTACGCGGACATTCCCCCGGACAGCTCGGCGCCCGGGTGGACCGTCCCCTCGGTGAGCAGCCGGGTGATCACGGCATCGTGCTTGGAGGCCCAGGCGTACCGCACGGAGTCGTACAGCAGCGCGGGGGGCGCCTTGAGCGCCACCAGCATGGCGACGCAGTAGGAGGCAGGCCACCAGGGTGCGGTCCCGGCCCGCCGGAGGGCGAGCAGGAAGCCGGCGGTGAGCACGAGGAGCGCCAGGTGGAACGTGAGCGGGAACCGGTCCAGCAGGCCGTAGTCGCCCATGTCCCGGAAGCCGGTACGGGGCACGGCGTGGAGCCACAAGCCGGCCGCCGCGGCCAGCGGGAGCCAGCTGAGGAGGGCCCCCCGGCCGGGCGGCCTCAGCCGGAAGGGTCTCGGCGGGGACGGTGGCGCCGCGGCCGGCGCCTTTTCGTCGTCGTCGCCGGTGGGCCTCGCGGGCGGCAGCACGCTGCTCCCGGTGACCGGTGTGGGCACGCGTTGCTGCACGGTGCGACTCCCCCCACAGATGTGGTCGCGGCCGTCACGCCGCTGTCCCTTCAGCGAAGTATAGGAACCTGGTTGGGATTTGGGCGGCTCTCACACATCCTCACCCGGCGAATTCGGGGCCTTTCACCGCCGCCCGCGCCCTCCGGTACAGCCGCCAGCCCATCGTCGGCAGCGAGTCCGGGAACGGCGCGACCCGCGCGCCCGTGCCCTCCATCCACGCCTCGATGTCGGCGACGGTGTGACCGCGGCGCAGGATCAGCCGGGCGATG
This sequence comes from Streptomyces sp. NPDC057445, assembly GCF_042802855.1. Taxonomy (NCBI): domain Bacteria; kingdom Bacillati; phylum Actinomycetota; class Actinomycetes; order Kitasatosporales; family Streptomycetaceae; genus Streptomyces; species Streptomyces sp. NPDC057445. Next base: position 86,326 of record NZ_JBHVDH010000020.1, on the reverse strand, counting down.
CGGTACGCCTCGTCCGTCTCCGAGCTGAGCGCATGGCGTACCGCGACGGCGGACTCGTATCCGGCGACGCGGGCGGCGCGGCGCACGGCGCGGCTGTTGTAGCCGTGCGGATAGGCCAGGTGCCGTACCTCGTGGCCGAGGGTGTCCTCCAGGACGGCCTTGGAGTGGCCCAGTTCGTAGCGCAGCCGCCGCGGTCCGAGCGTGTCCAGCTGGGGATGGGTGACCGTGTGCCCGCCGACCTCCATGCCGTGCTGCTCGAGCATCGGCGCCTGTGCGAGCGTCATCATCGGGGCGGGCGGCAGCAGGCTGCGCAGACCGGGGGTGATGGCGCCGGTGGTGAGGTACGCGGTGGCGGGCAGCTCGCGGGAGGCGAGCGCCTCGGCCGTCGGACCCGGCAGATCGGCGAAGCCGTCGTCGAAGGTGAGGACGACGGGGCGGGGCGGTAGTTGGGCCCTGCCCGCGAGATGGTCCGCGAGGCTGCTGATCCTCATGGGCGTACGGCCACTGGCCACGATCGCGTCGAGCTGCGCCCTGAACTCCCTCGGGCGCACGGTGAATTCGGCGATCCAGTCCGGTGGGTCGTCCATCACCGCGTGGTAGAGCAGTACGGGGATCCGGGGTGCCGGGGAGGACTCGGTCGCGCGGGGCGCTCCTGGCGTCCGGGACGCTCTCATCGCTCCTCCCAGGGAAGCGGCATGCCGCGCACCCGGCGGCGGGCCATCGCGTACCCGATCGGGCCGCGCAGCATGCCGCGCCGCTCCAGCCGGGAGAGGTCGCGGGGCCACGGATGGCTGTTCGTGCCGTGCTCACCCGGAACCCCGCCCGGCCCCTGCCCCTGCCCCCGGTGGGCGGTCATCGCCCGGGCGTGTGCGAGTCCGCGGGGCAGCCGGGCGAGCAGTGCCGGGAACAGGGCGGGGCGGCGGACGAGGAGCGCGGTGAGACAGGCGGTGAGCCCGGCGCCGTAGCCGTAGGCTTGGTTCCGCAGGTCCTGCGGGGTCTCCCGGTGGTGGTGCCAGACGAGCGCGTCCGGGGTGTAGCGCAGCCGGTGGCCGGCGGCGAGGATCCGTACGAACGCGTAGAGGTCGTCGCCGCCGCGCGCCGGGGTGCCTGTGCCGGTCGCCGGGTCGAAACCGCCGATCCCTCGCAGCGCACGGGCCCGGAACGCCATGTTGGCGCCGGACCCGAAACGTCCCGCCGTGAACGGGAACAGCGGGTCGTCGGCGGGCGGGCGGGCCGGGTCGTAGGTGCGCGCGGAGAAGCCCTTGGCGAAGCCTCCGTGACTTTCGAGGAGGATCTGCGCGGGCGTCGTGAGCCGCGCCGGGAGGATCAGGCCGGTCACACAGCCGATCCGGGGGTCGTCGGCGAACGGCGCGCTGAGCGCGGTGAGCCAGTGCGGGTCGGTGACGACGTCGTCGTCCGTGAACGCGAGCACGGCTGCGTCGGCGACGGCCGCGCCCCGGTTGTGTGCGGCGGCGAGACCGGGCACGGGTTCACGGACGTAGCGGACGCGGTCGGCGTACTTGTTCGCGACGAGCTCCCGGGTGGCGTCGGTGACCGGCGCGTTGTCGACCACGACGATCTCGAAGTCCGGGTGATCCTGTGCGAGGAGCGAGTCGAGCGCCCGGGCGAGCTGGTCCGCGCGTTCACGGGTGGCGACGACGACGCTGGTCCGGGGCAGGTCGCCGAGCAGCTCCGGCCCCGGGGCGCGCGTCCCGCCGAGCCTCTCCCTCGCGAGAGCGGCGAGGACCCGTGCGGGGTCGGCGCCTTCCGGCACGGTCCCGGTCAGGGTGGCGACGGGGCGGCCCCGGAGGCGTACGAGAACGAACACCTCACCGGCGGTCGGGGGCGGCGCCCCCGGGCCGGGCCGCAGGGCGAGGACGGCGGCGTCGCCCGGTCTCTCGTCCAGCGTGTCGAGGTCGAGCTCGGCGACCTGAAGCATCTGTCTTCCCCCCGTTGCGGCCGAAGTGGGCGAAGGTGCCGGTCAGTTGCCACGCAGCCGGCCGACCTGGTTGAGCGTCCGCTGCGCGAATCCGGCGAGCCGTGGCCGGTTCCGTACATAGCTGTGGGCGCGGCGGGAGGGCTCGCGGCTGAGCCGGTAGAGCGCGGCCCTGGCCCCCGGTCGCGTCGACGAGCCTTCGTGGACGCGGAGTTCACCGGTCTTGAGGGCGTCCTTGTACTCGGCGGCGCCGCGGCCGAGGTCCAGCATGCCGATGCCCTCGGCCGCGGCGGCCTCTGCCATCCGCAGATGGAGGATGAGCCCCGGCGAGTACTTGGCGAACTCGGTGTCGTACGAAGGGAACCAGCACGACAACACGGTGCGCGAGCGCAGCCCGAAGTGCGCGGCGACGGGCCGGTCCGCCGCGTACAGCACGGACAGGACACCGGAGCAGCCTGGTGCACGGGTCTCGTGCAGGCGCCGCACCAGAGTGCTGATCCACTCCTGGGCGAAGCGGTCGCGGCGGCCGGTCCTGCGGTACTGCGCGGACTTCCACTCCATGAGCGTGCGGAGCGCCGCGGGAGCACGCTCGTCGAAGACGAACCGCACCTCGTCCCCGGTCGCGCGGCCGAGCTTGCGCTCCTTGGCCGTGGTGGTCCGGTGGAATTTGGGCGACCGGGCGCGCAACAGCTCCTCGTACGCCGTGTATCCCTCACCGACATCGATCACGGGCGAGCCGAACTCCTCGACACCGTCCCGGACGAACAGCGTCTGCCCGTCCTCCAGGTTGTCGAACTCCCAGGCGGACAGCGAGCAGGCGCGGAGCAGCTCGCGCGAGCCGAGGCGCAGTCCCGGCCGCAGCACCGCGCCCTGACAATCGGACACGCCGAGACCGATGGCCCGGCCGTGGCCCAACGGGCCCTTCTCGAACGGGAAGAACCCGGCCGGAACCCCTCCGTCCTCGATGACCGCGACCCGTGCGGCGGGCCGCACGCCCCCCACGGCGAGGGTGAACTCCGGCTCCATGAACGGATTGGCGGGCGCCCCGGACTTGGCACGCAGTTCACGCCAGGCCTCGGCCTCCCCCTCGTCCAGCTCCCCGGGCTTCACGACACGAATGCGCACACCGCTCAACTCGACCCCCCGGTCTCCCCCTTGAGCTTCCCCGAGAAGGACGGTACCGGCCGAAAACCTCCCGGGACAGGGTGCGGAGGTCAAGCCGTGACCAAGCCGTGAAGTGATGTGAAGTCGTGTGGAAGGTGGGGCGAACGGGGCGGCGCTCAGGCTCCGAGCGCCGCCCTTACGGCGGCTTCTGCGTGCAGCCGTGTGGTCGGAAAGACGGGAACCGGACTGTCACCCGGCCCGATCAGCAGCTCGATCTCGGTGCAGCCGAGGATGATCCCCTGGGCGCCCCGGTCCACGAGCTCACCGATGACTCGCTGGTACGCACGTCGCGACTCCTCCCTCACGACACCGAGGCACAACTCCTCGTAGATCACCCGGTGGACCTCGGTGCGGCCCCCCGCGTCCGGGGTGAGCACATCGAGCCCGTGCCCGGCCAGCCGGTCCCGGTAGAAGTCCTGCTCCATCGTGAACGCGGTCCCGAGCAGGCCGGCCCTCATGACCCCGGCGGACTTCACGGCCTCCGCGGTCGCGTCGCCGAGGTGCAGCAGCGGCACGTCCACGGCGGCAGAGACCTGGTCGGCGACCTTGGGCATGGTGTTCGTGCAGATGAGCAGGAAGTCCGCGCCTGCCGCCGCCAGTCCGCGGGCGGCCTCGGCGAGGATCTCCCCGGCCGCCTCCCACTCCCCCGCGACCTGCAACTGCTCGATCTCCGCGAAGTCGACGGAGTGCAGGATGCAGCGGGCGGAGTGCAGTCCCCCGGCCCGCTCCCGTACGAGCTCGTTGAGCAGCCGGTAGTACTCGGCGCTGGACTCCCAGCTCATGCCGCCGATCAGCCCGATGGTCTTCATCTCCGCACACTCTCATGCCCGCGCAACCGGATTCCGGCCCGCCCGGCCTATGCTCCCCGGATGATCTCCTCCGGGAACGCCGCACTCGCCGCCGTACTCGACCGCCGTTCCCCCGAGGAGGAGGAAACACAGTTGCTGGGCGCGATCGCGGACGCGGGCGTGTATGTCCCCGTCGACGAACGCGGCTCGGTGGTCTTCCTGGGCGACGGCGGTGACGGCGGACCCGTGCTCCCCGGCTACGTCAGCGAACAGTGCTGCCGCGAGCGGCTCCCGCAGGCTGCGGCCGCCGTCCACACCGACGTCCTGCGCCTGTTGGACATCGGCGCGAAGACCGGCGTGGCACGCCTCGCCGTGTTCTCACCGGGCGGCTGGGCGACGGTCCCCCTCCCGCTGCTGACCCGGACCCTCCAGGAGCGGGGCATGCGAACCCAGGAAGACCGAACGGTCCGGCTCACCTGGTCCACCCATCCAGCGGCGGTGGCCCTCCGCGACGCGGTCCGCGACCGGTTGCGCGACTTCCCCGGTATCCAGACCGTCTGGATCGCCCACGCCTGCTGGTCCGACACCGGCGCGGAACACCTGATGCTGCACATCGCCCTGACGCCGGGGGATCCTGCCGACCAGCCCTCACGACTGATGGAGACGATCCTCTCGGACCACGTCACCCTCACCGCGACCGATCCCCAGGTGGCCGTGCGCGTCCTGGACCCGGTCGCGGACAGGGCGGCGGCCGCCGAGCTGGACACGCTTGGCCTGGACACGGTGCGGGCGGACCATGCGACGGGGCGCGTCGTGGTCGTCTCACGCGAGTACGACGGGCGGTAGGGCGGGACGCGCACGTTGCGACCCGCCGGTTTCCTGCCGCAGGGGCTTCAAGGTCACGGGCCCCCCCTCACCTCGGTAGCGGAGGCGGTCATGGCCCTGCGCTTGGCGAGGTGAAGGGCTCCCGCGGGGGGCCGCCTGAGGGCGGTCAACAGTTCGTGTCCGCCGGGAGTCGTCGAAGGCCGACGGAGGGCTGGGCTCGCTCAGGGCCTGCGGGGCACGACGAACGCTCGTCGCGACCTGGGCTCCGGGTCACGCGAGTCCGGCTGCTGGGCGCGCTTCCACGCCGCAACCAGCTCCGCGTACCGCGGATCGATCCACTCCATGGCCGGCCTCCCTTCCGCGCCACAGCCTACGCCTCAGCCTTTGGGCTTGGGGATGATGACGATCGGACCGGAGTCGTCCGAATGGCGGCAACTTGCCGCGACGGAGACGAGCTGGTCCCCGGGGCCGCGCCACAGGTCCCGGTCGACCTCATACCCGCATGCCTCGATGAAAGCGATGGTCCGCTCGTCCGCGGCGGGGTTGCAGCGGGACGGGTCGGGACGCTCGGGCATGTGGTGGATGAACCTGCCGAGGCGGGCGCACAGGTCGGCGTACAGGCGGGTGTGAAGGATCAGAGCGTGCCAGCCCTCGTCCACTACCCGGGACGGGGCGAGGGCTGCGCCGGGGTTCGCTGCCGCGGCGGCCACGTACCCGAGCGCGTCGGTGACGATGCGGCCGGCGAGCTCTGGCTCCATGCCAGGGTTGTTGTCGAGGACGGTGGCGCGTACATCGGCGAATTGTGCGTCGGACAGTAAGGCGCGTGCACTGGGCATGGGGAGTTCCCTCGCTCGGTGGATCGGGTGGTCGCCCCCGACGAACACAAGGTGCTCGGGCATTCAGGCACCCCCTGTGATCGGGCTGAGGCCGCGCTGCTCGCGGTACGGCGCGCACGCGTACAGGGGCACGGGCGGGCCCGATGAACGCTCCCCGTACCGGACCAGGACGGCCGTCCGAGAGGGGCCCCTGTGCCAATGGCACCAGTCCTGCACTGCCTCGGCCGTGGCCCCTGCGGGCCGGGTTCCCGTCGCCATGACCAGGACTGTAGGGACGCCAGACACGCCCCCGCGCGACGATTGCGCCGGTTTGCGAGAGCCCTTCAGACGGTTGATCCGGGTTGCTCACGCAGCTGCAGCTGTGCCCGGGCGCGGGCAATCAACCGGTGCGCCCTCGGGCCGTACGCCGCCGCCTCGTTGAGCTGGTCCCATACCCGGAGGTACAGCGCCAGGTCGTCCGGGGAGTCGAACTGCAGCTCCGTGTTGATGGTCTCGACGATGACTCGCTCCTCGTCGAAGATCCAGAAGCCGTGCTTCGGTGTCAGGGCCATCGGTGCGCCGAGCGGAACGATCCCCAGCTCCACCGTGCTCATGCCGATCAGCCCGACGAGCCGGTCCAACTGGCCGGCCATCACCTCCCGGGGCCCAACCAGGGCATGAAGGGCTCCCTCCCACATGAGGACGCGGAAGAGCTTGCCGGCCTCGTACAGCACTTCCTGCCGCCGCATGCGGGCGTGGACGGCCTCTTCGGTGTCGCGGGGCGACCGCATCAGCTCAGCATTCTGGACCAGCAGACGGCGAGCGTAGTCGGGCGTCTGGAACAGCCCGGGGATGACGGTGGCCTCGTATCCGCGGATGGTCGCGGTGCGCTGGTACTCGACGACGTAACGGTCCTGGACCGGGCGGTGGCCGGCGGCGAGCTGCCTGCGCCACGAGCGCTGCTGCGACTCCAGCCCGCGCAGACGGCTCTTGAGGTCGGCGGCCTGTGAGCGTACGCCCGCTGCGGACGCCCATGCGTCGAGGTCATCCGTGGTCGCGGTCTGCTTACCGTTCTCCAGTCGCGAGACTTTGGAGCGCTGCCACCCAAGCCGTTCGGCGAAGTCCTTGCCGTTCAGGCCCGCCTCGGCACGCAGCTCGCGAAGGCGCGCGCCGAGGGCGACTCTTGCGTTCTGGAAGTCCGTGCTCACACGGACGAACGTACCTGCGCCCAGACCTCAGCAGTAGGCACTGCGTGGCGCCATGCAGAGTCGCGCGACTTGCACGCGGCGAGCACCTGCGCGGCGTCGTCGATGACCTCGACGCCGATGGTGGTGTCGGTGTCGTCGATGTGCATGCGGACCAAAGTGCGGGAGTCGAAGAGCCACAGATCGAAGTCGGGCAGCTCGAGCCGCTCGGCCTCGGCGCGGGTCAGGACTCGGATGTCCTCCCCTGCCTCGACGTTCCCCGCAGCGGTCGCCATGAGAAACCGCTGCCCGTCCGTGGGCGGCTCGTCGATGATGCGGACGCGGGTGAACCGGGCGCCCTGCGCTGCCCGTTCACGCACGTTCACGTTCCACGGGTGGTCCGGTTCTGGCTGCGGGTCGATGCCTCGCATGAAGGCCTGGAAGCGGGCGCCTTGGCGGTCGGAGGCGTAGCCACGACGGGTCTCCAGCCGCCAGGCGGTGTGCTCGAAGTCGGCGAACAGGTGGGTGATCTCGTCGAACGCGATCAGCGGTGGCACCTTCACTCCTTGGGGGCGAAGCGGGTCAGCAGCTCACGAGGGATCACGACGAAGGTCTCGCCGGCGCCCACGTCGCGCAGTTGGGCGAGGTGCTCGGGGTCGGTGAGCCGATCGCCCTGAACGACGATGTCTCCGGTCTCCTCGACCTCGTACAGGGTGGGGCAGTTGCCGTGCTCGGACGTGGTACCGATGAACCTGAGCGTCATGGGGTGCTCCGTTCTGGCTGGTTGGGGCACCAGCATGTCGCCGGCGGACGAAGCGTGGCTGCTGGTTGCGCGAGATTGCCCAGGCGACGGCCTCAACCGTCCGTTGCGCGCAACTGGGCGGGGTACCGCTCTGCTTCTCCGCACATGCGTAGTGGCCGCCAAACATGGCCCCTAGCGTCGGTGTACGAACACTCGCATTCCCATCCGGCAGTTGCAGCAGCACGCCGACGAACTCATCGACCGGGGCCGGGCGCGCCGTCGAAGCTGTCCGAGGTTCTGCAGCAGATGCGCGAGGAAGAGGACCGTTGATCCACCTCAGGCTCAGGTCAGCCGCTCGCCGCGGCGCCAGACCTCGCTGACCAGAGGAACGCCCGGCCGGTACGCCAGGTGGACATGGGACGGGGCATCGAGCAGCGCGAGGTCGGCGCGGGCGCCCGGGGTGAGGCGGCCGATGTCGGTGCGGCGCAGGGCCGTGGCGCCGCCCGCCGTCGCGGACCAGAGGGCCTCGTCCGGGGTCATCCCCATGTCGCGCACGGCCAGCGCGATGCAGAACGGCACGGAGGACGTGAAGGACGAGCCCGGGTTGCAGTCGGTGGACAGCGCCACGGTCACGCCCGCGTCGATGAGCAGGCGGGCGTTCGGCCACTGCGCGCGGGTGGAGAACTCCGCGCCGGGGAGCAGGGTCGCGACGGTGTCGCTGTTCGCGAGCGCGTCGACGTCCTCGTCCGTGAGGTGGGTGCAGTGGTCGGCACTGGCCGCGCCGAGCTCGACCGCGAGCTGGACGCCGGGGCCGTAGGTGAGCTGGTTGGCATGCACACGCGGGGTGAGGCCCTTCGCCATGCCCGCGGTGAGGACCGCGCGGGCCTGGTCCCCGTCGAAGGCGCCCTTCTCGCAGAACACGTCCACCCAGCGGGCGTGCGGCGCGCAGGCGTCGAGCATCTCGCCCGTGACGAGGGCGACGTAGGCGGCGGGGTCGTCCGCGTAGTCCGGCGACACGACGTGGGCGCCGAGGTAGGTGACCTCCTCGGTGTGCCGCGCCGCGATCCGCAGCGCCCGCTCCTCGTCGTGGGTGGTCAGCCCGTATCCGGACTTGGTCTCGAAGGTCGTGGTCCCCTGGCGCAGGGCCTCGTCCAGGTACCGGGTGAGGTTCGCCTCCAGCTCCGCGTCGCTCGCGGCCCGGGTGGCGGCGACCGTGGTCCTGATGCCGCCCGCGGAGTAGGCCCGGCCGGACATGCGGGCGTTGAACTCCTGGGTGCGGTCACCGGCGAAGACGAGATGCGAGTGGGAGTCGACGAACCCGGGGATGACGGCACGGCCGTCGGCGTCGTACGCCTCGTCGGCGGAGGGGGCGTCGGCGGCACGGCCGGCCCAGGCGACGGTGTCGCCGTCGAGGACGAGGGCGGCGTTCTCGATCAGCCCGAGGGGCCCGTTGCCGAGCGCGGGGTCATTGGTGACGAGGGCGCCGATGTTGGTGATGACGGTGCTGGTCATGGTTCCTCTCCCGTGGGGTTCCGTCCCCCTACGGCCAGGGGCAGACCTTGACGCTCTCATGCTGTCACAGGGGGGTGCCGCCACTGCTCGCCCGCCCCCGCCGGGCGCCGGCTCAACGGTGGCGACGCCATCGCCCCGCTCCCCGCAGCGGGCCGACCGCCGGAGCCCGGGGGCGCCGCGACCGCCGCGGCCGAATGGCCCATCGACCGGCCTGCAACAGGCGCCCGCCGGTGGCGGCGCCTAGCGTCGCCGGAGGCCGCGTCCCGATCTCTCGGGGCCGCGCCGTCGTCTATAGGGTCGGGCGCATGCGGGGGACTCGATCAGCAGGACGACTGCGCCAGGCCCTGCGGTGGTCGCGCCGGATCATCGCCGGTGTCGTCAGCATCTGCGCGTTGGTGGGCGTGGTGCGGTTGGTGGTGCCCGCCACCGCGGGTACGGACGGCGAACCGGCAGGCGTCCAGCGACAGTTGTCGTTCCTGCGCGCGGCCTTGGACGACGGTGCCGGTGACGAGGCTCAGCAGCTGTTCCCCGAGGGGTACTTCTTCCTGCACGCGCTGTACGGCCTGACCTGGGTCGAGCTCGGGATGCGCGAACCGGCCGGCGAACGGTCGGAGGCGCTGCGCGAGGCGCGGTGGGCGCTTGAGCGGCTCGACTCACCCTCGGGTCGCGCCCCGTTCAGCGCGGACCTCGTCCCGTCGTACGGCGTCTTCTACCGCGGCTGGTCCAACTGGCTGCGCGGCGGGGTGCTGAGCCTGCAACCGGCCGCCCACCGCGACCCGGCCGAGCTGCGCCGGTTCGCCGACGATTCCGCGGCACTCGGCGCGGCCTTCGACGCCTCGAGGACGCCGTACCTGGCGGCGTACCCGGGCCAGGCGTGGCCGGTCGACTCCACGGTGGCGATGGCATCGCTGCGACTCCACGACACGCTGCTCCCGCCCCGTTTCGCCGGGACGGCCGACCGCTGGCTGCGGGGCGTACGCGAGCGGCTCGATCCGCGTACCGGCCTGCTCCCGCACCGCGTCGACCTCGACACCGGCGCCCCGGCCGAAGTGGCCAGGGCCACCTCACAGAGCATGATCCAGCGCTTCCTGGTCGACATCGACCCGGACTTCGCCGCTGAGCAGTACCTGCGCTTCCGCGACCGGTACGTCGTCACGACGCTCGGCCTCGGACCCACCGTGCGGGAGTACCCGGAAGGCACCGACGGTCCGGCCGACGTCGACTCCGGCCCGCTCCCGCTCGGCGTCAGCCTGTCGGCGTCCGTGGTCACCGCGGGTGCGGCCCAGGTCCACGGGGACGCAGCGCTCGCCGAGGGACTGACGAACTACAGCGAACTGCTGGGGCTGCCGGTCGACACTCCGTGGACCAAGCGGTACGCCTTCGGGCTGATACCGATCGGCGACGCCTTCCTTGCGTGGTCGAAGACCGCACGGCCCTGGGTGGCGGATGCTCCTTCACCGCCTCCGGCAAGCCTCTCGTGGTGGTGGCGGCTGCCGCTGATCTCGGTGCTGGTCGTTCTGGGCGTCGCGCCGTGGGTGCCGGCGCTGGTGCGTCGCCGGTGGTGGCGGGCCTGAATCGGGCACCGGCCCGAATCCGGCACCGGGCCTGCATCGGGCACCGGTCCGAATCCCGCACCGGGCCTGAATCCGGTGTCCGGCTCCGCCTCGCCGGAGGCCCGGCCGCCGAAGCCCGGAGACCCGTATGCCGGAGGCCCCGGCCGCCGGAGGCGCAGGCGCCAAAAGACCCAAGAACCAGGGGAAGAGAAACCAACCCCACCTCGCCGTACTGGCCGCGACCTCCCCGGGTCACTCACGCGAGTGATCCTGACCCGGAGCGCTGGATTCCGGCGAGATGTTCAGGGCAGGGTCGGCACCGACCAACTCGCGCATATGCCACGGCACATGCAACGGCCCCCGGCCGGGACTGGCATCCCGAACGAGGGCCTCACCACCAAGGAAGAAGGACCTTCCCGATGGCTGTCACGCAGCTTAACGCGCCCCGGCACGCCGGGTACCCGATTCGCCGAGCGCCTCGCGGTGTCGTCAAGGTGACCGAGGCCCACGAGTCCCGCTACACGATCACGGGCAACCACCTCGCCCAGCACCGCGAGTTGTCGTGCACCGCGATCGGGCTCGCCGTCCACATCCAGTCCCTGCGGGACGGATCGCCGGTGGACATCCGCACGCTGGCCCAGAAGCTCCCTGAGGGCCGCGACCGCATCGCCGCGGCACTGCGCGAGCTGGAGAAGCACGGCTACATCGAGCGCGTACGGCAGCGGCTCGACGACGGCACCTGGACGACGTTCACGTACGCGTACAACAACCCGGCCGCCACCGCCGCCCGCCGCGCCCGTGAGGCGGCAGGCGGGACCAGCCTCGTAAGCAGCCCGGAACCGGCCCCGAAGATGCCTGCCACACCGCTCCCACCAGCTCGAACAGAAGCGTCGGTACCGGTACCAGTGCCGCCCGCGCCCGCGGCGCCGCCACGGCCGCCGCTCCCCTCCCCCACGGCATACGCCCCCGCGCTCCACCGCACGGCCGCCGACCTGCTCACCGGCCTGCGCGAGCAGGAACCGCGCCTGACCCTCGCCGAACGGGACGTCCAGCGGCTCACCCCCGCCGTCGCGGCCTGGCTGGAACGAGGCACGCACCCCGACGCCGTACGCCGCGCCTTGACCACCGGCCTGCCACCCGAGCCCCTGCACCACCCGGCCGGCTTCCTGGCCCACCGCGTCACGGCGCTCCTGCCCCCGCCGCTGCCGACAAGCCCGGCACCACCACGCCCCGACCTGCTCCAGAACTGCGACGTCTGCGACCGCGCCTTCCGTGCGCCGCAGCCCGGCCGGTGCCGCGTCTGCCGTACCACCCGGAAGGAGGCCACCTAGCATGAAGGTGATGACTCGGGCCCCAGGGCACAGACGAGGAGCGAGCACGATGGCCGTCGCCCCGGACGAAGCACAACGGGACACCTTCCGGTACCGGGCGATGCGCGACGGCCTCCAGTCCCTGGACGACACGGTTCCTGGCAAGTTCGAGATCACCAAAGAAGGCATTGTCCACGACATGATGGCGCCCGTCGGTCCCCACGAGCTGACCGCGGCCCGGGTCAGCCGCCGCCTCGAGAAGGTGATGCCGGACGAGATCCTCGCCCACACCGGCACGCCCGACGTGGAGGACGAGCCCGAGGGCATCATGCGCCACCCCGACATCATGGTGATCGCCGAGGCCGACATGGAGGTCCAGGGATCCTTCGATCCGCGCACCCTCGTCGCCGCCGTCGAGATCGTGTCCCGCACCAGCCCGGACAACGACTGGGTGGGCAAGATGCGGGACTATCCGCTGCTCGGGATCCCCGTGTACGTCATCTTCGACCCGCGCACCGGTTCCGGGGCCGTCCTGTCCGACATCCACCGGACCCCGGACGGACCGCGTTACGCAACCCGCAAGGACTTCGTCTACGGCGAGGACGTCACCATCGCCGACTGGACCATCTCCACCGACAACCTGCCTCGCTACGCCTGAGCCCACCGGCAAGGCCGAGCAGCGTGCACGGCCCGGGACGCCCGCCCGTGACGCCCGCCCGGGCCCACGGCCGCCGGGGAGTGCGGCCGAGGCCGCCTCTCAGGGAACCGCGCCAGGGAACCACGTCAGGGCACCGCGCCAGGGGACCACGTCACGGCACCGGCAGCGGCGCCCCGTATCGGACCTGAACCCCTGCCTGCACCGCGCGCTCGACGATCGTCGGCGTGGCGCGTTCGGCGAGGGCGGCGATGGTGAGGGACGGGTTCACGGTCAGGGAGGTGGGGACCGCGGAGCCGTCGGTGACGAACAGGCCCGGGTGGCCGCGCAGTTCGTTGGTGTCGGTGAGCGCGCTGATGTCGGGGCTGTCGCCCATGCGGACCGAGCTGATCGGGTGGGCGGTCACGGAACCGGCGACGTCCTCGCTCCAGGGGCGGACCCGGGCCAGGCCGTCCTTCTCGAGGATGCCGCGCAGTGCCGTCTCCGCCTTCTGCCAGCCGCCGCGGGTACGGGTGTTGGGGCGGTAGGTCATGGTGCCGAGGCCGAGGCCGGGTGCGAGGCGGGTGAAGCTGCCGGTGAGCGGCACCGCGCCGAAGATGCCCTCGTTGTCGTCCTCGGTCATCGCGAGCAGGGTGAGCCAGGACTTCCAGCGGGCGCGCAGGTCACGGCCGGGGATGCCGAACCAGTGCGGCGGGTCGGCGGCCTGGGCGAGCACATTGGTCAGGGTCGGGAAGTAGATCTGCTGGAGCATGAACCGGCTGTACTCGGGTGCCTTCGCGTCCAGGTGGTCGAACGTCGCCGCCGTGATCGGGCGGCCGATCGGCAGCCCCTCGTAGGCGACGCCGTCCGGCCGGGACAGGCCCAGCAGCGTGCGCACCTTGTTCTCGTCCACGTCGGCGACGCTGACACGGTCGCCGTTGCCGGAGAAGTACCGTCCCACCGCGCCCGGGACGCCGCCCAGCAGCACTGCGGAGCGCTGGAGGACGACAGGAGTGCCGACGGCTCCGGCGGCGACGACCACCACCTTGGCGTGGATGGTGCCGGTCTCCAGGGTGCAGCTGTAGTCGTCGGGGTCGAGGACCGTGTAGGAGACGGCATAGCGGTGGCCGGGAACCGGGGACGGGGCGACGGTCTGGACCTCGTGCAGCGGCAGGACGGTCGCCCCGTGGGCCTCGGCCGCGGGCAGGTAGTTGAGCAGCATCGAGCGTTTGGCGTCGAAGCGGCATCCGGACAGCATCCAGTTGCAGTTCGTGCACCGCGCCGTGTCGACGGCCACGGGGACGGGGTTGCAGCTGTGGCCGGCGCGTCGGCAGGCGGCGGCGAGCACGCCGCCCGCGTAGGAGACGTCCTGCCAGCCGGTGCGGGTGACCGGGAGCGCCTCTTCGACGCGGTCGTACCAGGGGTCGAGCGCGGCGCGCGTCAGGGAGGCCGGCCAGATGCGCCTGCCCAGGCTGCCGCGGCGTTCGAAGACGAAGGACGGGGCTCGCAGGGAGGCGGCGAAGTACACGACGCTGCCGCCGCCGACGCAGTTGCCCGCGACGACGGCGATGCCGTCGCCGCGGATGACGTCGACGATCCGGTTGTACGTGCCGAGTTGCATCGAATGGGCGAAGTCGGCAGCGGCCAGGCGTGGTCCGCGCTCCAGAACGGTGACGCGGGCGCCGCCCGCGGCGAGGTGGTACGCGGGGATCGCTCCGCCGAAGCCGCTGCCGATGACGAGGACATCGGTGGTGTTGATGCTCATGCGGGGCTCCCCGATGGGGTGGTGGCGGGGTGCAGGGCGGCGAGGGCCCTGCCGTAGGAGTGGTCGGGGAAGCGCCACAGGCCGTCGGGTCCCGGCGGTGGGAAGCCCAGCCAGGCCAGTCCCGGATGTCCGGCCGTCACTGCCTGGCGGGTGTCGAGGTGGGCCGCGGTGTCGAAGGCGAGGCCGGTCAGCAGGCTGAGCATCTGCCAGATGACACGGTCCGGGTCCTCGGGTCCGAAGAGTCCCCGGACGAGGGTGGTGCGGTGGCGGAAGGACAGGCCGACGAATGCGGGGGAGGTGATCGGCAGCAGGATCAGACGGCCGGCCGCGTAGACGACGGCCCGGGTGTTGAGCAGGGCGGCGATCTCGGGGAGCAGGGGAGCCAGGGGCAGTTCGGGCGAGGTGAGCGCCTTGATCACGCCCGCCTGTACGGCTCCCGGACCGCTGACGGCTCCGGCGACGGGGAGGTCCCCGGCGAAGCGGCGTTCGCCGGGGATCAGGGTGTCGGCGAAGGCCTCCATCGTCTGCACCGTCCACCCCGCCACGGTCTCGGCCGCCGCCGAGGGGGCGGCCGCTAGCTGACCGGCGGCCAGAGCGGTGGCTGTGGCGGCAAGAGCTTTGAGGACCGCCCTCCGGTCGAGCGAGGACACGGTGCTCACCCGGCCAGGGAACAGCGCAGGTCGAAGGGGAGGGACACGGTCAGTCCGGTCTCGCCCGCGTCCTGGCCGTAGTCGTCCAGCACATCCGCCAGTTCGGGGAACGTGGTGCGCAGCGCGGCGACGGCGTCGCCGATGCCGGCGCTCCTGCCGTGGATGCGGAAGTTCGTCAGGTGCGCGCCGGCCCGCTGCCGCGTCTTGTCCCACCAGTACTGGCCGTCCCAGGTCACCCAGGGCGTCGAGCCGGTGGTGGTCTGCACGCTCCAGTGGTCCTTCTGGTAGTAGCGGCAGGTGACCATCGCGAGGGCGAAGCGGGACGGCTCTGCGACGAGGAAGCGCAGCGCGCCGCCGTTGTCGAAGGTGATGTCCCGCTTGTTGTACTCCACGCACAGCGGATCGCGGAACATCAGCCACCACGGCGGGATCTCGCCCTCGCCGAAGCGGTGCCAGGGGCAGCCGGCGGCGAAGCCGGGCTCGGTGAACGGGCCGACGCGGGAGGTGACGGGGGCGGCGCTGCCGGCGGCTGCCCCTGACCCCGTGCGCTCGTTCACGGAGCGCTCGTTCACGGAGCGCTCGTTCACGGATGCGGCGGCGGTGCCGGGAACGAGGACCGCCGCACACACCCCCAGGGTGATTGCCAGGTGCATGACAGATCTACGAACGCGATGCGATCCGGACAAGACGATTCCTGCCTTCCTCGACGAGCGGCCGGCCGAACTGCGAGGGGGAGCACGGCCGCTCCGGGTGCGGGTGGCGGTTTCCGGGCGGAGCACAGGTGCGGGGACAGCAGCCGCGTACGCGCGTGGGCATGACGGCCTGCTGATGCCGGGTCAGGGAGCGGCCCGGCACACCCACAGGGTGGGGCATGATTACCGGCCAGTAAAGGGTTGGGTCAGTGACTCATCCACTGAGCCTCCGCGCCGCGGCGCACGTGGCCGCCGAAACGGGCAGGGACCCGGCCGGAACAGCACGAACCGGCCAGGTCCCTCCGAGGGCGGGCGTTCGGGGCCGTCAGCCCCGCAGCGCGCCGATCGCCTCCGCCAGCGCCGACGGCACATCGGGCACCAGGGTGTGGACCCCGTCCCGGACCACGTGCCGACCCGCCACGACGGTGTGCCGCACGTCCGCGGCCGTGGCCGCGAAGACCGCCGTCTCGGCGCCGAGTCGTGGCAGCGGACCCGCCGTGCGCACCGAGTCGAGGGCGACGGTCGTGAAGTCGGCGAGGGCGTCCGCCTCCAGGCTGCCGGCGGCGTCCCAGCCGAGGGCCGCGTGGCCGTCCGCCGTGGCGGCCCGCAGCAGTGCCGCCGCCGTCCAGTGACCGCGGGTGCGCGAGCGCAGGCGCTCGTTCAGTTCCATCGCCCGTGCCTCTTCGAGCACATCGATGACCGCATGACTGTCGCTGCCCAGCGACAGCGGGGAGCCGGCCCGGCCGAGGGCGACCGCGGGACCGATGCCGTCGGCCAGGTCCCGTTCGGTCGTCGGGCACATACAGGTGCCCGTCCCGCTCGAGCCGAGCAGCCTGATGTCCTCGTCCGTCAGATGGGTGTTGTGGACCCCCGTCGTGCGCGGGCCGAGCACACCGTGGTCGGCGAGCAGCCGGGTCGGGGTGCAGCCGTGCGCGGCGAGGCAGGCGTCGTTCTCCGCCGTCTGTTCCGACAGATGGACATGGAGGGGGGCGCTGCGGGAGGAGGCCCAGGAGGCGACCGTCGACAACTGCCCGGCGGGAACGGCCCGTACGGAGTGGATCGCCGCGCCGATGCGCACCGTCTCGCCGTCCTTGAGCTGCGACACCCGCTCGGCCCAGGCGTCGGCCGTGCCGTCGGAGAAGCGCAGCTGGTGCTGGTTCGGGGCCTGCCCGAAGCCGGACGACAGATACGCGGTGTCGAGCAGGGTGATCCGGATGCCCGCGTCGGCCGCCGCGGCGATCAGCGCCTCGCCCATGGCGTTCGGATCGGCGTAGGGCGTGCCGCCGGGGGCGTGGTGGACATAGTGGAACTCGCCCACCGCCGTGACCCCGGCCAGTGCCATCTCCGCGTACACCGCCCGTGCCAGGGCGTGGTACGACTCCGGCGTCAGCCGCGACGCGACCTGGTACATGAACTCGCGCCACGTCCAGAAGGTCCCCGAGCCCACCTGCACGAGCCCTCGCAGGGCGCGGTGGAAGGCGTGCGAGTGGGCGTTCGCGAGTCCCGGGATCGTGAGGCCGCGCAGCACGACGGCACCCGGCTCCGGCGTCTCCGCCCCGGTCCGTACGGCGGTGATCCTGCCGTCGGCCACCTCCAGCGCCACGCCCGGCTCGACGTTCGTGTCGAGCCAGGCGTACTCCAGCCAGTAGGTCATCTGCACGCGAGGCCCTCCAGTACGTCGGCGAGTGCGAGGACCCCGGCGACACAGTCGTCCTCGGCCGCGTACTCGGCCGGGGAGTGCGAGACGCCCGTCGGGTTCCGTACGAACAGCATGGCGGTCGGAACGGTGGCGGACAGGATTCCCGCGTCGTGTCCCGCCCCCGTGCCGAGCAGCGGCGCCCGCCCGCCGAGCAGGGTGCCGATCTCGTCGCGCAGGGCATGACCGAACTCGACGACCGGCGTGAACGACTCCCGTACCACCGCGAGGTCCACACCGTCGCGCTGGGCGCGGTCCTTCGCGGCCTGCTCGACGGCCGCGACGACCGCGTCGAGGGTGGCCTGGTCGGCGGCGCGCGAGTCGAGCCAGCCGCGGACCAGGGAGGGGATGGCGTTGACGCCGTTCGGCTCGACGGAGATCTTGCCGAAGGTGGCGACCGCGCCCGCGAGCTCGGCCTCTCGGCGGGCGGCGAGGACGGTCTCCGCGTACGTCAGCATCGGGTCGCGGCGGTCGGCGAGCCGGGTGGTGCCGGCGTGGTTGGCCTCGCCCCGGAAGTCGAACCGCCAGCGGCCGTGCGGCCAGATGGCGGACGCGACACCGACGGTGTCACCGGACAGGTCGAGGGCGCGGCCCTGCTCGACGTGCAGCTCGACGAACGCGCCCACGCGGGCGAGGCGCTCGGGGTCCGGGCCGATCGCCTCCGGGTCGTATCCGGCCGCCTCCATGGCCCGCGGCAGCGTGATGCCGTCGGCGTCGCGGAGTTCGTACGCCTGCGCCTTCGTCAGCTGCCCGGCGGCGAGCCGGGAGCCGACGCAGGCGAGACCGAAGCGGGCGCCCTCCTCGTCACCGAAGTTGGTGATGGCGAGGGGCCTGTTGAACTCCGCTCCCCTGCGGCGCAGTTCATCGAGGGCGGCGAAGGCGGAGACGACGCCGAGGGGGCCGTCGAAGGCGCCGCCGTCGGGGACGGAGTCGAGGTGCGAGCCCGTGACGACGGCGTCCCCTGCGGACACGTCCTCGTAGGTCGCGGCACCGAGCCAGGCCCACTGGTTGCCGTTGCGGTCGGTCTCGTAGGAGAGCCCGCGCGCCTCGGCCTGCTCCTGGAACCAGGTCCGGCAGTCGGCGTCGGCGCCGGTCCACGCGAAGCGGCGGTAGCCACCGCTGTCCGGGTTCCGCCCGATGGGCGCGAGCCCGGCCCACATCTCGTGGAAGGAACCGGTCGCGGGCCGGCCGCCTTCGCCCGGATCGCCGGTCGCTGGCCGCCCGCCCGCGACCGGATCGCCGGAGGCGGTCACGACTCCTCCCGCATCGGGACGCGGACGCCCTTCTCCTCGGCCACCGACTCGGCGATGTCGTAACCGGCGTCGACGTGCCGGATGACGCCCATGCCCGGGTCGTTGGTCAGCACCCGCCGGATCTTCTCGCCCGCGAGCTTCGTGCCGTCCGCGACCGTCACCTGGCCCGCGTGGATCGAGCGGCCCATTCCCACACCTCCGCCGTGGTGGATCGACACCCACGACGCGCCGGACGCCACGTTCACCATCGCGTTCAGCAGCGGCCAGTCGGCGATGGCGTCAGAGCCGTCGAGCATCGCCTCGGTCTCGCGGTACGGGGACGCCACGGACCCGCAGTCCAGGTGGTCACGGCCGATGGCGAGCGGGGCCGCCAGCTCACCGGAGGCCACCATGTCGTTGAAGCGCTCGCCCGCGCGGTCGCGTTCGCCGTAGCCCAGCCAGCAGATGCGCGCCGGCAGGCCCTGGAAGTGGACGCGCTCGCCGGCCATCTTGATCCAGCGGGCCAGGGACTCGTTCTCGGGGAAGAGCTCCAGCATCGCGCGGTCGGTCTTCGCGATGTCGGAGGCCTCACCGGAGAGCGCCGCCCAGCGGAAGGGCCCCTTGCCCTCGCAGAACAGCGGCCGGATGTACGCAGGCACGAAGCCGGGGAACGCGAAGGCCCGGTCGTACCCCGCGAGCTGTGCCTCGCCGCGGATCGAGTTGCCGTAGTCGAAGACCTCGGCGCCCGCGTCCATGAAGCCGACCATGGCCTCGACGTGCTTCGCCATCGACTCCCGCGCCCGTACGGTGAAGTCCGCCGGCTTCTCGGCCGCGTACGACGCCATGTCGTCGAAGTCGACACCGGTCGGCAGGTACGAGAGGGGGTCGTGCGCCGACGTCTGGTCGGTGACGATGTCGATCGGCGCGTTCATCGCGAGCAGCTGCGGCAGCAGCTCCGCCGCGTTGCCCAGGACACCGATGGAGAGCGGGCGGCGCGCGTCGCGGGCCTCGACGGCGAGCTGCAGGGCGTGGTCCAGGGAGTCGGCCCGTACGTCCAGGTAGCGGTGCTCGATACGGCGCTCGATCGCGCGCGGGTCGCAGTCGATGCAGATGGCGACGCCGTCGTTCATCGTCACGGCCAGCGGCTGGGCGCCGCCCATTCCGCCGAGACCGGCGGTGAGGGTGATCGTCCCGGCCAGGGTGCCGTTGACCCCTTTACCCATCGAATGCAGCTTGGCCGCCACCGCCGCGAAGGTCTCGTAGGTGCCCTGCAGGATGCCCTGGGTGCCGATGTAGATCCAGGAGCCGGCCGTCATCTGGCCGTACATGGTCAGTCCGAGGGCCTCGAGCCGCCGGAACTCCTCCCAGTTCGCCCAGTCGCCGACCAGGTTGGAGTTGGCGATGAGCACACGCGGCGCCCACTCGTGCGTCTGCATGACGCCCACCGGGCGGCCCGACTGGACGAGCATCGTCTCGTCCTGCTTCAGGGTCTTCAGGGTGCGCACCATGGCGTCGAACGAGCGCCAGTCACGGGCCGCCTTGCCCGTGCCGCCGTAGACGACGAGCTTGTCGGGGTGCTCGGCGACCTCCGGGTCGAGGTTGTTCTGGAGCATGCGCAGCGCGGCTTCCTGCTGCCATCCAAGGGCGTTCAGTTCCGTGCCACGCGGTGCCCGTACGGGGCGGGGTCCAGACATGCCGATGCCTCCTCGCGACGTTGACTCTTCTATTCATATCCTTGCGTGCTGAATAATTTCAGTCAACCACTGCGTCGGGCGACCGGTGATGATTGGCTGGACGGCATGGCTTCAGAGCGTCGCGATCAGGCCGTACGAGCGGCCGTGGAACAAGGTCTGCTCAGCGGGAGCGAGCCCGTCGTCGCCCTCCTCGACATCGCCGGCATCCGCGCCTCCGCCGCCGCGCTCAGGGCCGCCTTCCAGGAGGTCACCACGGCCCCCGTCCTGCACGCCTTCGCCGTGAAGGCGGCCCCTCTCGTGCCCGTGCTCCGGCTGCTGGGCGCCGAGGGGATCGGTGCGGAGGTCGCGAGCCCCGGCGAGCTGGCGCTGGCCCGCGCCGCGGGGGTACCGCCCGGGCGGACCGTGCTGGACTCCCCCGCCAAGACCGAGGCCGAGCTGCGTACGGCCCTCGCCCTCGGGATCGCCGTCAACGCCGACAATCCGCAGGAGCTCGACCGCATCGACGCGCTGGTCGCCTCCTCGCCCACCACCTCGCCCCTGGGTCTGCGGGTGAACGCACAGATCGGCGCGGGAGCCATCGGGGCGCTGTCCACCGCGACCCCGACGTCGAAGTTCGGTCTCGCCCTGCGCGACGAGGGCGCCCGTGACCGGGTCGTACGGGCGTATCTCGACCGGCCGTGGCTGACCCGGCTGCACACCCACTCGGGCTCGCAGGGGCTGTCACTCGACCTCATGGTCCAGGGCGTACGGGCCGTGTACGACCTGGCGGAGGAGATCAACGCAGCCGCCGGGCGGCAGCAGATCGACACCCTCGACATCGGCGGCGGACTGCCCGTCAACTTCACCTCCGACGAGGACACTCCGGCCTTCGCCGACTACGCCCGGCTGCTGCTGCGTGAGATCCCGGGGCTGTTCGACGGCCGGTACGGCCTGGTGACCGAGTTCGGCCGGTCGCTGCTGGCCAGGCACGGCACGATCCTCGCCCGCGTCGAGTACACCAAGACGACGGGGTCCCGGCCCATCGCGATCACCCACGCGGGCGCCCAGGTGGCGGCACGGACCGTGTACGACCCGGCCTCGTGGCCGGTCCGGGTCGCCGCGTACGACGACAAGGGGTGTCCCAGGACGGGGCCCGACGTCGTCCAGGACGTCGCGGGGCCCGCCTGTTTCGCGGGGGACCTCCTTGCCGAGGCCCGGGCTCTGCCGCTTCTGTCGCAGGGCGATGTGGTGGCGGTCCTGGACACCGGGGCGTACTACTTCACGAGCCACTACGCGTACAACAGCCTCGCCCGCCCCGCCGTCCACGGTTTCCGCGCCGACGGGAACGGCGGGGTCCGCTTCATGACCGTGCGGGACGCACAGACCATGGACGAGATCGTCGCGGAGTCCGGCGGGGCACATCCGGACGCGCTGCTGGAACCGGGGGCGGAGGGCGATCCTGCGGCAGCGGGGACCACGGGCGATGACGGGCGATTGTCGTACCCCGGTGCTTCCATGGATCCATGACAAGCAGAACTGTCGTCGTCGAACGCCGGATCGCCGCGCCCGCCGAGCGCGTCTGGGAGGCCATGACCGACCTCGAGGGCATGGAGCGCGTGCTCAGCGGGGTGCAGAAGGTCGAGGTCCTCACCGACGGGGGCTTCCGGGTCGGCACCCGATGGCGGGAGACCCGGCGGATGCTGGGCAAGGAAGCCACCGAGGAGATGTACGTGACGGCGAGTGAGCCGCCCGAGCGGTATGTCGTGGAGGCCGAGTCCCACGGCACCCGCTACGTCTCGGAGTTCGAGCTGCTGCCCGTCGGACCGGTGACCACCACGGTGCGGATGACGTTCTCCGCCAGCCCGCCCGGTGGTGTCATGGGCGTGCTCGCCAAGGTCCTCGGCGGCCTGGGCGCAGGGGCCGTGAGCAAGGCGATCGCGAAGGACCTCGCCGAGGTCGCCGCCTCGGTGGAGGGCGCCGACGGGCGGGGCTGAATCCGCTCGGGACCTCCTCAAACGTACGGTGCGTCCGTGCACCTCGTACGGGCGACACCACCGCCCGTACGGCCCATCCGGACCCGACCGCAGGCATCTCCCGGGGCCATCCGGGCAGGAAGCTTCCCACCGGGGGCAGCCCCGGAAAGGGACGGGACGCGGGACGGGAAGGGTGTCTCATGGCCACATCCGCTTCCACGGAAGCACCGGAGCACCAGCCGTCGCTCAAACGGGCCATCGGCCCGAAACTCCTGATCCTCTTCGTGATCGGCGACATCCTGGGCACCGGCATCTACGCCACGACCGGCAAGGTCGCGGGAAAGGTCGGCGGCGCGCTGTGGCTGCCGTTCCTGATCGGCTTCGTCGTCGCCTTCCTGACGGCGGCGTCGTACGTGGAGCTCGTCGGCAAGTACCCGAAGGCGGCCGGCGCCGCGCTCTACACGCAGAGGGCGTTCAAACTCCCCTTCCTCACCTTCATCGTCGCCTTCATGGTGATGTGTTCGGGGCTGTCGTCGGCAAGCGCGGCGGCCCGGGCGTTCGGCGGTGACTACTTCCAGGAACTCACGGACGCCGTCCCTCCGACGCTCATCGCGGTCCTCTTCATCCTCGCCCTGGCAGCCTTGGCGCTGCGCGGTGTCTCGGAGTCCGTGAAGACCAATGTGGTTTTCACCTTTGTGGAGCTGACGGGCCTGCTGGTGGTCCTCGCGATCGGGGCCTGGGCGGTGCTGGAGGGCAGGGGGGAGCCCTCACGGCTGGGCGAGTTCCAGGCATCCGGCTCGGGATACGCGCTGATGACGAGCGTGCTGGGCGCCACGGCGCTCGCCTTCTTCGCCTTCGTCGGCTTCGAGGACTCGGTCAACATGGCCGAGGAGACGAAGGATCCGGTCCGCTCCTTCCCCCGTGCGATCTTCGTCGGCGTCGCCGTCACGGGCACGATCTATGTGCTGGTCGCCCTGGTGTCCTCGCTGCTCGTCGACCACCAGACGCTGGAGGGGTCCAGCGGCCCGCTGCTGGAGGTCGTCAAGGTGGGCGGGGTCAGCTTCCCGCCGAAGCTGTTCGCGCTGATCGCGCTCTTCGCGGTCAGCAACTCGGCACTGATCAACATCATGATGGCCTCCCGGCTCTGCTACGGCCTGGCCAACGAGAGGGTCCTGCCACCCGGCATGGGCAAGGTCCTGCCCAAGCGGCGGACACCCGTCGCCGGGATCGCCTTCGTCACCCTGCTCAGCATCGGCCTGGTGTTGACGGGGGAGATCCAGGGACTCGGCGACACCACGGCGTTCCTGCTGCTCTGCGTCTTCACCGTGGTCAATGTGGCGGTCCTGGTGCTGCGCAAGGACCGCGTCGAGCACGCCCACTTCCGCACCCCGACGGTCCTGCCGGTACTGGGCGCGATCACGTCCGTCATCCTCGCCAGCCCGCTGGCGGACCGGGCGGCGGACGTCTACATCCGGGCCGGGGTACTGCTCGCCATCGGAATCGCCCTGTGGGGTGTCAACAGGGTGTGGATGAAGCTCCGCCACGAGGAGCAGGTGACCCGAGGCTGAGCCACGCCACGAGTGGCACGCCCGGCCGGCGTTCGGCGGACCTTATCGGACCACAGGCATGTTCCGATGGAAAATGCCAGAACTCCCACCAGGGGCCACTCCGGACCGTAACCTCGTGACTACGGACGTACGTCCGAGTCGTTCGCACACGTACTGGAGGGGGAATTCCGCGTGCCCGGAATCGACGAGTGTCTGCTGCACGCGATGCGGCTGCCGGGAGTGCGCGGCGCCGCCCTCGTCGACTGGACCAGCGGACTCGCCCTCGGCACGGTCGGGGACGCCGCGGGCGACGACCACGAGACCGCCGCCACGGAGACCGCCGAGCTGGCCAGGATGGCGGCCGAGCACCCGACCTTCGCCCCGGCGGCCGACGACTTGCGGGACGGCCCCGCCAAGACGCCTCCCGTCGAGGACCTCGTCGTCACCACCCGTACGTGCTATCACGTTCTGCGCTTCGTGGAGACGAGCTTTGACAGCAGCGTGCTCCTGCATTTATGGCTCGACCGCGCCGAGGGAAATCTCGCCCTCGCACGGCTGCGGATGCGGGAACTGACGGAGCGGCTGGTGCTGGAGTGACCGTCTCCCCGATGCTGCTGCGGCTCGCCTCCGAGCGCGCCACCGGCGCCCTGTTACGGGACCGGGGCACGCTCTACCTCATCGACGGCCAGGTGGTGCACGCCGAGAGCCCCGCAGCCCCCGGGATCGAGGTCCTGCTGACCGCCGCCGGGCGGCTGCGCGCGGACGGCTGGACGGAGGCCCTCCGGGAGGCCGGGGCGCTGGGCAGGGTCGGCCGCTACCTCGTCGACAGCGGCCGGCTCTCCGGCGGCGAGCTGGAGATCTGCCACCTCGGTGCACTGTTCGACGCCGCGTTCTTCGCACTGGCCCCCAGCAGCGGGCCCTCCCGCTTCCGTTACGGCGTCGCCCACTGGATAGGGCCGGTGAGACCCGTGGCGGCAGAGGCCGTCGAACGGGAGACCTTGAGACGCCGGGCGCTCCTCGACCGGCTCTGGGCACACCCGGAGACCGACACCGCGCCCGTCGTGCCCGCCCCGCGGGCACCCGGAATCCGGGCCGCCCCCCGCCAGCGCGCCGTGCTCGACCTGGCGGACGGCGTACGGACTCCCGGCGACATCGCACGGGCCCTCGGCCGCCCCGCCTTCCACACCCTGATCGACGTCCGCCGGCTGGCCGCGGCCGGCCTCGTCGAAACCCCCGCCACCGCCGCCCCGCCCGTACCGCCACCCGATGTCGCCCGGGTCATGGAGATGTCCGCGGACCCCGACATCGCCCTGCTCCGCCGACTCCGCGACGCCCTGGAGGCAACGCTGTGATGCGCACGCTGAGGCAGCGCGCCGAGAGGAGACAGCTGATGACCGCGAGCCCCGGTGTCCTCGACGAACTCACCAGGCTGAGGACCCGGTTACCGCAGCTCACCGGTGCCCTTGCAGCCAGCGTGGACGGCCTCGTACTGGCACGGGACACCCCGGACGCGGAAGCCGAGACGGTCGCCGCGCTCACGGCGGCGGCCCTCGGCGTCGCGGTCCGGCTCACCGAGGCCACCGGGCAGGGCGGCTTCCGCGAGCTGCTCGTGCGGGGGGAGCGCGGCTATGTGGCGACGTACGCGGCCGGGGTCGCCGCCGTGCTCACCGTCACCGCGGAGCCACGCGTCAACGTCGGCCGGCTGCATCTCGAAGCACGCCGCACCGGCGCGCGCATAGGCGAGCTCGTCGACGGCGCGCTCGACCGTCTCGACCCGAACACCACACAACCCAGATGAGTCCATCGAAAACGAAAGGCACCACCATGGCCAACACCGAAACCGCCCTCAAGGAAGCGATGGCCTCGATCGAGGGCGTCGTCGGCGTCGCCCTGGTCGACTACACCAGCGGCATGGCACTCGGCACACTGGGCGGCGGCAAACATCTCGACCTGACGGTCGCCGCCGCGGGCAACACCGACGTGGTGCGCGCGAAGCTGCGCGCGATGGAGATGCTGGGTCTCCAGGACGAGATCGAGGACATCCTCATCAGCCTCGGCACGCAGTACCACCTGATCCGCCTTCTCAAAGCGCGCGGAGGCAACGGCCTGTTCCTGTACCTGGCGCTCGACGTCAAGCGCGCAAACCTGGCGATGGCCCGCCACCAGCTGCGGAAGATCGAGGCGGAACTCGAGGTCTGACGCGCCATCGCCTTCCTCAGCGGCGCCGCGCCCCACGGGGCGCGGCGTCGCCGGCGTCCGGGCCGATGTCGTCCGGTGATCCTTCACCTTCACCAGGGCACGCACGGACCGCCCCCCGGCTCGGGCCGCCCCCTTGCCGCTCCGCCCTCAGCGCCCGGTGGCAACCGCCGCGACGAGGGCGCACCTCCCGGCGTACAGCCCGGTCCGGCTGCCCGGTTCGGCTGCCCGGTCCGGCTGCCCCGTCGGCATCCCGTGCGGCATGCAGTGACGGCCCGCCGGCCCCGTGCGCCTTCCGGCGACAGGGCACGCCTCGCGGCACGGGTGCGCGAAAAGGTCTTCATGGGGAAGGGGGTGCGTCGGCGGTGCCGGCGCACCCCCGGCCGCTTCCCGACAGCTTCCCGGCCGCCTCCCGGCCGCCTTCCGTACCTGGGCGTCGCCTGCTGTGGGGCAGCACGCCTACTCCACGAACAGACCCCGCTCCGCGGCCCGTACGTCGAACTCCTCCAGCCGCGCCTGGGCGTCCGGCAGGTCGTCGCACATCGCCTCCAGCAGCACCCGTCCCAGCAGCATCGGCGCGCAGGCCGTGTCGAAGGCGAGGCCCGTGCCGACCGCGGCCGGGATCAGCAGGTCGCTGTGGGCGGCGACCGGAGCGAAGGCCGAATCGGCGACCGTGACGACCTTCAGCCCGGTCGAGCGGGCACAGGCCAGGGCCTCCACGACCTCCTTCGGATGGCGCGGCAGGGCGAAGCACAGCAGCGCGCTCGCCCCCGCGCGGCGGGCGGCGTCGACACGGTCGGCGAGCATCGTCCCTCCCTCGTCGAGGAGGCGTACGTCCGGATGGACCTTGGACGCGAAGTACGTGAACCCGCGGGCCTGGGAGGACGCGGCGCGCAGACCGAGGACCGGGAGCGGGCGGGAGGCGGCGAGGATCCGGCCGGCCCGTTCGACGGGGGCGGGGTCGGCCAGCATCTCGGCGAGGTGCCGCAGATTCTCGATCTCGGCGTGGACGGCCTGCTGGTACTCGTTGAACGCGTCCTTGTCCGTGGCCGGCTCGGCGGGCGCGACCTCGCGCAGATGGCGGCGCAGCGCCGGGTAGCCGTCGAAGCCGAGCGCGACGGCGAAGCGGGTGACGGAGGGCTGACTGACCCCGGCGAGCTCGGCCAGTTCCACGCTGGACAGAAACGCCACGTCGCCGGCGCGACGCACCATGCAGTGGGCGATACGGCGCTGGGTGGGCGTGAGCCGGTGCCCCTCGAAGAGCTGCTGCAGTCGTGCGGCAGGGCTGGTCTCGCTCATGCCGTCCCCCGTCCTCGGTACACCGGCCCATCCATTCAGTTCCATAGAACTCTGCATGAGTGTATGCAGCCAGGCAAGGCGGCCGGGGAGGAACAGGAAGAGTGAAGGCCGCCGAGGAGTCCCCACTCCTCGGCGGCCTTCGGCGCAGAGCCCGGGCGCGGGTGCACGGCACATCCGGGACCATGGCGGTGCGGGTCGCGCTGCCGCACCGTGTCAGGCGCCGGGGGTCGCGTCCACGTGCGCCATCGCGCCGTAGGGGACGAAGCCGGTCCCGCCCGCCTCGGCCGTACCGGGGTCATCAACTCCACCCCGTGCCCCGGGCGATACCCGGTGGGACCCCGAAGAGGGGGGCCAGCCCCACCGACACCGCCGCCCCCGCTCCCTACCGTGGGCGGCATGGAAGCCAGCGACCATGAGCTCACCAAGGAGCTCGACGCCACCCTCCATGCCCGCCGCGAACTGGGCACGGAGTACGAGTCCGTGCTGATCGAGTCCTTCCTGGAGAAGGTCGAGCAGCACATGGAGACCACGATCGACCGCCGCGTACGGCGGCATCTGGCGGAGCAGCAGGTGACCGCCGCAAGGGGCGGGCGTCCCGGGCGGTCCGGGAAGGCCTCTGCGGAGAACTTCGGCGAGCGGTTCGGCTTCGGGATCGTCACGATGATCCTCGCCGTGCCGCTGTCGGCGATCGGCGCGGCCCACGCCGGCCTGGAGGGCCTGCTGGTCGCCTGGGCGGGCATCGTCGGCGTCAACGCGGTCCATGCCTTCCACGACCGCGTGCCCCTGGGCCGCGTACGCCCCGGCCCCCACGAGAAGTCCGGCCAGGATTACTGAGGGTGGACCGTAGCTTCGCAAAAGTGGTACGAGCGCGACACGTTGGCGCAGCACACGCTTAACACACGTCCTGCACATTGATGGGTGTCGGCGTCAAGGACCTCCGGAGCGGCTCCCGGACCTCCATGGACGCCCGGACGTGAGGCCGGCCCTGACCCGGACCGCGTCCCTCGCGGGGACCGCCGTCGTCCCGCCCCCCGGCTCACCGGGGGTGCGGCGGTCCCCGCGCACGAACCTCTCGTGCTGCTGCGTCGTTACTTGCTCTCGCTCCGGGCGAGGAAGGACAGCAGGTCCTGCCTGCTCACCACGCCCGTCGGCTTGCCCTCGACCAGCACGATCGCCGCGTCCGCCACGCCGAGCACGGACATCAGGTCGCCGACCGGCTCACCGGAGCCGACCTGCGGAAGAGGCGGGCTCATGTGCTTCTCGAGCGGGTCGTTCAGCGAGGCCCGCTGCGTGAACAGCGCGTCCAGCAGCTCCCGCTCCACGACCGAACCGATGACCTCTGCGGCCATGACGTCCGGGTGCCCGGCGCCCGGCTTCACGATCGGCATCTGGGAGACGCCGTACTCCCGCAGGACGTCGATGGCCTGGCCGACCGTCTCCTCTGGGTGCATGTGCACCAGCGACGGCAGCCCGCCTTCCTTGTGCTCCAGGACGTCGCAGACCCGGGGCTCGTCGCCGGCCTGGTCCAGGAAGCCGTAGTCGTTCATCCACTCGTCGTTGAAGATCTTCGAGAGGTAGCCGCGCCCGCTGTCCGGGAGCAGCACGACCACGACGTCGTCCGGGCCGAGCCCCTCGGCGACGCGCAGCGCCGCGGCGACGGCCATGCCGCAGGAGCCGCCGACCAGCAGGCCCTCCTCCTTGGCGAGGCGGCGGGTCATCTGGAAGGAGTCCTTGTCGGACACCGCGACGATCTCGTCGGTGACGTTCGGGTCGTAGGCGGTGGGCCAGAAGTCCTCACCGACGCCCTCGACGAGATACGGCCGGCCGGAGCCGCCGGAGTAGACGGACCCCTCGGGGTCGGCGCCGACGACCCGCACCTTGCCGCCGCTGGCCTCCTTCAGATAGCGGCCGGTGCCGGAAATCGTGCCGCCGGTGCCCACACCCGCGACGAAATGGGTGATCTTCCCCTCAGTCTGTTCCCACAGTTCGGGACCGGTGGTCTCGTAGTGCGAACGCGGGTTGTTGGGGTTGGAGTACTGGTCGGGCTTCCAGGCACCCGGCGTCTCCTGCACCAGCCGGTCCGAGACGTTGTAGTACGAGTCCGGGTGATCGGGGTCGACCGCCGTCGGGCAGACGACGACCTCGGCCCCGTAGGCACGCAGGACGTTGATCTTGTCCGTGGACACCTTGTCAGGGCATACGAAGATGCACTTGTAGCCCTTCTGCTGGGCCACGATGGCGAGGCCCACGCCGGTGTTGCCGCTGGTCGGCTCCACGATCGTGCCGCCCGGCTCGAGCTCTCCGCTCTGCTCTGCGGCCTCGATCATGCGCAGCGCGATGCGGTCCTTCACCGAGCCGCCGGGGTTGAAGTACTCGACCTTGGCGAGAACCGTCGCCTGAATGCCCGCTGTCACGCTGTTGAGCTTCAGCAGCGGGGTATTGCCAACCAGACTGATCATCGAGTCGTGGAATTGCACCGTAAGTCTCCGGGATCTCCGTAGTGGTCCCGCCAGCGTATGCGCACCGGAGCGAGATTGGGCGACGGTCGTTACGGGGCAGTTAGCTCTTGTATGACGGCGCGGCTACGGAAGGTGGCTGGGACTGTGTCGAGGGCAAGGGTGGCGCGGCGCATCGCGGCGGGCGCGGCATACGGCGGCGGCGGAATCGGCCTGCTCGGAGCCGCGGCGGTGGGTGTGGTGCTGGCCGAGGTGCAGCTGGCGAAACGGTCGGTGCGCGGTGGCACCGCCCCGCTCCCGCCGCACCCGGACGGGCTGTACGGAACGTCGTACGGCCCGTCGGAGCCGCTGAGGCTTGTCCTCCTGGGTGACTCGACCGCGGTCGGCCAGGGGGTGCGGCGGGCGGGGCAGACACCGGGGGCGCTGCTCGCCTCGGGGTTCGCGGCCGTGGCCGAGCGGCCCGTGGAACTGCGGATCGTGGCGGAGCCGGGAGCCAGGTCCGACGATCTGGAGCGGCAGGTCGGCCGGGCGCTGCTGGATCCGGGGCGGACCCCGGACGTCTGCGTGATCATGATCGGCGCGAACGACGTCACGCACCGGATGCCGCCGACGCAGTCGGTGCGCCATCTGTCGGCGGCCGTGCGACGGCTGCGCACGGCGGGCGCCGAGGTGGTGGTGGGCACCTGCCCGGATCTCGGCACCATCGAGCCGGTGTACCAGCCGCTGCGCTGGCTGGCGCGCCGGGTCTCGCGCCAGCTCGCGGCGGCGCAGACGATCGTGGCGGTGGAACAGGGCGGCCGCACGGTCTCGCTGGGCGACCTGCTGGGCCCGGAGTTCGCGGCGAACCCGCGCGAACTCTTCGGCCCCGACAACTACCACCCCTCCGCCGAGGGCTACGCGACGGCGGCGATGGCGGTCCTGCCGACCCTCTGCGCGGTGCTCGGCCTCTGGCCGGAGTCCGACCGGCTCGACGCCGGCCGCCACGAGGGCATGCTGCCGGTCGCCAAGGCGGCGGCGGAGGCGGCGAGCGAGGCGGGCACCGAGGTGACGGGCGCCCGCGCCCCCTGGGCCCTCCTCAAGCACCGCAGGCGGCGGCGTCTGCCGACCTCTGTCCCCACGAAGCTCGCGGCGCCGACGGCGGACACCTGGCCCGCCGAGCTGCACGGCTCCGACTGACCCCGGAACGGGACGAATGGTCCGCGCCGCCCCGCACGGGCGGCGTGGCCGAACCCGGCTCCGTAAGCGAGCGCTTAGAAAAGAGGCCCGCATCACACGGTCCGTACGGTGACCCGCGCGATACGTAGGGGTAACTTCCCACTCAGACTTGCCTGACAGCCGCACTTCCCTCTGGAGCCGTGATGCCCGAAGCCGTGATCGTCTCTGCCGCCCGCACCCCGATCGGCCGGGCCTTCAAGGGCTCGCTGAAGGACCTGCGGCCGGACGACCTGACCGCGACCATCATCCAGGCCGCGCTCGCCAAGGTCCCCGAGCTCGACCCGAAGGACATAGACGACCTGATGCTCGGCTGTGGCCTGCCCGGCGGGGAGCAGGGTCACAACCTGGGCCGCATCGTCGCCGTGCAGATGGGCATGGACCACCTCCCGGGCTGCACGGTCACGCGCTACTGCTCGTCCTCGCTGCAGACCTCCCGCATGGCGCTGCACGCCATCAAGGCCGGCGAGGGCGACGTCTTCATCTCGGCCGGTGTCGAGATGGTCTCCCGCTCCGTGAAGGGCAGTTCCGACGGTCTGCCCGACACCCACAACCCGCTCTTCGCCGAGGCCGAGGCCCGCACCGCGGCCGTCGCCGCGAGCGAGGGCTCGAGCTGGCACGACCCGCGCGAGGACGGCCTGATCCCGGACGCGTACATCGCGATGGGCCAGACCGCCGAGAACCTGGCCCGCCTCAAGGGCGTGACCCGCCAGGACATGGACGAGTTCGGCGTACGGTCGCAGAACCTGGCCGAGGAAGCGATCAAGAACGGCTTCTGGGAGCGCGAGATCACCCCGGTGACCCTCCCGGACGGCACCGTCGTGAGCAAGGACGACGGCCCGCGCGCCGGCGTCACCCTGGAGGGCGTCCAGGGCCTGAAGCCGGTGTTCCGCCCCGACGGCATGGTGACGGCCGGCAACTGCTGCCCGCTCAACGACGGCGCCGCCGCGCTCGTGATCATGTCCGACACCAAGGCGCGCGAGCTCGGGCTGACCCCGCTGGCCCGGATCGTCTCCACCGGCGTCTCCGGCCTGTCTCCCGAGATCATGGGTTACGGCCCGGTAGAGGCCTCCAAGCAGGCGCTGAGCCGCGCCGGTCTGACCATCGGCGACATCGACCTGGCCGAGATCAACGAGGCGTTCGCGGCCCAGGTCATCCCGTCCTACCGGGATCTGGGCATCCCGCTGGACAAGCTCAACGTCAACGGCGGCGCGATCGCCGTCGGTCACCCCTTCGGCATGACCGGCGCCCGCATCACGGGCACGCTGATCAACAGCCTGCAGTTCCACGACAAGCAGTTCGGCCTGGAGACGATGTGCGTGGGCGGCGGCCAGGGCATGGCCATGGTGATCGAGCGCCTCAGCTGATCCCCCGGCCGGGCCGCTGACCTGCCCGGTCGAGCGGAACCCCGTCCCGCGGAAAGGGCTTTCCCAATCCCGTCGCGTCCCAGCCGTGACCTAATCTCCCCCAGGATGTGACCTTTCTCCTGGGGGAGATGCGTTTCCCCAGGTCACTGGGGCTCGAGCGGTAAACATCAACCCCAATTTCCTGTCCCTTTCGTGACGTAATGCACTGACACCAGGCACGGGCTCACGACAAGCTGATGTAGTAAGTCGGGGAATCCATTGAAACCGGGAGTACGTCAGTGAGCGCCATGTCCCTCGCCCTCATGCTGACCGCGGCCACCGCCACGGCCGTGGGCGCCGCTGCCCTGCACGCCGCTCACGGGCTGCGCAAGCAGGTCACGGCCCTGCGTACGGAGCTGGCTGCCGTGAACAGCGCGGAAACCGCCCTGTTCGCCGCAGCCGTGCCGCAGGCCCGCACCGCCCCTGCCGACGAGATACGCGCGGCCGTCGCCGAGGCGCTCGCCGAGGAGCGGGAGCGGGAGCTGGCCGAGGCGCGCGCCTTCTGGGCCGCCCAGGAGGCCCGTGACGCCGCGGACGCCCCGACGCTGCTCGGCGGCTCGGCCGGGCTCGGCGAGGAGCTCCCCCCGCTGTTCATCCCCCGCCAGGCCGACTTCGCGGGGCTCGAGGCGATGGACCTGGAGGCCGTCGAGGCGCTCGACGCACTGGCCGAGCTGCCCGAGTTCTGTGAGCCGCCCGCCGAGTTCGCCGAGGACTCCCCGGAGCTGGCCGCCGCCCGCCGCAGGCACCCCTCGCATCCCGACTTCGTCCCCGTCCAGACACCCGTGGTGACCGACCATGAGCGCACCGTGGCCCGGCTGGAGGAGCTCGCAGAGACCGCCACGGCGCTCGCCGACGTACGCCCCGGGCCGCTCGGCACCCTCGATGTGTACGTCTTCGCCGACGGCACGACGCTCTGCATGACGCCCGGCCACCGGGAGACGGCCGAGCGGCTCGCAGAGGCGCTGCGCAACGGTGAGACGCCGGTTCTGCTGGGCGGGTCGGGCGTCTCCGGCGCGTACGCCCTGACCTTCTCCTGCGGTTCTGGCGAGAACGTCTACATCCTCGCGGACCGCGTCATCGCCTCGCTCTAGCCGGCGCCGCCCCGAGCCACGGCAGCGACAGCCGCAGCCACCGCCACCGCCACCGCCCGGCGGCCGTCCAGGCCGACCCTGACCCCGCAGCCGCCTACAGCATCGCCCTGAGGCGCACCCCCGCCTCCTCCACGAATCCCACGGCTTCGCCCAGGTCCTCCGGCGAGGCCGCTGTCGTACGCAGAGACTCGGCCAAATCCGTCGCCGCCACCACAAGTTGGTCCGCGACCGCGAAAACACCCGTTTCCGGCATGATCCTCGGCTCCCCGTCCGGGGTCTCGAGCCGCTGCGCCCGGAGCGCCAACTCCCTTGCGAGCGCGAGACCTTCGGCTGCAGCACCACGCTGCAGCCGGCTCTGCGGGGCGGCCCGCAACCGGTCGGCGATCCGCTCCACGGCGGTCGTCAGAGGTGTCGTATCAAGCACTCCGCGACCCTATGCGCCGGTGCGGGACTGTTGCCAATACGCGAACACTCAGGCACGGTGACGTGAAGGACCACACGCGCAAAGCGTCCGGAGGCGCCGATGTCCCAAGTCTTCTCCGAAGAGACCCATCGCAATCTGCTCTCCCGCATCCCTCATTGCACCGGCCGTGAAGTCGCCGACTGGCTGCGTACCGTCGAGGAAGGCCCCGCTCTCTTCCGCTTGGAGGAGAAGGTCAGCTGGCTGCGGAGCGAACACAATCTCGCGTACGGACATGCGAAAGCGATCATCCATGAGTACGACCTGAGGCGAGCCGCGCGCAAGCTGCAATAACCAGGACGTACGCAAGTGCGACAACGAGAAGGGCCCGCCCGGCGCCAGCCGGGACGGGCCCTTCGTAGCTCAGCCGGCTACGGGTGGCTCACCCGCGTCAGTCGTCGCCCTGCAGGATCGACAGCAGACGCAGCATCTCCAGGTAGATCCACACCAGGGTCAGGGTGAGGCCGAAGGCCGCCAGCCAGGACTCCTCGCGCGGA
Organism: Streptomyces sp. NPDC057445; assembly: GCF_042802855.1. Lineage (NCBI taxonomy): Bacteria > Bacillati > Actinomycetota > Actinomycetes > Kitasatosporales > Streptomycetaceae > Streptomyces > Streptomyces sp. NPDC057445. The sequence goes on along the minus strand of NZ_JBHVDH010000020.1, from coordinate 52,018 downwards.
GCGCCGTAGGTGATGCCGTCCTCGACCTGCTTGAAGTCCAGGGCGAGGAAGCAGGCACCGAGGATGATGCCGATGACACCGAACAGGATGCCGAGGCCACCGCTACGGAAGCCGAGACCGTCACCGCCGCCGAAGACGGCGAACAGCATGTTGACGGCCATCAGCAGCAGGAAGCCGATCGCGGCCGCCATCACGAAGCCGTAGAAACGGCGGGTGACGCGGATCCAGCGCATCTTGTACGCGATCAGCACACCGGCGAAGACCGCCATGGTGCCGAGCACGGCCTGGGCCACCACACCGTTGGCGATGTAGGTGGAGACGGCGCTGGAGATCACGCCGAGGAAGACACCCTCGAACGCCGCGTAGGAAATGATCAGCGCGGGCGAGGCCTTGCGCTTGAAGGACTGGACCATCGCCAGCACGAACGCCACCAGCGCGGCGCCGATGGCGATCCCGTACGACTTGCCGATGTTGGCCTGGTCGACGGGCAGCAGCACCCACGACAGGACGGCCGTGAGCACGACGGTGCCGAGCGTCATGGCGGTGCGCGCCACGACGTCGTCGATCGTCATCACATTGGTGCGGGCGGGCGCCTGCGGCGGGGCACCCAGCTGGGCGTCCGCGGGCGCGTAAGGGTTGGTGGCGTACGGGTTGGTCCCGACGGCGGGGCCCCCGGCCTGCGGCGCGGTGTTGAAGCCCGCGTGGCCGTTGTCGCGGCTGAACCCCCGTCGCGAGAAGACCGGGTTGCTGCTCCTCATCTCACTCCTCCATGGCCACCCTGCGCGGCCTTGACACAAGAGTAATGCGGGGGCAAAGACATCGGCCTAGTGCTGAGGGAGGATCTTTCCTCGATCGTGACGGGACGGACACGCTGGGACCCGTGCCGCCTCGCGCGTGCCACGGCCGGGTCCGGCCGGGTCCGGTCCGGCCCGACGAGATCAGCATGGGCCGATCGGGGGGTTTTGACATGAAATGCCCTACCGGGTGAGGCACCGGCCGCGACGGTGGCGGCGAGCGGCCTCGCGCACGGCGGGCGGGCGCGGGCCGGGGGCAGGGCGGACTGCCTCCAGGCGGTCGCCCTGGACGCGGCAGCGCCCTGGGCGCGGCAGCGGCCTGGGCGCGGCAGCGGCCTGGGCGCGGCAGCGGCCTGGGCGCGGCGGGCGGGTGCACTCCCTGGACCCGCCGGGCCGACCGAGTGGCGCGACCCGCAGGCGGACCGCCGGACCGTTCGCGGCCCGGCCGGGCGCGGGCCCCCGCATGACCGGGCGCCGCGCGGGACCTACGCACTCGCGCGGGACCTACGCACTACCTACGCGCTCATCGACGGCACGGGCCACGCACTCTTCGGCATCGGTCGGGACGCCGAGAGCGGGCGGCGAGGACGACGCGTGGAACGGCCGAGCGCGTCACGTGACGTTCGCATCGATGAGGGCCGGTTCCGGGATGAACGATCGCCACCGCCATCGCGCCGGAATGCCCGAGTAGACCTTCAAGAATTCAACGATTCAGCTCGCGCCAGCCGGTGGTGGACGTGCCCGGAGCCGGACTCGAACCGGCACGGCCCGAAGGCCAGCGAGGTTTAAGCTCGCCGTGTCTGCATTCCACCATCCGGGCTTGGTGCGCGGCCCTGCATCGGCACACGAGCCTATCCGGGCGGATCCCCCGGACAGCGGAGTCCCGACCCGATGTTGTCTTATTTTATTGACGTCTGAGTGTGCGTCAGCACGAGCGAGGGGCAGTTTGCCCCAGCCCCCGCCCCGCCTCACGCCCGCCCGGCCCCACGTCCGGGAATGACGGAAAGTCGCCGCCCGGATGCGCAGAAGAACGGGCGCCGGTGGCGCGGGACATCCCCGAAGGGCTCCCGGGGACGCCGTCATACCAAAGGAGGACGGACGTCCCGTGCCGTCAGACCCAAGACGGCCCCGGGAACGGGCACCGGGACGGACGATCCTGCGGCGAGCGGCCAGCACGATGGGGTGGTCCCCGAAGAACACCCCGACAGGAGAGTCGTCTCGTGACCACCACCCAGACCTTCCACCGCGCCACCGCGGTGGCCGCCCGCGCCATGGATCTGTCCAAGGTCTACGGACAGGGCGAGACCCAGGTGGTCGCGCTCGACCGCGTCACCGTGGACTTCCGGCAGGGCGAATTCACCGCGATCATGGGCCCGTCGGGCTCCGGCAAGTCCACGCTGATGCACTGCGTCGCCGGGCTGGACAGCTTCAGCTCCGGCTCCGTACGGATCGGCGAGACCGAGCTGGGGTCGCTCAAGGACAAGCAGCTCACGCAGCTGCGCCGGGACAAGATCGGGTTCATCTTCCAGGCGTTCAACCTGCTGCCGACCCTGACGGCACTCGAGAACATCACGCTGCCGATGGACATCGCGGGCCGCAAGCCGGACAAGCAGTGGCTGCAGCAGGTCATCGACCTGATCGGGCTGTCCGCGCGGCTCGGCCACCGGCCGGCCCAGCTGTCCGGCGGTCAGCAGCAGCGCGTCGCCGTCGCCCGCGCCCTCGCCTCGCGGCCCGAGATCATCTTCGGTGACGAGCCGACCGGAAACCTCGACTCGCGCTCCGGCGCGGAGGTACTGGGCTTCCTGCGCAACTCCGTTCGGGAGCTGGGACAGACCGTCGTCATGGTGACGCACGACCCGGTGGCCGCGTCGTACGCGGATCGCGTCGTCTTCCTCGCGGACGGCCGGATCGTGGACGAGATGCTCGCCCCGACCGCCGACGGCGTGCTCGACCGGATGAAGGCCTTCGACGCCAAGGGCCGGACCAGCTGATCCGCACCTCCACCCAAGACTTCCGGCCCTCACCTCAGGACTGACACCCACCATGTTCCGTACCGCCTTGCGCAATGTGCTCGCGCACAAGGCCAGGCTGCTGATGACCGTGCTCGCCGTGATGCTCGGCGTGGCGTTCGTCTCCGGCACCCTGGTCTTCGCCGACACGCTCTCCAACTCCTTCCGCAACCAGTCGGCGAAGAGCTACGACAACGTCGCCGTCGCCGTCACCTCGTACGCCGACGAGGACGACCCCCAGCAGGAACCCGGCATATCCCAGAAGACCCTCGACAAGCTCGGCAAGCTGGAAGGCGTCGCCGGCGCCCAGGGCCGCGTCAGCGGCTTCGCCGGCGTCGCCGGCCCCGACGGGAAGCTGATCGGTGTCGGCTGGTCCAACAAGGGCTCCAACTTCGCCCCCGGCAAGGACGGCAAGGACCCCGCCTACACCTTCACCGACGGCTCGGGCCCGGTGAAGGACGATCAGATCGCCCTGGACAAGGACTCCGCGGACAAGGGCAAGTACCAGGTCGGCGACCGGGTGCGGGTCGCGACCAACGGACCGGTGAAGGAGTACACCCTCAGCGGTGTCTTCACCACCCAGGACGGCGCCGTGAACGCCGGCGGCAGCCTCGTCCTCTTCGACACCGAGGTCGCCCAGAAGCAGTACCTCAAGCCGGGCTTCTTCAGTGAGGCCACCGTCACCGCCGCCCCCGGCGGCGACGACGCGAAGATCCTGGAAGACGTCAAGCCGCTGCTGCCGGACGCCGCAGAGGCCAAGGCCGGGGAGAAGCTCGCCCAGGAACAGGCGGAGCAGATCGAAGAGGGCCTTGGCGCCCTGAAGAAGGTGCTGCTCGGCTTCGCCGCCATCGCGCTGTTCGTCGGCGTCTTCCTGATCTCCAACACCTTCACCATGCTGGTCGCCCAGCGCACCAAGGAGATCGCGCTGATGCGCGCCGTCGGCGCCTCCCGCAAGCAGATCACCCGCTCGGTGCTGCTGGAGGCCGCCGTGGTCGGTCTCTTCGCCTCCGCGGTCGGTTTCCTGATCGGCATCGGCCTGGCAGTCGGACTGCGCTCCGGGATGGCCGCTTTCGACATGAAGATCCCGGCCGGACCGCTGGTCATCGGGGCGAGCCCGGTGATCGCCGCGCTCTCCGTCGGTGTACTGATCACGATGCTCGCCGCCTGGCTGCCCGGCCGCCGGGCCGCCAAGATCCCGCCGGTGGCGGCGATGAGCAGCGTCCACGCCGCGGCCACCACCAAGTCCCTGGTGCTGCGCAACTCCATCGGAACGGCCTTCGCCGCGCCCGGCACGGCCCTCATCCTGTGGGGCGCGTCGGCCGGGGGCGACACCGGCCAGATGCTCATCGCCGGGGGCGCGTTCCTCGCCCTGATCGGTGTGATCGTCCTGATCCCGCTGCTGTCCCGACCCGTCATCGCGCTCGTACGGCCGCTGCTCGTCGGTGCCTTCGGGGTGTCGGGCAAACTGGCCGGCCAGAACGCGGTCCGCAACCCGCGCCGCACCGGCGCCACCGCCTCGGCGCTGGCGATCGGGCTCACCCTGGTGACCGGTCTGACGGTGATCGGTGTCACGGTCGGCCAGGCCATCGACAAGACGACCACGGACAACATCAAGGCCGACTACATGGTCACGATGGCCAGTGGCGGGGGCCTGGACAAGTCCGCGCTGAGCGCGCTGGAGAAGGCCCCGGGCGTCTCGGCGGTCTCGCCCCAGCAGTCCGTCTACTTCCAGGTCAAGGACGACTACCTGTCGGCCTCTGCGGTCACGCCCGGCGACATCGAGAAGGTCCTCGACGTCAAGGTCGTGAACGGCAGCCTGGGTACGCTCGCCAAGGGCGAGATCGCGGTCGCCGAGGAGACGGCCAAGAGCAAGGGCTGGAAGGTCGGCGACAGCGTCCCGTTCACCTTCAACGACAAGAAGAAGAGCACGCTGAAGGTCGGCGCGGTCTACAAGGGCAGCGAGTTCCTCTCCGAGGTCCTCCTGGACACGAAGCTCGCCAACCCGCACGAGGTCAAGCCGTTCCTCCCGCAGATCTTCGTGAAGATGGACGGCGGTGAGTCCGCGGCGAATGAGAAGGCCCTGATCGACGCGCTGGGCGCCAACCCCGCGATCAAGGTGATGGACCGGCAGGACATCCGCGACGAGTTCGGCGGCATGATCAACACCCTGCTGAACATCCTGTACGGGCTGCTGGCGATGGCGCTGATCATCGCCGTGCTGGGTGTGGTCAACACGCTCGCGATGTCCGTCTTCGAACGCCAGCAGGAGATCGGCATGCTGCGCGCGATCGGTCTGGACCGCCGCCGGGTCAAGCGCATGGTCCGCCTGGAGGCCGTGGTCATCTCGCTCTTCGGCGCGGCGGTCGGCATCGTCCTCGGCTCGTTCCTCGGCTGGGCGGTCGGCGAGACGATCGCGGACAACATCCCGGGCTACGCCCTGGTGCTGCCCTGGGCCCGGATCGGGATCTTCCTGGCGCTCGCCGGACTGGTCGGTGTGCTCGCCTCGCTGTGGCCGGCCCGCAGCGCCGCGAGGCTGAACATGCTGAACGCCATCAAGGCCGAGTAGCCCGCCCCCACGGGTACGAGGGCCGGGTCTCCCGCACGGGAGGCCCGGCCCTCGCGCATGCGGTCAGCGCGGCGGGGACTCGGTCCACTCACGCGCCCGCAGCGGAAGTCCGGAGGCGCCGCCCTCCGGGGTCTTCACCGCCAGGATCTGGTTGACGCCGATCCGGTTCCGCTCGAAGGACACGGCGGACGCGGCCATGTACAGCCGCCAGATCCGGGCGCGGCCCGGCGACGTCCGCCGTACCGCGTCCTTCCACGCGGACTCCAGATTGGCCACCCAGGCGCGCAGGGTGCGGGCGTAGTGCTCGCGGATCGACTCGACGTCCCTGGCCTCGAAACCGGCCTCCTCCAGGATCGACAGGGTCGCGCCGACCGGCGCCAGCTCCCCGTCCGGGAAGACATAGGCGTCGATGAAGTCGTCCACGCGATAGGCCGTCTCGTCCTTCTCTGGGCGACGGGCGATCTGGTGGTTGAGCAGCCGGCCGCCGGGCCTCAGAAGGCCGTACAGGACGTCGGCGTACTCCCGGTAGCGGGCCGAGCCGACGTGCTCGGCCATGCCGATCGACGAAATCGCGTCGTACGGTCCGTCCTTGACGTCCCGGTAGTCCTGGACGCGGATCTCGACCCGGTCGGTCAGCCCCTCCTCAGCGATGCGCTTGCGGGCGTACGCGGCCTGCTCGCGGGAGAGCGTGATGCCGGTGACGCGGGCGCCGTACTCCCTGGCCGCGTGGATCGCCATCGAGCCCCAGCCGCAGCCCACGTCCAGCAGCCGGTCGCCCTCGTCGAGCGCCAGCTTGCGGCAGATCAGGTCCAGCTTGTCGCGCTGGGCGTCCTCCAGGCTTCCCCCGTCCGCCCAGTAGGCGCACGAATAGACCATGGAGGGCCCGAGCACCAGCTCGTAGAAGTCGTTGCCCACGTCGTAGTGGTGACTGATCGCCTGCCGGTCCCGGAAGCGGGTGTGCAGCGGGCCGCGGCGTCTGCGGACCTCCTCGGCGGGCGGGGCCAGCGGCAGCCACGCGCGCGGTCCTGACAGCTCGAGCAGGTCCCGGGCCGCGGCGCGCAGCCGTGGGTCGAGAAGAGCCTGCGCCCGTCCGGCTGCCGAGGACCGCGCTTCGCCGTCCTCGGGGGGCGGGCGGTCCCAGATCAGTCCGGCGAGCCGGTCGAGGGCCTCGTACAGATCTCCCTCGACGTCGATCTCCCCGGCCACCCAGCCCCGGACCAGGCCGAGTTCGCCGGGCTTCCAGAGCAGTCTGCGCAGGGCGCGCCGGTGCCGGACGACGAGGACGGGGGCATCGGGAGCCCCTGCTTCGCTTCCGTCCCAGGCGCGGATGCGGACCGGAGGCGGCGCCCCCAGCAGATTCCCGGCGAGAGTGGTGAGCCGCGAAGCGGCATCGGCCATGGCGCACACCTCCGTGATGACGGTTTCCGGAAATGCCCAACACCACGTAAACACCCTCGGCGCGGCGATGCAGTCCCCTTAGCGCGCAAATGGACGGCAAAACAGCTTCCTTCGCCGCCTTCCGGCCCAGGGGTGTCCTTCGGACCGGGCCGGATCGGCGAGCGGGGTCCGGCGCGTGCAGGTGCGGGGAACAGGAGGGAGCCACTGCGCTCGGGGGCACCTCCCAGCGCCCGACGGGCTACGGGGGGACATCCGCGACCGGACGGCGACGCAGCCGGGGGCACCCCCCAGGCGAAGCTGCGGGGAGCGCGTGCCAGAGCACACGAGCCCGGCAAGATCCGAGAGAACCCCCTAACGGGGTATGCCGAAGGGGCCGTCCGCACCACGGATGGCGGACGGCCCCTTCGGGACGTTCTGACGCTCAGGCGGTCAGGAGGCCTTGGCCTTCTCCGGAGCGGCCTTGGCCGCCGCCGGGGCCGGCTTGGCGGCCTCGTAGAACTCCTCGCGCGGCGTCTCCATCGCACCGAGCGAGACGACCTCGCGCTTGAGGAACATCGCGAGCGTCCAGTCGGCGAAGACACGGATCTTGCGGTTCCAGGTCGGCATCGCCATGCCGTGGTAGCCACGGTGCATGTACCAGGCCAGCCGGCCCTTGAGCTTGATCTTCACCTTGCCCATGACGATCATCGCGACGCCCTTGTGCATGCCCAGACCGGCGACCGCACCCTTGTTGGCGTGCTCGTAGGTCTTCTGCGGGAAGCCGCGCATCCCGGAGATGACGTTGTCGCCGAGGACCCTGGCCTGGCGCAGCGCGTGCTGGGCGTTCGGCGGGCACCAGGCGTTCTCGACGCCGGCCTTGCGGGACGCGACGTCCGGCACCTGGGCGTTGTCGCCCGCGGCCCAGATGTAGTCCGTGCCCTGCACCTGGAGCTTCTCGTTGCAGTCCACGTGGCCGCGCGGGCCGAGCGGCAGACCGTAGCGGGTGAGCGCCGGGTTCGGCTTCACGCCGGCGGTCCACACGATGGTGTTGGAGTCGACCTCGAGGCCGTTCTTCAGCACCACGTGGCCGTCGACGCAGGAGTCCATGGAGGTGTTGAGGTAGATCTCGATACCCCGGCCCTCGAGGTGCTCCTTGCCGTACTTGCCGAGCTTCGGGCCGACCTCGGGGAGGATCTTGTCGGCGGCGTCGACGAGGACGAACCGCATGTCCTCGCGCTTGATGCTCTTGTAGTACTTGACCGCGTCGCGGGCCAGGTCCTCGACCTCGCCTATGGTCTCCGCGCCGGCGAAGCCGCCGCCCACGAAGACGAAGGTCAGCGCCTTGCGGCGGACATCCTCGTCGGTCGTCGAGTCGGCCTTGTCGAGCTGCTCGAGGACATGGTTGCGCAGGCCGATGGCCTCCTCGATGCCCTTCATACCGATGCCCTGCTCGGCGAGGCCGGGGATCGGGAAGGTGCGGGAGACCGCGCCGAGCGCGACGACCAGGTGGTCGAACGGCAGCTCGTAGGCCTCGCCCACGAGCGGCGCGACCGTGGCGACCTTGCGGTCCTGGTCGATGGTGGTGACCCGACCGGTGAGTACCTCGGCCTTGGGCAGCACGCGTCGCAGCGGGACGACGACGTGCCGGGGCGAGATGCTGCCGGCGGCGGCTTCGGGGAGGAAGGGCTGGTAGGTCATGTACGACCGCGGGTCGACGACCGTGACGGTCGCCTCCCCGTACCGCATCTTCTTCAGAATGCGACGAGCTGCGTACAGGCCTACGTACCCACCGCCTACTACGAGGATCCTGGGACGCTCCGTGGTGCTCATGCCATCGAGTATCCACCCCCCTGGTGGGGGTCGCTCGTGAGCCCCTTCACAAGCATCTGCGGACCCTCTGCTACACTCCGCCGCCCACGTGACCGAGGTCATGGCGGGGGCAGGGAACCCCGGTGTAACGGGGAGCGTTGAGAAGGCCCTCTGAGCTGGCCCCACTCCCCCATCCGGAAGGTGAACCAGCACCCTGCTTCATGTGTACGTAACGCGGCGGGCACATGCCCCGCAGCGCGCGGGCAGGCCGAGTTGGGCAAAAAAGAGGCCCGGAGGGCCGTCGAGGGGCACTTTCGACGGCCGACAGGGCCCTTTTCCTTGTGAAGAACTTCACGAACTTTCTCGCGGCAGCCCGGCCGACGGGCCGGACCGAGCGCCGGTCAGGCGAGGGACCAGGCGATTCCGTCCAGAATGTCGTGTTCGCTGACCACGACCTCCTCGATGCCCGTGCGGTCCATGATCTCCAGCAGGACCAGCGCCCCGGCGGCGATCACGTCCACCCGGCCGGGGTGGATCACGGGGTTGGCGGCGCGCTCCTCGTGCGTGGAGGAGAGCAGTCCCCGGGTCACCTCCGCGACCTGTCCGCGGGAGATGCGCGAGTGGTGGATGGCCGAGGAGTCGTACTCCTCGAGGCCCAGCGCGATCGCGGCGACGGTGGTCACGGAGCCGGCCAGGCCGACGAGGGTCCGAGCCTCGCGGATCGGGACCGTCTCCTCCGCGAGGTCGAGCGCCGCGGCGATGTCGGCGCGGAGGGCGGCGACCTCGGCGGGGGCCGGCGGATCGCTCTTGATGTGCCGCTCGGTCAGCCGTACGCAGCCGATGTCGACGGAGCGGGCGGCCTCGACATGGCCGTGGCCGATGACGAACTCGGTGGAGCCGCCCCCGATGTCCACGACCAGGCGCTCCTCGTGCCCCGGGAGCTCCTTGGTGGCGCCGGTGAAGGAGAACTCCGCCTCCTGGTCGCCGCTGATCACCTCGGGCTCGACGCCCAGGATGTCGAGCACCCCACGGACGAACTCGTCGCGGTTCTCGGCGTCACGCGAAGCGGAGGTCGCCACGAAGCGGACCTTCTGCGCACCGTGCGCCGTGATGGCCTCTGCGTACTCGCGGCAGGCGGCGAAGGTGCGCTCCAGCGCCTCGGGGGCGAGGCGGCCGGTGCGGTCCACGCCCTGGCCGAGGCGGACGATGGTCATCCGGCGGTCCAGCTCCGTGAGGTCGCCGGTGGCGCTCCCACCGGGGGCGCTGTCGGGCCCGGTCACGTCGGCGACGAGCAGCCGGATGGAGTTGGTGCCGCAGTCGACGGCGGCGACGCGGCTCACTCGTCCTCCTCCGTGGCAGGCGTCACGCAGGGACCCTTCGCCCACCACTCCGGCAGCATCGCGATCGCCTCGTCGCCGAGCGGGTTCACGCCCGGGCCCGCGGCCAGGGAGTGACCGACCAGGACATGGAGGCACTTCACCCGGTCCGGCATGCCGCCCGCGCTCGGGAAGCCCTTCAGCTCCTCGATCGCGTCGCGCCGCGCGATGTAGTCCTCGTGCGCCGCACGGTAGGCCGCGGCGAGCTCGGGATCGGTCCCCAGGCGCTCCGTCATCTCCTTCATGACGCCGTTCGCCTCCAGCGTGCCGATCGCCGAAGCCGCGCGGGGGCAGGTCAGGTAGTAGAGCGTCGGGAACGGCGTACCGTCCTCCAGCCGCGGGGCCGTCTCGACCACGTCCGGGTTGCCGCACGGGCAGCGGTGGGCGATCGCGCGCAGACCGCGCGGCGGGCGGCCGAGCTGGTCCCGGAACGCGGCGATGTCCGCCTCGGTGGGCGGCGTGTGCTCGGTCGTCGGAGGGGGCGTGTCCATGGATATGTATGTCTCTTCGTTCGTGTTCGTGGCTTCGCTAGCGGCCCGCGTCGGCGTGGTCGACGCCGTCCCAGACGTTCGAGTACCAGGGGCGGCCGACGCCGCCCTCCTCGCTGCGGGACTGCTCACCGGCCTTGGGACCGACCATGGTGTAGGCGGTCTCGCCCGGCCGGACCATGTGCAGGTGCTCACGGGCCAGCCGCATGACGTACGCGTCGTCCTGGAGGCGCGCCTTCTCGTCACGCAGGCGCTCCACGCGCGCACGAGCGGCTTCGGCGAGCCGCCTCTGCTCGGCGACGTCGTTGCGCTGCGACACATACTGACGCGTCGGGTACGCGAGCGCGACGATCATCGAGCAGACCACCAGCGCGAGGAAGGCCGCCCGGCCGGTCAGCCTGGAGCGCCGGGCCTGGCGGCGCGTCTGCGAGCGGTAGACGCGGGCGGCGGTCTGCTCGCCGAGCAGCCGCAGTCTGGTCGCGGTCGAGAACCGGTCGCGGTCCTTGCCGGCCATGGTCCCGCCTCCCCTTTGTTACGCGCGTACGTCCCCGCACACGGTACGGGACCGGGTGCGGGGACGTACGGAGGCAGGTGTCAGCCCTTGAACCGCGGGAACGCAGAGCGGCCCGCGTAGACCGCCGCGTCGTCGAGGATCTCCTCGATGCGCAGCAGCTGGTTGTACTTGGCGACGCGCTCGGAGCGGGCCGGGGCACCGGTCTTGATCTGGCCGCAGTTGGTGGCGACGGCCAGGTCGGCGATCGTGACGTCCTCCGTCTCACCGGAGCGGTGGGACATCATGCACTTGAAGCCGTTGCGCTGGGCCAGCTCCACGGCGTCCAGGGTCTCGGTCAGCGAACCGATCTGGTTGACCTTGACCAGCAGGGCGTTCGCCGCACCGTCCTCGATGCCGCGGGCGAGGCGCTCGGGGTTGGTGACGAACAGGTCGTCGCCGACCAGCTGCACCTTGGCGCCGAGCCTGTCGGTGATGACCTTCCAGCCGGCCCAGTCGTCCTCGAACAGCGGGTCCTCGATGGAGACGAGCGGGTACGCGGAGACGAGCTCCTCGTAGTACTCGGTCATCTCGGCGGCGGAGCGCTCCTTGCCCTCGAAGACGTACTTGCCGTCCTTGTAGAACTCGGAGGCGGCGACGTCGAGCGCGAGGGCGATGTCCTTGCCGGGCGCGAAACCGGCCTGCCGGACGGCCTCGAGGATCAGGTCGAGGGCCTCGCGGTTGGAGTCCAGGTTCGGGGCGAAGCCGCCCTCGTCACCGAGACCCGTGGACAGACCGCGCTCCTTCAGGACCTTCTTGAGGGTGTGGTAGACCTCGGTGCCCCAGCGCAGCGCCTCGGAGAAGGACTCCGCGCCGATCGGGGCGATCATGAACTCCTGGATGTCCACATTGGAGTCGGCGTGCGAGCCGCCGTTCAGGATGTTCATCATCGGCACCGGCAGCAGGTGCGCGTTCGGGCCGCCCAGGTAGCGGAAGAGAGGGAGGTCGGCGGCCTCGGAAGCCGCGTGGGCGACGGCCAGGGACACACCGAGGATGGCGTTGGCACCGAGGGACGCCTTGTTGTCGGTGGCGTCCAGGTCGAACATCGCCTGGTCGATCAGACGCTGCTCGGTGGCGTCGTAACCGACGAGCTCCGGGCCGATCTGCTCGATGACGGCGAGTACCGCCTTCTCGACACCCTTGCCGTGGTAGCGGTTCGGGTCTCCGTCACGGAGCTCAATGGCCTCGAACGCACCGGTGGAGGCACCGGAGGGAACAGCAGCACGGCCGGTGCTGCCGTCGTCGAGGCCGACCTCGACCTCGACCGTGGGGTTGCCTCGGGAGTCCAGGATTTCCCGGGCTACGACGACGTCGATGGACGGCACGAGCATCTCCTTCTGGGATGTGACGCTAAATGTGACGCAAGCGGTGCAGGGCCGCTTCGGCCTTGCGGCATGAGCCTAACCGGCTCGGGGGCATCAGCCGGCCGGTGCCCGCCCCGTGGGACGAAAAAGGGAATCAAACAGACAGAAACCCCGGCCCGGCGCGTACGGGGGAAGGCGCGCCAGGCCGGGGGGCTGAGGGGGACGGGGGTGCGTCGTCCGGTGGTCCGCCGGGTCCACCGGACGACGTGATCCCCCGGGGACCACGAAGGTCCCCGGTCCGGGGCGGGGAGTCCCCGGTGTCGGGGGCCCCGGAGCAGGGTGGGTCAGCTCAGGTGGAGGAGCTGGCCGGGGTGGATGACGTCCGCGTCGTCGAGGATGTCCTTGTTCAGGTCGAAGAGCTTCTTCCAGCCGCCTTCGACCTTCTTCGCCTCGGCGATCTTGCTGAGGGTGTCGCCGGCCTTGACCTTGTACTCCCCGTCGCCCTTCTTGACCGGGGCGGCCGGGCGCTCGGAGCGGGTGGTCGGGGCCTCGGCGCGCTTCGGGGCCGGGGCGGGGGTCTCGGCCTTGGGGGCGGCGGGCTTCGGGGCGGCCTCGGCGGCGCCACCGGTGAACGGGGCGTTGGACAGGCCCACGCCACAGTGCGGCCATGCGCCCTTGCCCTGGCCGGCGAGGACCTTCTCGGCGACCTGGATCTGCTGGGCCTTGGTGGCCTGGTCCGCGCTGCCGGCGTATGCCGTGCCGCCGTACGCGGCCCAGGTGGAGGCCGAGAACTGCAGGCCGCCGTAGAACCCGTTGCCGGTGTTGATGGACCAGTTGCCGCCCGACTCGCACTGGGCGACGGCGTCCCACTCGGAGGCGGTCGCGGCGGACGCGGTGCCGGAGGCCATGAGCGGCGCGGCGATGGCGGCACCGGTGACACCGGCGAAGGTGGCGATACGGGCGGTCCGCCCGAGGGCGGTCTGGCGGCGGTGCTTGCCCTTGCCTGAAAGCAGCATGAAGTATCCCCTCACCGACGCCTACGAGGTGAGCTGTCGGGTTCGGGCCAAGTGAGTTGCCCGGCCGCGCAGACCATGCGCGCGGCTCCACCCCAAGCCGTGCCCTCCCTCAACGGGCGGGTACGGCACTTACCTTGGGTCCCCCGCTCCTGCCTACGGCGCATGATGCGTCGACTGTTCCCTGCGACCGACGGCAGGATTCGGCGTGACGGTCGACGGGGCCCGCGATGGCGAGCGTTCAGACCGTAAACACACGTCTCCCCGATGTTCAAAGACGAACATCGGGGAGAAAACGCCCATACCCGTCACGGACGGATGTCCGTTTTCGCAGGTGAGAGGCGGGATGGCCCTACTTGGCGGGCATGAGGCGCCAGTTGACCGGAAGAGACCCATGTCTCACTTGCACAGAAACGGACATAAGCGCCCTAACTACTTCTTCAACTGCTCCTGATCCAGGCCCAGATCGAGGCTCTGGCCAGGGAGGATGAGGTCGGCGTCAGAACCGACGACATCCTCGTTCGCCTCATAGAGCGCGGGCCAGCCGCCGGGGACCTCGTTGGCGTCCGCGATCGCCCAGAGGTTGTCGCCGGGCCGGACGGTGTACTCACCCGGCGTTGCGGCGACGTCTCGTGCCGATCCGTCACCTCGTGAGGCATGGCGCCCGGAATCACGCTCACTGTCAGAACTGCCCGAATTGCCCGGCTCGTCCTCATCGGTGGCCGCGGTACCGCGGTGCTTGCCGGCACCGGAGTCGGCGCCCTCGGCGGGATCGGCGCCCTCGGCGGACTCGGGCGCGCTCGGCTCCTGCCGCGAGCCGGCGGGCTCGGACGTCTCGGGCGACGCCGAGGAGTCCGTGGAAGGCTTCGACGACTCCGGCGAGGCGGAGGCCGAGGGGTCCGTCACGACGGAGTCCCTGCCGTCACCGAACGACGGCGGGTCGACCTCCTCCTGGACGCCGAGCGTCACACCCGGATCGACCTGGGCCTTGGCCCCGCCGGTCGTGAGCCCCGTGATCGCGGCGCAGCTCGCCCATGCGGAAGGACCCTGGGCGGCGAGGACCTTCTCCGCGACGGCGATCTGCTGCGAGCGGCTGGCGAGGTCGGGGCGCGGCGCGTAGGTCGTGCCGCCGAACTCGTCCCACTGCTCCTGCGACAGTTGCAGCCCGCCGTAGTAGCCGTTGTCGAGGTCGGCACTCCACATGCCGCCGCTCTCGCAGTCCGCGACCCGGTCCCATGTGGTGGTGTCGGCGGCCGAAGCGGAACCCGCGCCGAGCAGCGGGATCGCGATGGCCGACCCGGTCACGCCTGCCGCGACGATGAGGGCGGGAGCCTGACGGGGGCGGCGGTGTCGACCGTTCCCGGAGAGCATGCGGTGGCCTTTCGTGTGACGACAGGGGACCGAAGGGTCCCGAGTTGACGGTGAACGTAGCCGCATTCGAACGCGCATCACAAGTCGATGCAGCGGAGATCACGTGAAAGTCACGTTACTGACGCGTCGTCAGTTTTCTTGAGGAGTGAACTCAACGGGCAGAGTGCGCAATCCGCGCATAATGAGCCCCCCACGCCACCGCAAATCGGAAGGATCCGTCGCAAGTCGCAAGTCGGGCAAGCGGGTCAGCAGAGTCGCGAGCGCGGTCTGTCCCTCCAGCCGCGCCAGCGGCGCACCGAGGCAGTAGTGGATGCCGTGCCCGTACCCGAGATGCGGATTGTCCCGGCGGGCGAGATCGAGGACGTCCGCGTCGGGGAACCGCTCCGGGTCCCTGTCGGCAGCGGCGAGTACGACGAGGACGGGGTCGCCGGCGGCGATGTCCTGCCCGCCGAGGGTGAGCGGCTCCGTGGCGAAGCGCCACGTGGCCAGCTCCACCGGCCCGTCGAAGCGGAGGAGTTCCTCGACGCCGGTGGCAAGCAGTTCTGTTTCGCCGGCGGCGACGGAGGACTGGAGGCGGGCGCGCTGCTCCGGGTGGCGCAGCAGCGCGTACACACCGTTCCCGATGAGATTGACGGTCGTCTCGAAACCGGCGAAGAGGAGGATGAAGGCCATGGCGGCCGCCTCGTTCTCGGTGAGGTGCTCGCCGTGGTCGGACGCCTTGATGAGTCCCGAGATGAGGTCGTCACCCGGAGCCTCGCGCTTGCGGTGGATCAGCTCCGCGAGATAGCCCCGCATCTTCTTCACCGAGCGCGCCACACCGCCACGGGGTCCGCCGCCGTGACGGATCATCATTCCGGCCCAGTCACGGAAGTCGTCCTGGTCCTCGGGCGGGACGCCGAGCATGTCGCAGATGGCGTAGATGGGGAGCGGGAACGCGAACTCATGGATGAGGTCCGCGCTCCCCTTCTCGGCGAAGCCGTCGATGAGCCGGTCCGTCAGTTCCTGCACGCGCGGGGCGAACTCGGCGACCCGGCGAGGGGTGAAGGCCTTGGAGACGAGTCGGCGCAGCCGGGTGTGGTCGGGCGGGTCGATGTTGAGCAGATGCGTCATCAGCTCCGCCTTGCGTTCCCCCGGGATCCCGGTCTTGCCCTTCGCGTGCGCCGGCTCGTCGTGATGCGCCGGGTTCTTGCTGAGCCGCTGGTCCGCGAGGGCCTGCCGCGCGTCGCCGTACCGGGTCACCAGCCAGGCCTCGACCCCACTGGGAAGCCGGGTCCGGTGCACGGGCGCGTGATCGCGCAGCCAGGCGTAGGCGGGGTACGGGTCGGTGGCGAACTCCCAGGTGAAGAGCTCGGGGGCGTCTGGGACGCCGGACGGCTGGTCGTGCATGGGTCGACGGTAGCGCCCGCCGCACCGGCTCACTCGTTCGGCGGACGGCTACGCATTCCCCCTGGGTAGGCTGACCGTACGCGCCATACTCCGTCGCATGGGAGCGCTGATGAGTGCCGCAGCCGAAGACCGGAGGGACGACCAGGACGGCCGGGAGGAGCAGTACGTGTTCCCGGTCCCGCCCCCCGGTGGGTGGACGGCGGACGACCTCGACCGGATCGAGGGTCTCCCGCCGCACACCGAGCTGATCGACGGGGGACTGTTCTTCGTGAGCCCGCAGACCTTCTTCCACATGGCCGCGCTGCGCCTGCTGGAGAACGCCCTGGTGCAGGAAGTACCGGGCCACCTCTACGTCATCCGCGAGATGACCACCAAGCTGGGCGAGCGCGACCGGCCGGAGCCCGACCTCATGGTCGTGCGGCAGAGCGCCCTCAGCGGGTCGACGCAGACCTGGTACGAGCCGGCCGACATCCTGCTCGCCGTCGAGGTCGTCTCCGACGAATCCGTCCAGCGGGACCGCGAGCTCAAGCCCCGCAAGTACGCAGCCGCCGGGATCCGGCACTTCTGGCGGGTGGAGAAGAACGACGGCCTGCCCGTGGTGTACGTCTACGAGCTCGACCCGGCCACGAACACCTACGCCGTCACCGGCATCCACCACAACCGGCTCAAGGTCGACGTCCCGTACCCGATCGAGATCGACCTCACCGCTGTGGACCGGAGGCGAGGAGCCCGGGACTGACGGGCCCGCTCGTCAGTCGCCGTTCGCCGCCGTCTCCGCCGCGCGGATCGCGTCGCGGTAGGTGCGGGCCGCGGCGCGCAGGGCGGCCTCCGGGTCGTGGCCCTCGGCCTCCGCCCGTACGGCCATGGCCAGCAGCTCGTACCCGATGCCGTCGCCCGCGGGCATCGACACGTCCAGCCCGGCCGTCCGCACCCGGCTCGCCAGTTTCGCGGCCAGAGCGAGACCGGGCTGGCCGAGCGGGACGCCGTCCGTCAGCGAGTCGCGCTGCTTCTCGACGGCCTTCGTGCGCAGCCAGTGCGCCTTGACGTCCTCAGGGGTCTCGGCGTGCTCGTCCCCGAAGACGTGCGGATGGCGGTGGATGAGCTTGTCGACGATCGTCCCCGCGACGTCGTCGATCGAGAACGGCTCTTCGGCGTCCTCCTGCGCGATGCGTGCGTGGAAGACCACCTGCAGCAGTACGTCGCCGAGTTCCTCGCGCAGCTCGTCACGGTCGCCGTCCTCGATGGCCTCGACGAGTTCGTACGCCTCCTCGATGCCGTACTTGGCGAGGCCCTTGTGGGTCTGCTGCGAGGACCACGGGCACTCACGGCGGATGCGGTCCATGACCTGGACGAGGTCGAGAAGACGCGCGCCCGGCAGATCGTAGGAGCCCGGAAGCAGCTCGAGATCCGGCATCTGCACCCTGCCCGACCCGGCCATGCGGGCCAGGCCGTCGGTGAGCGCCCGGTCGCCCTCGCCGACGGCGAGGACGACGACGGTACGGCCTGCGGCAGTGGCGTCGACGAGCTCCTGCGCGGTGGGCGCGGCGATCTCCACGCCGACGCCCGCCTCCCTCAGATACGGCAGCTGCGGATGGCCGTCGTCCGCGCACAGCACACGGTCGGCGGCCCGGAGCGTCTGCCACGCGGGCCAGGACAGCAGACCGGGTGCGACACGGTGGCTGGCGGTGAGCAGCACGATACGGCCGGGCTCGACGGGGGCTTCAGCGTTCACCCCTCGACCTTACGTCGGCCGGTCCGTCCCTCAGGCCCCGGCCTGGACCGCCTCCGGCTCCCTGGAAACCTGGGTGATCCAGGGGGCCTTGTACTCGCCCAGCTGGATCTTCGTGTCGTCCCAGGCGCCGTAGCGGGGGTTCACGTCGATGTCGAGCGCCTTGGACGCCGCGGTGAGGGCGGTGCCGACCTTCTGCTGGCCCTGCGGTGTGCCGAGGTCGGCGTCGAGCGCCTTGGCCAGCTTGGTCAGCAGGACCTCCTCCCGGACGGCCTGGTCGATCTGGTCCGGTGCGAGTCCGCGCTGCTGCAGCAGCATCGCTGCGAGCTGCTTCTCACCCCCGGACTGCTGGACGGCGGCGGCCCGGGCGTCCTGGGTCTCCTTGCGGGAGACGGTGACCCCTGCCTCGCTCGCGGCCTTCTCGAGAACCAGGTCGAAGATCATGCCGTGCAGCTTGGCCCGGCTCAGCTGCCCGGTGTTCTCGATCAGCTGCGCCGATCCGGGTGCCGTCTCCTGGGCCGCCCGCACGTCCTGCACCTGCGACTGGAGCGTGGCCACCTCGATGCGGTCCCCGCCCACGACGGCTGCCGCCCCCGGATGCGCTTCGTTGCCGCAGGCGGCGAGCAGGGGGGCCGCAGCGACGAGCGCGGCTGACAGGGCGAGCGCGGTGCGACGGCGGCGGTGCAAAGGGGCCTCCCGGCGTGCGGCGGTTGCGGTGATCGATGGTAGGCAGTCGGCGTGGCTCAGGGCCACTACTTCGAAGCCACTGATTCGGTCAACGATTCGCGAGGCGCTTGGGGCACGAGGGCACGGCATGGCCATGCCTGATCGCCGAGGGCGGGGGCATCCGTACGGGGGAAGGGAGGACCACCGTCATGAGATCCGGCAAAGCTGTGCCGTGGTGGGTGAAGGCTGCGGGCGGCGCCGCCCTCGTGGTCGTACTGCTGCTGGCGGGCCTGCGCTTCAGCCTGCTGCCCTCGCTCGAGGACGTACTCGGCGAGGAGACCCACGACCGCTCGGGACCCGCGCTGCTCGAATCCATCCAGGACATCAGCCGCTACGAGGCTGCCACGGGCAACTTCCAGGTCGTCGTGGACCTGGAGAAGGACACCAAGTACCTCCCGGACGCGTTGCGGGGCACCAGGACGCTGTACGTCGGCGCCGGGACCGTCGACGCGTACGTCGACATGGGAACCCTGGACAAGGAGGACGTCACGGTCGACAAGGACCGCACCAGCGCCACGATCCGCCTCCCGCATGCCGCCCTCGGCAGGCCGGCTCTCGACCCCGAGCGCTCCTACGCCGTCTCCAAGCAGCGCGGTCTGCTGGACCGGCTGGGCGACTTCTTCTCCGACAATCCGGGCAGTGAGCAGGCCGTCCAGCGACTGGCGGTGCAGCACATCGAGACCGCCGCCAGGAGCAGCCGGCTGACCGCTCAGGCCGAGCAGAACACCACGAGGATGCTGCAGGGCCTGCTGCGCTCACTCGGTTTCAAGGAGGTCCGGATCAGCTACGGCGGCTGAGCTGCCCCATCACGGCCTCATCGACGGACACCGGCTTCGGGGACCGGCCCCTCGCCGGCCGGCACCTGTCGGGCCGGTCCCCGTCGGGGCCGGGCCGGCTCCGGGCGGAGCATGATCGTGCGGGAGACGACGAAAGTGATCGGGATGGCCGCGGCCGCGGCGACGAGGGGTGACCAGCGGTCGCTGAATCCGCCCACGTCGACCAGCAGATAGACCCCGCCGGTGGTGATGACGAAGTTCGCGGCGTTGGTGAGCGGGAAGAGCAGGAACTTCCGCCAGGTCGGCCGCGTGCGGTAGGTGAAGTACGAGTTCATGAAGAACGAGCCCGTCATGCTGAGCGCGAAGGCGATGACGTGCGCGGCGATGTACGGCAGTCGGGTCAGCAGCGCCAGGTAGCAGCCGTAGTACGTGCCGGTGTTGACGACGCCGACCAGCGCGAAGCGGAACATCTGCCACTGGACCGTCATCGGCGTACGAGCTCTCCCTGCTCTTCTCCCCGGCCCGCCCGGTCACGCTGACGCGGAAGGCCGGCGTTGGTCTCCGCCACCAGATAGTGCGGGCGGCGCTTCACCTCGTAATAGATACGGCCGACGTACTCACCGACCACGCCCAGCATCACCATCTGGACACCGGCGAGCGCGACCACCGTCACCAGAAGTGTGACATAGCCGGGCGTGTCAACCCCGTCGACGAGCGCGACACCGACGATCCAGGTGGCATACGCCATGGCCACGGAGAGCAGAAGAAGTCCGAGATAGACGGCTGCCCGCAGTGGCTTGTTGTTGAAGGAGAGCAGCCCGTCGAGGCCGTAATTGAGCAGCTTGCCGAAGCTCCACTTGGACCGGCCCTGCTCGCGTACCGCATTCTCGTACTCGAACGTCGTGGTGCGGAATCCCACCCAGGCGAAGAGGCCCTTGGAGAATCGGTTGTACTCGCTCAGTCCGAGGATCGCGTCCACGGTGCGGCGCGACAGCAGCCGGAAGTCACCCACGCCGTCGACGAGTTCCACGTCCACCAGCCGGTTGATCAGCCAGTAGTAGGCGCGCGCGGTGACGGTACGGGTGACCCGGTCACCCTTGCGCGTGCGCCGCGCTATGACCTGGTCGAATCCCTCCTCGTGGAGGCGGAGCATCCGGTGCACCAGCTCGGGCGGGTGCTGGAGATCGGCATCCATGATGACCACCGCGTCGCCGCCGGCGTGCTGGAGTCCGGCCAGCATCGCGGCCTCCTTGCCGAAGTTCCGGCTGAAGGAGACATAGCGGGTACGGGAGTCGGCCGCGGCGATCTCCTCGAGGAGTCCGAGCGTACGGTCACGACTTCCGTCGTCCACATAGACCAGTTCGAATTCCTGGCCCAGCAGCGCGAGTTCCTTGGTCACATGCTCATGGAAGCGGTTGATGATCTCCTCTTCGTTGAAGCACGGGACAACAATCGAGATCAGCACGGAAGAACAACAACGGACCCGTATGTCCGGTGCGGATTGGGCACATGGCGCACAGGCGACCATTGCGTGAACTGGCCCCACGGGCGATCGAATTCACATCCGGTCCTGGCATATTCGATGAATCATGCCGACTCTGGACCTGAAGCGGGACGAGACTTCCCGCGGGCCTACGACCGCAAACGCCGGGCGGGCGCCCTCCCGGCGCGCCTCCTCGCTGCGCGCCGCCGCCCTGGCCGCACTCGTCACCACCGTGACTGTGTGCGCCGGGGACGCGGTCGCCCGCAGCTTCCCCTTCGGCCCGAAGACGCGCAGTGTCAACGACCTGGGCAATCAGTTCGTACCGTTCCACGCCCATCTGTGGGACCTGCTGCACGGGCGCGCCCACGGCGGGCTGCTGCTCAACTGGCAGTCCGGGTACGGCACCGCATTCCTCCCCGACCTCGGGACGTACCTGGGCAGCCCGTTCTCGCTGATCGTCGGGCTCTTCCCACGCGAGGACATCGACCTCGCCGTGTACGTGATCACCGTGCTGAAGATGGCGGCGGCCGCGGCGGCCATGACCCGGCTGCTGCTGACCCTGCACCGCGGCACCGGCCGCTCGTGGGCGGCGGCGGTCCTCGGGGCCTCGTACGGGCTCTGCGGCTGGTCGGTCATCGAGGCCTCGTACAACACGATGTGGCTCGACGGGCTGATCGCCTTCCCGCTGCTCTGCCTGGTCGGCGAGTGGGCACGCGCCGGGCGGCGTCCCGTCCTCGGCCCGGTGCTCGTGGCGCTGGCCTGGACCGCGAACTTCTACACCGTCTACATGGCGACGCTCGGCGCCGCTCTCGTACTGGTGCTGCGGCTCCTCCTGGACGAGCGGACCGGAGCGCGGGACCGGGTACGCGTCCTTGTCCGCGCCGCCGCCACCACGCTGCTCGGGATCGGCCTCGCCGCGCCGGTGCTGCTGCCCGTCTTCCTGGGCGCGAAGCACGCATACCCCGGCTGGAGCCGGGAGTTCGAACCCTCAGGCTGGTCGGACGTGCTCGCCAGGACGCTTCCGGCGACGTACAGCTTCTCCACCCCGGCCATGTTCCTCGGCACGGGCACCCTCCTGCTCGCCTGCGCGCTCCTCTTCCACCGGGGAGTGCCACGGCGCGAGCGCCGGTGGTGGACGGCTCTCGCCGTGCTGGTCGCCCTGTCGATGCACTGGGGGCCCACCCATCTGACCTGGCACATCTTCGCCACGCCCAACGGCAGCCCGTACCGTCAGACCTTCGTCCTCGCCGGAATCATGGTCATCGCGGCCTGGGTGTGCGTCGCGCACACCTGGCCGGACCGGCGAGCGCTGCTCGCCGGCACCGGGATCCTGGCGGTCGTGGGGCTGGGCGCGGCGGCCAGCGACCTGGTGACCGGCTGGACGTACCCGCTGTTCCTGGCCGGGCTCGCCGGCGCGGGCACCGCCCTGGTGCTGGCGAAGCGGCAGCGTCACGTCGTGGTCGCCGCGCTCCTCCTCGCCGGTTCGCTGGCCGGGCAGGCGGCCGCGACCACCGCGTACGCCGACCGGCAGCGGCTCGGACGCCTCGACGACTATCCGGCCTGGAGCAGGGACCACGGCGAGCGGGCCGGCGCGGTGGCGCGGGCCGACGGCTGGCCCCGTTACCGGACCGACCCGGGGCGGGAGCAGATCACCGGCAACGATCCGCTGCTGCTGGGCGGCGAGGGCGGCGGCTACTACAGCAGCCACACACCCGATGTGCTCACCCGCACCATGGCGGCGCTCGGCGCGGGGTGGACCTCGCGGGGACGCAATCTGCAGAGTCTGGACAACCCGGTCACGGACGCGATCTTCTCGGTGGGCGCCCGGATCCACTCGGCGCGGGGCACGGAGCCGCGAGGCACGGAGCCGCGGGTGACCAGGGCGGCCGAGGTGCTGCCGCTGGTGACCGTACGGCCGCGAGGCCCGGAGCTCGGCTACGGCGACTCGCCTTTGCACAACCAGGAGCGGCTGCTCGGCGCCCGGGTGTACGGCGAGCCCGTCAACGGCGTCTGCCCGGCCGGTACAGACGTCTTCCTGTGGGCGCCCGACCACACCGGTACCGTGCGCCTCGGCGACGGCGAGCCCGTCCAGATGCGCGGTGGACTGCCCAAGCGCCGCGCGCCGTTGACCCCGCTCGGCACGTCGAAGGGGGCGCGATCGGTGATCGTCTTCGGCAAGGACGGCCCGCCCCGCCACTGGAGCGCAGGCTGCCTCGACCGGGGCAGGCTCGCCACCGCCGTGGCCGCGCTGAAGGCCACGGGGGCGGTGTCCGTCGACGTCCGGGACAGCGGCGTACGGGCCGAACTGCCGCCGGGATCGACCGGAACGGCCGTTCTCGCCGCGCCGCGCATCGCGGGCTGGAGCTGCAACGGCAGGCCGGCGGAGCAGCACCTCGGTCTGGTCGCCGTCCCGCTCGACGGCGGGACGACCGTCGTCGACTGCTCCTTCCGGCCGCCGGGGCTGCGGGCCGGTACGGCGATCGGCGGGGCGGCGGCGCTGCTGCTGGTCCTGTCGGCGGTCCTGCCCGCGTCACGGGCGCGTTCCCGAACATGTGCGCGTCGGCGGAAGGCCACCAAGACTTCACCCGTACAGAACCCTTTGGTGGCCCCGGGAGCATGAAGCGCGGCGTACGCTCCCGGCCATGCCCTCCCTCCTGAGCAACCGGCTGGCGAAGCGGGTGCTGCGCCCCGCGTTCACGCTGGTCGAGCAACGCCTGGAGCGCGCCACGAACGCCCTCCAGGCCGATCTCGACGCCCTCCACCACGAAGTGGCCGACCTGCGGCGGCAGAGCTACGGGCTCGGGCTGCTGCTGGACCACGCCGGGCGGGACGCGCACCGGATGCCCACCGCCACGCAGTTGGACACGCTGGTGCGAGAGGTGTGCACGGCGACGGGGGCCTCCGCTGATCACGCCCGTCGCGATCTGACGGTCGCGTACCGCACGGTGGTGGCGCTGGAGGCGCTCGGAGTCGGCCGGATCGCGGGCTCCACGTCCGATGTGTGCGGCAAGCTGGCGACCGTTCCGCTGCTGGCCCCGCCGAACGAGGACGTACTGGAGATCGGCACCCGGCACGGGCTCTTCGCGACCGCGCTGCTGCGCATGCTGCACCGCGCGGGCTCCGAGCCTCGGCTGACGATCGTCGACCCGCTCGCGGGTACCGAACCGCTGGTGCGCGAGGACGTCGTACGGGCCAACCTGGCACTGTGCGGCAGCCGGTCGGGTGCGCAGGCCCGCATCCAGCAGGGCGCGTCCGGCGAACCGGAGATCCGCAGCGCCGTCGCCGACCGCCGCTACGGAGTGATCGTCATCGCCGGCGACCCCTCCGTGCGGACGGTCCTCGCCGATCTGGAGTGGGCGGAGGAGCTCGCCACCGAGGGCACGGTCGTGGCGCTCGACGGCCACGCCGACGACACCCGCCCGGGCGTGAGCGAGGCTCTGGCGAAGCACCTCGCGAACGGCTCGCGGCTCAAGCTCGCCGGTCAGGTCGCCGGTACGGCGTTCCTGCGCGCGACCTGACCGGCCCCGCGCGGCCTGGCCACGGCCACACGGCCGCGCCGGGCCTAGGAAGGCCGCAGTCCGCGGGGCCGAAGCCCGGCCCGGGGCCTCAGCGGGGTCCGAGGCTTCGGTGGGGTCCGGGGGCGCAGCCAGGTCCCAGGGGCGCAGCCAGGTCCCAGGGGCGCAGCCAGGTCCCAGGGGCGCAGCCAGGTCCCAGGGGCGCAGCCAGCTCCCGGGGCCTCAGCGGAGTCCGGGGCACAGCCCGGCCCAGAGCCGAAGCCCGGTCCCGGGGCCTCAGCACGGCCCGGGGACGTAGCCAGGCCCGGGTCGGGGCGAACTACCCCGGCCGGAACTGGCGCTGGCGGTCCAGTGAGCGCCGGAGCTCGATCGCCCGGGGGTGGCCCGGGCCGTACATACGCTCCGTGTCGAAGAGCAGGTTCTGCAGCTGCTGATGGCCCGCCGTGTGGTCGCCCATCGCGAGCAGCAGATCCCCGATGCGGTGCCGGATGTCGAACGCCCGGGACCGGTCGGCGCCGGTCGAGTGAAGGTTTTCGTAGAACGGCAGCAGCGACCGGTACTCGGCGAGCGCCGCCGTCGTTTCGCCCAGTTGCTCCAGGCACTGCGCGGCGTCGTAGCGGAACTGGAGGGTCGCTGGATCTGCCATGCCCGCCTCGGCCGCCCGGTCGTCGGCGAGCCTGCGCAGCTCCGGCAGGGCGCGGCGGTACTGGCCGTCGTCCATCAGCGTCGTCGCGTACTGCTTGCGCAGGATTCTGACGACCGGTGAGTGCTCACCGTGCTCGGCCGCCGCGGCCGGGAGGATGCCGCCGAGGATGTCCACGGCCCTGGTGATGCTGCCTTCGCCGAGGAGGCGCTTGACCTCGTCGACGGCCGCGGCGACGTCCGGACGGTCCACGACGTCCGGCGCGGGCGCCTGATGCGGGATGGGCGGCGGCGGGGCGCCACGGTCCGGCCAGGGGGCGTGCGGGCGCAGGAAGGGGCGCGTCGGGTCGAGCGGGCCGCCTGCGGCACCGCGTCCGGAAACGCCCCCGGCCATGCCGCGTCCTGGCAGCAGCGGGGCCAGTTGCTCGTACACCTCCTGGGCTCCGGACGGGCGGTGCTGCGGGTCCTTGGACAGCAGCCTCAGCACGACCGCCTCGAGCTCGGCGGGCACCTCGGGACGCAGCTGCCGCACGGGAAGCGGCGGCTCGTACAGATGACGGTGCAGCACACCGAGCGCGGTGGAACCCACGAACGGCACGTTCCCGCTCAGCAGTTCGTGCAGCAGCACGCCGAGCGCGTACAGATCGGTGTACGGGCCGACGGCACCGCCCATCGCCTGCTCGGGTGCCATGTAGGCGGGGCTGCCGATCGGGGAGCCGGTGTGCGTGAGACGGGTGGTGTCGGTGTCCAGCACGGAGGCCACGCCGAGGTCGAGCACGGTGACCGTGCCGTCGGGCTTCACCATCACGTTCCGCGGCTTGAGGTCGCGGTGGACGATCGGTACGGCGTGCACTGCGCCGAGCACCGCGCACAGCTGGGCCGCGATCGACACCGCCCACTCCCACGGATACGGGTCGTGCTCGGCCAGATGGTCCGCGAGGTCCGCGCCCTCGACGTACTGCATGACGAGATACAGATCGTCCCCGTCGCTGCCCGCGTCATGGACGGTGACCAGACCGGGGTGCGAGACCTGGGCGGTGACCCTGCACTCACGGACGAAACGGCGGCGCATCTCGTCCGCCGCGGTCGCTGCGGCCATCATGTCGGGGCGGAGCAGCTTCACGGCGACACGGCGGTCGAGCCGCTGGTCGTAGCCGGTCCAGACCTGGCCCATACCGCCCTGACCGATGATGGTGGAGAGTTCGTAACGGCCGGCGATGACCCGTCCGTTCACCGGCCGCCCTCCCGCTGGTCCTTGTCCCTGCGGAGGATGTCGCTGAGCTCGTCGAGCTCGGCGCGGACCTGGTCGATACGGGCGGGGTTCGGCTGCCGGTCGGCGGCCGGCTGGGGCGCCGGCGGGGTGTACTGCTGCTGCACGGGCTGCGCGTACGGGTTCTGGACGGGCGGACCCGGTACGGGCGTCGACGGCGCGGGCGGCGTCTGTACGGGCGCCTGGGCCACCTGCGGGTAGCCGTAACCCGTCATCTGCGTCTGCGTCTGCGGCGGGATGTAGCCGGGCGACAGCGGGACCGACTGCTCGAAGTGGCGGATCTCCGCCACGAGGTAGTACGTCGTGACTCCCACCGTGGCGAGGAGCAGCCAGATGACCAGTGTGAAGCCGACGGGGTCGCTCATCTCCTGGGTCTGGTCGTCCGGGACCATGGTTCCCGCGAACACGAGGATGCCCACGGTGGACGCGATCACGGCCCCGAACAGTCCCCAGTGCAGGCGCCTGCGGGTGAGGAGCCCGAGCCGGAGCATCGGGGCCCAGCCGAGGAAACCGCAGCTGAGCATCGTCAGCGCCACGAGGACCACGCGCAGGACGACCTGCCCGCCGTTTGCGCGGCGGGTCGGAGGTGGCGGCGCGTAGCCATGGCCGTGCATTGCTGCTCCTGACAAGTTGCGGGTACGGGGGGTGCACAGGTCGAACGAGGACTCGAGCGTATACACCGACACGGACAGCCCGCCCCGGGTTGTGCGGAACCGTTGTTGAACTGATCACGCCACGGTACGCGGCCCTGCTCAGGCCTCGACGGTGCCGTCCGTCAGCCCGTCGTACAAACCCTGCACGAGCTGCTCCCCGAGCCGGCCCGCGAGCCTCAGCGCGTCCTCGAACGAGGCGAGCGCACGGAAGCGCTCCCCGTACTTCCGCTGTTCGACGAGCGGCAGCCGGGGCAGCTGGAGCCGGCGGACGTCCAGCCGGGTGGCGGTGGAGGCGTAGCTGCTGGCCTGGCGGTTGTTCGCGGTGCCGCGCAGGAAGCCGGCGAGGAACCAGGGGTCGAGGGCGGCGGGGTCGGGGCGCAGCAGCTGGAGGTTGCGTCCGAGCGCGGCGCCGGCCGTGGCCTCGTCGACGACGCGGGCGGCCGAACCCCCGCCGAGCACGGGGACGATGACGTCACCGGTGCGGACGAGGACGGGTTCGACGGGGTCCTCTCCGGGCCCGGGGGCGTCCGGCAGGGTGCCGGAGGGTGCGGCGCCGGCGAGGACGTCGTGCTCGGTGAGGACCGGGACCGAGCCGGTACCGGTGCCGCCCGCGCGCAGCTCCAGGGCCCCTGCGCGGACGAGTTCGCCGACGGTGGTGCCGGTCCAGCGGGCCGGTCCGGCCGTGGCGGGCTCGGCGGGCGGCGGGGTGAGGTCGCCGGTGAGGCGCAGGGTGTCGGTCAGCCGTTCCCGTACGCCGCTGAGCTCGGCCGCGCTCCCGCCCGCTGCCGGGGGCGGAAGGTGACGGGCGGGAGCCAGGTCCACGTCGTCGTCGAGGAGCTCGATGACGGGAACGGAACGGCTGACACCGGGCTGTTCCGCGACGGTGCCGTGGCGCTCGAAGGGCCGCCAGGCGTCGAGCACCGCGCTCTGCACGGCCTGCCAGTCGAGCTTGTCGCGACCGCCGTTCCCCGCCTGCTCGGCCGTGTCGACGAGCAGCAGTTCGGGCGCGGGACGCTCACCTGTGGCCGGGCGGCGCAGCACCCACAGGTGCAGGGGGACCCCGTAGGGGGGCGCCGCACCGGCGGGCAGGGCGACGACCGCGCGCAGCGCGCCACGGCGGAGCAGATCGGCGCGGATGCGGCGGCCGGAGCGGCGGGAGGCGGCTGCGGGCGGCATCAGCAGAACGGCCGTTCCGCCGGGGCGCAGCCGAGCGAGCGCGTGCTGCACCCAGGCCAGTTCGGACTCGGTACGGGCCGGGAAGCCGTACTCCCAGCGCGGGTCGTAGGCGAGTTCGTCGTGGCCCCAGTTGCGTTCGTTGAACGGCGGGTGGCAGAGGACGGCGTCGGCGGCGAGCTGCGGAAAGGCGTCGGCGCGCAGGGAGTCGCCCGCGCGGGCGCGGACCTCGGCGTCGGACTGCAGGGCGAGGCGCAGCGCGGCGAGCGCGGCGAGGTCGGGGTCGGCCTCCTGCGCGTGCAGCACGGTGGGGTTCGCGACGGCCCAAAGCAGCGCGCCGGTGCCGCAGGCGGGGTCGAGAACGGTGCTCGCGGGACCGGCCAGTGCGGCCATGAGCGCGGCGGGGCCGGGCGGAGTGAGCGTGTACTGGCGGGGGTTGGCGTCGAGATGGCGGCCGACGAGGAATTCGAACGCCTGGCGTGCGCCGGTCTCGGCGGCGAGCTCGGCGACACCGCGCAGCAGGGGGACGGAGCGGCGCAGCGCCGGAGTGTCGGGCGTGGGCACGGCACGCTCGTCCGCCGGTCCGAACCGCGGGGTGAGCACCGCCTCCACAGCCGTGGGCAGCATCGTCGCCATGCGCTCGTCGGAGACGGCGGCGAGCTCCAGCCAGGCCGTGTGCCGGTCCCGTACGAGCAGGAGGGCGCAGCCTGCGTGGACAAGGGCGGTGACGGCGCCGTCGGGGTGTCCGGACAGTTGCTGCCAGACCCGCTCCCGGAGCGGTACTTCGGCGAGTTTTCCCTGGTCGCGCAGCCACTGCTCGACGTCCGCGAGAGCGAAGGACGGACTGGTCTCCGTGCCGCCGACGGGCCTGGGGAAATCGGCGTGCCGGCGCCGCCAGTTGCTGACCGCGGCACGCCCCACGCCCGCGAGCCGGGCGATTCCGGCAGCGGTCACCTCTGCAGCGTTGTCCGGCACGTGGCGGCCTCCTGTTTCCCTCGACGGCTCTCATCGGCGCTGATGTGGCACCGAGCATACCGATGACCACAAGACGGACCACTTCACAGCGTGAGCCGACCTCTTCTCCGTGAATCCTGTTGACTCGGTTCACAGGCTCTGCTCTCATTGACTCACCGCACCACGGGATTGCTCAGCGGTCCCGGCCACACGGGCGTTCCCTCCCGTGCGGCATCCGTCCCCATCACGTCCCCGGAGGACACCCATGTCCCAGTACACGCAGCAGCCGCAGCAGCCGCAGTTCCCCCAGGCGCCCGCGCCGATCCAGGCCCGCAACGGCCTGGGCACCGCGGCACTGATCCTCGGGATCATCGGCACCCTGTCCGGTTTCGTCCCGTTCTTCTTCTGGCTGGCCGGAATCCTCGGCCTGATCGGCCTGATCCTCGGCTTCGCGGCGCGAGGCAGAGTCAAGCGCGGCGAAGCCACCAACAAGGGGGTCGCCATCACGGGTGTCGTCCTCGGCCTGGTGTCGCTGGTCCTCTCGGTGGTCGGCGCGGTCGTCACGTTCAAGGTCGTCGGTGACGCCGTCGACGAGATCAACAAGGGCGCCTCCGGCAGCTCGGCGTCGAAGAGGCCCGGCACCGGCAAGGGCGACAAGCCCCTGGAGAAGGCGAAGGACGGCGAGGACGCGGCAGGCAAGGCGCTGGCGGCCGGCGACTCCGCCGTCTACGACGACGACCTGACCATCACGGTGTCCGAGCCGACGGCCTACAACCCGGGCGAGTTCGCCATCGGTCACACCAAGGGCAACAAGGCCTACAAGGTCACCGTCGTCATCGAGAACTCCGGCAAGGAGAAGTTCGACGCCGCGCTCGTCACCAGGGAGGCCCGTGCCGGCAAGGACGGGGTCAAGGCCGAGGAGATCTACGACGGCAAGGTCGGCGAGCCGTTCACCGGCACCGTTCTGCCCGGCAAGAAGGCCACCGTGACGTGGGCCTTCGACGCCCCCGCAGCCGCCAAGAACCTGACCGTCGAGATCAGCCCCGGCTTCGAGTACAACGCCACCGTCTGGGACCTGACGCTCTGACGGTCCGGCGCGGGCGCTCCCCGTCCCGCGCCGACTCCCGCCCTCCCCGCCCTCCCCGCGTACCTCCCGCCTCCCACCTCCCGGAGAAGAAGACCCATGTCTGCCACCGCTCTGGTCCGGCTGAAGCGCATCGCCCTGACCGCCCTCTGCAGCGCCACCGCTCTCGGCCTCACGGGGTGCGGCACGCTCGGCCCCGACGGCAAGGAGACGCGCGAAGCGGGCTCCGGCCCGTTCGCGGACCTCTCGGGCCCCGAGGTCGTCAACAAGAGCTTCCGGGCCACCAAAGAGGCGAAGTCCCTCACCCTCGACATCGACATGAAGTCACCCGACGGGCCGGTCAAGGCATACCTGGCCGTCAACACCAAGGGCGACTGCGCGGGAACCGTCTCCATCGACTCCGCGGGCACCACCGAACTCATCAAGACCGGCAACTCCGTCTACATGCGGTTCGACGAGACGATGCTCCGCATGCAGAGCAAGGGCGACTCCAAGGAGGAGACCGACGCCGTCCTCAAGGCCCTGCTCGGCAAATGGGTCGAGACCGAGGCCGACTCGGAGGACGCCCGGGACATGGTCGAGTTCTGCGACCTGGACACCTATCTCGCCGGCTTCGAGGACAACGACAACATCGCGAAGAAGGCGGGGGAGTCGAAGGTCAACGGCGCGTCGGCGCTGATGCTCACCGAGCGGGACGGCGAAGAGAAGTACACCGCCCACGTGGCCGTCGAGGGCACCCCGTATCTGCTCAAGCTCCAGGTGACCGGCGGCAAGGAGCCCGGCTCCATGACGTTCTCGGGGTTCAACAAGCCGGTCCCGGCGACGAAGCCCGCCAGGAAGGACATCGCCGACGTCGGCTAGCGGCGGAGCCAAGGGCCGGCCGGGGAGGCCGCCGGAGGGGGCGGCCTCCCCGGCCTCCGTGCGTCAGAGCCGGTGCCGCACCCACACATTGGGCTCGACGTACACGGCGTACCCGTGCGCGGTCGAGCAGTTGACCGGCACCAGCGCCCCGGGAACCGTCACCGGCCCGTCCGTGTCGAACGGCAGGCCGGTCCAGTCACGCCACTGCTCCAGCGATCCCGAGACGGTCATGGACGCCGGCGCGACCCGCTCGACGACCCCGCCCGCGCGGACATGGACGCGCAGCCACGGGTCGTGCGGAAGACCGTCCTGCTCGCGGGTGCGGAAGGCGTACTCGGACATCGGCGCCTGGGGAACGAGATGCTTGCCGTTCGGCCGGACCGGCGCGACGAGCTCCCCGAAGCCGAGGGCGCGGGCGTTGTCCCGCATCGCGGCCACCATGCGGCCGGAGATCCCCCGGCCCAGCATCCCCTTCTCCACGGTGATCTCGATCGCGCTCACCGTGTCCGGGGTCCGTCCGTGCCGTCGGTCGGAGAACGCCCACAGGAGCACCTGGTCCCAGCCGGTGGCGGGCAGCCCCCGCCGCCCGTCGGTGTCCAGCGCGAACGGGACACTGAACCCCCTGGCCACGACCGCGCCCTCGGGGTCGGTCGCGACCAGGACGTACTCGGGCAGCTCCGCGACGATACGGCCCATGTTCGCCCAGCCGACGGGGTCGTTCAGGATGAACTTCGGCCAGGTGTCCGGCATCGCCCACAGGGGCCCCTGCAGTTCGGGCCGCTCGGAGAGCGTGGTGATCGTCAGTTGCGGGTCGGCAGAGGCGTCCATCGGAGCAGGCTAACGACGGAGCGTACGGCCCTCAAACAGTTTTCCGGCAGTGCGCCGCCACGGCCACCGGCTCCCCACGCCTTCGATTCCCCTTCTCACAGGACGGCCATGAGCGTGAACGACGGCACAAGGGTCACCAGCGCACTCACCGGCCGGTAGAACCGGGGGGCCGGCGCCATCCTGCGCCACACGACGCGGTTGACAAGCCACCAGACCAGGGCGAAAAGCAAGAGCACCGGTGCTCCGACCACCAGCCACGGCAGCATGCCGTCGTTCTCCGTCGGCTCCGGCCGAGTCCAGCCGATCGCCGCCAGCGGCCAGTTCACGGCGAAGTACCAGAACAACCACACGGGCGCGACACCGGGAATTCCCAGCAGCAGATTCACCGCCACTGCTGTCGACCATTTCCGCATGCGCCCAGTATTCCCGCCCGTGATCGGCCTCACTGGTCACTTGAGTTGCCCACGGCCCGTGAAACTTCGCGCAGTTGCCCGGTGGGCCCCTCCCGGCCGTCCCCGCCACCGCCTACTCTGATCGGTCGTGACACCCCCCAGCACCTCACACCGTGCCCGCCGCCTGCTTCGACCCGCCATCCTGACCCTGGCGTGCTCGCTCGCCCTGACCGGGTGCGAGACAGGACAGGGTCCGACAGGAGCAGCCCCAGGATCCACCGCGTCCGCGGGAACGGCACTGCGAGCGGTCGAAAGTCTTGCGGTGAAGGGCCGGGCGCCCAGGTCGGGTTATTCGCGCGACGAGTTCGGCTCCGGCTGGCTCGACACCGACCACAACGGGTGCGGCACCCGTGTTATCTCTATGCTTCGCCAGGCGATTGGGGCATTTGTGCAGCTCATGCAGAGGGCGGTGGGTTGTGCTTACTGAGAGGCACGTGAGTTACAAGGGGTCGGAGAACCTGCGTTTCTTCCGTGTGGCGGCGGTGGCAGCGGCTGCCGTGCTTCTCGTCTCTGGATGCGAGGGTTTCGGCGAAGACGGCTCCTCCACGGGCTCCGGTCCGGCTGCGTCGGACGGACGCGCAGTCAGCCCGCTCGAGAATCCGGACGGTACGAAGCCCGGGCTGGCGCCCGTGATGGCCGACGCGGACAAGGCGGCGGCCCGCCGACTCATCGAGAAGCTGTACACGAAGGGGCGGGGGCCGAAGCCGGGGTACGACCGTGACATGTTCGGCTACGCGTGGATGGACACGGCGGACGGTGTGCCGCTCGCGAGGAACGGGTGTGACACTCGAAACGATCTCATTCGTCGTGATGGCCAGAGCCTCCGCTTCAGAGCTGGCTCGGACTGTGTGGTCATCGCAATGACTCTGGATGACCCGTACACCGGAACGATCATCGAATGGCGCAAGCAGCGGGCCTCCGAGGTGCAGATAGACCACGTGGTGCCGCTGTCCTACAGCTGGCAGATGGGTTCGTTTGGCTGGCCGAAGAGCAAGCGGGAACGGTTCTCCAACGACGTGCTCAATCTGGTCCCGGTCCACGGCCGGGCCAACTCGGCCAAGGGCGACTCCGGACCAGCGTCCTGGCTGCCGCCCGACAAGCGGATCAGGTGCGCCTACGCGGTCCGCTTCGCGCAGGTTTCCCTCAAGTACGACCTTCCGGTGACGACGGCGGACAAGGCGATGATGCTGAAGCAGTGCGGAGGCTGACAGTGCCGCGATGACCTGAGGAAACGCGTTCTGCCTCGTGTTGCCGGACGCGTACGCTTCACACGTGGCTGATCGCATACAGAAGATCGTGACGGAGCTGCCGGGCCTGAAGAGCGTCACCGACGTCTGGAAGGTGGCCGACCGGCGTCTGGCGCAAGGGGACGCTGTCTTCATCGCGGACCTCGGTATCGCGCTTGCCGGGGCGTACGGTTCCGAGCCCAGGCCGATCTGGCAGTACGGGAGCGTCTTCGACCATCTGCTCCGGCTGCTGGCCACCAATCCCGGCCCTGGGAACGTGGTTCAGGCGCTGCGGCTGGTCTCCGCGACGGAAGCCGCCCACAGGAAGCTGGATCACTACACGGCATCCTTGCTGGCCTCCAGCCACCCGGCAGAGGAACTCGCCGCGGCGTTCACCGGGAACGCCTCTGAGGAACTGCGTGCCTGCCTGGTCCATGAGCTCGTGCTCAGGGGCGTCGCAGTCACGGAGACGCCAGGGATCGCAGGGTGGGCGATGTCGCCGCACTGGAAGCACCATCCTCTGGGATGGCTGCCGTTGGCGCTGTTGGACGTGGAGGGACAGCCGGATCTGCCGAGCTACAGCACCCGGGGCAGCAGCCACTCGATGCCGTACGGCCCGTCAGAGAACGGTCGCGTGGCGGTCGACCGCGGGGCGCACGTGCCGCCGGTCGAGGAGACGACGACCCCTGCCGTTGCCAAGGGCATCAGCGCGGCCGTGGCGAACTGGGCCGAGGAGTCGAACGGCCGGATCGAGGCACGAGTCTTCGACCTGGCGGCTCCTCTGGACGCCGAGTCGGTACCGAGCGCGTTGCTGGCGCTGGGGCTGGAGTGCCTGAAGGATGCGGGGAGGAAGACCGCCTTCTCGGTCGTGGCCTGTCCGCCGGACCAGGCATGGCGGGTGCTCTTCGCCGCCGCCTCCTCGGGAGGGGCGTACAACTCGGGTGCTCGCGGCGCCTACGGCCGACTGGCCGCGTGGCAGTCCCTGGTCAGCCTTGCCGGGGCCGCGGAGGGTGTCCCTGCTGAGACGGCCGAGGCACGTGCACGGGAGTGTGCCTGGTACGGCTTCGACGCCGACACCAAATGGTTCGAGCGCGTGGCCTGGGACATCGGCCTGGCCGCAGTGTCTCCAGAACGCCGACGGCTTGCGGCGTTGGCCGCGACGGACACCGACTGAGCATGCCCCGGAATTGCTTCGGTGAAGCTTGCCCCCGTGCAGACGTCCCTCGTGGCTGTCCAGCCGACGGCATGGGAGCCGGCCGGACAGCCACGAGACGCGGCTCGTGCAGAGCACGCTACGGGGACGGGACGGCCCGCATCGCACGACGGAGACCGGCCCGAGCGGCGGTGAGATCGTCTTCCGTCTCACGCAGCCTCTCCTCCAGGGCGGTGACCCGATCCCTGGCCACCGACAGCTCCTTGTCCAGATCGGTGTTCCGCTGCTCCAACTGCTGCACTCGTTCGATCAGCTCGCTGTGGTTCACCCCGTCCAGCTCGGTACCGAGAGACAGCCGGACCCGGTTCCGGAGCCGGTCGCGTTCCTTCTTGAGGTCCTTGATCTCTTCGCGAGCCAGGGCTAGATCCGTCCGCAGCCCGGCAGGAGACACCTGTTGTGCTTCCGGAACGGGGGAGTTCCGACGTCCCTGCTCACGCTGGGTGGTGATGCCGTCCTGAACGGCCCGGTGCACCTGGGGCTGGTTGTAGACGAACCAGGTGGACACCGCTGCCTCCCGCGCCACCTGGGTGACGGTGATACGCCGTCCCGAGCGGAGAAGGCCGTCCACCGCATCGAGGGCGCGCCTGGTCTTGGCATCGCTGTCTTTTGCGCGGCTGGCGCGCAGGCGTTCGACCCGTGCACTCCGGTCATTGGCGCCGGCAGTGGCAGGACGTTTCATTCAGAGCTCCGTGTCGTCAGCGCCTGCAGGGGGACGAAGGCCGCTGCGGAGCGTGCCCTGCGCAGCTCCCGCGAGGCGGATTCGACAGCAGCGCGTTCCTCGACGGGCAGCGCATCGAGCTTCTTCCGCATCTCGTCGGCCGACTTCGAGTACGCGCGGATCTGGTCGTCGAGATTGCGAACGACCCAGTCCGCGGCCTCCATCGCCAGGGCGGCCTCCTTGTCGGCCCTCAAGTCCGCGATCTGCTGCTCCAGGGCCGGCAGGTAGGAGGGATCGGGCCGGTAGAAGTCGCATCCGGCGCACTGGAAGCGGATGCGGCAGTGCCCGCCCCCGGCCTTGACATTGCTCGGTTCGGTGCAGCCGCCGTACGGAACCCCGACGCTCTCCACCTCATAGGCCAGTGGGTCGCTGAAGCCACGGGAATTCCCGTGCCGGTCGACGGCGAGCGACGCGACCGTGCGCACGGCTTCCTGCTTCCGGCTGAGCGAGACCTTGTAGTACCCCATGGTGACGTCCAGCGACCGGTGGTCCATGAGTTCCCGGAGGACATCGGGGCGAGTACCCGCGTCCGCGTGGCGTTGGGCGTAGGCGTGCCGGAATCCGTACGGGACGATCTGGGTGCGGTCGTAGGGGAGAGGCTCACCGTCGTCGCCGAGGCGCTCGTCTACGAGCGCGGGAATGACCTCGTCGACCCAGGCGCGGAAGATCCTGTTGCAGAACTGTGCAGGGGTTAGGTGACCACGCCGGGGCCGGTTGCGCTGACCTGGTGACGGGAACAACCACTGCTCGCATGCAGGTACCTGTGGCAGGCGCTGAAGCGCCTTCTGCCAGGACTCGATCTCCTGGGCGGTCGCCTCGGTGATGGGCAAGCGGCGGCCGTGTCGGCGTCGCTTGTGGTTGTCGTAGATCAGAGTCGGTTTGCCGTCGATCCACTGCAGACAGTCGCGGCGCAAGCTGGTGACCTCGCCAGGGCGCCGGCCGGTGTCTCGAAGGACCTTGTAAGCAACCTGGTACATCCGCGCGAAGTCCGCGGCAGTCCAGCCGCCGCTTTCGTACGCTGTCGATGTGCCGAGCAGTTCGATGTGAGCGTCGAGCTGCGAGATGACATATTCCGGGATGGCGCGGCCGATCTCGTCCTCGGAGATCTCGACCGCGGCGATGGTGTGGAATTTCGGGTTCAGCGCGAACCCGCCGGGAATGTGGTCCATTAGCCCGGCCTGTCGTACGTACTCGAGGAACGCGCGCCATAGGCGCAGCAGTGCCCGCCGGTGGCTCATTGAGTAGTCGTGACCGTTCTCCGGACGCTTGGCGATGCGGAACACATCCACGACGGCGCTCATGTCCGCCATCGACAACCTCTCCGGTGCATCACCGTGGGGGCGGTCGGTCAGGGCGACTGATGCGAGTGTCGCGGCGTACACGGTTTGCCGGAACTCGATGACATTGGGGCGTACCGCACGGCCGTAGTCCTTCACCAGTTCGCGCAGCCATGGCTGGCGGACCGGGCGGAAGTCGATGACGCCGTGCATGGCCGTATATTTGCGCCCGGGACCGGCGGCGAGTCCCACCAGGGAGCATTCCCAGACATCTCCCGATGTCGGATCGGTGCCCTCGTACTCCAAGCGCGCACGTCGGACGTGTTGGAGGATCCCGTTCAGCATCCCCGCGAGTTCCGCCGGCAGCTCTCGCACGAACGACTCGTCCAGATCCAGGAGCGTCGGCAATTGAGAGGGGAGAGCAGCGACCATACGCCGGACGCGCTGGGGCACGAGGTTGATCCCTGCGGCGTCGCGCTGCTGGATTCCGTACTGGATCTCCCGCCGTACGGCCGAGGAGACCTCGCTGAGCGAGAACTGGGAAACTCCAGGAAGGGACCCGGTCGAGACATTGGGTCGACGGCGTGCCGTGTCGGGTACGTAGGTTGCGTCGAAGTCGGACGGGTTGCCACGCGACCCGCGTGCTCTGCTGCAGGCGCTGCAGCGGCCGCCGTTGTGGGCAACGTGCGTGGAGCACGCCGCCACCCTGCAGATGAACACGCTGGTCGTGGGGTTGCCCGGGACTGCGGTGAACAGTAGTGCGCCCTCGTCCCACTCGGCCGCTCGCCACCCAGATACCAGGCGTTCCGCGAGCCAGGAGGCCCAAGACGCATCTGCCTGGAGAGGCAGCGCGACGACAGCCAAGTCGGCCCCCTGCCTCATAGGATCCCCTCCGCCGAGACGCGCTCAACAGCAGCTCGGAGCTCCTCGTCCTGGGCGTGCAGATAGACGGCCGTGCTCGCTGATGAGGCATGGCCCAGCAGCGTCTGGACGACGTCCGGTGAGACTCCGCTGCGAATCCATCGCGTTGCTGCGGTGTGCCGCATCATGTGTGGACGGGCGCGGAAGCCGCAGCGCTTCCCGATCCGCTCGACGATCTGCTTGGCGTTGGAATACGTCATCGGCCTGCCCGCGTACGCGCCGACGAGGTTCACGAACACGTAGTCGCAACTGACGGCTTCGGGCGCGTTCTCCCGCTCCGAAAGATGGTCGCGGTACCTGTGCGCGGCACCTTCAGCCAGTGGCACCACCCGATGGCGGCCTGCCTTCGCTCGTGCGCCGTTCACGTTGTCCTGCCTGGGGCGGACATGCAGATGGGCGCCGCGCGTACGACAGCCCAAATGCGTCGAGTCGGGCAGCAGGTGCATGTCCTCCCGCCGCAGTCCGAGAGCCTCGCCGATCCGCAGGCCCCCTTCAACGAGCACCGTCAGGAGCAGTCGATCCCGGGCCGAACGGGCTGTCTCCAGCACCTCCCTGACCTGGGGATGGGTGAGAATTGCGGGTGCTGTTTCGATCTCCGGCGCCTTTAGGACGCGAGCCTTGATCATGAGGTGCTGGCCGCCTTCCCCCGGGTCGAAGCCGCTCGGCGGCGAGGTCAGGAACCGCGGCTCACTCAGGCGTGCGGCGACCTCATGCTCCACATGCCCCTGGACGGCGCAGAACCGCAGGAACTCGCAGACCGCGGTGAGAACGGCATTGACTGTCTTCCCCGAGGGCAACTGCCCCTGTCGGATGGGTGTTCGCTCGATATGGAACTTGAATCTCGTCACGTCCCCGAGGCCAGCGGTTTTCCAGTCAGTGCCCCGCCCGGCGCACCAGTTGAGGAAGCGCCCGATCCGAGGAATGTAGGCGCGCTGCGTCTGGGGCGAGCGCCCGGCGCCCCGCAGGTAGAGCGAGAACTCCCGTGCCTCGGGATGAGGCCGGTACGTCTCCTCGTCGACGAGTAGCCAGGTGACCTCTCCCGAGGTGGGTGAGACAGCCTTCTCCGTGCGCAGCATCTCTGATTCCTCCCCTTGTCCGAGCATGTCGCTCATGTGCCTCTCGGCATCACTGATAACGGCGAGCCACAGCGAGTGGACACGGCTGTCCCTCATGTCTCTCGCAGGCGAGAAGGACATGCAGATAACCCGTGACGACGTGCTCGCAGAGCAGCTGGATTCCGTGTCCCGGGCCTCCGACGGATGCAAAGTCCTGCGCGGGGTCCTCGACCCCGACCCGTACACCGGAAGCCGCATCACTTACGTACGCGGGCGCAGCAAGGTGGACATAGACCATCTCGTCGCCCTGTCCGATGCCTGGCAGAAGGGCGCGCAGCAGTGGAGCGACGGCAAGAGGCGGGCCTTCGCGAACGACCCGGTCAATCTCGTGGCGGCCGATTCGTCCGCCAACCGCCGCAAGGGTGACGGG
Source organism: Streptomyces sp. NPDC057445 (assembly GCF_042802855.1). NCBI lineage: Bacteria > Bacillati > Actinomycetota > Actinomycetes > Kitasatosporales > Streptomycetaceae > Streptomyces > Streptomyces sp. NPDC057445. The sequence continues at coordinate 12,989 of NZ_JBHVDH010000020.1, read as the reverse complement.
GACACCGCGACCTGGCTTCCCCCCAACAAGTCGTACCGCTGCGCCTACGTGGCGGGGCAGGTCGCGGTCAAGAAGAAGTACGGGCTGTGGGTGACCCGGGCGGAGAAGGAGGCGATGGCCAGAGAGCTGGCGATCTGCCCGGACCAGAAGCTTCCTGTCGGCGGCAGCCCCACGGACGCCGACATCCGTTGAGGCACTGAACTCACGTGAGGCACTGAACTCACGCCGCCCCGCCTTGGACGAGTCGTGTCGTCAGGCGCGCGGCCTCAGACCTTCCCGATGCCCAGCGTGGTCTCGCGGGGAAGCATTCCCGATCCCAGTGCCTCCACCCAGAGGGGGCCGAGGAGCTCGGAGAGACGGGCGGTGCCGTCCACGCCCAGGGCACGCCAGGCGCCGCCGCCAGTTCGTCGGTGCTGTGCTCGACGTCGGCGCGCAGGGCGCGGCCCGCGTCCGTCGCCGTGCCGTCGGCATCGAGCAGTCCGCGTACGACGAGACGGTCGCAGGCCGCCGCCCATTCGTCCGCGCTCCATCCGCGGCTCGTGAACACCTCGGCAGCGGCGGCGCCGACCGCGGCGAACGACACCAGGGCCTCCACGGGGTCGAGTTCCGCGGTCATGAGCGCGGCGAGGTGGCCGTCACCGCGGTGCTCACGCAGGATCGTGGCGGCCTGCCACAGCACCAGATGGGGCGCATCGGGCCATGGCAGCGCGGCGTTGGCCGCCGCGAGCGGGCGTCCCTCCGTGTTCGCCGCCTCGGCGGCGCGGCGGGCGAGGGCGGCGGCCTCCGCGAACCCGGTCCGGCGCCGGGGACCAGGCGCCGGGTTGAGCCGTGCGCGGTAGGGACGCCCAGGGCCGCGGACGCAACCGACCGGGCCCTCGACGTGTCCGTCGGGCGGCCCGGTGCCTGGTCCTCGCCGGGGCCGCCCGATCCCTGGTCCTCGCCGGGGCCGCCCGGTCCCTGGTCCTCGCCGTCTCTACGAGCCGAGGATCGTCGTCAGGAACTCACCGGTCCACGCCAGCAGTTCCCGCCCCACCACCGGCTTCCCGCCGATCTTGCCCGTCGTCGGGCGCGGCACCAGGACCTGGTGGGCGGCCGGCTTGACGACGGTCCGCGGATACAGCCGCTTCAGCCGCAGCTCCTGCGACTCGCGCAGCTCCACCGGCGCGAAGCGGATGTTCGGCCCCTGGAGGACGATCTCGCCCACGCCGCAGGCCCGCGCCAGCATCCGGAGCCCCGCCACGAGGAGCAGGTTCTCGACGGGCTCCGGCAGCTTGCCGTAACGGTCGGTCAGCTCCTCGCGCACCGCCTTGATGTCCTCCTCCGAGTTGGCGGAGGCAATCGCCCGGTACGCCTGCAGACGCAGCCGCTCGCCCGGCGCGTAGTCGTGCGGGACATGCGCGTCCACCGGGAGCTCGATCTTGACCTCGAGCGGGGGCTCCTCCTCCACGCCGCCCTCGACCGCGGCGCGGTAGTCGGCGACCGCCTCGCCCACCATGCGGATGTACAGGTCGAAGCCGACGCCCGCGATATGGCCGGACTGTTCGCCGCCCAGGAGGTTTCCCGCTCCGCGGATCTCCAGGTCCTTCATCGCGACATACATGCCCGCACCCATCTCGGTGTGCTGGGCGATCGTCGCGAGACGCTCGTGAGCGGTCTCGGTGAGCGGCTTCTCCGGCGGGTAGAGGAAGTAGGCGTAACCGCGCTCGCGGCCACGGCCCACACGGCCGCGCAGCTGGTGCAGCTGCGAGAGACCGAAGTTGTCGCCGCGCTCGACGATCAGCGTGTTGGCGTTGGAGATGTCGATGCCGGACTCGACGATCGTCGTCGAGACGAGCACGTCGAACTTCTTCTCCCAGAAGTCCACCACGACCTGCTCGAGCGCCGACTCGGGCATCTGGCCGTGGGCGGTCGCGATGCGGGCCTCCGGCACGATCTCGCGGAGCCGGGCCGCCGCCCGGTCGATCGACTCCACACGGTTGTGGATGTAGAAGACCTGGCCCTCACGCAGCAGTTCACGGCGGATGGCCGCGCCGAGCTGCTTCTCCTCGTACGGGCCGACGAAGGTCAGCACCGGGTGGCGCTCCTCCGGCGGGGTGGTGATCGTCGACATCTCGCGGATGCCGGTGACCGCCATCTCCAGCGTGCGCGGGATCGGGGTCGCGGACATCGTCAGCACATCGACGTTGGCGCGGAGCTTCTTCAGCTGCTCCTTGTGCTCCACGCCGAACCGCTGTTCCTCGTCCACGACGACCAGACCGAGGTCCTTGAACTTGGTCTCGGACGAGAAGAGGCGGTGCGTGCCGATGACGATGTCGACCGAGCCGTCCCGCAGCCCCTCCAGCGTCGCCTTCGCCTCCGTGTCCGACTGGAAACGGGACAACGCCTTGGTGACGACCGGGAACTGCGAGTAGCGCTCGGAGAAGGTCCCGAAGTGCTGCTGCACCAGCAGCGTGGTCGGCACGAGGACCGCGACCTGCTTGCCGTCCTGGACGGCCTTGAAGGCGGCCCGCACGGCGATCTCCGTCTTTCCGTAGCCCACGTCGCCGCAGACCAGCCGGTCCATCGGAACCGACTTCTCCATGTCCTCCTTCACCTCGGCGATGGTGGACAGCTGGTCGGGCGTCTCGGCGTACGGGAACGCGTCCTCCAGCTCGCGCTGCCACGGCGTGTCCGTACCGAAGGCATGGCCGGGCGCCGCCATACGGGCGCTGTAGAGCTTGATGAGGTCCGCGGCGATCTCCTTGACCGCCTTCTTGGCACGCGCCTTGGTCTTCGTCCAGTCCGCGCCGCCGAGCCGGTGCAGCGTCGGGGCCTCGCCGCCGACGTACTTGGTGACCTGCTCCAGCTGGTCGGTCGGGATGTAGAGGCGGTCACCGGGCTGGCCGCGCTTGGCCGGGGCGTACTCGACGAGCAGATACTCGCGCGTCGCACCCTGGACGGTGCGCTGCACCATCTCCAGGTAGCGGCCGACGCCGTGCTGCTCGTGCACGATGTAGTCGCCGACCTCCAGGGTGAGCGGATCGATCTGCTTGCGGCGCCGGGTCGGCATCCGGGCGCCGTCCTTGCCGGCGGCCTTCTGGCCGGAGAGGTCGGTCTCCGTCAGGACGGCGATCTTGAGACCGGGGTCGACGAAGCCGTAGTCGATCGAGCCGCACGCGACATGCACGACGGACGGGGAGACCTCCCCGAGGTCGGCGTCGAGGCGGGCCGCGATGCCCTCGCCGCCGAGGACCTCGACGGTACGGGCGGCGGGGCCGTGGGCCTCCGTCACGAACACCGTGCGCCAGCCGTCCGCGAGCCAGCCCTTGGTGTCGGCGAGCGCGCGGGCCGTGTCGCCCCGGTACATCTCCGGCGCGTGCATGCCCAGCTTGAGCGCGTCCCCGTCGCCTTCGGCGTCGACGACGGACGTCAGGGCCTCGTCGGCGGCGAACGGCGACACCGACCACCACATCATCCCGAGCTCACGCGCCCGGTCCCGGACATCCGCGATGCCCCACAGCGACGCCGCGCCGAGGTCGATCGGGGCCTCGCCCCCGCCCGCCGTCGCCGCCCAGGAGGCCTGGAGGAACTCCTGCGAGGTCGCCACCAGGTCTGCGGCCCGGGTACGGACCCGCTCCGGGTCGCACACGACCGCCATCGACCCCGCGGGGAGCACGTCGAGCAGCAGCTCCATGTCGTCCACGAGCACCGGGGCGAGGGACTCCATGCCCTCGACCGCGATCCCCTCGGCGATCTTGCCGAGAAGTTCGGCCAGCTCCGGGTGGGCCTCTGCGAGGGCCGCGGCCCGCTGCCGTACGTCATCGGTGAGCAGCAGCTCACGGCACGGCGGTGCCCACAGGCCGTGCTCTGCGACCTCCAGCGAGCGCTGGTCGGCGACCTTGAAGTAACGGATCTCCTCGACGTCGTCGCCCCAGAACTCGATCCGCAGCGGATGCTCCTCGGTGGGCGGGAAGACATCGAGGATGCCGCCGCGGACCGCGAACTCACCGCGCTTCTCCACCAGCTCGACCCGCGAGTACGCGGCCGCTGCGAGCCCCGCCACCACCTCTTCGAGATCGGCGGTCCGCCCGCTGCGCAGCGCCACCGGCTCCAGGTCCCCGAGGCCCTTCACCTGGGGCTGCAGCACGGACCGTACGGGCGCGACGACGACGCTCACCGGACCGGTGGCCGGGTCGTCCTGCGACGGGTGCGCGAGCCGGCGCAGCACCGCGAGCCGCCGGCCCACGGTGTCGGAGCGTGGCGAAAGCCGCTCGTGGGGCAGCGTCTCCCAGGAGGGATACTCGACGACCGTGTCCGGGTCGAGCAGGGAGCGCAGCGCCGCGGCCAGGTCCTCCGCCTCCCGTCCGGTGGCGGTCACGGCCAGCACAGGCCGGCCCGCGTCGCGCGCCAGGGCGGCGATCGCGAACGGCCGCGCCGCCGGTGGTCCGACCAGGTCGACATGTCTGCGGTGACCGTCGGTGGCGGCCTTCACCGCTTCGGCCAGCGCCGGGTCACGTACTACGGCGTCCAGCAGACCGTGCAGGCTCATGAAGGGGTTCCGTCCGGGATCCGAGGGGGGTGGGCAGCGCGAACCGCCCGACACGTCGAACGGGCCACGCCAACCGCCCGACACGTTGGGTCCCCCATGTCGAAGACCAGGGGCGGGCCGGGGTCTCCAGGGTAAACCGCAGGAATTTTTGGTGCGCAGGTAAACCGGGTGCCCGTACGGGGCGGGCGGCGCCCGGGCCGCGCCCGCGCCACCCGTCCAGGTGTCGGCCCTGGGCGCGCGCCGCAGCACCCGCAGGGTCGCGGTCGCGGTGGCGGTGGCGGTGGCGGCGGCCTGCGCGGTGTGCGTGCTCGCCGGTGGCGCCATGGCCGCCGCGGTGCAGCTGACCTCGGGGGGTCCCACCCCACCCGCCGCGCCGCCCACCCCCGTCGACTCGGGCAACGGCAGGTCCGCGTCGCCGTCGCCGTCGCCGGGCGGACCGGGCGTGGCCGCCGGATACGTACTCCCGGAAAAACGGGCCGGAACGGCTCCGGCCCGGTGAGCGTGGAGGACGCTCACCGGGCCGGAGCCACCATCCTACGAACTACTCGGTGGCGATGGCGTTCAGCACATTCATCCGGCCCGCCCGGAACGCCGGGACCAGCGCCGCGAAGAGTCCCACGAAGGCCGATCCCACGAACACCGTCAGGATCGTCGGCCACGGGATCTCCAGGACCTTGAAGCCCTCGAGGGCCAGCAGCTTCTGCGCCGCCGTGCCCCAGCCCATGCCCAGACCGAGGCCGAGCAGGGCGCCGAAGAGGGCGATGACCACCGACTCCAGGCGGATCATGCGGCGCAGCTGGCGGCGGGAGAGACCGATGGCGCGCATGAGGCCGATCTCCCGGGTCCGTTCGACCACCGACAGGGCCAGGGTGTTCACCACGCCGAGGACCGCGACGATGATCGCGAGCGCGAGCAGGCCGTAGACGATGTTCAGGAGCTGGCCGATCTGGTCCTTCAGGTCCTGCTTGTAGTCGGTCTGGTCGAGGACCTGGTACTGCGGGTACTTGGCGAGCGCCTTCTTGAGCGCCGCGTACGTCTCCTTCTCCTTCCCGTCCTTCGCCGAGGCGAACATCATGAAGTTCTGCGGCAGCTTGTCGGCAGGCAGGTACCGCGCCGCGGTCGTGATGTTGGTGTACATCGCGCCCTTGTCCACACCGGTGTCGTCCGAGGTGATCGCCGCGATCCTGAGCTTCGCCGTCGCACCGCCCTCGAAGGCGACCTTCACCGTGCTGCCGACCTTGATGCCGTGCGCCTTGGCGTAGCCGTCACCGACGGACATGGCGTCCTTGCCGTACGCCGCCGCCAGCTCACCGGCGACCAGCTCGCGCCGCAGGTCGTCGGCGTACGTCGGGTCGACGGCGGAGAGCGTCTTCTTCTCCGTCCTGCCGTCGGGAGAGGTCAGTCCGGCTTTCACGAGCTTGTACCTGGTGACGTGCTCGATGCCCGGCGTCTTCTCCATGGCCTGCTGCACCTTCGGCACGATCGGCTGCATGTTGGGCGACTGGACGATGAAGTCCGCGCCGACCGACTTGTCCAGCTCGTCGTTCGCCGAGGCGACCATGGACGAGCCGACGACCGACAGACAGGCGACGAGCGCCAGGCCGATCATCAGCGCGGCGCCGGTGGCTCCGGTGCGGCGCGGGTTGCGCAGCGCGTTGCGCTCGGCCATCCGGCCGACCGGGCCGAAGAACCGCAGCACGACGGCGCTGATGACGCGGACCACGCCACTCGCGAGAAGCGGGCCGACGACGATGAAGCCGACGAGGCTGAGCACGACACCGAGCCCGAGCCACATCGAGCCCTCGCCCGCCTTGCCGGACCCTGTCGCCGTCCACAGCGCCGCGGCTCCGGCACCCGTGAGGACCAGGCCGAGGACGCCCCGCACGAGCCCCGCCCTGCCGTCCGCCGGCGTACCGGCGTCGCGCAGCGCGGCCATCGGGGAGACCTTGCCCGCCCGGCGGGCCGGGATGTAGGCGGCGAGGACGGTGACGACGACCCCGAGGCCGAGGCCGATCGCCGGGGTGGTCCACTTGACGGTCAGGTCGTCGGTGGACAGCTCCATGCCCATGGAGGACATGAGTTCCATCAGTCCGACGGCGAGACCGACACCGGCGGCGACACCGGCCACGGACCCGACGATGCCGAGCAGCAGTGCCTCGACGAGGACCGAGCGGTTGACCTGCTTGCGGCTCGATCCGATGGCGCGCATCAGACCGATCTCGCGGGTGCGCTGGGCGACCAGCATCGAGAAGGTGTTGACGATGAGGAAGATGCCGACGAGGACGGCGATCCCGGCGAAGCCGAGCATCGCGTACTTCATGACGTCGAGGAAGCCGCCGACGTCCTCGCGGCCCGCGTCCGCCGCCTCCTTCTGGGTCTGGACCTTGTACGGGGCGGCGTCGACCGCCGCGACCACGTTCTTCTTCAGCTGCTCGTCGCTGACGCCGGGCGCCGCGGTGACCAGGACATGGGTGAACGCACCGGTCCTGCCGAGGAGTTGACGCTGGGCCGTGGCGGTGTCGAAGTAGACGACGGCCGCGCCCGGGTTGGTGACCTTGAAGGAGGCGATGCCGGAGATCCTGGCGGTGAAGTCCCCGGTGACGGCGATGGTGCGCAGCTCGTCACCGATCTTGAGCTTGTGCTTCTCTGCGGTGTCGGCGTCGACCATGACCTCGGTGGGTCCGCGCGGGGCGTGGCCCGAGGTGATCTCCATGGAACGCAGTTCGCCCTGCGTCCAGTTGCCGGCGATGGTCGGGGCTCCGTTGGTCGAGCCCATGTTCTCGTCGGCCGCGTTGACGACGGTCACGCTCATGGAGACGACCGTGCCCTCGGCGGACCGCACGCCTTCGGCCTTCTCCACCTGCGGGAGGAGCGAGGCCGGCAGCGTCTCGGGCCTGCCGGTCCCCGGGGTCCCGTCGTCCGTCGCGGCCTTCTTGGGGCTGACGGTGACATCGGCCGCGGTCGCCGCGAAGAGCTTGTCGAAGGTGGTGTTCATGGTGTCGGTGAAGACGAGCGTGCCGGACACGAACGCCACCGAGAGCAGGACGGCGACGGCGGAGAGCGCCATGCGTCCCTTGTGCGCGAAGAAGTTGCGCAGTGAGGTCTTGAGTACGGTCACGACGTCCGCCCCCGGGCGTCGAAGTCCTTCATCCGGTCCAGGACCTGGTCGGCGGTCGGGTTGAACATCTCGTCGACGATGCGGCCGTCGGCGAGGTACAGCACACGGTCCGCGTAGGAGGCGGCGACCGGGTCATGGGTGACCATGACGATGGTCTGCCCGAGCTCGACCACGGAGCGGCGCAGGAAGCTCAGGACTTCGGCCCCGGCACGGGAGTCGAGGTTTCCGGTCGGCTCGTCACCGAAGATGATCTCGGGGCGGGCGGCCAGGGCGCGGGCGACGGCGACGCGCTGCTGCTGACCGCCGGAGAGCTGGGTGGGGCGGTGCTTCAGCCGGTCCGCGAGCCCTACGGTCTCCACCACCCGGTTCAGCCAGGCGGCGTCCGGCTTGCGGCCGGCGATGTCCATCGGCAGCGTGATGTTCTCGATGGCGTTGAGGGTCGGCAGCAGATTGAACGCCTGGAAGACAAAGCCGATCCGGTCCCGGCGCAGCTGGGTGAGCTTCTTGTCCTTGAGCCTGGTGATCTCGGTGTCGTCGATGTGGATCTCGCCCGAGGTCACGGTGTCCAGCCCGGCCAGGCAGTGCATCAGCGTGGACTTGCCGGAGCCCGAGGGGCCCATGATCGCGGTGAACTGCCCGCGCATGATGTCCACATCGACATGGTCGAGCGCGACGACCCGCGTCTCGCCGGAGCCGTACGCCTTGACGACCTGTCGCGCTCGCGCGGCGACGGCCGTTCCCCTTCCAGTGCCCCCGTGCGCGGGAGCGGTCACAGCCGTTGTCACGGTATGTCTCCTAAATAAGTGAATTGAGCGGTGGCGCCGCAGGCGATGCGGGCTTGTGTGCGGTTCGGGCTTCGTGTGCGGTTCGTGCTTCACGCACGGTTCGTGCTTCGCGCACGGTTCGGGCTCCGTGCGCAGTTCGAGCTTCGCGTGCGGCGAGGTCCCGGCGCGCTGGTGCCCGGCGCAGTCTTCGAGCGGGGGTTTTCCCCACCCCCCGCGGGTCCCCGGGCCCCGCAGCGCCGGCCGTTCCGCCGTAAGACCAAGTTAAGGAACGCCCCTTGCCCCTCTCGTCCTCCGGCGGAACGAACGGCCCCTGGCCTGAAGTAAGGACTCCCCCCTAGGGGTCTCAACCCCGGAACCGCTCCCGTCCTCCTGGATGCTGACCCCTCCCGTGACGTGAGGAGCAAGTGAGAAGGTGGGACACGGAGATACGTGCATAGGGAAAGGATCTTCATGGGCGGGGGCGGTGCGGGCCCGGACGGCGGCAGCACAGGCACGGGGACGAGCGAAGGCGAAGACGCAGGCGCAGACACGGGGGCGGGCTCCGGCGAGGGCGCGGGCTTCCGCACGGGCGAGGCCGAGGACAATTCGGGCGCCGGCAAAGGCCGTACGGGCACGACACCGACGCGCCCGGCCCCCGCCGTCCACCCTTCCGGCCGCCGCGGACGGGTCGTCGCCGCGCTGATGCTGGGCATGGCGCTGGCAGCCCTCGACGGCACCGTCGTCGCGACCGCCGTCCCGCAGATCGTCGGGGACCTGGGCGGTTTCTCCGTCTTCTCCTGGCTGTTCTCCGGCTATCTGCTCGCCGTGACCGTCACCCTCCCTGTCTACGGGAAGCTCTCCGACACCTTCGGACGCAAGCCCGTCCTCATCACGGGCGTCGCCCTCTTCCTGGCTGGCTCCCTGCTGTGCGCGGCCGCCTGGAGCATGGCCTCGCTCATCGCCTTCCGCATCGTCCAGGGGCTGGGCGGCGGCGCACTCCAGGGCACGGTCCAGACGATCGCCGCCGATCTCTATCCACTGAAGGAGCGCCCCAGGATCCAGTCGAAACTCTCCACGGTGTGGGCGGTGTCGGCGATCGCGGGCCCCGCGGTGGGCGGCCTGCTCGCCTCGTACGCCGACTGGCGCTGGATCTTCCTGATCAATCTGCCGATCGGGGCGGTCGCGCTGTGGCTGATCGTCCGCCATCTGACCGAGCCGGTACGGGAACGGGGCCGGCGGCCCCGTGTCGACTGGCCCGGAGCGCTCGCCGTCTTCGTCACCGGAGCCCTGTTGCTGACCGCCCTCGTGCAGGGCGGGGTGGCCTGGCCCTGGCTCTCGGCGCCGTCGCTCGGACTCTTCGCCGCCGCCGCGACGGGCGCGGCCGTGACCGTGCTCGTCGAACGGCGTGCGGCGGAGCCGGTCATCCCCGGCTGGGTATGGCGGCGCCGCACCATCGCCGCGGTCAATCTGGCGCTCGGCGCACTCGGTCTGCTGATGGTCGCACCGACGGTCTTCCTGCCCACATACGCCCAGTCGGTGCTCGGACTCGGCCCGACAGCCGCCGGGTTCGTGCTGTCCGTGATGACGCTGAGCTGGCCGGTCAGCGCGGCATACTCGAACCGCGTCTACAGGCGCATCGGCTTCCGCAACACCGCCGCCCTCGGCATCGGCGCGGCGATGCTGGTCCTGCTGGCGTTCCCGCTGCTCCCGTATCCGGGGGAGGCATGGCAGCCCGCACTCGTCATGCTGCTGCTCGGGGCGGCACTCGGATTCTTCCAGCTGCCGCTGATCGTCGGCGTCCAGTCGACGGTGCCATGGGCAGAGCGCGGCACGACGACCGCGTCCGTGCTGTTCTGCCGCCAGGTCGGCCAGAGCGTCGGCGCCGCGCTCTTCGGCGCGCTCGCCAACGCGGTGCTGGCATCCCGGCTCGGCGGCTCCGGGGACCTCGACCCGGTCGCCCGTTCCCTGGCCGACGGGTCAGGACACGACCATCTCCGGCGGGCGGTGGCGACGGCGGTGGACTATGTGTACCTGGGTGCGGCGGGAGCGGCCGGACTGGCGCTGCTGGTCCTTCTCCTCCTCGCGCCGCGCCGCTTCCCCGTACTCGGCGACCACGAATGACCGCGTACGGCGGGGCGGTTGTGCACGGCGGTACGGCGACGTCCGACCCACCGGCCGCGCTGCCTGCGCAAGCCCGGCGGCGGGCCGCCGACTTGCCGCCCCGGGACCTCTCAGTAACCGGACCCACATGCTCCGTATCGATGGGTGACCTGCGCACCTTCACGTGACCCGACTGTTGCCGAACTGACATACCGAACAGTCGGTGCCCCTCTTACGCCACACCCTTACCGGCAAGTAACGTGCGCGGTTCCACCGCGACTCCCCCACGCCCGCCGGCATGGGGGGACCCCCAGTCCGCGAGGGCCGCCGCAAGGAGCCGCAGTATGTCGTACGACCCGTACTTCCCCGAGCCCCCCGCCCCGCCGGGGCAGAACTGGTACGCGCCACCACCGGATCCCGTGCCCGCACCCGCCCCCCACAGCGATCTTCACCGGCTCCGCTCCGGCTACCGCAGGCTGCGCCGCGTAGCGACCTTCACCGCGCTCGGCTACTTCGTCCTGTTCCTCCTGCTCTCCGGCTACGCACCCGGCCTGATGAGCAGCCGCATCACCGGCGGCCTCACCATCGGTCTGCTGCTGGGACTCCTGACGCTGCCGGTGGCCCTGGCCGCGATCGCGGTCTACGAACGCATCGCACGCCAACGCGTCGACCCGCTCGCGGCGACGATCCGGCACCAGGCAGAGCTTGCGGCCGAGGCCGCCCAGGGACCCGAAGCCCGCCAGGGGCGCCAGAACCGCTCCCGCCCCTACGGATGGGACCAGCCGACGGGAGGCCTGCGCGCATGAGCGGCTTCAACTCCGATGCCCAGACCATGTCGTTCGTCGCCTTCATCGCCGTCATCACGGTCACGCTGCTGCTGTGCGTGATGACCGGACCCGACCGCGACGACCTGGGCGAGTTCTACACCGGCTACCGCTCCCTCTCCCCCGTGCAGAGCGGCCTCGCCATCGCCGGCGACTACATCTCCGCCTCGACCGTGCTCGCCACCATCGGCGTCATCTCACTCGTCGGCTACGACGGACTGACGCTCGCCCTGAGCACCGTGCTCTCCCTGGTCCTGATGATGTTCCTGCTCGCGGAACCGCTGCGGAACGCGGGCCGTTTCACCATGGGCGACGTCCTCACCCGCCGCGCCCCGGCACCCGCTGTGCGGATCACCGCGTGCCTGGTCACCCTGGCCGCGCTGCTGCCACTGATGGTCTTCCAGCTCGCGGGCGCGGGCGATCTGCTCGCCATGGTCCTCGGCTTCGACGCGGACGGCTTCAAGACCGGGTCCATCGTCTTCCTCGGCATACTGATGATCGCGTACGCGGCCATCGGCGGGATGAAGGGCACCGCCTTCATCCAGATCGTCAAGACCGTCGTCCTGCTCGGCTCCGCCACCTTCATCGCCGTACTCGTCCTGAACCGCTTCGACTTCAGCCTGCCGACGCTGCTGGACGCCGCCGCCAAGGGCAGCGGAGCGGGAGACGCCTACCTCGCCTCCGGACTGCAGTTCGACGGCGGAGCGGACATGATCAGCGCACAGCTGACGGTGGTGCTCGGCGCGGCCGTGCTGCCGCACATCACGATGCGCATGTTCACCTCGCGCAACGCCACCGCCGTGCGCCGCTCGATGTCCTGGGCGATCTCGACCGTCGTCGTGACCTGTGTGCTCCTCGCCGTGATCGGCTTCGGCGCGGCCGCCGTCGTCGGACACAAGGGTCTCGTCGCGGGCGACCCACAGGGCAAGACCGCATTCCTGCAGGTCAGTCAGGCCCTGCTGGGCGCCGACACAACCGCCCTGGAGAGCCTGCTGTTCACTGCCGTGGCCACAGCGGTCTTCCTCACCCTCCTCGCCTCGGTCGCCGGGATCACCCTCGCCTGCGCCAACACCCTTGCGCACGACCTCATCGCGCACGGCCTGAGCCGCACCAAGCTGAAGCACTCCACCGAGATGACCGTCGCCCGCTCGGCCGCGGCCGTCGTCGGCCTCACCGCCATCGCCCTCGCGGCAGCCGCCCGCGACTGGAACCTCCAGGCGATGGTCACCCTCTCCTTCTGCATCGGCGCATCGGCCGTGGCACCCGCCCTCGTCTACAGCCTCTTCTGGCGCCGCTACACCCGCCGGGGGCTCCTCAGCACCCTCATCGTGGGCGCCCTCTCGGCGATCCTCCTCATGACGGGCAGCAACCTGGTCTCCGGCTCCCCCCAGGCCGTCTTCCCCGAGTCCGACTTCAACTGGTTCCCGTTCACCACGACGGGCCTCGTCTCGGTCCCGCTGGGCTTCCTGGCCGGCTGGCTGGGCACGGTCCTCTTCCCCCGCGACGCCTCGGACCAGCAGCACAGCTACGAGTCGGTCGAGCCGACGATCCTGGCGGGCGTGGCACCGGCGGCACCCCAGAGCTGACGGGCAGCCGTCCGAACGTCCCCTGCCGGGACATAAGGAAAGGGGCGTCGGGCCTGCGTGTGCAGGCCC